>CAYWVR010000039.1:6304-29278 GCA_964461715.1 uncultured Anaerolineales bacterium
CAAGACCCATCCGGACCCGACCGTCGGTTTCGCCGAGGGCGAGTTCCTCATGATCATCCAGGCCAACGACGGCTACGAGGGGGACGACGGCTTCTCTACGAACGGCGACATGGCCACCCTCACCAGCGCAGGGCCGTGGGTGGACGCCGTGCAGGCCCGCGCCGGCGTGGACACCGACGGCGATGGAATCGTTGACGTGTGGACCGCATGGGAGGACGTTGTGGAAGCCTACGGCCGAATCGAGGGCTTCGCGAAGGTCTTCTCGGTCGACCCGGCCGCGATGGACCTGAGCAGCCTGCCGGAAGGCTACGGCATCGCTTTCGAGTTCAGCACCGCCGACATCGGGGCCGTGATGGATTCTTTGACCATCGAGTCCCAGCCGATTCCCGAGCCGGCGACGCTGGCGCTGCTGGGCCTCGGCGGCCTGGGGCTGCTCCTTCGCCGCAGGCGGTAAGTTCGTGGGGCCTTGTCGGTTGAGACAACAAGGGAGGCGCCGGCCGGCGGTGGCGCCCGCGCCTGGAAGGGCGACCGGGGCGACCGGCGCCCGGGTGGCCGTCGCAGCCCCAGAGTCTGCGAACTGGAGTCCCGGCACGTAAGTCCCGCTTGCCGACGACGCTCCCCGCCGGACCTTTTTCACCGCCACTGGCGTGGACGGTGAACGGTTTAACCTCGGCCGCACCCTCTTCGCGGACTCGTATGCCAAAGAAGATATCCACCATGAAAACGGCGTCCAACACGTGGGCGGCGGGCGTGGCGGTGGTGTTGCCGACGGCAACGGTTTCCGAAACCGGGTGGCCCGTGCTTGGCCCGGACCCGCGAACCAGGAGGGACCCAACATGACACGCCTTCATTCGCTCCTGCTGTTGGCCTTCGCCGCCACCGCCTCGGCCGCGGCCGCCGAATCGCCGGCCGAGCCGCCCTCCCGGGCCGTAGCGCGACTGGCGAAGTCGGGCGCGTACACGCGGCACGAGCTTCGGTTGCCGGGCGTGCTTCGGGACGGCGGCGACTTGTGGCTCTACCTGGGTGAGCAGGACGGCGCCCTACGTCAGGCGTGGGCGGTGATGTCCACGGCCCGGCGTGCCAATCGGCAGGTTTACGTTGATCAACTACGCCTGACGGATGACCGGCTCACCGGGCAGGCACGCGTCAACCTTGCCTATCCCGGCGAGAATCGCGTGTATGTGGCCGACCTGACGCTGGACGCAAAGCGGACGGGGGGCCGATGGGCGGGGACATTTCAGAGCGAATTCGCCCAGCGCGGCCCGATGGTGATCGGCGGCGAGGGGCTGTTTCTTAAGCCGTCCGATCTGTCATGGTCGGTCGTCGGCGGGCGGATGCTGCGCGGCGAGGTGCATGGCCGCGTCGAAGCGCGGGCCCGCGCACAGGGGGCGGTCACCGCGACCGTGGAAACCGATTGTCTGTTCCACGTCCACGCCCGTGTCGCGCGCTGGGGGAAGGCCCGGATCGACCTCCGCTTTAGCGACGGCACGCTGACCGAGGCGAAGGTCGCGCCCCGCCGCTCCGGCGCGGGCAAGTGGCAGGCCAAGGTCGTAGGACACGAGGCGCAACTCACGGAGGACCGGCTGACCGCGACCGTGGATATCGAGGTGACAGGCGAGGCGGTGCGCGGCGGGCGGCATACGCTCAAACTCGACGGCGAACTCGTCGGCAACACGATCGCCGGCGAAGCGGACAGTTACCAGGACGGGAAGCGCGTGAACACCGCGCGGAACATGCTGGGCCACATCACGCGCACCGATCCGCCTGCCCATCCCGATGCGCTGGTGGTGACCGCGGTGATGCCCGACGCCGTATCCGGAAGCCGGACGCCGACGCTTGCGCTGACGGTGCAAGGCGAGCGCATGGTAACCGGCGCGGTTCGCGGCTACCTGCGCAAGCTTGGAGAGGCGGACGTATCGAAGCTCAAGCGCGAGGGCGATCGCATCACCGGCAAGGCGACGCTGCACTTCCCGGTCGGCTCCGCACTGGTGTGGGACGAGGACGAGCAGGCGACGTACGAACTGGACCTCCGCTGGTCGGATGGCAAACTCACGGGAACGTACGCGGGCATGTGGGGCCAAGCCCACAAAGTCGAGGCGAAGCTCATGGGGGTGGCGCGCAGCGACGAAGCCTTGCGCAAGGCGTACGCGTTGGCGGACGACTACGCGTGGCCCTGCTTCGCCGGGCCGAGGCCGAGCCTGACCGCCGACTCACGACCCCGGCCGCTGGTCGAGAAGCTCTCCGACGCGAGACTGCTGTGGGCCAGCGAGCGGACGATGCCCGGGCGCTGCCAGGTGGCGCGGTATGGCGAGAGCAACCTGGGGAAGTGGCTTCGCGAAGGGCCGGCTTCCGGCGGCGGCACGCCGATCATCTACGACGGCAAGGTCTACTTCTTCTACGTCCGCCCGGGAAGCACCGGCCCGCTGCCGGGCATCATGGCCGGCTTCGAGCAGAAGAAGCAGCGGACCATGGCGCTGCTATGGGCCAAGCACTGCGATGACGTGGTGCTCTGTCTCGATGCGGCGACCGGACAGACGCTCTGGAAGTCGGTCCTGCCCGACGTCGGCCTCTACGAGGTCGGGAAGGGAAAACGCGGCGCGTACACGGCGTGGCTGTGTGCGGGCGAGGGCCGGGTGTTCGTGACGGGATCGAACGGGCAACTGCGCTGCCACAACGCTCAGACCGGGGAGATCGAATGGTCTGTGCCCAACGGCGAGAGTGAAGTCGGCTCCGTGATCGACGGGGTGTTGGTGGCGCCGGGCGGCCCGAAGTTGCGCGGCGGGTTGCGCGCCTTGGATGTCCGCGACGGCACAGTGCTTTGGGCGGTGGAGAACGTGGCCGGCCCCTGCGCCCAGCCGCTCGCGTGGACGCGCGACGGCAAGACCCGGGTGATCGCCAACCGCGCCGACAGCGTCCACGGCATCGACCTGCGCTCCGGAAAGGTGCAGTGGTCCATCCAGGGCTTGGGGGAAGGGGCCAACGGTGTGACGATGTCGATCGGCGGCGACGTCCTGATCGTCGAGGCCGATCGCGACCGGGTGCCGAAGGACGTCCCGGTCCGCAGGCTGGGCGACCCGATCGTGCGACAGGAAGTGATCGACCGCGTCATGGTCGCGTATCGCCTGGCCGAGACCGAAGCCAGGCCGCTCTGGGTCCTGGATGAGCGATACCACGCCAACCGAACCGCGCCGCCGTACCGCGACGGGCTGTTCTTCTACCGAAACGTCACGACCGGCAAGCTCTACGCCCTCGACGCCGAGACGGGCAAGGTCGTCAGCCGGGCCGATTGCGGATCGTCCGGCACGGTGCAGGTGATGAACGACCGCGTGTTCGTGTTGCGCGATCCTTCGCACGGGCACACGGAGTTCAACTACTACGCGATCGGCGAGAAGGGGCGCCTTCGTCCCCTGGAGATTGACTGGCACACGATGCACCTGTCAACGACCGGCTACTGGCCGATCGTCGGCGCGCACGCGATGGCCGACGGCCGATGGGTGCTGCGGGGGGGGCGCGGCATCTTCTGCTACGACCTGCGGCGGCCACAGGAAGGCCAGTGACTCATCCTTCCGGGAGGTGTAAACCATGCGAATATCGAGTGCCAACCGCCGTGATTTCCTGAAAACAGCCGCTTCGGGTGCCGCGGCGCTGCTGACATCGCGTTGGTCGTGGGCACAGCCGCCGGAGGGCCAACGACCCAACGTGATCCTCCTGATGAGCGACGACCAGCAGCACACCGCGGTCGGCTACGCCGGCTCGTTCGTCAAGACGCCGGTGCTCGACGAGATGGCAGAGACCGGCCTGCGGTTCGACCGGTTCTACAGCCCGGCCGCGTCGTGCTCCCCCAGCCGGGCGTCGTTCCTGACCGGGCGCACGCCTAACCGCACGGGTGTGCCCAACATCACGTACCCGATCAATCTTCAGGAGCGATGCCTGCCGCGGCTGTTCGGGGAGCGGGGGTACTTCACCGCACACGTCGGCAAGTGGCATCTGGGCAACGACGACAAGGGCGGCCCGGTTGCCAGCGGCTACGACGCAGCGGCCTGGAGCGGCAACAAGTACGACGACAACCCGCGCTTCAAGCACGTCAACTGCGAGCCGATCGACAACAGGGGCGAGAGTAGTGAGGTGTCGGTTCGATACGCCCTGCACTTCGCCGAGCAGGCGCGCAAGCAGAACAAGCCGTTCTTTATCACCGTGTGGTTCGGCAGCCCGCACGCGCCGCATGGCGCGGCGAAGCAGTATCGCGAACTCTACAAGGACCGCACCGAGAAGGAACGCAACTGGGCGGCGGAGATCACCGGCATCGACGCAGCCATCGGCCAACTGCGCGACAGGCTGAAAGCCGACGGGCGGCGCGACAACACGCTGGTCTGGTACTCCGGCGACAACGGACATCCCAAGGGCTCGATTACGCGCTCGGGAATCCGTGTGCCCTCGGTGGCCGAGTGGCCGGCGCGATGGAAGCAGCCGCGCGTGATCGAGGCGCCGTGCTCTCAGATCGATTATTTGCCCACGCTGGCCGGCGTTCTCGGCCTCAAGGCCGCGCCCGACGGCCGTCCTATCGACGGGCTGGACATCGTCGACATCCTCGACGGCAAGACCGACCTGCGGCCACGGCCCATTCCATACTGGCATGCCGGCGGCAAACACTATGGCTTACCGAAGAACCTCTGGGACGGCACGCTCGCCCTGGTGGACGACCGCTACGAGTTGTACGTCGGCGACCATGGCAAGAGGAAGCGCCTGCTCGACCTTAAGCAGGACCCGACCGGCGAGAAGACCTTCGAGAAGAACAACATCGAGCAGGTGGCGCGGATGACCGCCGCGCTGGAGACGTTCCAGAAATCGGTCATGCGAAGCGTCAACGGCGAGGACTACCCCCGACGAGTAGGCCGATGAGTAGGCGCCCGAATATCCTGTTTGTCTTCAACTGTGCGCTGATCGCGTACTTCGACGAGCAACTCGGCCGTCTGCTCGACGCGGATGGAGTCCGTAACGTTCTGTAAAGACGGCTCGGCGCAAGAAGTGGCGAGCCGGTAGCATCTCCGATTCGAACGCGAATGAACGAAAGGAGATGCGGATGGCTCGGACCTCCGGGGCTCGGCCGCGGCCGTCGCGGCTTATGGGCCCCCGACCCGGCGTATTGTTCTAAAGATGCAAGAAGTATGCGGCCGAGATACCCGTGCGGAACCGGACGGGGCCCTCCTGCGCCGGACGCTCCGGCCGCCGCGCTGGGCGAACGTGACGCCAAGGAGGCTCGAGTTCCATGCGAAGCCGACGTACAGGCTTCACGCTGGTCGAGATCCTGATGGTGGTGATTCTGCTGGCGATCGTGGCCAGCATCGTCATTCCTCAGATGACCGACGTGACGACGATCTCCCGCGAAGCGAACCTCAGGGAGAACCTCTCCAAAATCCGCGTCCACATCCAGGTCTACCGCAACTCCCACGTCACCTTTCCCGACGCCGACAAGCTCTCCGACCAGCTCACCATGTTCACGAGCTTCGAGGGCGAGACCTCCGCCACCAAAGACGCCAACCACCCCTACGGCCCGTACCTGGAGCAGATGCCGGCCAACCCGATCACCGGCGACCGGGCCGTCCGGACGACGGCCGACACGACGGCGTACTTTCCCCCCGGCGACAGCGACGGCGGGTGGTGGTACAACGAGGCCAACGGCCGGTTCTTCGCCGACCTTTCCGACGCCCACGTCGACGACCAGGGGCAGGCGTATAATCGGTATTAGCAGCATCTTCATAGACGCCTGAGCCGCCCCTGCCCACGATGGAACTTCCCGTATCCGGGCCCCGTTGTGCCGAATGCGCCCCGCACGCGGGGCAGCGAAACGGGGAACATGCGCCCGCGAATCCAACCCGCCGACGCCTATCCCGAGTTGCCCGGAACCTGATCGTCCGTATAATGTTGTGTAAGAACGGCGGCGGGGAACCCGGATGAATGCGGACGAGAAGAACGTGGGCGTGGCCGATTTGCAGCTCAGCCTGTACCTTCGGCCGATCCACCCGGAATTCTTCACCATCCGGGGGCGGCGATCGTTCGCCCATCGGGCCTTCGAGGCCGAAGTCTGGACCCTCGAGCCCGGCCATGTCATCACGTTTCTCTGCGGGCCGCACGCCCTGGCCGAGGTTGTCGCCCCGAGGGACGTGGAGCTGCCGAAACGGGGCCTGGCGCGGCGGACGGCCCTGGCGACGGGACGAGAGGAGAAGTTCGAGGCCCGCGGGGCCCTCCTCTACCACATGGCGTACCAGGTGGACGCCGAGCGACCCGAGACGTATAAGCTGGAAGCGGAGGAGCTTCTGGCGGGGGCGCGGCACGGGCATCTGTTTGCGGAGTCGCTGCGCGAGCTGGCCCGGCGGCAGTTCAGCTACGCCGTCCCCACGCCGCGCGCCCGGAGCCTGCTGGTGCACACGTGGCACGGGTTCCCGGCCGAATCGACGATCGTCAAAACGCAGACACTGATCGAACGGGTGGAATGATGAAGACGACGACGGTCCTTCTCTTGGGCGCGGTTCTTTTGGTGGGTGCCGCCGACGTCGGGCGCGCAGGCGTCGGGTTCGGCGTCATCGAGGAGAGCGAGGAGGTCAAGCACGCTCGCCTCAAGGAACGGGCGGAGCGGTACTTCAAGGACGGCACGCGGGCCCTCGCGGAGGGGGACACGTCGCGCGGCGTGCGGATGCTGCTGTGGGTGGCGAAGATGCGGATCGATTCGCCCTATCCGCAGCAGGCTTTCGAGGAGCTGAAGAAGATCACCCAGACCGCCGCCCGCGAGCTCGAGATGGCCCGCGAGTTCCTCGCCGGCGAGGCCCCGGAAGCGGGCCTGAAGGAGCTGGCCCGCATCAAGCGGACCTACCCCGGCCTCTACGTGGCGAAACAGGCCGGGCGGCTCCTGGGGGACCTGGAAAAGGACCCGAAGTTCCAGCAGATGCTCCGGGCTCAGACGCTGGCCGAGGATCTGGAGCGGGCCAGGGCCCTGGAGGTCGAGGCCGAGGCCCTGGCCGCCACCGGCCCCGACGCCGAGCCCGCCGTCATCGAGACCGCCTCCGAGGAGGGCGAGACGGACGTCGTCGACGTGGCCGCCCTGACGAGCGAGCAGCGCCGCGAGGTCCGCGTCGCCAAGCTCAAGGAGGCGTGGGAGCTGTACGAGCGGGTCGTCCGCCTCGGTGTCTCGACCGAGCCGGGCCAGGCGGCCGTCAAGGCCCTGAAGCGCCTTGCCAAGGACGAGGCCCTCGCCGACCAGATCGAGGCCGCCCGCTGCGAGGAGAAGGCCCGCGGGTGGCTCAGCCTCGCCTCGAACTACTACCGGGCCGGGCGGATGGATCTGGCGAAGGATTACTGCCGGAAGATCCTCGCCGAGTGTCCCCGGACGCCGCAGGCCGAGCCCGCAAAGGCGATGCTCGAGAGCATTACGAAGTAAAGAAAACCCGAAATCCGAAGCCCGAATGATGAAACAGGGCGTCGGGTCCCGACCCCTGCACCCGGACACATCAGGAGGCCCTGCATGGACCGCACGGACGTGGTTGCCCGCCTGTCGGAGATCGGCATCGTGCCCGTCGTGCGGGCCAAGTCCGCCGACGTCCTCGTTGACCTCGGCCGCGCGCTCGTCGCGGGCGGCGTGCCCATCGCCGAGGTCACGATGACCGTGCCCGGGGCCATCGACGGCATCCGGAAGCTGGTCGAGGCGCTGGGCGACGCGATCCTCGTCGGCGTCGGAAGCGTCACGAAGGCGGAGCAGGCCCGGGAGGCCGTCGATGCGGGCGCCCGGTTCGTCGTCAGTCCCGTGACGATCCCCGAGGTGGTCGAGGCGGCCCGCGCCATGGACCAGGCCGTCATCCCCGGCGCGTTTACGCCCAGCGAGATCTTCCGGGCCTGGGAGATGGGGGCCGACGTCGTCAAGGTCTTCCCCGCGAGCGTGGGCGGCCCGGCGTACTTCAAGGCCGTGCTCGCCCCGATGCCCTTCCTGAAGCTGACCCCCACCGGCGGCGTGAACCTGGAGACGGCCGGGGCGTTCATCCAGGCGGGCGCGGTGACGCTGGGGGCCGGGTCGGCCCTGGTGGAGAAGACGGCCGTCGAGGCCGGCGACTGGGCCCGCATCACCGAGCTGGCGAAGGCTTTCCGGGCCGAGATCGAGAAGGCCCGGGCTTCGTAGCCTCCGTCCAAGGGTGGCGCGGGCCGCCGGCCGGTCCGTGCGTGATCCCGCGGCGTGAACACGGGCAGGCAAGCGGCCCGTGTCCCCATCTTCCTCCCTCCTGTGCCACATAGTTGTCACTCCTCTCCATTCGCCTCGATCGCCCCCGGAATGTATTCACGTTCGGTTCCGTTTCGGCCGATAAGTCCGATAGCCGAGATGGCCCGGCACAATACGGATGGCCCTTTAGTTAGATGGGGATATGGGAGGCTGGGATGGGACCTCGCACCCAATCACCGGTGGTTGGCGTACGCCTGCACCAATTCATCGTCGGCGCGGTGCCGGCGGCCGCGTACCTCGTCGGATTCCCGAAGCTGGTTTGGGTCTCGATCGGTCTGACGGTGCTCGCCATGGGGAGCGTCCGCTGGGCGATCGCGGCCCGGTTCTACGACCGCTTCGGGCCGCGCGAGACACTCACGGACCTGAACTTCCACGGCGGAATCTACCGCTTCGACGAGGCGGTGCGGCTCGTTCTGCTGGGCGGCGGCATGACGCTGCTGATGCTCGGGCAGCCGCTGGGATGGCTGCCGGTCCTGGCGGCCTCGGCTGTGGCCATCCTTCAGGGCGTGAGCGGGTTCTCCGTGACGATGCTGCTCTACGCCCTGGGTTGCCACGTCCTGAGGGGCGCCCCCCGAGAGGAGGAGGCGTGTCCCGAGGCGCCGTCCGGCCGGTTCAACGTCCAGTGCCTCATCTGCCGCACCTTCGCCATGGCCCCCCACGAACGGTGCCGCTGGTGCCGTCTCGATTCGGTCCGGTGGTGCTGCGGGTTGCAGATCTCGCTGCTGCTGCTCCTGTTGATGGTGATCGCGTTCCTGTTGAGTGCGGCCCTGGGGCCGGTGACGACGAAGGTCTTGGTGACGCTGTCGCTACTGTCGGTGGTGGCGCTGGGTCTGGCGATCAACCGCCAGACCGTGAGCCTGATCAACGCGCTCGACGGCTTGGCCCGGGAACGGGCCCGAGAGGTGCGTCGGTGCGATTTCCTGCGGCGGCTGGCGCTGGCCGACGGGGTCGACGACGCCGCCCGCACCACCGTCGACTACATCGCCGAGATGGTCGGCGCGGGGCGCGTCTCGGTCATGGTGCCGAAGGGCGACATCCTGCGCATCGTGGCCTCGCACGGTATCCCGCGGAAGGTGGCCGAGAAGGTGGCTGTGCCCATCCACGCCCGGATCTGCGGGCAGGTCTTCTCGACGGGCCGGCCGGTCATCTTCCGCAACATCGAGGCGGAGCGACCCGGCGCGACCCTCGGCCTGAAGGGGACCGGGGCCGCCGCCACGCTGCCGCTGGCGTCCACGCCGATGGGCGCGGCGGGGCAGAAGGTCGGGTGCATCAACGCCACCGAGACCCCCACCGGCGAGTTCACCGACGACGACATCAAGGAGATGGAGTTCGCGGCCGAGGCGGCGGGCATCAGCCTGGCGGCCCAGCTGGCCAACGCCAACGTCGACCGGGCCAACTACGACACGATCCGGGCCCTGGCGATGGCCGTCGAGGCCCGCGACCCGTACACGCACGGGCATTCCCTGCGTGTCCAGGCCTGGAGCACGGCTCTGGGACGGGAGATGGGCCTGGAAGGCGACCGCCTCGCCACGCTCTCTTTGGCGGCCGAGCTGCATGATGTCGGCAAGATCGCCGTGCCGGACGCGCTCCTGAACGGCCGGCGCAAGCTCACGGACAACGAGTGGATGGTCATCCGTCAGCACCCGTTCCGCGGCGTTCAGATGATCGAGCACATCGGGTTCCTGGCCGATGCTCTCCCCGCGATCCTCCACCACCATGAGCGCCTCGACGGCAACGGGTACCCGGAGGGCCGGAAGGGCGACGAGATCCCGCTGGAGGCCCGCATCCTGGCCGTCGTCGATTCCTACGACGCGATGACGAGCGAGCGGCCCTACCGGGCGGCGATGCCGCACGAGAAGGCCGCCGAGGAGCTCCGCCGCTGCGCCGGCACGCAGTTCGACGAGCGGTGCGTGGACGCGTTCCTGGAAGTGGTGGGCGACCCGGTGCGGGCCGGCGAGGTGGCCGCGGCAATGGCGTAGCGCAGAGACGGGCCCGCCGGGAATCCGATAGGGCCGGGGGTTCAGGGCCCCGGGCGTGTTTCCCCCAAGGGGGCCGGCGGCTTCTTGGCCAGCGCAATCGGCGCCACAGGATACGCCTGGCGCTGCTTCTCGGGCGGGGCCACGTTCACTTCCTTGGCGGCATAGCCGGGCTTGGCGGCGACGATCTGGATCCGCGTCGCCTGGCGCACCGCCTCGAACGGCACGGGCACGGCCAGCTCGAACGTCCCGTCCGATTCGGTCATCCCGTAGGCCGTGAAGACGCGCGGGCCGAGGACCGTCGGGACGCCGACCTTGAGGCGCAGTCGGGCCTGCGGCACGCCGAGACTCGCGGGGCCCTCGACGACCTTGCCCGCGATGCGGTAGATTTCGTCCTGGTCGACGGCGTCGCGCTTGTTCCCGCAACCGGCCAGGGCCGCGAGCACCGCCAGCGCCGCAAGGCGTGCCGTTTGCCGCGTCACGAGCCCTCCTCCTCCCGCGCCCGGTATGCCTCCGGCGTCATGGCGTGCCGGGCCTCGACGGCCGTCCGGTACTCCGGCCCGGCGTTGTAGGTGCAGAAGGGGTAGAGCCGCCCCTCGGGGCTCGCGTAGTGGATGACGCAGCGGCGCGTGCGGGCGGTCTCGTAGTTGTAGCGGTCCATGAAGTGCATCCCGGCCACGAGCAGGCTCCGGAACGTCTTCTGCCCCGCCCGGCCGCGCCCCACGTTCTTGTCGATCATGCCGTTGAGGGCGTGGAGCCAGTCCTCGAATCTCATGCCCGTCGGGGCGCGGTTGGCCTGGAAGTGGCGCTTCAGCGCGAGGAATGCCCGCACCTTCGGGAGGAACGTGAGTCGGCTCCGCTCGCGCTTCCGCGCGAGCCGCCACATGTCGTCCAGCATCCCCCGGAGGTCGAAGAACTGCGGGATGGGCACCGGCCGCCCGTCCGTCCCGACAAAGAGGTACGTCCCCAGGGCGCAATGGGGGTGGCAGCTCATGTTGATGTTCGCCTCGCCCCGCACCGCCGCCACCAGCCGCGTGAACGGCTGGACGCATGAGAGGGGGAACCAGTCCGCCTCCGGGTTGCCGATGCCCGCCTGCGACGCGACGTCGAACGCCAGGTCCGGGAGTGTGTAGCGCTGCTTCAGGCGCGCCTCGCGCTCGATCCGCCCCGTGAACGCGACGGGCTGGAACGAGATGCCCGCGATGGTCTCGATCCGCTCGAGGGCGAACTTCACGATCGCCCCGACCTGGTCGTCGTTGACGCCGCGCACGACCGTCGGCACGAGCACGATCTTCATGTCCGTGGCCATGACCGCGTCGACGGCCCGCATCTTCTCCGCAAGAAGCGGCCGCCCGCGCGTCTTGCGGTAGACCTCGTCCGTCAGACCGTCGAACTGGAGATAGACGTCGTGAAGGCCCGCGTCCTCGCACTGCCGGGCGAAGTCAGGCTCGTGCGCCAGGCGCAGGCCGTTGGTGGCGATCTGGAGGTGCGAAAAGCCCATCTCCGCGGCCGCCCGCAGACAATCGAGGAACCGCGGATGTAGCGTGGGTTCGCCGCCGGAGAACTGGACCGCCCGCCCGGCCGCCGGACGCATGGCCCGGAAGGTCCGCAGCATCGTCAGGACCTCGCCGTAGGTCGGCTCGCAGACGTAGCCGGCGGCGTCGGAGTTCGCGAAGCAGACCGGGCACCGCAGGTTGCATCGGTTCGTCAGGTCGATGTTTCCGAGGGCCGTGTTCGAGAGGTGGTCCGGGCACAGGCCGCACCCCTCGGGGCAACGCTTGGCGCCCGCCGTGTTCGGGTTTGCGAGGCCGTCGCCGTCGCCGTAATGGAACGCCTCGGCCTTCAGGTACAGGCCCGCGTGGCTCCAGTAGAGGTCCTCGAAGGGCCCGTGCTCGGGGCACCTCTTGGTCATCCAGACCTTGCCGTCGCGCTCGAACAGCGTTGCGTCCAGGAGGGCCATGCACTCCGGGCAGACCGACTCGACCGTCTTCGGTAGCCCGCGAGCGAGCGGCGGGACGGGGCGGCCGGTCAGGGTGCAATGCGCGGCATGAGCGTCGGTCGAAGCGGCGGACGACGGCGGGTTCATGCAACTCCCCTCACCTTCGGGCGTCTCGAGTGCCGGCGGCACGCTCGAGCGCCCCGACCGGACTTGGCGATTATGCGCCCCACGTGCCGACGATGCAAGGACGGGCTTGCCTGCCCGTGTTTACGCGCCAGGGCTGTACGCGCGGGCAGACAAGCGGCCCGTGGCATCAACGGTGGGGTAACCCGGCGAAACGGGCCCAAGGCGTTGGCTGACATTCTGGCCTCAACTCACATCGCCTGCGCGACGAGGTTGAAGAGCACATGCACCCCCACCGCCACGCCGAAGCCGTGGGCGGCGAAGACGTAGCTGAGGTAAATGCCCGCCGTGGTGCGGAAGAGGAAGCTCGGCCACGTGAACGCCGACGGGTCGTGGACCGTATGGGCTCCCGCGAACACGGCGGCCGCCATCAGGACCCCTGCCACCACGGCCCCGTCTCCCCTTAAGCGCAGGACATATCGCGCCAGGGCCACCATCGCGCTGACGAGGGCGAGGCGGAAGATCAGCTCCTCGTAGATGCCGGTGCCGATGGCCGCGAGGACCGTCTCCAGCCACCCGTTCGGTCCGTCGATCACCTCGGCCACCGCCAGCCGCGCCCCGCCTGAGCCCGCCATCGCCTGGAAGAGGGCGTGCAGGCCGACGAGCGGGACCGTCAGAAGCAGTGCCCACGCAGTCATCGCCGCAAGCGTCCGCGGCCGTACCCGCCACGGGTCGCCGCGTACCACATGCCACACCAAAAGCACCGCCACGACGATCACGGCCGGGGCCGCCGGTCCCGTCAGGCCGAGGGTTTCGAGCATCGATCGAAGGAGCCGGTCTGCCGCGGCGGCCAGGTGCGGTCGGTCCCACGCGAGGCCCACCGTATAGAACGCCAGCAGCGGCGCCAGGAGCCCCAGGCTCGCGAGCGGGCGGCGGGCTTCGTCCGAGCCGGTCACCGACGGCGCGCCGCGTTTTCGTGTGGCGGGCATGACGGGGACTCTAGCGCACCGCCCGAGCACATGCAACGGGTTTCAGCGCGCGCCAGACCCAAGCGTTGGTGGCACGGGCCCACGGGCGCTTGAACGGATGCTCTGTGCGCCCTAGGATGCTACGAAATCGGGAGGTGCGCATGACGACGAACGAGACGTTGCGGCGGTTCTACGAGGTGCTCTTCGAGGAACTCGGGCCCCAGGGGTGGTGGCCCGCCGAGACGCCTTTCGAGGTGGTGGTCGGGGCCATCCTGACCCAGAACACGGCGTGGCGGAACGTCGAGCGGGCCATCGCGAAGCTGAAGCGTGAGGGCCTGATGGACGCGGCGGCCCTGGAGGCTTGCCCGCCCGAGCGGCTCGCCGAGGTCATTCGCCCCGCCGGTTACTTCCGCGTCAAGGCCCGCCGCCTCAAGAACTTCATCCACGTGCTGACCGAGGACTTCGGCGGCGCCCTCGACGCCCTCTTCGCCCTCTCGACGCCGACGCTGCGGGAGACGGTTCTCGAGGTGCGGGGCATCGGGCCGGAGACGGCCGACTCGATCGTCCTCTATGCGGCCGAGCGGCCCGTCTTCGTCGTCGACACCTACACCGCCCGCATCCTCCATCGCCACGGCCTCATCGAGGACGATTTCGGATACGCCGAGATCCAGGACCTCTTCCACGGGGCTTTGGCCGAGGACGTTGCGACGTTCCAGGAATACCACGCCCTGCTCGTCGCGGTCGGCAAGACGTGGTGCAGGAAGCGGGCGCCCCGGTGCGCGGCTTGCCCGTTGGGGGATATGTTGCCCGCCTAGCAGGCCGCTAAAGAACGTCTTGGGCGCCCCCAGAACGCGGTGCCCGAGACAGGCGAACCGCGTTTTTGCTGCCAAGAACGCCGATTTGCATATGCCACGTTGGGCATAGCATGGGTGCTCGCAACTTTCTTTAGCGGCCTGCTAGCCAGCGTTGAGCCGAGGGCCTTGATGCCCCGGGCCTGGAGCTAAGAGACCGCCTTGGGCCCCGCGCCGGTGCTCAATCCCGCCAGCCGGGCCGCCGCGGCCAGCTCGACGCGGCTCTTCGGGTCGTCGGCCAGGAGCGGATGGCCGGTGCCGTGGAGTTCGCGGCGGATGGCGAGGCGCGTCTCCGGGTCGATCTCGTCCCAGCTCGTCACTCCGCCGCGCCCCTTGCGCTTTCGCTGGTACAGGGCCTGGTCTGCCAGGAACACGAGCATCTCCGGCGAGACGGCCTCCGGGTCCTCCGGATAGGTAGCCGTGCCGAGGGAGAGGCTCATCGGGACGGTCTTGTCGTGGGCGGTGAAGGTGTGCTTGCGGCAGGCGAGGAGGATGCGCTTGGCGAGGGCCCGGGCCTCCTTGCGTCCGGAGCGCGGTAGGACCAGGGCGAACTCGTCGCCGCCGTAGCGGGCTACGAGGTCCGATTCCCGAGCCGCCTCCCTCAGGATCACCGCCACGTCCTTCAGCGCGCGGTCGCCGAAGGGGTGGCCGTGCTCGTCGTTGATGCGCTTGAAGTGATCGATGTCGACGATCATCAGGCCCAGTGGGTGGCCATAGCGGCGGCTGACTTTGAACTCGGTCTTCAGCCACTCGATGAGATACCGGTAGTTGTAGAGCGCGGTGAGGCCGTCCGTGATGCTCCGGACCTTCAGGTTCCGGTTGTCCTCGCGGAGCTGGCGCAACAGGGCGTTCTCGCGGGCGAGGGTCTTCTCGAGCTCGGCCCGGACCTGGCGAAGCTGGTCGTGGGCACTCTTCAGGCGTACCAGCGCATGGAGCCGGTACCGCAGGACGTCGTTGGTGAAGCCCGTGGCCAGGACCTCGTCGACCTCCGACCCGAGGGGGGGCGGCTCGGTCTCGGCGGCGTCGGTCAGCATCAGCACCGGCAGGAACCGCTCTGGCCGCAGGCTCTTCAGGACCCGGGCCGTGTCGCGCACGTCGAGCTTCCCGTCGCACGGCCCAAGGACCGCGACGTCGGCCTCCTCGGCCTTGACGACGGCCATGGCCGTCAGACAGTCGGGGGCCGTCTGGACGATTCCCCCAAGGGCTTCGAGGCGGACGACGACCTCGTCCCGCCCCTGACCCTCCGGCATGAGCACGACAATCCTCAGATGACCTCCCAAAGGCTCCCCTCCCTTCACCGATACAAGTCCACCGGCGGGCCTTTCGGGCCCGCTCGGATGATCCGCCCGGGTTCCGAGGGAAGCCTACGCCAAAGCGCGGCGGAGGCAAGAAGAGGGCGGAGTGGGGTCCGGAAAGTATGCTCTAAGCTGCTGTAAATGCTGCACTTACAGACGAGCGACAAGGCTCTTGGGCGCGCCCCTTTTCGCGCATCAGCCCCGATTTCCGGCCGAAAAAAGGGGCTTGGTCAGGATTTGTCGGGTGTTGCGGTCACGAGCTTCGACCCGAGGCGGATGTACCCCAGCCAACTGACGATCGCCAAGCCCACCACCGCGAACCACAGCCCGTGCAGCGTCCACCATGTCACCGTCGGCGCGACCGTCACCAGGTCCGGCGACGCGATCGTCGCGGCGATCATGAGGAACTGGAGGACCGTCGAGGTCTTGCCGATCGCGCTCGGCAGGGCTTGGAACATCCCCACCAGTAGGTACACGACCACCCCACCGACGAGGATGAAGAGGTCACGCCCGACCAGCGTCACGCTGACCCAGTACGGCAACCGCAGCTCCGGCCGGTCCGCGTCGAGGACGCCGGGGATCGTCAGGACGATGAACGCCGAGATCATCAGCGACTTGTCCGCGATCGGGTCGAGGATGGATCCGATCCGCGTCACCGCCCCGGTCCGCCGCGCGAGCATCCCGTCGGCGGCGTCGGCCGCCCCGATCAGAAGCGCGAGGCCCAGGGCCCCGTATCGGTAGAGCGGACCGTCGGCGGCATTCAGGAGGAGGATGATGAAGGGGACCACCAGCAGGAGCCGCCCCACCGTGATCCGGTTCGGCCATGAAAGCATGCGGCGGCGTCCCCCTGGCCCCGGCCGTTCCTCTCGGGTGAGCCACAGTAATGCCTATCGCCGGGTGATGTCAACAACCTTGACGGCTAAAAGACCACCCCCGCGTAGCCGACGGCGTTGGGGTCGCCGTGGCCCATGCGCTCCTGCATCACGTCGCAGCTCGTGGTGTAATGGACCAGGATCCCGCGCTCGGCGCCCATCGCGCGGGCCGCGGCCACGGTGGCGGCGACGGCCCCCGCTCCGCAGGCGTTCAGGTGCGTCTCGGCCTCCGGCACGACCTGGTCGGCCTCCATCGCGACGATCCGGTTGACCATCCGCCGGTCGTTCTCCTCGCGGACCCACCGCAGGGCCACCGAGCCCGTCCCTTTCGGGGCGAAGCCGTACATGGGCCCGTAATGTGTCAGGTCCGTCGAGCCGAGGCAGACGGCGTCGGCCCCCTCGGCGTCGACCGCCCGGGCTGCCGCGCGGCCGACCTCCGGGGCCGCGCCGTTCGGGAGGACCGCCGCCGGCACCACGCGGATCTCGCCGAAGACGTGCACCAGAAGCGGCAGGAGGACCTCGATGCTGTGCTCGTGGGCGTGGGCCTCCGGGGCGGGGGCCAGATGTGCGCTTCCGGCCTCCAGGATCGCTCCGGCCAAGGCCTCGTCCACCGTCACGCGCCCGAGCGGTGTCTCCCAAGCGCCCGAGGCGTAGACCGCGCTGGCGGCGATGGGCTGGTGGACCGCCCCAAAGAGGACGCACGTCTTCGGCGTCCGCTTCGACCGTATGGCCCGCAGCACCGCCAGGGCTGTCGGTCCCGAGAAGACCCACCCTGCGTGCGGGACGACGCCCGCGACGGGGCGGTCCGGCAAATCCTCGGGAAGCTCGACGTCGGGCAGATTCTCGATCTCGCGGCGGCACGCCTCGGCCGTGGCCGGATAGAACTGTCCCGCGACGATCGGCTCGCGCACGTCCATGGGCGGCTCCTCGGTTGGCGTTCCGAGGCATTATAGCAGATGGGCGTACGCTCATGCGCGCCGTTTCGCCGGGCCCGCATCAGGCGAAGGGGCGCCGCCGGCCGACAAGCCGCCAGTGGCATCCGGCGAAACGGGCCCATGGGCTACGCGCCCGAGGCTTCGTGGGGTTCGGTGACGCGGCGGACGTCGAGGGCCTTCGCGAGGTCCTCCTCGTTCATCAGGCCCTCTTCGAGGATCAGCTCGCGCAGGGTCTTGCCGGTGGCGACGGAGACCTTGGCGATCTCGGCGGCCTTCGCGTAACCGATGTTCTCATTGAGGAGCGTTGCGAGGCCGACCGACGACTCGAAGTACCGGCGGCAGCGGCCGGGGTCGGCTTCGATCCCCGCGACGCACCGCGCGCCGAAGACGGGCAGATAGTTCGCGAGGATTTTCAGGGCCGACAGCACGTTGTGGGCCATCAGCGGCATCATCACGTTCAGCTCCATCTGTCCGGCCTGGACGGCCATCGCCACCGCGGCGTCGTGCCCGACGACCTGCATGGCGACCATGTCGAGGCACTCGGCCATGACGGGGTTGACCTTGCCGGGCATGATGGAGGAGCCGGGCTGGACGGCAGGGAGGCGAATCTCCGCGAGGCCCGTCCGCGGTCCGCTCGCTAGCAGGCGCAGGTCGTTGGCGATGCGGATGAGCTCCAGCGCCAGGTTCCGAAGGGCCGCGCTTACGCCTGCCGTCGGGGCCATCGACTGCATTGCGTGTCGCAGGTCCTCGGCCGGGCGCAATTCGAAGCCGGTCACCCGGGAGAGGTGCTCGGCGGCGAGAAAGGCGTACCCCGGGTGCGTGTTCAGGCCGGTGCCGACGGCCGAGCCGCCGAGGGGGATTTCGCGACACGCGGCCAGGGCCTCGCCCAGACGCTTGCGCCCGCGGCGGAGGGCCAGGGCGTAGGCGGCGAACTCCTGGCCCAGGCGCACGGGCACGGCGTCCTGAAGATGGGTGCGGCCGCTCTTGACGATCCCGTCGAAGGCCTCGGCCTTGGCCGAGAAGTCGGCCGCGAGACTCTCGAGCGCTTCGCCGACCTCGGCCCCGAGGTTCAGGCTCGCCACCTGCATGGCCGTTGGGAACGTGTCGTTCGTCGACTGGCTCATGTTGACGTGGTCGTTGGGGTGGATGGGGTCGTAGGTCCCGAGCGGGGCGTCCATGATCTCGCAGGCCCGGTTTGCGAGGACTTCGTTCGTGTTCATGTTGAAGCTGGTGCCGGCCCCGGCCTGAAAGACGTCGACGACCCACTGGTCCAGCATGGTCCCTTCCTTGAGGACCTCCTGGCAGGCCTGCTCGATGGCCGCCGAGAGGCGCACCGGGAGCTTGCAGAGGTCGGCGTTCGTGCGGGCGGCGGCGAGCTTGACGGCCACGTAGGCCCGCACGAAGGCGGGGTCGGCCCGGAGGCCCGAGACGGGGAAGTTCTCGACGGCCCGCTGGGTCTGGGCCCCCCAATAGGCCCCCGCCGGGATGCGGACCTTGCCGAGGGTGTCACGTTCGATTCGAGCATCTTCTGGCGACATGGCGAACCTCTCCCTTTTGCGATTTGCGATTTCGAATCTTGCGATGTAACGGAAACGACGGTGCCGCCGTCGGCCGTGGTCGTGGGATTGAATGTCTCAAAGACCTACATTGCCCAAATCCTCTCCCCGGCCGCTGCCCGTACCTTGTAGGGTAGACGCCACAGAGGCGCCGGGCCTCCTCGGGCGGGATCAGGATGGGGGTGCCGATCGTGCGGGCGAGGTGGACCGTCCGGGCGATGTCCTCGACGACGACGGCGGTCTTCACGGCCCCCCGGACACTCGTCCCGACGGCGAAAACCCCGTGAGTCTGCATCAGGACGGCCGGGCACTGCGTCCCGCGCTCGCGAAAGATGCGCACGACTTCCTCGCCGATCTCCGTCCCGCCGATCTTCGCGTAGTTGCGCATGGGACCTCGACACCGAACGCGTCGCCGTGCTCCGTCGGGCAGACGGGGACGGGCTCGCCGAGGGCCGCAAAGGCGGTGGCGTAGCCGGAGTGGGTGTGGACGACGGCGTTCAGCTCGGGCATCGCGCGGAGGATGTGGAGGGCGGCGGCGGCATAGACGGTCGGGGCCTCGTCCAGGATCTGGAGGGCCTTCGGGAAGAACCACTCGCTCGAGATCTTCCCGCCGTACCGCTCGATCCACTCCTCGCCGCGCTCGCGGGCCACGGCGTTGACGCGGTCGGCCTCGGGCTGGGCCGCCGTCGGGCAGGGCCTCGGTGATGACGCCGTGGGAGTATTCGTAGACGGCGGTGGCGGACTCCGTGCCGTAATCGAGGCCCGGGGCGAAGGAGCGGTCGGGCATGGCGTCTCCCTCTCTGTTCGGAGGCTCGGGCGGCGGGCGCGGAGACCCGCCCCGCGCACGCGCGGTCCGGGCGCGCCCTTTGTGCCAGCCGGCGGGGGGAATGTAAAGGAAAAGTCGGCGGGGTCAGCGGCGGAGCTGGCGGAGGAAGAGGCGGACGCTCGGGGTGACGTCGGAGGCCTCCGACTCCGTGTCCTGGTCGCGGGTGTCGTCGGGCCGGGGCTTCGCTCGGGGACGCCCGGGCTTGCGCAAGCGCATCGGCCTCATCGACGCCGGGCGCATCCACTCCATTGCGGTGATTCGGTAGAAGTCGCCCTCGCGCAGCATCGTCATCCGGTAGACCATGGGCCCCTGGCGCAGGACCAGGGCGGGGGCGTCGGGGCGGCGATCCGCGGCCTCCCAGACGCAGGGGACGTTTGCCAGGAGGGTCTCGCGCTTGCGCTTCGCGCGGCGCGTCAGAAGCGTGTCCAGCCAGCGGTCCAGGCCGCGACGGGCGGTTTCGAGGGGGTTCCAGGCGATGTGCTTGAGGAGCGGCTCCCGCGGGAACGCCTCCGCCGGCTCGACCCGGGCCGTCGGGACGGTGGCCTCCTCATCCTCGGCGTCCTCCGTGGGCGGGGGCAGAAGGGTGGCGTGCCGCGCCACCACGGTGAACATCTCCGGGTCGAGGGGTGGGGCGTCGGGCAGCGCGGCCAGGAGGGCCTCGGCCCGGCCCCGGACGGCGTCCATGTGGTTGGCGAAAAACTCCGCCCACTGCCGCGACGCTTCTTCCTCGATCTCCTTCTTGGAGAGGTTCTCGGCCCGGCGGAGCATATCGAGGTGGAAGCGGGTGGTGAACTCGGCGTCGAGAAGGTCGAAACGGTCGGCGGGGCTCACCTCCTTCGTCTCCGGAGACGCACCATGGGCGGCCAGGAGGAGTCGCGGGGCGCCGGCGGCCAGGAGGCCGAGCGCCAACATCGTCGTCGCCACGTACGTCGCGCCCTTCACGGCGCACCCCCGAACGGGGTCCTGCGAGGTGCTCGCCTCGCGGCCCGGACATGGAGTTCGACCCCCAAGACCATCCGGGTCGCGTGCTTAGACTTGAGCCCTGAACACCGGAACTATGACACCAACCGCCATCACAAGCAAGGTGGAAATTCAACTTTTTTCGTCACGGGCCGTCCCTTTTCGCCCCGGAGATGGAATCCGCAAAACGCCAGGGTCCGGGTTTCGTCTCTTGGGGTGAAGATGCGTGGGGACGGACTCAGGGGCGCCCCGCCGACCGTTCCCGGTGAACCGTCACCGGAAGCGCGGGCTGAAGCCGGGCTCGCAGGGAGGTGCCCTATGACTGTGCCGACCCGTTTCACCGCTCCGCCCGACGGGGCGGACCTCGACGACGTGACCGAAGCCACCCTTCTGGACGCCCTGGCCGTCCATGCCCCGAGCTGGGGCGGCAGCGTCGTCCTCCATGTCGCCCTCGTGGTTCTAGGCCTGTTCGTCAGCCTGACGACCTACGTCGAAGCCGACCCGTTTGTCGTGCCGAATGCCACCGCCGCGCCCAACCCGAACCCCAGGACCGAGAACCGGCCCGACCCGCCCGAATGGGGAGTCCTCAGGAGCTACGGGCGCCTGCGGCCCCAGCCCTCGTTCTTGACCCACCACCCGACGAACCCGTTTCAGGACGTTGCTCCGAACCGCCTGCCCACCACGCTCAACGTGATTGGCGTGGGCGGCGGAGGCGGGGGCCTGGGCGGCTTCGAAGGGCTCCGCTCCACCGGGCCCATCTTCCTCGATCCCGACTTCGTCTCCGCCCGCAAGGTTGTCTACGTGGTCGACCGGAGCGGGTCGATGACCGACTCGATCGACTTCGTCAAGCTGGAGCTGAAGCGGGCGATCGGGCTTCTGGCGCCCGAGCAGGAGTTCCACGTCCTCTTCTACTCGGCCGGGCCGCCGCTGGAGATGCCGACGCGGCGACTGGTGGCCGCGACCGCGGGCAACCGCCGCCACGCCTTCGCGTTCATCGACGGCGTCATCACGGCGGGGCCGACGGACCCGAGCGAGGCCCTGGTGCGGGCGTTCGCCGTGCGGCCGGAGGTGGTCTATCTGCTCTCGGACGGGGAGTTCGATCGCGGGATCATCGACCACGTCGGCCGCCTGAACGCCGAGGGCCGTGTCACGGTCCACACGATCGGCTTCCTCTACGACGTGGCCGGACCCGTCCTCAAGGAGATCGCCGCCCGTAACGGCGGCAACTACAAGTTCGTGGCCGAGGAGGACCTGGCGGGCCTCGTGCAGTGAGGGGAATCCCTGGCGACGAGGACCGAGCCGGCCAGCCGAGGACCTCCGAAGAAAGAAGGAACGGCCGCGCGCGGTCCGTCCCTTCTTCCTTCGCCGTTCGTGGCCGCGAGCGGGCTGTCCCTATCCGGCCGGGGTTTCCTCCGCGCCGGCGCCGGTGTCGGGCGCGGGCGGAGTCGGCGGCGGGGTCGAGGGGGTGGGCGCGGGGGCCGGGCGACTGGGCGGACGGGCCGCCGGGATCGGGCCCAGCGACGGCGGCCGGAGCCACCGGATCCCGTTCGCCTGATAGTGGTCGCCCTTGCGCTCGAGTTCGATGATGTAGACCAGGGGCCCTTGGCGCTGCATGAGGACGGGGGTGTCGGGGTTGGCGTCGACGGCCTCCCAGAGGAGGCTGGCGTTGGCGACGAGCACCGACCGCTGGCCGAAGCCGCGAGACCCCAGCAGCTGGGGCCGGTTCAGCCAGTTGTTCAAAGCGAACTGGGCTGCGCCTACCGGACTCCAGAGGAACTGTTTCAGGACCGTCCCCTCGCCCGCTTCCTCCGCGGGGTCCCGCTTGATGCTGGAGACCTCGATGTAGTCGGCCTCGTTGATCGCGGGGGCCTCGGGCAGATCGCGCAGGATCTCTTCCTGGCGGGCCCGGACCAACTCGGTCCGGTCCCCGAAGACCGAGTCCCACGTGCGGGCGGCCTCGGCGATGATCTGCTGGGGCGGCAGCTGCTCGGCCCGGGTCAGCATCTTCTCGTGAAACGTCGAGGTGTACTTCTGGTGCAGCTTCTGGAACTCCTTCTCGACTTCGCTCGGCCCTCCGTCACGGGCGCACCCGACAGCCATCACGAGGGCGGCGAGGCATGCGGCGCCAAGAACCTGTCGCATCATGAATCTCCTGATCGAGGTTCGTCTGCAAGTCGTACGGTCCAAGTCTGGGTCGACGGGCGAGCCGCGTCAAGCGAATTCGATATCGCCGCCGGCTCCCGCGCCGCCCCTGTCCCGGAGGGTTCTGGCGAATCATCGGCCCCCGGCGCCGAAGGCTTGATTTTTTCTCGAACGGCGCGGGGCCACGTCCGTATCTATCTGTGGCACGGCGGGCGGGGTGCGCCAAAATCTTCTGGCGCGCCGAAAAGGCGGTTGTAGAGTATCTCCT
>CAYWVR010000040.1:0-28051 GCA_964461715.1 uncultured Anaerolineales bacterium
ACCCCCGCCGTCGCCCGCCTCCTCCACGCGCGCTGCGAACCGCGGGACACCTGACCCCCGCCCCCCCATGACGCAAATCCTAACCACGTTTTAGCGAAAACGGCTCCCGGAGCGGTTTTTTGCTCGGTTCGGGCCCAAAAGACGCAGAAGGTGTGTCGTGGAGAGATAAACCGTTTCACGAATCCCGACAAATCGGGGGAGAAGCCAGCCCGGGTTGCCTAGATGAACAAGGCGACCGATGCGCGCAAAGTGTTGGAATGCGTGCTCCGGGATGGCCCCGGGGAAAGGGTGGACGAGGGTGGCGGCGGGGGCTAGGATGGGCCCCGCGCCGAGGCCGGCGCGACCGAAAGGAGAGGCCGTGAGACTCGACAAGCATCCCGAGAACCCGATCCTTTCGCCCGACCCCTCGGTCCCCTGGATGAGCCGCACGGCCACGAATCCGGGGGCCTGGTACGACGAGGAGGCCGGGCGGGTCATCCTCATGTACCGATGCGCGGACTGGGACATCGCCCACGTCAGGCACCTGGCGGTGGCGACGAGCCGCGACGGCGTCCATTTCGAGCGTCTAAGCGACACTCCGGCCCTCTCCCCCGCCCCGGACGGGTGGGACGCGGGGGCCCTGGAGGACGCCCGGATCGTCAAGTTCGGCCCGTGGTACGTCATCACCTATGCCGCCTTCCCACAATATCAGGGGGAGTACTGGGATTGGCCGCACAAAATGCGGTACCACGCCCCCGACCGGCCCGACTTCTTTCCGGCGGCCCTGAGGAAGAACCTGACGGGGACGGGCCTGGCGCTGACGCGGGATTTTCGGACATTCACCCGGGCCGGCCGCATCACCGACCCCACCGACGACGACCGCGACGTCATCCTCTTTCCGGAGCGAATCGGGGGGCGGTTCTGGCGGCTGAGCCGCCCGGCCTTCCGGGTGGGCCCGGAGTACGGCTGCGAGGCCCCGTCGATCTGGATCGCGTCGAGCGACGACCTTCTTTGGTGGCCGAACGCGTCGCTAAGTCTTTTGTCCAAAAGGAGATACGATTGGGAGGGGAACAAGATCGGGGCCAACACGCCGCCCCTTCGGACCGACCGAGGCTGGCTCCTCCTCTACCACGGCGTCAGCGACGAGGACAAGCAGTACCGCATCGGGGCCATGCTGCTGGACCTGGAGGATCCGACCGTGGTGCGGCACCGGACGCCGGACTGGCTGATGGAGCCGACCGAGGAATGGGAGAAGAAGGGATACTATAACGGCGTCGTGTTCCCGTGCGGGGCGGTGGTGATCGACGGGCGGCTGCACGTCTACTACGGCGGCGGGGACATCCACTGCGGCCTCGCGACGTGCGACTTCGCGGCCCTGGTGGAGCACGTGGCCGGATGCCCGGCGTAGACCTCCCCCCCATCCGTTGTGGGTCGGCGCACGCGGGGCACCCCCTGCAGGGCAGCTTCGGGCCCGCCGCCGGATCATTTGCCGGGCTGCTTGGCGTGCTCCTCGATGAGCTTCTTGACGGCCTTGGCGACGCCGTCGGCCAGCTCTCCCTCGCCCATCCGGATGGCGCTCTTGACGGTGCCCGTGACCATGGCAACGCCCTTGACCTGTCCGCCGGCGGCATCGACGAGCTCGATCTGGGCCGTCAGGAAGGGGTTGACGCCGAATCCGACCGCCCGCAGGGCCGATCCGCCGGGGTCATAGTCCATGAACTTGCCACGCACCACCAGGGCCGGGTCGCCGCCCGTCATATGCTTCATCTCGGCGACCTTGCCCTCGATGGCGGACTTGACCATGGCGGGCAGCGCGGCGGGGATGGCCCCGCGCATGGGCGAGGTATCGAAGGTCTCGACGCGGACGCTCCGATAGCCGTTCAGAGCCGTTTCCGGACCGACCTTCTTGATCTCATAGTATCGGGCGCTGGCACCCGTGACGGTGGCGAAGCCCTGCTTGACGGCGGTGCCGCACCCGATGGTGCTCAAGGCGAGGGCGACAAGGACGGCGACGGCGAGCGTCTTACGCATGGCGAATCCTTTCAATCGCTGGAGCTCGGAATGGTGGCCGCGCGGCCACGGATCATCATAACGCTCCGCGAGCCCCCGATGCAAGCGCCGGAACCGGGTTTCGCGCGGGCGAAACGTGCGTATAATAGCATTGAGAATCGCACCCCCCAGGGCCGGGAGGGGCGGTCGTCCCGGAAAAGGAGATGCGGTGAGTCCGGATGAATCGCGGTACGTGACCCGCTCGGGCGTCAAGCTCGAGCAAGCCCTCGCCACCTTCAACGTCGAGGTGGAGGGGATCGTCTGTGCCGACCTCGGCAGCCACCAGGGTGGGTTCGTGGATTGCCTCCTCCAGCACGGGGCCGCCCGCGTCTACTCGGTCGACACGAGCTACGGGACGCTGGCCTGGACGCTCCGCAAGGACGACCGCGTGGTCGTCATGGAGCGGACCAACGCCATGCACGTCGAGCTTCCCGAGCCGGTCGACTTGGTGACGATTGACGTAGGCTGGACGACGCAGAAGCGGATTCTGCCTTCGGCCCGGGCCCTCGTCCAACCCGCCGGCCGCATCCTTTCACTCATCAAGCCCCAGTACGAAGCCACCGAGACGGAGCGCGAGGGCGGCGTCGTGCCGGAGGTGAACCTGGAGCCGGTACTGGCCCGGGTGCGGCTGGACGTGGCGGGGGCGGGCCTGGCGATCCTCGGGGAGGTGGCGTCGCCGATCCGGGGCGGCGGCGGCAACGCGGAGTTCGTGTGGATTCTGGCCCCGGCGGGGGTCTGAGCCGCGTTTTCAGATCGCCCGAGCGGCCCGGCGAAACGGAACTACTTGCCATCGAGCCGGGTTTCGATCGCATCCGTCAGCAGCGCCCCGTGGCCCTCATCATAGCCGATCCAGAGGTCGCGGATGAGGCCCTCGCGGTCGACGAGGACCATCGTGGGGAACGCCCGCAGGCCGCCGGGGAGCTGGTCGTCGATATCTCGTGGCCCCAGGGCCAGCGTGTACGGAATGTGGTATTGCTCGGCGAACCGCTGGACGGCGGCCTTGGCGTCTTCGGTGTGCTGGGTCCGCTCGTAGGCCAGACCCACCACCTCGAACCCCTGGTCGTGGTACCGCTCGTAGAGGCTCACGAGGACGGGGGTCGACGCGCGGCAGGGTGGACACCAGGTGCCGAAGAAGTCCACCAGGACCACCTTCCCGCGGAACTCCTCGAAATCGACGGTCCCGTCGGCCACACCGTCGGCCGTGAAGGTCAGCGGGTCCGGCGAGAGCGGCTCAGAGACCTCCGACGCCGCCTCCGGGTTCTCCGGGGCCGATTCGGGCAGCGGGGGAGGCGGCGCGGGCTCCTCTCCGCCGCATCCGGCCACCAGGAGCGTCCCTGCGGCCACGAGGGCCGGGAGCATCGTCGTCAAACGTCGCGTCATCGGTGGACCTCCTTGGTCGGCCGGGCAACGTCCGCTCCGACCTTGAACACGCAATAATCGCCGCACATCGAGCACACGTCGCCGTTCTCGGGCCGCCGGGCCTCCCGCAGCTCGCGGGCCCGGGCGGGATCGAGACAATCGGCCAGTTGGCGGTCCCAGTCTTGCGCTCGTCGGGCCTCGCTGACGCGCCGGTCCCAGGCCACCGCCTCGGGCCGTTTCCGGGCCACGTCCGCCGCGTGGGCGGCAATCCGGGCCGCGATGACGCCCTCGCGGACGTCCCGAGGCCGCGGCAGGCCGAGGTGCTCGGTGGGGGTGACGTAGCAGAGGAAATCCGCCCCGGCCATCGCCGCCACCGCCCCGCCGATGGCGCTGGTGATGTGGTCGTAGCCGGGGGCCACGTCCGTAACGATCGGCCCGAGGACATAGAAGGGCAACCCGCCCGTAACCTCTTTCTGGAGTCGGATTTGCGTCTCGACTTGGTCGAGCGGCACGTGGCCGGGCCCCTCCAGGATCACCTGCACCCCCGCGTCCACCGCCCGTCGTGCCAGCTCCGCCAGCACCAACAATTCCTCGACCTGCGGCCCGTCGAGGGCATCGGCGATGGCTCCCGGCCGCAGCCCGTCGCCGAGGCTGAGGGTCACGTCGTACTCGCGGGCGATGTCCAGCAGCTCGTCGTACCGCGTGAGGAGCGGGTTCTCCTGGTCGTGGCGGCGGATCCAGTGGGCCAGGAACGTGCCCCCGCGGCTCACGATGCCGCACACCCGCCGCCCCAGCGCCTCGCTCTCCACGATGCTCCGCGTCACGCCGCAATGGACCGTCACGAAATCGACGCCGTCCTCCGCGTGGTGCCGCACGGCCGCAAGCATGTCGTCGGCGGTCATACGAGAGACGTCGCCGTGGGCCCGTGCGGCCCCGGAGGCGGCCTCGTAGACGGGCACGGTGCCAACCGCCACGTCCGAGCGGTCCATGAGGCGGGCCCGGATGGCGGAGATGTCGCCGCCCGTGGAGAGGTCCATGACGGCGTCGGCCCCGGCCTCCAGGGCCGCATCGAGCTTCGCAAGCTCGGTGTCGAGGTCGGCGTAATCAGGGCTCGTGCCCAGGTTGGCGTTGACCTTGACCCGCAGGCCCCGGCCGACGGCGAGGATCTTGGCGGCCTTGCGGCGGGTGTTGTGGGGGATGGCGATGTGCCCCTCGGCGACGCGGCGGCGGACGGTCTCGGGCGCGAGGCCCTCCGTCTCGGCAACCGCGCGCATGGCCTCGGTCACCGTGCCGCGCCGGGCTGATTCGATCTGCGTCATGACGGGCGTGAACTCCGTTTCTTCGGGCCGGTGCGTTTCGCTCGCGGTCCGTTTCCGCGCGGCGGGCGCTTTCTATTCGGGCCGCCACGGCCGCGCTTCGCGTGCGGGGCCGCCTCCTCGGCGTCTCCGGCGGCGAGCGCTTTCAGGTATTGTACCTCCCGCGGCTCCAGAGGTCGAGCCTTGCCCGGCCCGAGGCCGCGCAGCGAGATCTTGCCGATCCGCGTCCTCACCAAGTCGCGGACGGGGTGGCGGAGGCGGGCGAGCATGCGGCGAATCTGGCGATTCTTTCCCTCGCGGAGGGTGATTTCGAGAATCGAGCGGCGAACCCCCTTCTTCAGGACCCGAAACCGGGCCGCCCGGGCCTTGCCCTCGGCCAGGTGAATGCCACGCGTCAGCTTCCCGAGGTCGGCCTCCGTGACGCGGCCGGAGACGGTCGCCCGGTAGGTCTTCGGGACCTCGTAGCGGGGGTGCGTCAGGTGGTTGGCAAAGTCGCCGTCGTTCGTCAGGATCAGCAGCCCCTTCGAGTCGGCGTCCAGACGCCCCACGGGAAAGAGGCGGCCCCTGGCCTTCGGGACGAGGTCGATGGGGCGGCGGCGGCCGGCGGGGTCGTAGTTCGTGCACACGACGCCCTTGGGCTTGTTCAGCAGCCAGTACTCCCGCGCCTCCGGCCGCACCCGCGACCCGTCCACGCGAATGTCCTGGACCGCCGCATCGGCCTTCGAGCCCAGCTCCGTGACGGTCTCGCCGTCGACGGTGACGCGGCCGTCGGTGATGAGGTCCTCGCAGGCGCGACGGGAGCCGAGGCCGGCGCGGGCGAGAACCTTTTGGAGGCGCTCCAGCGACATGAGACACCTTAAGGGCTGTCCGGACAGGCACGTACGCCTTCAGCGGGCGGGTGCCGCCCCGGGGGGCGCGGCCAAGAGGACGTCCAGCGCCCGGGGCGAATCGAAGGCGTACTCTCCCGCGTCCGCCGGCACCAGCACCGTGTCGCCCTTCGCAAGCAACACGTCGCCGCCGGGCGTCGCCAACCGGGCCTCGCCCCCCACCACCACCAGGGCCGCGCACTGCCCCTTCGTCTCGGCCGCCCACGGGCGGCGGTCCAGTCGGACGCGGCTGGCGCTGAAGACGGGACAGTCGACGAGGTGCTCGATCACGAGGCCTGTCTCGTCGGCCGTGCGGCCCTTGCCGCCCGAGGGGGGCACGTCGCCCGAGAAGTTCGTCGCCTCCAGGGCCTCCTCGACATGCAACTCGCGGGGCTTGCCGTCGAGTCCCGTGCGGCCCCAGTCGTACACGCGGTACGTGACGTCGGAGTTCTGCTGGATTTCGGCCAGGACGATGCCGGGCCCGATGGCGTGGAGCGTGCCGGCGGGGACCCAGATGAAATCGCCCGCCTTGACCTCGCGCCGGGCGAGACAGTCCTCGACGGCGTCCTCCTCGACGGCCGCCGCGAACGATTCGCGGGTGGTGCCAGGCGTCGTGCCGTAGACGATCCAGGCCCCCGGCTCGGCGTGCAGGATGGTCCAGCACTCCGTCTTGCCGCGCTCGCCCTCGGGGGCGGCGGCATCGTCAGGATGGACCTGGACGGAGAGCTTCTCGGTGGCGTCAATGAACTTGATCAGGAGGCCGAAGCGGCGTCCCCAGCCCATCCCGACGCCGCGCGGGCCCAGGATGGCGTCGGCGTTTCGCTGGAGGACCTCGCGGAGGGGGCGGCCGGCGAATCGCCCCCCGGCGATGGTGCTCGTGCCGTGGGGATGGTCGGCCAGCTCCCAGGACTCGCCGATGGGGGTATCGGGCCGGGCGTTCTTGCCGAGAAGCGTGGCCAGACGGTCCCCTCCCCAGACCTTCTCCTTCAGGACGGGCTTCATCTTGAGCGGCTGCACGGGAGCGGTCCCTTTCGCTGGCGCCCTCGATTCGGGGAAACTCGCAAATCTTACCATATCCCGTCCCCGGCCGGTAGCATTTTCGGGGAAGCGCGGCCGCGGACGGACCTCGGCGGCTCTTGGGCCCGTTCCGCCGGGTCCGGGAATGAGCTTGCGGCGCTTTTCGGTGCCCCGACCCCGCGCCCGGCCGTATAGTAAGGGAGACGGGGACTTCCGCGACGAAAGGGCATGCCATGCGTCTTGCCGCCGTCAGTCTCGCCCTCCTGGCCGCCTGTACGGTGGCGAGGGCGAATGAGAAGGGCTACTCCGATCGACTGCTGGAGATGAACGATTCGGCCGGGGCCCACGTCGAGCTGGCCCGGTGGTGCGAGGCGCAGGGCCTCGCGGAACGGGCCCGCGTCCACTGGCGGGAGGCCCTGGTGCGCGATCCGGCGCGGGTGGACGCGAAGGCGGCCCTCGAGCGCGGGACGGCGGCGCCCGATCCAGCCGACGCCGAGGCCCCGACCTCCGATGCCGCCGGCGCCTACGCCCGGCGGATCGAGATCGCCCGAGAGCTGCGCGAGATCTCCTCGACGCTCCTGGCTCCCTCGCATCCGGACGCGTGGGAGGCGGGGCGGAAGCGGGTCCTCGCCATCCGCGACGCCGAGGCCGCCAAGCCCCTCCTCCAGATCCTCATGCCGCGCGGCCTGGAGCACCGCAAGCTCGCCTGCGAGGCCCTGACCGGCGTACCCGGCGAGGCCGCCAAGGAGGAGCTGGTGCGCATCACCTTGACCACCGACGAGCCGGAGGTCTACCTGGCCGCCGTCCACGCCCTTAAGGCCCGGGACGACGAGCCGGTCTATGGGCGGTACATGCGGGCCCTGGGCGGGACGAAGAAGGCCCGGAACCGGTCGGCCTATGCCCTCGGGGAGCTGAAGCTCTGGAGCGCCGTGCCGGCCCTGATCGATCATCTCCACGCCCCCGAGCCGCGCGTGCTGGCCGCCCCGCGGTCTTCCGGCATCGCCCCCGGCCCGAGCGCCTACATCGCCGTCGGCAACATCGTCACGTACGTCGCGGACGCCCAGCCGGTGATCGCGGAGGGGGCCGTGGCCTGGGACCCGGTCATCGGGGCCATCCCCGTCGGCTCGGTCCTCTCGGTCCACAACCCGCGGGTGATCATCGAGCGCAGGATCATCACGATCCGCGGCCCGCAACCCGCCGTCCGTGACGCCCTCAAGAAGATCACCGGCCGCGACTTCGGCTTCGAGGAAGAGAAGTGGCGGAGCTGGTATCGAAACCTTGAGACCGAGCAGCGGCGGTAGTTATCACCCCGGTCTCCTTGCGCCTGACCACGGGCAGGCCCGCTGCCCGTGCCCCGATCGATGGCGCATGCCGTATCATGGAGGAGCGGAAGGAGGTCTCACGATGCGCGCTTTGACGCTTCTCCTGGCGGCGCTTCTCGCAGCCGGCGGTGCGGCGGCACCCAAGCCGCCCGACGCGAAGGTGCAGCTCGAGTACGGCGACCGGCTGCTGGCGATGGACGATACGGCCGACGCCCATGCGGCCCTGGCCCGCTGGTGCGAGGAGAAGGACCTGGAGGAACGCGCCGAGCTGCACTGGCGGGAGGCCCTCGTCCGCGACGCCGACCACCCCGCGGCCCGGGCGGCCCTCGGCTTCGTCCGGACCGACGACGGTTGGGTCCCCGCCGCCGAGGCCCCGCGCACGGAGCTCCGGAAGGACGCGGCCGAGGCCGACCCGACCCTCGCCGACCGCCGGGCCGAGATCGCCGGCCGCCTGCGCCAGGTCAAGCGGACCCTCCTCCTCCCCCACCGCAAGGATCGGTGGGCCAAGGGGCGGCTGGAGGTGCTGACGCTCCGCGACCCGGCGGCGGTCGAGCCGATCGTCCGGATCGTGGGCGACGGCGGCGAGGCCCTGCGAATCCTGACCTGCGAGGCCCTGGCGGGCATCCCCGGCGACGAGGCGACGCGGTACCTCCTGGGGTATCTGCTGGCGGACCCGTCGGAGGCGGTGGTCTCCACGGCGCTCCAGGCGCTGGCCCCGCGGACCGACCCGCGCATCGAGAGCCAGCTCACGTACGCCGTCGCGCGCGGCCGGCAGCGCACCGCCGAGCGGGCCGCCCGGGCCCTCGGCCGGTTCGGAAGCCCGTCCAGCGTCCCCGCCCTCATCGCGAACCTCCTCGGCATCGACTACGAGCGGGTCACGACCCGCGAGATTCACTATCCGCCGCCCGTCCGCGGGTCGGCCATCGCGTTCGTGGCGGGGGTGCGGCCGGTCGTCGGGCCGGGCGTCGTGGCCTATGACCCGATCATCGGCTACGTGACGCCCGGCGGCATCCGCATCCCGCAATACGAATACCCCTACGAGGTCGAGGTCACGCGCAACGTGCCGCGCACCGTCCCCCGGCCCGAGGTCCTCGCGGCCCTCAAACGCATCACGGGCGAGGACTTCGCGTACGACCGGGCGGCGTGGCGTCAGTGGTTTGTGGGACGATGACAAGCGCCCGCCTTGGGCGTCGCGACGAAGAGCGAAGCCTGCCCCGGCCGGACCGGGTCAGCCGGCGAGGATTCCTCCCTCAAGGGCGCCGCCACCGCCGCCTCCTGCGCATAAGGCCGCGATGGTAAAGATCGAGGCCTCGGCGCTCGCGGCCGATCGGCCGAAGCCCGTCAAGGCGTTCCTGCTGGCCGAGCCGGCCACGTTCGCCGACGCCCGGGCCAACCGGTACGCGTGGGCCCGCACGCGACGTTTATGAAGCGTGGGCCCGCACGCGACCCATCCCGTCCCGGGCTTCCACGCCCGGGGCTTGATCTGCTACAATGGGGCCGGCAAGCCGGCCACAACAAGGAGCCCATATATGACCATCCCGAAGATCACCGTCGTCGGCGCCGGGCACGTCGGCGCCACCGCCGCCCTCTATGCCGCCCAGCGCGACCTCGCGGACGTCGTCCTCGTCGACGTCGTCGAGGGACTCGCCGAGGGCAAGGCCCTGGACCTGACCGAGGCCGCCCCGGTGCTCGGTTTCGCCCATCGCGTCACCGGCACGACCGACTACGGCCCCACCGAGGGCAGCGACGTGGCGATCGTCACCGCGGGCCTGGCCCGCAAGCCCGGCATGAGCCGCGACGACCTCCTCGCGAAGAACGCCGAGATCGTCTCGGGCGTGGTGCGGAGCCTCGTCGAGGCCAGCCCGAACGTGTTCCTGCTCATCGTCTCGAACCCGGTCGACGTGATGACGGCTCTGGCGCACCGCGTCTCGAAATTCGATCCGGCCCGCGTCGTCGGGATGGCCGGCGTGCTGGATTCGGCCCGCATGCGGGCGTTCGTCGCCATGGAGACGGGCGCGAGCCCGAAGGACGTCCAGGCCTACGTGCTCGGCGGCCACGGCGACTCGATGGTCCCCCTCGTCCGTCACTCCAGCGTCGGCGGCGTGCCGCTGCCGGAGAGGCTCGGAAAGGACGCCCTCGACCGGATCGTCGAGCGGACCCGAAACGCGGGGGCGGAGATCGTCGCGCTGCTGAAGACCGGCTCGGCCTACTTCGCCCCGGCGGCCGCGGCGGTCGAGATGGCCCGGGCCGTGATCCGCGACGAGGGTCGCGTCCTGCCCTCGGCGGCATGGTGCGAGAAAGAGTACGGCGTCGGCGGGGCGTTCGTCGGCGTCCCGGCGCGCCTCGGCGCGGCGGGGGTGGCGGAGGTGCTGGAGTTCGACCTCGGGGAGCGGGAGCAGGAGGCGATGGCCGCCTCGATCGCCCACGTCAAGGAGATGGCGGAGAAGCTGGAGGGTCTTGGATATTGACGACGGGCGATTGGAGAACAACGAAAAAACGGCGTGCGGCGGGGAACGCCGTTGTCGTTCCATCGAAAAATTACGAATCGCAAATTCTCTTTACTTGCCTCGCTCCACAAACGCCCGCAGATACCGCCTCTCCGCCTTGAACATCCGGTCGAACATCTCCGAGATCTCCGCCGGCGAGCACACGGCACTGGTGAGCGGGTCGAGCATCAGGCCCAGCTTCGCCTTCTCCCGGTCCCCCTCGACGCACGCCTCCGCGACCAGCTTGTTAACGCTCATGTGCATCCGGTTCCACGCGGCGCACGCGTCGGGAATGGGCCCGAAGCGGCAAGGGTTGAAGCCGGTCTTATCGACGTAGATCGGCACCTCGACCACCGAATCCCACGGCAGGTTGTCAATCAGGGCCGCGTTCCACGTCGACCCGTGGAAGAGGAACTTGCGGTCCAGGACCACCGCCTCGATGATGCTCGAGGCGTACTCGTGGCTCCGGGCGTGGACCTTGAGCGGCTCCTGGCCGGCGATGACGCGGCGGCGATGCGCGTCCGCCTTCTTCCGCCAGCCGGGCCACTCGTCCGCGTAGAACGACTCCTGACCGCGGTAGGTCGGCCGCATGAAGTGCTTCAAGAGGTCCTTGCGCTTCCGATAGTACGGGACGTACTCCGAGAAGTGGCCCGAGGACTCGGTCACGTAATACCCGAAGTGGAGCATGAAGTCGAAGCGGACCGGGTCCTGCTCCCAGAACTCCCCGCCGCGCTTCGCCTTGCGCTTGAGCTTCGGATACAGGTCCTTCCCCCGGTGCTCCAGGCGCGTGAACCACGCCATGTGGTTGAGCCCCGCGCACTGCCAGACCAGCTCCTCGTAGGGCACGTCGCACCACCTCGCCAGCCGCTTCGATCCGCCCTGGACACTGTGGCAGAGCCCGACGACCGGGAGCTTCGTCACCGCCTGGGCCGCGTGCGTCATGATGCTCATCGGGTTCGTGTAGTTGAGGACGTGGCAGCGGGCATCGGCGAGGCGATCGACGTCCGCGAGAATCTCCAGCCACGCCGGCACCGTGCGCATCGCCTTGAAGATGCCGCCCGGCCCGATCGTGTCGCCGATGCACTGGCTGACGCCGTACTCGAGGGGAATGTCGTTGTCGATGCGGACGGTCCGTGTGCCGGAGACCTCGATCGTGTTGATGACGAAGTCGGCCCCCTCCAGAACCTCCTCCCGCTCCGTCGTCCCGACGACGGTCCACGCGTCCGCGCACCCGAGCTCCTCGACCATCTTCCGCACGAGACCCTCGGAGAGCTTCAGCCGCTTGGCGTCCGTATCCACGAGGGCCAGCGTCCCGCCCTCGATGCCCTCAATCTGCATGATGTCGCCGGACAGACGCGGCGTAAACGCGCTGCCGGCCCCGAGCATGACGATCCGCACCACGGTCCGTCTCCTATGTCTCTGGCTCCACTCCCGAAAACAGCCACCCTACCTTTTCCGCGGGCGGAATCAACGGAAAAGAGGGGATGGACAGCCGGGGGACGGGTCCCGGCGCGCCGGGACCCGTCCGGGTTCGTCCCTCTGTCTCACTCGTCGGACGCCGCCCTACGCCCTCCGCCGCCTCCGAAGAAGCGCCGCCGCCCCCAACGCCACGAGGGCCAGCGCCCCCGGTTCCGGCGTGATGAGGGTGTGGCCGGGGACGGCGTCCCAGGCCAGGAGCGCGGCCTGCGACACCCCGTCGAAGGTCGACCACGGGCCCGTGACGTCGAGGGTGGCCAAGGCGTCGAGTTCCGGCGCCAGGGCCGCCACCTCGGCCCCGGCAAGGTTCGTCGCCCCGTCCAACAGGAGTGTCTCCAGGTCGTCCATCGTGTACATCTTCGAGAGGTCGGCCACGCTCGTGAAGTCGACGCCGCCAAGGTCGACGGACAGGACCCCCGTGATCTCCGCCAGGCCAAGGACGTTGACGCTGATACGGTACAGTAGGCCGTCGAAGGAGTCCTGATCAACCTGGATGCCTTCGAGCCGCACGTCGGTGATGGGGCAGCCGCTGACGTTCACGAAATCGAGTCCCGCAAGACTGGCCCCGGCAAGGTCGAACGTCGCGAGCGGGCAGTCGCTGAGCCAGAGATAGCGGAGCCCGGCCAGACCGACCAGCGGCGAGACGTCGGTGATCGGGTTGCCTTCGAGGCTCACGTTCTGGAGCTGCGTCAGGCCGGCCAGCGGTGTCAAGTCCGTCATGCCGCTATCGCTGGCGGAGAAGCTGGTGAGCTTCGCGAGGCCCGCCACGGGCGAAAAATCCGCGATCGGGTTGTTGCTGACCGAGAGCTCTCGCAGCTCGGTCAACCCGGCGACGACCGACAGGTCGCTGATCTGGTTGTCCCCGACTCTCAACTGGCGCAGCCCCGTCATGCCGGCCAGCGGGGCAAGGTCGGGGATCGCGTTCGAGCCCAGCCTCAGATCCACCATGGCCGTCAGGTTCTGAAGCGGCGCCACGGTCGTGATCTGGTTGTCCCAGAGCGTAAGCTCCGTCAGGGCCGTCATGTTCGCCAGCGGGCCGGCGTCCGCGATCTGGTTGCGGTTCAGGCCCAGGTACGTGAGCTTCGTCAGGTCCTGAAGCGGCGAGACGTCCGTGATCAGACCGCACCCGTTGAAGTTGAGCCACGTCAGGTTCGTCAGGTTCGCCACCGGCGAGACGTCGGCGATGGGGTTCCCCCACACGGTCAGGTGCGTCAGGCTCGTCAGCCCCGCCAGCGGCGTCAGGTCCGAGATGTCGTTGTTGGCCAGCCAGAGTGCATCGAGATTCGTGGCATAGTCGAGGCCCGCCAGAAGCGACACGTTGCCGGACGGACCGTAGAGATTCGTCAATCCCAGCATGTCCGTATCCGTAATCGGCGTCGGCGCGGGGATGCCGAGCTCGTCCCGCACGAGGGCCTCCAGGGCCGCGTCCGGAAAGACGACGTCCACCCCCTGGGCCGCGTCCGCCCCCGCCATCATGACCGCCGCCACCGCCAGCGCACAGATGAACCCCCTGGACTCGTAGGACATGGCACCCCTCTCCTCCCCTTTGCGGCGGGCGCATCCCGGCGGGAAACCGACTCCTGCGCCCCCCACCCCCTGAGATGTTCGACCCCCCTAATTCTGTTACGTAGGGGAGTATACTTCAGTTTCCGGCTTCGTCAAGCGAAGACGACGTCCTTCTCCGGCCCGGCGGCGCGGGAGCCGAATACGAATCGGCTTATGGACATGCCGGCATCACGGCCCTGCCGCCCCCGGCGTTTCGCTTTCTGCGTCACGGCTTTCGGTTTTTGCGTCAGGCGACGCGGAACCTATGCGAATCGGGCCTGGATCTTCTCGGACCGGGATCGCCTCGGCTGACGCACGAAGCGATGCGGCCAAAGGTTTTGCGTCACAAGAAGGGGCCAACTTCGTGCAAAAAGGGGGGGCAAAGGCGCGAAAAGGGGGTCACTTCCCCCCGGAAAGTTGCAGAAAGTCGCAAAAAGTGTGTCGCTTAGAGTTAAACCGTTTCACGAATCCCGCCAAATCGCGCGGCCAGACTGCGCAGCTTATCCAGATTACGCAGGCTGACAGGCCGGCCGTGGGTTTAAGCGGAACCGCGGCGGGGCAAGGATGCGGCCCTCCGGAAGACCGCGAAATCGCAGGACGAAGCCCTCGCGAAGGCCGCCGAGGCGGCCCTGGAGGGTCTGGAGGGTCGATAACGGGATCCCGTCCGTGTGGCCCCTCGCCCTGCCCTCTCGGCGCAAGGGGAGAGGGAGGGAAACGGCCCTCACGTCCGCCGCAGAAGCGGAGCCAAATCCTCCCCTAAAGCCGTGAGTTCGGCCTCTAAAGCCGGATCCATGGATCCGGCGGCCGTGGCGGCGAGGGCGTCTCTGACGTGGCTCGGCCGCTTCGCCCCCACCAGCACCTGGGACACCGGGGCCGCCAGGGCGAACCCAATGGCCATCTGGGCCAGGTTCTCGTACGGCGGACGCACGAGGGCCTCCATTTCCTGCACTTTCGAGAGCAGCGCGTCCATGCGATCGCGGTCGCGACCGGCCCGCCAATCGTTCCGGGAGTCCGTCCAGACGTGCCCGGGGACATATTTCCCGGTCAGAAGGCCCCCTTCGAGCACGGTCCGCAGCACCATGCCTTTCCCTGCCGCCCGGGCCTCCTCGAAGAGAGGACGGTTCGCCTGGCGAGCGATGCTGTAGGTCAACTGGACGGCGTCCACGCGGGGATCGGAGAGGTATAGGCGGGTTTCCTCGACCGATTCCCGCTCCCCGCCGCGTGCCTGGCTGACGCCCACGAGGCGGATGCGGCCGCGTCGCTTCAGGTCTTGGTAAGCGTCGAGCATCGGGGAGAGGGCGTCCGGGTCGGCAGGGGGGACGTGGACGTAGTAGAGGTCGACGGGCTCGCGTTGGAGGCAGAAAAGGCTGGTCTCGCAATCGGTCCGGATGATAGCGGGAAGGCGGCTTCCGCTCTTGGAGGCGACGAAAACCTCGTCCGCCAGCCCCGCCCGGCGGAGGGCCTTGCCGACGAGAATCTCGCTGATCCCGTAGCCGCGCGCCGTGTCGACGGCCCGTCCGCCGCCCTCGAAATAGGCCTGAAGGGCGGCCAAGGCGTCGTCCTCGGACACGTCGCCGTAGCCCAACCCGCCGATGGCCCACGCCCCGAAGCCGACTTCGCTCACGTCGCGGCCGGTGTCGCCCAGCGGACGGGTGCGGATCATGGGATAATCTCCTTCGTGCGAAAGGGTGCCGGAAGGCCCTGGCGAACCCGAAAACGAGGTCTGGACGGTGCGTGCGTGCAAAATTCGGAGGCCGCGGCCCCCCTACCACACCCGCTCGACCCACCCCGTATCCACGTGGCCTCGGATGAAATCGGGGTTGGCCATAATGCTCTGGTGGATCGGAATCGTGGTTTGGACGCCCTCAATGACGAATTCATCGAGGGCCCGCCGCATCGTGGCGATGGCCGCGTTCCGGGTGGGACGATGGACAATGAGCTTGGCGATCATGGAGTCGTAATGGGGCGAGATGGCCCAGCCCTCATAGCAGTGCGTATCGACCCGCACGCCCGGTCCGCCCGGCTCCCGAAACGTCTCCAGCGGTCCCGGCGAGGGTCGGAAGCCGTTGCGACAGTCCTCGGCGTTGATGCGGCACTCGATGGCGTGCCCGTACTGGCCGATTCCCTTCTGGCGGAGGCTGAGGGGCTCTCCGGCGGCCACGCGGATTTGCTCGGCCACGAGGTCCACGCCCGTCACGGCCTCGCTGACGGGATGCTCGACCTGGATGCGGGCATTGACCTCGAGGAGGTAAAAGGTCTCCTGGCCATCGACGAGGAATTCGACCGTCCCGGCCCCCGTATAGGCCGCTTCCTTGGCCATGCGGACGGCGGCGTCGCAGAGCTTCTCGCGGGTTTTCGGGCTGATGGCGGGCGAGGGCGACTCCTCGATCAGCTTCTGGTGTCGCCTCTGGCACGAGCAATCGCGTTCCCAGAGGTGAATCGCCCCTCCTCGGGCGTCCGCGACGATCTGGACCTCGACGTGGCGGGCCCCTTCGAGGAGCTTTTCGAGGTAGACCCGCCCGTCGCTGAAGGCGGCCTCGGCCTCGGCGCGGCCCTGGCCGACGGCCTGGGAGAGGGTGATGTCGTTATGGGCGATGCGCATGCCGCGCCCGCCGCCCCCCGCGGCGGCCTTGACGAGCACGGGATAGCCGATCTCGCGGGCCAGGGCGATGGCCTCCTGCTCGCTCTCCAAGGCCCGCTCCGAGCCGGGAATCGTGTAGATCCGGGCCCGTTTGGCAATGGCCCGGGCCTCGACCTTGTCGCCGAGCTTCTGCATCGCCTCGACACTGGGGCCGATGAACTCGATGTTGCAGCTGCGGCAGACCTCGGCAAAGTGCGGATTCTCGGCCAGAAAACCGTATCCTGGGTGGATGGCGTCGACGTCGGCCACCTCGGCCGCGGAGATGATGCGGCTGATATTGAGGTAGGAGTCCTTCGGCGAGGCCGGGCCGATGCAGAGGGCATCATCCGCCAGGTCCAGGTACCGGGCCCCGCGGTCGGCCTCGGAGAAGACCGCGACCACCTCGATGCCCATCTCGCGACAGGCGCGGATGACGCGCAGGGCGATCTCTCCGCGATTGGCCACCAGGATGCGTGAGAACATGGGCGCTCTCCGGGGGCGGGCCCCGCCTCCGACCCGCGACGTCAGTCCGGCCGCACCGCGAAGAGCGGCTGTCCGAACTCCACGGTCTGGGCGTTCTCGACGAGAATCCGCTCGATCGTCCCGCGGACCTCGGCCCGAATCTCGTTGAAGACCTTCATCGCCTCGATCATGCAGACGACGGTGTCCTCCTCGATGTGGTCGCCGACCTTGACGAAGGCCTCCGCCTCGGGGCTGGAGGCCGTGTAGAACGTGCCCACCATAGGCGAGGTGACCCGGACAAGGCCCTCGTCGGCCTCGGCGGCCGGGGGAGGCGCCGCCCGGGGTTCCGCCGGGGCGGGCGCGGCCGTGGGAACGACGGACGGGCCGCCCTTGCGGAGCCGGACCGCCAGGTCCTCCTGCTCGATCTCGATCTCCGCCAGCTCGTGCTCCCGCATCAGGTCCAGGAGCTGACGGATGACCCCGACGTCGATTCGGCCGGCGGCATCGCCCCCGGTCTCGGCCTGCGTCTCGTCCGCCATGGCGTCCTCCTCACCCGGTCCGGGCGTCGTGCGGCTACAGCACCATCGCTTCGAGGTCCTTTTCGAGGCTCGTCAGCACCCGCCGCCCCGATTTCGTCACGAGCACGTCGTCCTCGATGCGGATGCCGAAACGGCCTTTCAGGTACACGCCCGGCTCGACGGTGACGACCATGCCGGCATCGAGACATCCGCCGCGCGACTGGGGGCTGAGGGCCGGGGGCTCGTGGATCTCCATCCCGATGCCGTGGCCCGTGCCGTGCTGGAATCGCTCGCCCAGACCGGCCGCCTCGATCACCTCCCGTGCCGCCGCGTCCACCACCGCCAGGGCCACGCCGGGCCCGGCCCGGCGAATCGCCGCCTCCTGGGCCTCGCGGACGGTTTCGTAGACCTCTCGGACGCGCGGCGGAATTCTACCGGTGACCAGACACCGTGTCAAGTCGCACACATACCCCCCCACGCGGGCCCCGAAGTCCACCAGGAGCACCGACCGCTTCCCCAGCATCCGTCGCCCGGGCCGCGCGTGGGGCATGGAGGCCGAGGCGTCAACCGCGCAGATGGTCGGAAAGGCCGGCGCCTCGGCCCCCACCAGGCGCATCTGGCCGTCCAGCTCGGCCGCCAGACGCTGCTCCGTCATGCCGACCTCGATCCGCTCCCGGAAGGCCGCCCAGGCCTCCTGGGCCACGCGGACGGCCTGGCGAATGGCCCGGACCTCGCTCGGGTCCTTCCGCCGGCGCAAGTGCCCGACGAGGTCTTCGACCGGCGTCAGCGTCGCCGGACGCAGGGCCCGCTCCAGCCGCCTCCGAAGGGCCACCGAGACCCTCTCCGGATCGAACCCCACGCGCTTCAGGCCCCGCCGCCCCACCAGGCCCCCCGCCGCATCCACGATGGGCCCGTGCCGGATAACGCGCTCCACGTCCGGGCATTCCCGCTCCGCCTGCTCCTCGTACCGCCCGTCGGTGATGAGGGTGACCTTGCCGGAGGTCACGAGGAGCCAGCTGTCCCCGCCCGTGAAACCGGAGACGTAGCGGACCGAGACGGGGTCGACGAGGAGCATGGCCGTGGCACCCGCGCGGCAAAGACCGCGCCGGACGTTGCGGAGACGGGCTGTGAGGGTCGGGTTCATGGCGTCCGTTCGGCCGGAGTCCGTCCCTTTTCTTCGGGAAATCGCGGAGTCATCAGTGACTATTTCTTCGTGCGCAAGTCGTGATGGGACAAAGAGTTAGCACGGTGTTAGGGCCGCGGCGGAAAATTGGGCTCAAGTTTTCCCGCCCCGCCGTCCGATTTTCCACTTGACGTTAGCCCACTGTTAGGCTAACATGCAGCTAACGATGATGCGACGAACGATCTTTGACAAGAGGCGGCAACGAATCGAGGCGCTTATACCGGCGGCCGGGGACCCGGTCAAGGGACTCGCGGCAACCGACGGGCCTCGATCCATGGATGGCGAAGTCGGAGGTCGGTGAGGGCTGAGGAGATACCCCGTGCCCTCCTCAGCCCACCGGCCCCGCTTCGCCCGACCCTGCGACCTTCCCTCGCTTCGGTCCGGCACGGTCGTTCCGCCCCACGGACGACCCCGCCGACCCACCGGCCGACCGAACCGTCCCCCACGCGGCTCGGTCCCTGCCGCGGGTCCCCACCCCGCAGCCCGATGCACCCCCGGTGGCCCTTGCGAGGACCCATCCTGCGGCCGCCGCCCCCACCGGCGGCCCAGCGACCACGGCGGGGCCGGGGCTGTTCAGGGGGCGCCCCGGCCCCTTCCCTCTCCATAACGGGCATCGCCCGCGCGACCCATGGGCCGCTGCACGTTGTCGCCCCCTGCCGCTTGTTGTTTCGCCGTTTGATTCGTCATTCGAATCTGCCGTTTCGCATTTTCCTTCAATCGAGGAACTGCCATGGCCAAAGGCCACAACTTGACCCCACGCCAGTTCGAAATCGTCGACTTCATCCGGCGGTATGCCCGGGAGCACGAGTACGCCCCCACGATGCAGGAGATCGCCGACCACCTCGGCGTCTCGCGGCCCACGGTCTTCGAGCACATCCAGGCCCTTGAGCACAAGGGGGCCCTGGCGCGCGGCGAGCCGACCCTCGCCCGCAGCATCACGCTGGCACCCGAGCTCCTGGACCGGCCCGGCGAGCTGCCCCTCAAGGGCCGCATCGCCGCCGGCGCCCCCATCGAGGCGCTCGAGGACGTCGAAATTCTGAATTTCGAGAGCCTTTTCCGCGGCCGCCCCGGCGAGACGTTCGTCCTCCAGGTGCGCGGCAACTCGATGATCGAGGAGCAGATCCGCGACGACGATTTCGTGATCGTCGAGAAGCGCAAGGAGGCCCGGAACGGCGAGACGGTCGTCGCCCTCCTGCCCGACGGCGACGCCACCCTCAAGAAGTTCTACCGCGAAAAGGGCCGCATCCGCCTCCAGCCCGCCAACGAGACGATGGAGCCCATCTACGTCGACGATTGCGAGATTCAGGGCATCGTGGTCGGCGTGCTGAGGAAGTACTGACGGAGCAACGAAGCGCCCAAAATGGGCGTGCGCCCTTGGGCCCGTTTCGCCGGGTTGCTTGCAGCCCGGTTTCGCACAATCGGCCTCGCGGACGTCAACAGAGCGTAGATTGCAGGAAAGTGCCCCGCACGTTGGCTGGCCAAGCGGACCGCCGGACACGAGGGTACCGAGTCTCTCACGCGCTGCACCGGGGAACGCCCACGGCCAATGTCGACGGGAAGCGGCTGGTCCCCCGCGAGGAAATCCCGCCCGGCTTTGAGGCCGTCCGCGCCTACGCCCATCTCGGCGCGGAGCGGACGCCCGTCAAGACGCTTCTGGCGGCATGCCTCTGACGCCGGCTCCTATACGGCGCCTCGAAGCAGGGCCTTACGCGTAGCGGGCATCACAAGGCGCTCCCGGAGCGAGCGGCGGAGGCGGGGATTCGCCTCACGCAATGGATGGACCGCGAGCGGGAACGCGAGGCGTAGGCGGCAACCTCAAAAAAGCGGAGGGCCCCCGGTGAGGCGGGCCCTCGTAAGCATCCGTCCGGTGAGGACGGCTACAATCAGGATGCAGGGGAGGTCCCCTCCTTACTTCGGCGCTTTCGCCGGGTCTCTTGCGTCCCGTCCGCGCGGGTCTCTCGCGACCTCGCGGCCCGCCGCCCCTACTTCTTGTACTTCCGGGCGGCCTGCTTAAGCTCATCGACCTGCCGGATCTCCTCCCAGGTAAACTCGGCGAGTTCGCGGCCGAAGTGGCCCCCCTCGGCCGTCTTGCGAAAGATCGGGCGGAGGAGGTTCAGGTACTCGATCATCTGCTTCGGCTTCAGGGGGAAGACCTCGCGGACGACGCGCGCCAGGTCCACATCCGGGATCATGCCCGTCCCGCCGGTGTTGCAGCGGACCGAGAGCGGCTCGGCCACGCCAATGGCGTAGGAAAGCTGGACCTCGCACTCGTCGGCCAGGTCGGCCGCGACGATGTTCTTGGCCACGTGTCGGGCCATGTACGCCGCCGTCCGGTCGACCTTCGAGGGATCCTTGCCGGAAAAGGCCCCGCCGCCATGGCTGCCCTTGCCGCCGTAGGTGTCGACGATGATCTTGCGACCCGTCAGGCCGCAGTCGCCCTGCGGCCCGCCGACGACGAAACGGCCGGTGGGGTTGATGTGGTAGATGGTATCGTCGTCGAGGAGGTCGGCGGGGACGACCGGCTTGATGATCGTCTCGATAATGGCCCGCCGCAGCTCCTGGTTCGAGACGGACGGGGCGTGCTGGGTCGAGACGACCACCGTATGGACGCGGACCGGCTTGCCGCATCCGTCGTACTCGATGCTGACCTGGCTCTTGCCGTCGGGCCGCAGCCAGGCCAGGTCGCCCGCGCGACGGACTTCGGTCAGGCGATTGCAGAGCTGATGGGCGAGTTGGATGGGCATGGGCATGAGTTCGGGCGTCTCGCGCGAGGCGAAGCCGAACATGATGCCCTGGTCGCCGGCCCCCTGCTCCTTGTTCTCGCCGGCGTTGACGCCCATGGCGATGTCCGGGCTCTGCCGATCCAGGGCCACCAGGACCGAGCAGTGCTCGAAGTCGAAGCCCATGCCGGCGTCGGTGTAGCCGATGTCGCGGATGGTCTCGCGCACGAGGTCCGGGATGTTGACGATGGCCTTGGTGGTGATCTCGCCCGCCACCAGGCACAGGCCCGTCGTCACCATCGTCTCACAGGCGACGCGGCTCGCCGGATCCTGAGAGATCATCGCGTCGAGGACGGCGTCGGAGATCTGGTCGGCCATCTTGTCCGGATGGCCACCAGTGACGGCCTCGCTCGTGAACAGCATGTGCTCTTCGGGCATTTCGCACGCCGACTTTTTCGCCACGTTCCCACTCCTTTGTCCCTGCGTCGCTCGTGCCTCGGGACCCGCCCCGTCCGGGGGTCCGGATCGAAAGGGGGGAGTGTACTCGGGGCGGCCCTAAAATCAAGCGAAAAGCCGGTCACGCGGCACCCGCGGGCGCCTCGCCCAGGGCCGCGACGTGGGCGGCAGCGCTTCGGCCGAGGGCCTCCAGGGCGTAGCCGCCCTCCAGACAGCTCACCACCCGCCCCCCGCACGTGCGATCCGCGACCGCCCGGATCCGGCGCGTCGCCTCCGCGAACCCCTCCTCGGTCATCGCCAGGCCCGCCAGGGGATCGTCGCGGTGCGCGTCAAACCCCGCCGAGACGAGCATCAAATCCGGCCCGAACGCCTCGACTTGCTCCAGCCCCTCCTCCAACGCCGCGAGGACCTCGTCGTCGCCGTCGGCACGGGAGAGCGGGAAGTTGCGGATCGTCCCGCGCCCGGGGCCATCGCCCGTTTCCTCGGCCCGCCCGGTGCCGGGATAGAGCGGCCACTGGTGCGTCGAGAGGTAGAAGACGGCCCCGTCTCGGTAAAAGGCCTCCTGGGTCCCGTTGCCATGGTGAACGTCGAAATCGACGATGGCCACGCGCTCGAGGCCGTGGGCCGCCCGGGCATGACCTGCGGCAACGGCCACGTTGTTGAGGAGGCAGAAACCCATGGCCCGGCCTGGCGTCGCGTGGTGTCCCGGCGGTCGGACGGCACAGAACGCCGCGCTCACCGTGCCCGCCATGACCGCATCGACCGCCGCGCAGGCCCCGCCCGCGGCCAGCAGGGCGACCTCCCGGGACCGGTCGCCCACGTACGTGTCGGGCTCGAGCCAGACGACGCGGCCCTCGACCGCCGCCCCCGCGAGGGTTTCGAGGAGGGCGTCCGTGTGGACGCGCTGCAACGTCTCCCTGGACGCAGGGCGCGGCTCGATGCGGCGGAGGTCATCCCAGAGCCCGGCCTCCTCGAAGGCCTCTCGGATGGCGGCCAGGCGCTCGGGCCGCTCGGGATGCCCGGGGGCCCGGTGGACCTGGTAGGTCTCGTGCCAGACGATGCCGATGCTCATCGGGTCGTCCCTCAGAGGCGGCGTCTCCGCGCGCCGGGCCTCGCATCCCGTGCCGAGGGCCGCCGCGGCCGCCGCGGCCAAGTGCCTCATGGCCTCGCGTCTGCGCATCTTCAGTCACTCCCGGCGGCCGTGGGGAAAGGCCCCGTCAGCGCGTCTGCACCCGGGCCGCGCGGACGGTGTTCCGCATCAACATGGCCACGGTGACCGGTCCCACGCCGCCCGGGACGGGCGTGACGGCCCCGGCCACCTCGCAGGCCGCCTCGAAATCAACGTCGCCGATGGTGCGATATTTCGGGCGGTCCCGGTCGTCCAGGACGGGCCGGCCCTTTTCGTCCTCGACGGGGACGCGGTTGATGCCCACGTCGATGACGGTCGCGCCGGGCCGGATCATTTCGCCGGTCACGAGCCCCGCCTTGCCGACCGCGACGACGAGCACCTCCGCCCGCCGCGTGTGGGCCGCCAGGTCGCGCGTCCCCACGTGGCAGATCGTGCAGGTGCCGAGATCATTCGTCAGGAGACAGGCCAGCGGCTTCCCGACCTGGGGCGAGTGGCCGACGACGACGCACTCCGCCCCCTCGATCCGGGTCCCCGCGAAACTGATGAGGGCGTGGGCGGCGGCGGCCGTCGCCGGGACGAGGTCCGCCTCCTCATAGAAGAACAGACGGCCAAGGTTGGCGGCGGTGATGCCCTCGACATCCTTCGCTGGCGGAATCCGCTCGGCCATGGCCCGGGCGGGCAGATGCTCCGGCAGCGGCATCTGCAGCAGAATCCCGTGCACCGACGGGTCGGCCGCCAGGGCGTCCAGACGCTCGCCCAGGGCCTCGGCCTTCACGTCCGGGGCGATCTCGACGCAGCGACCGGTGACACCGACCGTCTCGCAGGCGGAGGCGAGGGTGCGGCAGTAGAGCCGCCCGGGGGGGTCGGCCCCGACGAGGAGGCTGACGACCTTCGGCGGCACCCCGGCCGTCTTCGTCACGGCCTCGACCTCGGGGGCCAGATCGGCCTTGATTCGGGCCGCGAGGGTCGTGCCGTCGATGACCTGGGCAGGCATGCCGGGCTCCCGTCTCCAATCGATGCGAGGATACCGGGTATCAGGTCGGGGTTCAAGTAGGGGGTGAACGAGAAGCGCTCGTCGTCGGCTCGCGGCTATCGAGAGCCGCGCAAGTCGTCGAGAATCTCCTCGACGACGCGCTCAAGCGCCGCCTCGACGGGCTCGGAGAGCCCCACGCCAAGACGGACCTCGGCCGGCTCGATGCCGAAGACGCGCAGCGGCGGGATCCGCGTCCCGGCCAGACGGGCGAGCTTCACGGCCCGCGTCACGGTGAAATCGTGGGCCGAGGCCGACCCGCGAAGATCGGCGGCCCGGGCCTCCAGCTCCTCGAGCCTCAGGCGGTGGATCGTGCCGGGCGGACGGCCGGCGCGGACGGCGTCGACGAGGATCACGCGGTCGAAGGCGGCCAACTCGTCCATGACGCCCAGCAGGTCGTCCGCAGCGTCGATGAGCTCGACGCCTTCGGGAAGGTCGGCCTCGCGGAGGCGGGCGACGGCGGTCGGCCCCACCCCCTCGTCGCGAGCCAGGGAATTGCCAACGCCGACGATCGCGACGCACTCGTCCTGCCCCTGCGTGTCGCGGGGGCCGGTCAATCGGGGGTCTCGATGACGGCCAGAAGGCCGCCCACCTCGACGTTCTCGTCCTCGTCGGCCTCGATCGACGTGAGCGTACCGCTGACGGGCGTCGGCACATCGAAGGTGGCCTTGTCGGTGACCATCTGAACGAGGGGCTGGTCCTTCTCGACGGTCTCGCCCTCGTCGTAGTAGAAGAAGGAGACGCGGGCCAGATCGCCGGCATCGTCGCCGAGATCGGGAAGCGTGGCTTTGTGCTCAGCCATCTTGAGGTCCTCCGGCTAGAACAGGCCGACGACGCGTCCGTCGGCGTCCAGGTCGATGCGTTTGCCGGCCGGGTCGGTCGGGAGGCCCGGGATCGTCCGCATCTGGCCGCAGAGCGGGTACAGAAAACCCGCCCCGACCGAGGCGCGAACGTCGCGGACCGGCAGCGTGAAGCCGTCCGGCCGCCCCTTCACCTTCGGGTCGTGCGAGAGGCTGAGGTGGGTCTTGGCCATGCAGATCGGGAGCTTCTCGCATCCCAACCGATTGTAGTGGTCGATGGCCTGCTCGGCGGCCTTTTCATAGATCACCGGGCCGGCCCCGTACATGCTCCGGGCGATCGTCTCGATCTTCTTCTTGATGGGCCAGCCGGCGTCGTAGAGGAATCGGAATTCGCCGGGCCGGTCGCAGGCCTCGACGACGGCCTCCGCCAGGGCCCGTCCGCCCTCGCCGCCCCCCGCGTAGACGTCGGAAAGGACCGCGGCCTCGGCCCCCGCGGCGGCGACCCGGTCGGCGATGACGGCGAACTCGGCGTCGGTGTCGCTCTCGAAATGATTGACGGCCACGACACACGGGAGGCCGTGGGCCCGGACGTTCTCGATCTGCTTCTCGAGGTTCGCACACCCCGCGGCCACGTCCTCGGTGTTCTCCGAGAGCAGCTCCGGGTCGAGCGGGCGCCCGCTCCGCACGTCGAACCGCCCGCTGTGGACCTTGAGGGCCCGGACCGTCGTGACGAGGACGGCACAGTCGGGCACCATGCCGCTCGCTCGGCACTTGATGTTGCAGAACTTCTCGAAGCCGATGTCGGCCCCGAAGCCGCACTCGGTGACCGTGTACTCGGCCAGCTGGGCCCCGATGAGGTCGGCGAGGATCGAGGAGTTGCCGTGGGCGATGTTGGCGAAGGGGCCGGTGTGGACGAAGCAGGGCGTCCCCTCGAGGGTCTGGACGAGGTTCGGCTTGATGGCCTCCTTCAGGAGCACGGCCATCGCCCCGGCCACCTCCAGGTCGTCGCCGGTCACGGGGTTGCCGTCGCGGCGGTAGGTGACGACCATCCGGCCGAGCCGGGCCCGGAGGTCCGCCAGGTCCCGCGCCAGACCCAGGATGGCCATACACTCGCTGGCGGCGGTGATGTCGAAGCCGCTGCGGCGGACGACGCCGGAGCCGAGACCCGTGATGACCTCCTCGAGGCCCCAGCGGTCATTGAGGTCGATGACGCGGCGAAGGGACTGGGCGTACGGGTCGATGTCAAGCGGGTTGCCGTGGTAGAGCTGGTTGTCGACGAAGGCACAGGCAAGGTTGTTGGCGAGGCCGACGGCGTGGAAATCGCCCGTGAGGTGGAGGTTGAGGTCCTCCATCGGGAGGACCTGGCTGTGCCCGCCCCCCGCCGCCCCGCCCTTGATGCCGAAGACGGGCCCGAGGCTGGGTTGGCGGATGCAGGTGCAGACGCTCTTGCCGACCTTCGCGAGGGCCTGCGAGAGGCCGATCGTCGTAACGGTCTTGCCCTCGCCAAGCGGCGTGGGCGTCACGCCCGTCACCACCACGTACTTGCCGCGCGGCCGGTCACCGACGCGCTCCAGAATCCGCGGGTGGACCTTGCCGAGGTAGGGCCCGTAGGGCTCGAACTCGTCCTCCTCGACGCCGAAATCGCGGGCCACGTCCAGAATCGGCCGCATCTCGGCCTTCTGGGCGATCTGGAGGTCATTGAGCATAGGGAGCGTCTCCGTGCGGGTGTTAGGAGGGATCAGTTTAGCGCGCCCCCCGGCAGGCGTCAAGGGCCGCCTTGACACGGCCCCCCCGCCCTTTCTAAGGTGACCCGGGAGGAGGGACTATGCCGCCGGCTCAAACCATCGCCGAGGCCCTCAAGGAGGGCATCCTCGTCTTCGACGGGGCCATGGGCACGGAGATCTATCGCCGCCACGTCTTCGTCAACACATCCTTCGACGAGCTGAACCTGACGCGGCCGGACCTGGTGCGCGAGATCCACGACGCCTACGTCGAGGCCGGGGCGGACGTCCTCATCACCAACACCTTCGGGGCCCACCGCCTGGCCCTCTCCTCGTTCGGCATCGGCGAGAAGGTCCGCGAGATCAACGCGTCGGCGGCGCGCCTCGCGCGGGAGGCGGCCGAGGCCAGCGGCCACACGATCCATGTCGCCGGCGACGTCGGCCCCATCGTCCCCGATCGACCCGACCGCGACGACCTCGTCGAGGCGGTCCGCGAGCAGGTGGCGGCCCTCCTCGAAGGAGGCGTCGACTTCATCTTCTTCGAGACCCAGCGCGACCGCCCCATGGTCGAGCGGGCCGCCGAGGCCATGCGGGCGTGGCCCGACGTCCCCTACGCCGTCAGCGTCACCGTCTACGACAATGGCGAGTCGGCCGCGGGCGAGCCGCTCGAGCGGCTCCTCGCGCCCTTCGCCGACGGGGCCCCGCAGCCGGTGGCGTGGGGCCTGAACTGCGGCGTGGGGCCGGATCGGCTGCTGGCAGCGGTCGAGCGGGCGGTGCGCCTGACGGCGCAGCCCCTCGTGGTCGAGCCCAACGCGGGCCATCCCCGCGAGGTCGGCGGACGCATGATCTACATGTGCTCCCCGGAGTACATCGCCGAGTACGCCAAGCGGTACGTCGCCCTGGGCGTCGTCGGCGTGGGGGGGTGCTGCGGCACGACGCCGGAGCACATCCGCGTCATCGCCCGGACCCTGAAACCCCTATCGCGGACGCGGGTCAAGGTGGCCGCCCCCCTCGGCGAGGCCTGCGTCCTCAAGGAGGAGACGCCGTTCGCGGAACGCTCGCGCCTGGCCTGGCACCTCGCACACCGGCGATGGGTGCAGACGGTCGAGCTCGTCCCGCCGCGGGGGTACGACCTCTCGGACATCGTCGCCAAGGCCCGTGTGCTCCATCGCCACGGCGTGGACGCGGTGAACCTGCCGGACGGGCCGCGCGCCAGCTCCCGCATCTCACCCCTCGTGACGGCCCAGCGGATCCAGGACGAGGCGAAGATCGAGACGATCCTCCACTTCTGCTCCCGCGACCGCAACCTCATCGGCATGCAGGCCGACCTGCTCGCCTGTGCCGCCTGCGACGTCCGAAACATCCTCTTCATCACCGGCGACCCGCCTAAGCTCGGCAAGTATCCGTACGCGAGCGGCGTGTTCGACGTCGACTCGATCGGCATGGTCGGATACCAGACGCGGCTGAATCGAGGCGTGGACATCGGGGGCCAGGAGATCGACCCGCCCACCCGGACCGTCATCGGCGTGGGGGCCGACCCCACGGCCCTCGACCCGCAGCGCGAGCGGGCCCGGCTGATCGAGAAGATCGAGGCCGGGGCCGAGTTCGCCATCACCCAGCCGGTCTTCGACCCGGCGGCGCTGCTGGCATTCCTCGACCGTCTCGGCGACACGTGCACCATCCCCGTGCTGGCGGGCGTCTGGCCGCTGGCCAGCTACCGCAACGCCCTCTTCATGAAGAACGAGGTGCCCGGCGTCACGGTGCCCGACGCCATCATGGAGCGGATGGAGGCGGTCGAGTCGCGCGAGGACCAGCAGAAGGTGGGCATCGAGATCGCCCGCGAGTCCGTCGAGCGGGTCCGCGACCGGGTGGCGGGGATTCAGGTCAGTGCGCCCTTCGGCAACGTGCAAACAGCCCTGGCGGTGATTATGGAAGTCTAGCCCGGATATTTCACGCCGTTCCTGGAGACAAGAGTAGCGCGATGGCCTAACGCGTTG
>CAYWVR010000041.1:0-27489 GCA_964461715.1 uncultured Anaerolineales bacterium
GGCTCGCGAGATGGAGCGGCTGGTGGGGGGGGGCGGGCTGGGAAGCACCCTCGGCGTGGTCGTCCTGATCTTGGGCAACATCCTCACGATCCTGCTGGAAGGGATCATCGCGGCCGTCCAGGCCTTGCGACTGGAGTACTACGAGTTCTTCGGCAAGTTCTTCTCGGGCAGCGGGCGGGCCTTCACGCCCTTCCGCCTCAGGACCCGCGAGCCCGTGCCTACCTGGAAGAACGAGTAAGGAGATGCCAGATGAACCTTCGCCGTTGGATGATGGTCGGCCTGACGGGGGCGGTGGTAGCCCTCGGGGTTCTCGGGCTCGCGGGGGCCCCGCGGGCGGCGGCCGAGGAGGAGACGCCCGTGGTCGACGCGCTTGCCCCGAACATTCCGCCGCCCAAGACGATGGAGGACGTCTACCACACCGTCGCCATCGCCGCCAGCGTGGCCTTCGTCACGGCGGTCAGCATCCTCGGGGCCGCCTACGCGGTGGGTAAGGTCGGGGCGGCGGCCTTGGGGGCGGCGGCGGAGAAGCCGGAGCTCCTGGCCCGCTCGATCCTCTTCGTCGCGCTGGCCGAGGGTCTGGCGGTCCTCGGGTTCGCCGTGGCGATGATGTTGCTGGGCCTCTAGGCGTGCATCCGGGAGGGCCGTCGTGAAGTTCTACTGCATCGCCGACGAGGATACCGTCCGCGGCTTCCGGCTCGCGGGCGTCGAGGGCACGGCCGTCGTCAGCCGCACCGAGGCCGCCGAGGCCCTGGACCGCGCCGTGCGCCGGCCGGACCTGGGCATCGTCATCCTGACGCAGGCCGTCGCCGCCTACATCCGCGACCAGGTCGACGACGTCCGGACGAACCGGAGCCGGCCCCTGCTGGTCGAGGTGCCGGGGCCCGACGGCCCCCTTCCGGGCCGCAAGACCCTCCGCCAGTTCGTCCAGGAGGCCGTAGGCATCACCATCGGGCAGGAAGAGGAGACGTGACGTGACCGCGGCCGACTCCAGCCCCCAAGAGGTCCTGCGCGACGAGATCCTCGCCGACGCCCGCAAGCAGGCCGACCGTGTCCGCCGCCGCGCCGAGCGCGACGCCAAGGCCATCGTCAAGAAGGCCCGCGACGAGGTCGAGGCCGAGCGCGACGCCCGCCTGGCCGAGGCCCGCGCCCGCGCCGACCGGACCCGCGACGTCGTCATGGCCCGCGTGCCCGTGGACGTGGCCCGGATGCGCCTGGAACGGCTGGAGGAGGCACTGGAGGCGATCCACGACGCGGCCCGCCGCCGCCTGGCCGAGCGCGACGGCTTTGGCTATCGCGAGGTTGTGGCCCGCCGGGCCGCCGAGGCCCTCGCGGCCATGGAGGGGGAGGAGTTCGTCTTTCGCCTGGCCCCGGCGGATCGGGCGACGCTGGCCGACTGGCTGCCCGGCGAAGCGGTCCGGCGCGCGGGGCGGGAGGGCCTGCGCGTTCGCGTGGACGAGGCGCCCGGCGACTTCGAGGCCGGGATCCTGGTGCGCGACGCGACGGGGCGGCAGGTGTGGGACAACAGTTTCGAGGCCCGCCTCGAACGACTCTGGCCCGGGCTTCGGCGCGAGATCGGCGGACGCCTGCTCGCGACGCTGGGGAAGTCGCAGGATAAGGAGCCGTAACAGATGGCCGTCTCGGACGTCACCACGACCGCCCGCGTCGTCCGGGTCAGCGGACCCATCGTCAACGCGACCGGCATGCGCGACGCCCGGATGTACGAGGTCGTCCGCGTCGGGGATCTGGGTCTGGTTGGCGAGGTTGTCCGCATCACCGCGGACCGGGCGACGATCCAGGTCTACGAGGACACGACGCTGCTGGCGCCCGGAGCGCCGGTCGCGCGGACGGGGGCGCCGCTGTCGGTCAGCCTCGGGCCGGGCCTCCTCGCGAACATCTACGACGGCATCCAGCGGCCGCTTCGCGAGATCCATGCCCATTCGGGGGCATGGATCGCCCGGGGCGAGAAGGTCGAGCCGCTGGACCTGGAGAGGCGGTGGCCGTTCAGTCCCCGCGCCGAGGTCGGCCAGACGGTCGATCCGGGACAGGTCTACGCCGAGGTCGATGAGACGCCGCTCGCCCAACACCGTCTGATGGTTCCGCCCGAGGTCTCGGGGCGCGTCAAGTGGATCGCCGAGAAGGGCGAGTACGCGGTCCGCGAAACGGTCCTGGTGCTGGAGACGGATGAGGGGGAACGGGAGCTGACGATGGTCCAGCGATGGCCCGTCCGCCGCCCGCGGCCCATCCGTCGGCGGCGGCGGGTGAATGAGCCACTCGTGACGGGCCAGCGGATCATCGACACCTTCTTTCCCATCGGCAAAGGCGGCACGGCGGCCATCCCCGGCGGCTTCGGCACCGGCAAGACCATCACCCAGCACCAGCTCGCCAAGTGGTCCGACGCCGAGATCATCGTCTACATCGGGTGCGGGGAGCGCGGCAACGAGATGACGGAGGTGCTGCGGGAGTTCCCGGAGCTCCTGGACCCCTGGGCGAAGCGGCCGCTGATGGAGCGGACCATCCTCATCGCGAACACCTCGAACATGCCCGTGGCCGCCCGCGAGGTCTCCATCTACACGGGCGTCACGCTGGCCGAGTACTACCGCGACCAGGGCCGCAACGTCGCCGTCTTCGCCGACTCGACGAGCCGGTGGGCGGAGGCGCTGCGGGAGTTGGCGGCGCGGCTGGAGGAGATGCCCGCCGAGGAGGGGTTCCCGGCCACGCTTCCCACGCGTCTGGCCCAGTTCTACGAGCGGGGCGGCGCGGTCGAGACCCTCGCCGGCGACGAGGGCAGCGTCTCCATTGTCGGGGCCGTCAGCCCACCCTCCAGCGACTTCTCCGAGCCCGTGACGCAGCACACGCGGCGGTTCATCCGGTGCTTCTGGGCGCTGGATACGGAGCTCGCGAACGCCCGCCACTATCCCTCGATCCACTGGCTCCGCAGCTACTCGGAGTACGTTGAGGACGTCCAGCCGTGGTGGGAGGCCCAGGCCCCCGGATGGGACGATCTGAGGCGCGAGGCCATGAACGTCCTCCAGCGGGAGGACCGCCTCCAGCAGATCGTCAAGCTCGTCGGCCCGGACGTCCTGCCGGACACCCAGCGGCTCATCCTGTTCGTGGCGGAGATCCTGAAGGACGGGTACCTGACGCAGTCGGCGTTCGAGGAGAAGGACGTCTACTGCACCCCGCGGCGGCAGCTGGAGCTGTTGCGGATCATCATGACCTTCTACCGCCGGGGGGGCGAGCTGATTGAGGCGGGGGCGCCGCTCGCGCGCCTGCGGCAGTTGCCGAGCGTCCCGCAGTTGATCCGTGCCAAGAACGCAATGGGCAACGAGGAACTGGACCAACTGCGCGATTTCGGCGCCCGGGTGAACCAGGAGCTGGACGCCTTGGCCCGCGAGTATGGGCGAACCTGAGGCGACGTGCCATGACCGAAGGCTTGGACGTGAGCGTCAAGGATCGGGGTCTCGAGTACGTCGGGGCCGCGCGCATCGACGGACCGCTCGTCGTCGTCGAGCGGGTCCGCGACGTGGGATTCGACGAGGTGGTCGAGATCGTCGACCCCGCGGGCCGACCGCGCGTGGGCCGCGTCCTCGACGTCTCGCGCGAGCAGTGCGTCGTCCAGGTTCTGGAGGGCACCGACGGCCTCTCGAACGACGAGACACGGGCTCGGTTCCTGGGGGAGAGTTTCCGGCTGCCGGTCTCGCGGCACATGCTGGGCCGGGCGTTTGACGGTCTGGGCCGCCCGATGGACGACGGCCCGTCGCCCCTTTCGACGGACCGCCGCGACATCAACGGCCTGCCCATCAACCCGCACGCCCGCCAGTACCCGCGGGAGTTCATCCAGACGGGCCTTTCGGCCATCGACGGGATGAACGCCTTGGTGCGGGGCCAGAAACTGCCCATCTTCTCGGGCAACGGACTGCCGCACGACCGGATCGCCGCCCAGATCGTGCGGCAGGCGAAGTTGCTGGAGGAGGAGGTCGAGTTTTCCATCGTCTTCGCGGCGATGGGTGTCAAGCACGACGTCGCGAGCTACTTCATGCGCAACTTCGAGAACTCGGGCGTGCTGGCCCGGGTGGCGCTTTTTCTCTCGTTGGCCGACGCGCCGAGCGTCGAGCGGCTCCTGACGCCGCGCTGCGCCCTGACGCTGGCCGAGCACCTCGCCTTCGACGAGGGGCGGCACGTGCTCGTCCTGATGACCGACATGACGAACTACTGCGAGTCGCTCCGCGAGGTGGGCACGGCGCGCGGCGAGATCCCGGGACGCAAGGGCTACCCCGGCTACCTCTACTCCGACCTCGCGGGCCTCTACGAACGCGCCGGCCGCATCGAGGACTCCGAGGGCTCCATCACCCAGATGGCCATCCTTACGATGCCCTCCGACGACATCGGCCACCCCGTGCCCGACCTGACGGGCTACATCACCGAGGGGCAGATCGTCCTGGACCGGGAGCTGTTTCAGCGGGGCATCTATCCGCCGATCGCGGGGCTGCCGAGCCTGTCGCGGCTCATGAAGGACGGGGTGGGGGAGGATTATACCCGCAAGGACCACCCGCCCCTGGCGAGCCAGCTCTTCGCCGCCTACGCCCATGTCAAGCGGGTGCGAGGACTGGCGGACGTCATCGGCGAAGAGGAGTTGAGCCTCCTCGACAAGCAGTACATGGAGTTCGGCGAGGCCTTCGAGCGGCGGTTCCTCAGCCAGGGCGAGGAAGAGAACCGCTCCGTCTTCGAGACCCTCGAGCTGGGGTGGAGCGTCCTCTCCATGCTGCCGCGCGAGGAGATGCACCGCCTCTCCGACGAGATGCTCGATGCCCACTACCCCGAGGGCGGCGAGACTGCGGAGGCGCCCGAGGCGACCTCCGCCGCCGAGACCGACGACGCGACGCCCGAATCCGACGAGGACCAGGCATAGGACCATGGCCAAGCTCAACGTGGCCCCGACGAAGTCGAATTACCTGTCGCTCGGGCGACAGCTGGAGTTTGCCCGGGAGGGGTACGACCTTCTGGAGCAGAAGCGGCAAATCCTCATCTTCGAGTTGATGAGCCGCCTGGGCCGCGCCCGTGACGCCGAGCGCCGCGTCGCCGAGGCCCTGGCCCGGGCTTTCGCGCCCCTTGCGGACACGATCCTGGAGATGGGCGGCGAGGGGGTTGACCGGGCGGCCTTGGCGGTGCGAGGCGAGCACGAGGTGGAGGTCTCCGAAACGAGCCTCATGGGTATCCGGTTGCCCATGGTCACGGTCCAGAGCACGCCGCCCGACATCCAGTTCGGCTTCACGGACACCAGCGCCCACGCCGACCGGACGATGGTCCGCTTCACGGAGGTGTTGCCGTTGCTGGGAGAGCTGGCCGAGCTGGAGAACGCGGTGCTGCGCCTCGCGCGGGAGCTGAAGAAGACGCAGCGGCGCGTCAACGCCCTCTCCAAGGTCTTCATCCCGGACTACTCGGACACGATCGAGTACATCACCTCGAACCTCGAGGAACGGGAACGCGAGTCCTTCGTCATCATGAAGATGATCAAGGACCGCCTCGCCGCGAGCGTCGAAGGGAGCCCCGGCCATGGCTAAGCCCACCCCCGTCACCCACGTCCTGGTCCTGGTGGATGGCACGGAATCCGCGTTCGCCGCGGCCACCAAGGGGGTCGAGATGGCCCGGGCCCTGGACGCCAAGCTGACGGCCCTGGCCGTCGTCGATACCGAGACGCTGCGGCAGCTCCTCTCGGTCAAAATCCTCGTCGACACCGAGATGGGCGAGTTCGAGGAGGAGCTGAAGGAGAGCGCGCGACGTCAGCTGACGGACGTCCGCGAGCGGGCCCTCGACGCCAAGATCGTCATCGACGAGATTCTCGAGGTGGGCAACGTCGAGACCGTCGTTCCCCGCGTCGTCCAGGACGCCGGGGTCGACCTCATCTGCCTCGGGGCATTCCAGGTCTCGAAGGTCACGCGCGACCTCGTGGCCCGCCAGCGCCAGCAGATCATCGACCGAGCCCTCTGCCCGGTGCTGATCGTGAAGTGACCGGGTTACTCGTGCCTCAAGGCCCGGATGGGATCCATCTGGGCTGCCCGGTAAGCCGGGTAAAGGCCGCTCGCCACGCCCACGACGATGCTTGTGCCGAGGGCGAGGAAGACGGCCCCCGGCGTGACGATCGTCGTACCGAGCTGCATGAGGGCGGCCTCCCCCCCCACGCCCAGGCTCGTCGCGGCCTTCGAGAGCAGCCCCGGGATCCCTCGAGCAAGAAGCACCCCCACGGGCACGCCCACCAGCCCGCCCACCGCCGAGAGGACCACCGTCTCGACCAGGAACTGGCTGACGATGTCCCGGCGCTTGGCGCCCATGGCCCGGCGGATGCCGATCTCGCGGGTCCGTTCCGTGACGCTTGCCAGCATGATGTTCATGATCCCGATCCCGCCCACCAAGAGGCTGATCGCCGCGATCGAGACCCCCAGCACCACGAACAGCCACTTCGTCCGCTCCAGGGCCTGGAGCCGTTCCAGCGGCACGTGGACCTCCCAGTCCTTCTGCTTCGGGTCGTGGTGCTTCTCCAGAAGGGCCGTGATGATCCGCTTGGCCGGCTCGACCTGCTCCGGCTCGGTCAGCTTGACGGTGATCTCGTGCAGTTCGATGACCTCGACGCGGCGGCTGCCGGCCGAACGGTCGATGATCAGGTCGCTGAAGCGGCGGCCGGCGGTCGTGAGGGGAATGTAGGCGACGGAGTCGTAGTCGGCGATCTCGCTCCCCTTCGCCCCGGCCCGTCCCTGGGCCTCGAGGATGCCGACGACGCGGTAGTAATCGTCTTCGAGCCGCACGACCCGCCCGACAGGGTCCTGGCGCGGGAAGAGGGCCTCCGCCGCCGCCGCCCCGAGGACCGTCACCTTGGCTGTCGCGTGCATGTCGACCGACTCGATCCAGCGTCCGCCCGGCCGCACCCGCAGGGCATACGTCTCCCGGTACCAGGGGACGGTGCCGATGATGCGGGTTCGCAGGTTGTGGGTCGCCTGGCGGGCGGTGATGGGGATCACGCGGGCGGGGACGACCACCTCGCCGCCGGGAATGCTGGAGCGGATCCGCTCGGCGTCCCGGTACGTGAGGCCATAGGTCAGGGCGTAGCTTGACCGCCCGCCGCTCGCCGTCTCGTCCTGGCTCGGTTTGACGGCCTGGATGATGATGTTCGTGGCCCCCATGCGGAGCACTTCCTGCTGCATCCGATGGCTGATGCCTTCGACGATGCTCATCGTGGCGATGACGGAGCAGACGCCGAAGAGGATTCCGAGCATCGTCAGGACGGTCCGCCCCGGGTGGCGGAAGAGGCTTGCAAGGCCCAGGCGAATGACTTCGGCGGACTTGAAGGAGAGCATCACGCGCCCTCTTCCCGGGCGTCGGTCGCGTCGTCGATGTGCGGCCCGTCCGCGACGATGCGCCCGTCGGCCATCCGGACGATGCGATGCGACCGTCGGCCCACGGCCTCGTCGTGCGTCACGACGATCAGCGTTCGGCCGCGCGCGGCCAGGTCGTCGAAGACCTCGAGGATTTCAATCCCGGTCCGCGAGTCGAGGTTGCCGGTCGGCTCGTCGGCGAGGATGATGAGGGGGTCGTTGGCGATCGCGCGGGCGATGGCCACGCGCTGCTGCTGGCCGCCGGAGAGCTCCGTGGGCCGGTGGTCGGCCCGGTCGCCCAGGCCCACGCGCTCGGCCATCTCGCGGGCCCGTTGTCGCCGCCGACGCCGGTGCATGCCCTGGTAGAAGAGGGGCACCTCGATGTTCTCGAGGGCCGTCAGGTCCGGGATCAGGTTGAACGACTGGAAGACGAAGCCGATCCGTCGCCCGCGCACCTCGGAGAGCTCGGCGTCGGAGAGGGTGGAGACGTCAAGCCCGCCGAGGAGGTAACGTCCGCTGGTGGCCCGGTCGAGGCATCCGAGGAGGTTCAGCAGCGTAGACTTGCCGGAGCCGGAGGATCCCATGACGGCGACATACTCGCCCTCGGTGATCTCGAGGTCGACGCCGCTGAGGGCCTCGACGGTGAGGTCCTCGCTCATACGGTAGAGCTTGCGGAGGTCGTGGGTCTGGACGAGACTCATTCGGGCGTGCCGCCTCCGCGTCCCCCGTGTTGGCCCGGTTCCCGTCCGCCCGCGCCGACGGGTGCCGGCCGGTCGCCCTCGGCGCCCATGCGCTCGCGCCTCTTGCGGAGCTCCTCGACCATCCTGGCCCGCTCCTGGGGGGTGGCGTTCTCGAAGCGCTTCTTCAGGGCCTCGACCTGTTCGGGCGTGACGCCCGGAGGAAGGGCGGGCCGCGCGGCCTCGTCGTCGACCTCCTCCGGGGTTTCGGCGCGTCGCTTCGGGGCGGCGGGGGTCTCATCGGGGAGCCCCTCGTCGGCCAGGCGCTGCGCGACGTCCGTCTCCACTTCCTCGGCAGGCAGCTCGGGGGCGTCGTCGGGCTTGAAGAGGCAGACGACCTCGCCCTCCTCGAGGCCCTCCAGGACCTGCACGGCCTGCTCGCTCGCGAGGCCCGGCCGGATCGGCCGCACCTCGGTCCGGCCCGAGGGTGTGCGCACGTAGACGACCTGGCGGCCCTTGTCAATGTAGACGGCCGAGACGGGCACCTGGAGAGCGTCCGGCACGTCGGCGACGAGGATGTCGACGCGGGCGCTCATGCCCGGCTTCAGGCCCTTAGGGGTGTCGTCCAGCGTCACGTCCGTCAGGTAGTTCTTGACGCTCGAGTACCAGACCCGCTCGGGCATGACGCCGACCTTGGTGACCCGGCCGCTCAACTGCTTGTCGGGCCAGGCGTCGATGACGATCGAGGCGGGGGAGCCCTCGCGAATCTGCTCGACGACCGACTCGTGGACCTTGGCCTCGACCTTCATCTCCGAGAGGTCGGGCAACTGAATGATCGTCTGCTGGTGCCTCACCTGGGTGCCCACGGCGAGGTCGGAGTCGCCGCCCCAGCGTCGATTGTCGCGGGCGTAGACGACCATGCCGTCCCGGGGTGCGGTGATGGCGGCCCGCTCGAGCTGGGTCCGGGTTTTGGCGAGGCGTCCCTTCTCGAGCTCGAAGGCGGCCTGCTTGGCGTCGAGGTCGGCCTTGGCGGTGGCCAGTTCGGAGGCCGTGCGGACCTCGACGCGCCTGTACTCGCGCTTGGCCTCGCGCCAGTCGCTGAAGTACTGCTCGGCCTGCTTGGGGAACTCGTACTGGCGGAAGATTTCCAGGGCCGTCTTGGCCTGTTCGACGGCCACGGTCTGGCGCTTGACGGCCAGCTCGTCGGCCTCGAGCTCGCTGCCGGTGACGTAGCCCTTCTTCTCCAGCGTGCGGGTCCACTCGGCCTTGGTGCGCCCCCGCTTCAGCTCTTCTTCCGCCAGGTCGATGTCGCTCTCGAGCTTGCGGCGCTGCTGGAGGGCCTCGCCGCCGAGAGCTTCGTCCGACACGAGGCTCGCGTAATCGAGGCGGGCGTCGGGGTCGACGAGCCGCTCGGCCACCTCGCGTCCCAGGTACTTCTTGAGGTCCAGGAGGGCGAACTTGACAGTTAGCGCCGCATCGGCGAGGAGGCTCTCGTTCGTGCTCTTCTGAATCTCGTAGGTCTGCTTGGCACGCTCGTAGGCGGCAAAGGCGGAGTCGTAGGACATGCGTCGGCTGGTGAGCTGTTCCTCGAGATCGGCCGAATCGAGCTCGACGAGCTTGTCGCCGGCCTCGACGACCGTGCCCTCGTCGATGAGCCAGATGATGGTGCTCGAGCCCTCGACCTCGCACTTGACGTCGACGGACTGCTTCGCCTCGATTTCGCCGGCTTCGGTCCGCACGACGGTGAACCGGTTGCGGACGACGGGCGCATAGCGGGCGCTTGCTTCGACCTCGGGGTCGGCGTCGTCGTTGCGGAGCACCTCCCGAAGGCCCAGCGCCCCGCCGCCCATCAGGGCGACGACGGCCAGGGCCCCGATCACCCAGACCAGGCCGAATCGGCGCCGGGGGGCGTCGTCAGCGGTGGTCACCTGTGAGGCTCCAGTCATGAATCTGTCCTTCCCGATTGACGACCAGCGTCCCGACGTCGCGCCGGAACTCGAGGTCGGCGATCGTATGGCTCACGAGGGCCCGCGTCAGGGCATTCTGAGCCTGGATCAGGGCGTCCTGGGCCTCCAGCACGTCGCGCTGGCTGGCCCGTCCGGCCTGCAGCAGAATCTGCGTCGACTCAACCCGCCGTTCGGCCAGCTCCAGGCTCTGGGCCTGGATCGTGTAGCTCTCTCGGGCCTGCACCAGCGCCCGGTACGCCCGGCGGACCTCCAGGGCCACCGTGTCCTCCTGCTGCGACAGGCTCCGCTCGGCCCGCACGAGGTCGATCTGCGTCTCGCGCAGGGCGTTTCGCTCCACGAGTCGGTCGATCGGCAGGTCGATCTCGAGGCCGATGGCGTAGACGCCCTTGTGGAACTCGAGTCGCGCCGACTGCGGCCGGAGCGTCGTCGAGTCGTATCCGATGCTCGCCACCAGGTCGACGTCTCCCTTGAGGTCGTCCTCCGCCACGCGGACCTTGCGGCAGGCGTCCTCCACCCCGCCGCGCGTGTTCATGAGATCAAACCGCAGCTCGAGAGCCCGGCCGACGGTTTCCGACACATCGACCTCGGTCCCCCGGAGACCCGCCGCGGCGAGGCGCTCCAGCTCCGCCGGGGCCAGCATGATCGGGCTTTCGATCGGGATGCCGAGGACGATCTTGAACTCGTCGAGCGCGTTCAGGTAGGCCTCGCGCTGCACGATCCATCTATTATACGCGCGCAGTTCGTCCTGACGAGCCTGGTCGACCTGGAATTCCGGGAGCCGCTCGGCCTCGGCCAGCGATTCGGCCCGCTCGCGGCCGAGGACGAGGCTCCGGTAGTTCTGCCACTCGTTCAGGACGATCTGTCGCTGCTGGAGGACCGAGAGGTACTGGCTGGCGACGCTGACGGCGAACTCCTGCTCGAAACGTGCGAAGCTGCGGACGGAATAGAGGGCGTTGCGCTCGGCCTGGATGAGGTTCTCCTGGACGATGCGCCGGTCCGATCCCCGCCAGAGGGGCTTTTCGAGCGTGAAGGCCAGGGCCGTGGCAACCGAGTCGCCCAGTTCCTGGTTGATGAACTTCAGGGCCGTCAGGCCCAGCGAGGCCGTCACCAGCGTCCCGTCTGCCAGGAGCCGCGAGAAGCCCACGTCGGCGACCCCGTCGAATGTCCGTTCGCGGACCTCCTGGTTGTTCACGAGGTCGACTGTCCCGGTGGCAAAGGCCTGCGGGTCAAAAAGGTACCGCTCGACCGTCAGTGCCAGGGCCGTCAGGTACACGTCCTCCTTCTCTTCCTGGTACGTGCGGTTCGCCAGGACCGCCAGATGCAGGGCGTCGGCCATGGTGATGGGGATCGGGTCGACCGTCGGCGTGGGCAGCGGCTCGGCGGGCGGGTCCTGTAGGGGGGCCTCGACCCCGTGGGCCCGCGCCCTCGCGGCGGCCTCGGCGAAGTAGTTCTGGACCACCCGGCTCGGCTCGACCGAGAAGGGCAGGGGACAGCCGAAGACGCGCTCCTGCTTCGCCTCGACGATGGCGTAGACCTCGCGGTCGGCATCGGCGGTGTGCCACGCGGCCGAGCAGCCGGTCAGGATTGACGCGAGGGCGGCGGTCGCCGCCAGGAGCGCGATTCGAGGACGCATCTTCGTCATCCTATCGCGGAGGTCCATCCGAGAAGTCTACCCCTCCGGGTGAGGCGTCGCAAGGGACAGACCCTCCCCCGACGGTCTAACGTTCGGCAGTGCCGTGGATTGCGTGGAGAATGCGACCTTCGCCGGCGACGATCGCCGCGAGCGGATCGAGCGTCGAGGGTAGGGGACCGACCACGGCCAAGTTCGCCCCCAAGCCTTCCCTCAGGTCCCCCGCCACGTCTGCCAGACCGAGGGCCCGGGCCCCGCAGACGGTGGCCATGGCCAGGAGCGTCCGCGGGTCAGCGTCCGGCTCGCGGCCGAAGAGAAACCGCATCTCATCGAGCATCGAGAGCGTCGGGCACGAGGCGAGGCTGTCGGTCCCCAGGCAGACGTTCACACCCCCGGCTCGCAACCGTCGCCAGGGGTGCGGCGGATGCTTGAAGAACGCGTGGCTGCGGGGGCAGTACGCGACGCTCGAGCCGGAGCGGGCCAGGATCGCGATCTCCTCGTCCTCGAGGTAGTTGCCGTGGGCCGCGAGGACGGGTCCCGAGAAGAACCCCGCCTCCGCCAGCATCGGGATCGGTCGCAGGCCCGCCGGCTTCCAGGTGCGCGGCAGCATGCCTAGCCGCCGGAGCCAAGCGCAGAGCTTCCCCTCACCGCGCTCCGTCATGGCGATCTCGTCGAGCGTCTCGTGAAGGTGCGTCGAGAGGGGCCAGGCGCGGCGGTCGGCTTCCCGGCGGGCGGCCAGGAAGACCTCCACGCCGACGGTCCAGGGGGTGTGGGGCGACAGGCCGACACGAAGGCCCGCGTCGCGCTCGAGGGCTTCGGCCGCTTCGATTGCCTTCGCGAGCTGTTCGAGGCCTGCCTCGTCGTAGCGGAATACCTCGACGAAGACGGTCCACCCCGTGGGGCCCGTCGCGAGTGCGTCACAACGTTCGGGGTCGGGCGTCAGCTCCGCCCCGGCGGCGGTGGCGGCCCGGGCCGCCTCGTCGGCGCCGCGAGCGACGGCCTGCTGCGCGCCCTTCGCCGTCCGGGCGTACCGCCGGGCGGTGATCCGGGCGATCCAGGCGGCGAAATGGCAAGTCGGGTGGAACTTGCCCGCCATGTCCGAGTACGCCAGGTGCGTGTGGCTATTGACGAAGGCCGGCAGGACCGCCGCGTCGGCCCAGTGCGCGACCGTGTCGCCGGGGCCGATGTGCGGGGCGAGGCGTGGCCACGGGCCGATCCGGGCGATCCGCCCGTCGACCGCGACGACGGCTCCGTCCGGGATCGGGTCCCCCTCGGCGGGGACGATCCAGCGGGCCCGGGTGACCGTCGCGGTCGCGTCCATGTCAGGTCGTGTACTCGGCGTTGATCTTCACGTAATCGTACGTCAGGTCGCAGGTCAGGTAGCGCGCGGCCCCGTTGCCGGCGCCGAGGTTGAGGTGGACGTCGATGTTGCGCGCGGCCATGGTCGTCTTGAGGGCCGCCAGATCGGCCTCCGTCGGGGCCCCCGCCTCGAAGATGACGAGGCCACCGACGGCCAGGCGCATCGTCTCCGGGCCGCTCGAAATGCCCGCGAAGCCGGCGGCACTGGTGATGCGGCCCCAGTTCGGGTCCTCGCCGAAGAAGGCGCACTTGACGAGGGGGCTGTTGGCGATGGCCCGGGCGGCGGCGCGGGCCTCGGCGTCGGTGGTCGCCCCGGTCACGCGGACCTCGATGACCTTTGTGCCGCCCTCCGCATCGCCGACGATCTGGCGCGCGAGGTCGGCGCAGAGGGCCTGGAGGGCGGCCTCGAAGCCGGCGGCCTCCGGGGTCCCCTCGGCGATCTCCTCGGCCACGCCCTGGAACGCCGTGCCGCTTGCGAAGACGGCCATCGTGTCGCTCGTGGACTGGTGGCCGTCGATGGTGAGGCAGTTGTAGGTGCGGTCGACGACGCGCCCGAGCACCTTCCGCAGGAAGCCCGGCTCCACCGCCGCGTCCGTCGTCAGGAAGGAGAGGGTTGTGGCCATGGCGGGCTCGATCATGCCGACGCCCTTCGTGGCCCCGCCGAGGGTGACGGTGCGGCCGGCGATCTCGGTCTTGAGGCCTGCCTGCTTCGGTTGCGTGTCGGTTGTCATGATGGCCTCGGCGAAGGCCATGTCGGCCTCGCGCCCGGCAGCCAGGGCCGCGCAGGCCTCGTCGACGCCGCGTCGCACCTTCTCCATGGGGAGCATGCGGCCGATGACCCCGGTTGAGGCCACGAGCACCGCTTCCTCGGGGCACCCGAGGGCTTCGCCGACGCGGGCGGTCATCTCGCGGGCGTTCTCGATGCCGCGCGGGCCCGTGCACACGTTCGAGTTGCCGCTCGAGACGATCGCCGCCCGCATGGTCGAGCGGCCGGCGACGTGGGCGCGGCTGACGTGGACGGGCGCGCCCTGGACGCGGTTGGTGGTGAAGACGGCGGCGCAGGCGGCATCGAGCTCGCAGACGAGGACGGCGACGTCGGCCGCGCCGGTCGCCTTGATGCCGCACGCCGCCGTGCCTGCGCGGAACCCGCTCGCCGCGGTCACGCCGAGGCCCGGCTCGATGACGAACGCGTCGGAGTCGGTCATTTCAGGCCTGCCGTTTCGGGATGGTCGAACATCAGGTTCATGTTCTGGAGGGCCTGGCCGGCGGCCCCCTTTGTGAGGTTGTCGACGACGGCGGAGACGACGGCCCGCCCGCGCGCGACGGTCGGGTGGACGTGGACGTAGTTCGTGCCCGCGATGTGCTTGGTGGCGGGGGGCTCGTGGCGGACCTGGACAAACGGCTCCTCGTCATAGGCCGCGTGGTAGAGCTCCAGCACGTCGTCCGCCGAGACGTCCGAGAGGAGCTTCGCGTAGATCGTCGACTCGATGCCCCGGTCCATCGGCGCCAAGTGCGGTACGAACAGGACGTCGACGGAGGTCTTGCCGACGAGACCGAGTTGCTCGGCGATCTCGGGCTCGTGACGGTGGACGCCGATGCCATAGGCCATGAGCGACTCGTTGCACTCCGGGTAGTGTGTCAGGAGTTTCGGGGTGCGGCCCGCGCCGGAGACGCCGCTCTTGGAGTCGATGATGATCGAATTTGGGGCCACCAGTCCCTCGCGCACCAGCGGCGCCATGCCCAGGACCGCGCTCGTCGGGTAGCAGCCCGGGTTGGCGATGAGGCGCGCGCCGCGCACCGCGTCGCGATAGAGCTCCGGCAGGCCATAGACGGCGTGGGCGAGGTTGGCCTCGTCCGCCGCGTGCCCGTAGACCTTCTCGTAGAGGCCGGGGGCCTTGAGGCGATAGTCGGCCGAGAAATCGACGACCCGGGCCCCCGCGTCCATCAGCGGCGGGACGTACTGGAGACTGACCGTGTGGGGCAAGGCCAGGAAGACGACGTCCGTCTCTCGGGCCATGGTCGCGGGATCGGACGGGGCGACCTCCAGGGACAGGCGGCCGGTGAACTGGGGAAAGAGCGTCGCCAGCGGGCCGCACTTCTCCGGCAGGTCCGCCAAGGCGACGATCTCGGCGTCCGGGTGGGCCAGGAGGAGACGCATGAGGTCGGCGGCGGCATAGCCGCTGGCGCCGATGATGCCGACGCGGGTGGGGGTCATGGTTGGTTTCCCTAACGGGGATCGTGCGTGCGATTGTCGTGCCCGCGAGGCGCGGGGGATCGAAAAAGAGCGAGCGGCCCGACCGCCGAGCCGCCCGCTCCGGGTTGCGATGCGTGCCGCGGTCCGGGTGCTGTCTGACGAATCGGTCGTCGGCCCGAGGGCGAGCGAAGTCGTCGCGGACAAGAAGACCGACGCAGACGATTCGGCGCTGAATCGTCGATGCAGGGCGACGCGGTCGGCGGCGAATGCAGCCGCCCGAAGCCAGACCGGTTCGTCAGGCAGAACCTAGCGCTTGGAGAACTGGTACGAGCGCCGGGCCCCCGCGCGGCCGTACTTCTTGCGTTCGGTCATGCGGGGGTCGCGGGTCAGGAAGTTGCCGTCGCGAAGGACGCCCTCGAGCGACGGATCGGCCTTCCTGAGGGCCCGAGCGATGCCGAGCTTGACGGCGTCGGCTTGGCCGGTCCGCCCGCCGCCCATCACGTTGACGAAGATGTCGTAGGTGGAGGTCTGCTGGGTGGCCTTGATGGGGCTGCGGACGGCCTCGCGATCCTTCAGTTCGCTGAAGTACGCGTCGACCTCGCGGTCGTTGATGAGCAGCGTTCCCTTGCCGGGCATGAGGCGGACCCGGGCCACGGCGGTCTTGCGGCGGCCGGTGCCCCAGACGGGGTGGGCCTTGGTGATATCGGCGGCCACTTCGGTCACGTCAGGCTCCTTCCACAAACGGCGCGTCAGAGGTCGAGCTCGAGCTTCTCCGGCTGCTGGGCCTGGTGCGGATGGTCCGGCCCGGCGTAGACCTTGAGCTTCTTGAACATGGTCCGCCCCAGGCGCGTCTTCGGAAGCATGCGCCGGACGGCCAGCTCGATCGGCTGGGTGGGGTGCTTCTTGAGCATCTGCTCGAACGGCATCGTCTTGTGCCCGCCGGGGTAGTAGGTGTACCAGTCGTACTGCTTGGCAAGGGCCTTGCGGCCCGTCAGGCGGACCTTCTCGGCGTTGACGATGACCACGAAATCGCCCGTGTCGTGGTTGGGCGTGTACGTGGGGCGGTGCTTGCCCATGAGGATGGGGGCGATGCGGGCGGCCAGTCGGCCGAGGACCTGGTCGTCGGCGTCGATGACCCACCATTTCCGGTCCACCTGCTCGGCCTTCACGAACTGCGTCTTGGTCGTCATCGCTCTCACCGCCTGCCTCCGGGTCCGCCGACTCGCCGGCAGACCCCTGGTTTTCAGGTAGAAAAGGGCTGCCCCGCGCACGGCGTGCGCCGCAGCCCCGCAAGCCCTAACTATAGCTCCCCTCCGGGGCCCTGTCAACCAGGAAAAAGCCGCCGTTCGGGCCCCTCAGACCCCGGCCCGGGCCGTTAGGACCCGAACCGGATCTCCGGCAGGCCCATCGGCTGGATCTCGACGCCCACGAACTGCTCGTCCTCGCCCGGATCGTAGTGGAACTCCAGCCGCATGAGCCACCGGTTCATGCGACGCGTCAGCATGAACCGGGACTGGGCGTTCTCCATATCGTTCCACTCCCAGTGCTGGGAGAACTCGAGGCTCCATTTTTGGTTGATCCGATAGTCGGCCGCCAGAAACGACCGGCTGACGTCGTCCTCGTGGATGTAGCGGTGGCCAAGGCTGTAGGAGAGGCGCGGGGTGTGGACGATGTCGAAGCCGACGGCGAAGAAGTCCACGTAGCCCTTCTCGGTGTTGTAGTTCGTGTCGCTCCAGAGGCCCGCCGAATCCGTCATCCGCCAGTCGGTGCGCAGGTCCACGTGGTTCCAGGCCCGTTTTCCGTCGCGGGCGATGGGGAAAGGGCCGTCCCGCCCGTGGTAGAAGAACGTCTCGAGGTCCACGGTCAGGAAGTCGACCGTCTGCCGCTCGTCGGGCGGTCCCCGCTTCGTCTGGAACCGATGACGCCACCCCAGGGCCGTGACGCCGACGTCGTTGACGCCCTGCCAGATGGCCCGCCCGGCCCCCGTGACGTCGTAGGGGATGAGATCGTGCATTTCGGCCGTGTAGTCGCGGGCGTACGCCTCCACGTCGAACGTCTGGACGTGCCGCACCCCGTCCACGCCCCACATCTCGTTGCGGGCGTTCGGAAAGACCTTCCAGGCCGTCAGGGCCGCCCGGCTGCCCATCCGGTGGCCGAATCGCCACCGCGCGTCGCGCTCCAGGTCCTTCCCGAACCACGAGACCCGCCCCTCGTAGAACGGGACCAGCGTCACGGGCCCCAGCCGGATCGGCAGGTCCAGTTCGTGGGCCGTGTCGGCCAGGAGTTCTTGTGACGTGGACGGCCCGGCCGGCAACGTCCCGACCTCGGTCTGCCGCCGCGAGGCCAGCTGGTCGCTGGGCCGGTAGCGGGCCACCGCGAACTCGCTGTGCTGGAAGTACGTCAGGCGGTCCTCCCAGAGGCTGTGGCCGATGACGTGGTAGGCGACCTGCGGCTGGTACTCGGTCTGGGTGAAGAAGTCGTTGATCCGCCAGGAGGCCAGGATCGTGACGGCCTGCTCGGTGGGGAGCCCGGCGTCGTCGGTCAGGGGCCGCTTCAGGTAAACGAGGGTTTCCTGGGCCTTGCCTTCCTCGTCCTCGCGTTCGTAGAACTCGTTCAGGAACTGATGGTCGCTGATGTAGGAGAACTCGAGGGTCAGCTCCCAGTTGTTCGGCAGGTACTGGCGGTGCTGCCAGCGGACGCGGCCCCGGTCCCGGTGGGGCGATTCGAGCGAGTCGCCGCCCACCGAATCCTTGCCCAGATCGTGGATGTAGTAGGACAGGAACTCGCCGTAGAAGTCCTCGCGGCGGTAATCGGACTCGACGCCCAGGGCCCCGCCGCGCTCCGACCACCCGTCCGCGTTCAGATAGAAGTCGAACCCCCGAGGCTCCCGATCGAGCCCCAGCAGGCGGAACAGGTGCCACTGGGTCAGGATGCCCGTCCCGCGGTTCGTGGCGTTCTCGAAGCGGATCGTGCGAAGGGCCGTCTCGCCCTCGGCCAGGGTGCCGGCCATGCCGGGCATCCACCCCAGGGGGACGCGGCGGACGCGGAAGGTGACGTCCTCGCCCTTGAACCGGACGCGACGCCGGTCCTCCTCCTCGGCGGAGACCTCCTCCTGCGCCTCCTGTACGGGCTGCGGCGTCAGGTCGATGAGGGTAAGCGTCTCGGCGTGGACGTCGTAGTTGGGCACGCCGAACTGGTCGGTCGTGAGCGAGGCGTCCTTGCCGACGAACAGGCCCTCCGAGAGCTGCCGCACCTCCTCCGCATAGACGTAAACGGGTACGTTGCGGGCCCGGGAGAAGGTCTTGATCTTCGTGTCGACGGCCAAGGCCCGATTGTTGCGGAAATCGTAGTAGAGTTGCGAGGCCCGGAGGGTCCGGTGGCCCAGGTTCAACTGGACGTGCCCCTCGAAATAGGCCTCCAGGGCATAGCGGCGGCCCGTGCCGCCCGGTTCGCCCTCGCCCGTGATGCCGGCCTCGACGGCTTCCACCGGCGACCAGAGGACGAGCTGGTCGGCGGCCATCTCCATGTCGCCCCGCATCACGTACACCCCGCCCGTCCAGACGCTGACGCGGATCGTGCGGGTTTCGCCCGTGGGGTCGGCCCGCTCGACGACGCGGCTCGTGAAATGGACCTTGCCGAGTTCGTCCCGCGGGACGATGGTCACCTCCCGGGGGACGCCGGCCTCGCGGACGCCAGGCACGGGCGGGGGCGGCTCGCTTGGCTCGGCGGCCTCGACGGCCTCGGGGGCCTCCGTCGGACCGCCCGCCAGAAACTCCGACTGCCGTTTCCTGGCCCTCAGATAGAGCGGGGCCTCGTCAGCCTTGCCCTTCAGGGGCAGGTCCGCGCTCGAATGCAGCGACAGTTGACGCCCGTTCTCGATCTCCAGGTACACCGAATCGTACCGGGCCACCGTGCCGTCCGGGCGGCGATGCTCGACGCCCGTCTCGGCGTAAATGCCGACGCCCACCTTGCGGCTCTTGCCGGCCTGCTCCTCGTTGAACCAGACGACCCCGTCATGGGCCGTGATCTGCTCGCGAGTCGTCAGGACCGTGAACCCGTCGATGACCAGAATGACCCGCAGGCCGGGCTTCTCGAGCCAAGTGTGGAGGACGCGGCCGCTGATCTGGATACTGGGTTCGGCGGGAGGCGCCTCCGGAGCCGGAGAGGCCCCGGGCCCGGCCGCCGTGGCGGGCAGGGCGCCCACGCAGACCACAGCCAGAAGGGCGGCGAGTTTCGCGCGGCAATTGCTCACACCGGTCCCGCGACGCTTGTCCCAGGGTGGGCCCCCAACTCCACGGGCCGGGCCGAGTCTAGGTCGCCCGCCGAAAAGTGTCAATAAAAATGCCCGCCCCGGGCGGGGGGCGGGCCGGAAGCCATGCGGCGTCACGGGTGGCGCATTATTCCTTCGGGGCCACGTTCGGGAACAGCTCCCCCGGCGACCCGGCCGGACGCGAGACGCGGACCTCCGGCGGCGGGGGAGAGGCAGGGGACGAATCTTTCCCGCCGCCGCCCAGGAACGCCAGAGCGATGGCGCCGCCCAGGACCACCACCGCCACGCCCACGCCGACCATCACGGCCTTCGTGTTATTCGGCTTGGCCCCGTGGCGGCGGGAGAGCACCTGGAGTGACGCCGGGCCGTCCTTGGCGGACATCTGGTTGCGGACGCGGGCCATCGGATCGCCCGTTTTCTTCGGGGTCTTGGCCTTGTCTTCGCCCACGGCCCGGGCCAGGGCCGCCAACCCCGCCGCGGCATGGTCCTCGCGAGCGGCCGGCTGCGGGGACGGCTGCGCCGCCCTCGGACGGACCTGGGCCTTGGGCTTGGGGGGGGTGGGATGGCGCCGGGGCGGCTTCGCGGGGGCGACCTCGGCCACGGGGGCGCTCGGCGTCGCGGGCGACTCGGTGCCGCCCACGGCGGCCGCCAGGGCCTCGGCGGCGCCGACGTTTTTGCCTGTCTCCTCGGGGACGTGGACCCGCACCCCGCAGTATGGACACTTCGCGGTCCGCCCGGCGTTCTCGGCCCGTACCTTCAGTCTTTTCCCGCAATCACAGTAGAATCGGATCACCCCATACCTCCTGGACGTCCCAGCCCCCTTGGCCCCTTGTCGTTCCTCTGACCGCCCCTTCCTTGAATTATACGCCCCGGGCGGCCGCTTGCGCAGCCCCCTTGCCGCAATCTGTGGACGGGGTCGGACCGACCCATGCGGCCGCCCGCAGCCGGACCGATTCGTCAGGCAGGACCTAAAGCTGCAGAAAATTCGCCAGCAGCTTCGGTCCTTCGGCCGTCAGAAAGCTCTCTGGGTGAAACTGGACGCCTTCCAGCGGGTACTCGCGGTGACGGACGCCCATAACCTCGTCTTCGTCCGTCCAGGCCGTAACCTCGAAGTCCTGCGGCAGCGTGTCGCGCCGGACGATGAGGGAGTGGTAGCGGGTCGCTTCGAACGGGTTTGCGACATCGTGGAAGACCGTCCTCCCGTCGTGATGGATCAGGCTCGTCTTGCCGTGCATCAGCCGGTCGGCCCGCACGACCTCGGCGCCGAACGTATAGCCGATGCACTGGTGCCCCAGGCACACCCCCAGAATCGGGACCCGGCCGGCGAAATGGCGGATGGCGTCATTGGAGACGCCGCCCTCGCGCGGCGTGCAGGGCCCCGGTGAGACGATCAGGCGGCTCGGCCCGAGCGTCTCCAGCTCCTCGACGGTCACCTTATCGTTGCGGAAGACGCGCAGATCCACGTCCGGGTCCATCTCGCCCAGCCGCTGGACCAGGTTATAGGTGAACGAGTCGTAATTGTCGATCAGGACGATCATGGCCGCCCTAAATGCGGTCCTTCATCACCTCGACGTAGCGGCGGACGCTGCGGTCATAGGTCCGCTCCACCTCCGGCGGGAAAAGGCACCCCGGCAACTCGTCGCGGGCCCGGTGGCTGGCGATGCACTCGCAGCAGACGCCCCGCTTCCCGCACGCCATATACGTGCAGGTGCAATCGGCCCGGTTTTTCTCGAGATTCGCGCACTCGGCCATGGAACGCTCTCCCCTTTCCTGCGGCAGGCATCAGGACGCGGAATCATACGCCCCGCTCCGCCGCCTGTCAAACCCTTGCCGCCCCGAGGCGCGCGGGCGGGCGAGCGCGGAGTGTGCCGGATTTACGTCTCCGCGACAAGGCCTCCCGGGGTCGTGCGGTGCGAACGCCCCGGACGCCCTCCGGAGGGCGTCCGGGGGTAGCGAAAGGAGGCCTCCTTTCGGGCAGAGAATTCTTGTCTTGCGGCACGGGCGTGGCATACTGAAGGCGCTGCTGGGATGGGGGGAAGGCCACAGGGGGTATCATGAGCGACGCCAAACGCGTGGCATTGATGGTCGGGACCGCCTGGGGGTTCGGGCGGCGTGTCTTGCGCGGGGTGGCCTCCTACGTGGCGCGGACCGGGCCCTGGACGTTCCAGATGGACCCGGCCGAGGAACTGAGCGTCAAGACCCTCGTCCGCGAGGGGTTCGATGGCATGATCGTGCGGGCCGCCACCGAGGAGCAGGATCGGGCGGTGGGGGGATGCGGCGTGCCGGCGGTCAACGTCTCGGGGTTCCTGGAGCATTCGCGCCTGCCTCGCATCATCACCGACGACGCCCAGGCCGCCCGGATGGCCGCCGAGCACCTCCTGGAGCGGCGTCTGGAGCATTTCGCGTTCTTCGGCGACCAGGGACGCTTCAACTCCCGCCGCCGCGCCGACGCGTTCCGGGAGGTCGTGGAGGCGGCCGGGCACACCTCCGAGGAGTATTTTGCCCCCAGCGAGCGGTTCTCGGCCGAGCCGTTCAGCCGCCGCCGCGCGGCCCTGGTCAAGTGGGTGGAGGGCCTGGAGAAGCCCGTGGGGCTGGCTGCCGTGCACGACGTCCGGGCCTGGGAGGTGGCCGAAGTCTGCCGCGTGGCCGGTCTGCGCGTGCCGGATGAGGTCGCCATCGTGGGGTTCGACGACGACCGGCTCCTGTGCGACCTGACGAAACCGCCCCTTTCCAGCGTCGACATCGCCTGCGAGCACATCGGCCGCGAGGCCGCCTCCCTCCTCGACCGCATGATCGGTGGCGAGGACGTGGGCGAGGCCGTCGTCACCGTGTCCCCGGCCGGCGTGGTGCCCCGCGAATCCACCGATACGCTGGCCGTGGACGACGAGGAGCTCGTCGAGGCCCTCCGATTCATCCGCCGCCGGGCGGGCCAGCCGATCCGCGTCCGGGACGTCGTGGAGGGCCTGGCGACGTCGCGGCGGACCCTGGAACGGCGGTTCCGGGAACGCCGGGGCCGCACCATCGCCGCCGAGATCCGCCGCGTCCACGTCCGCCGGGCCAAGCGGCTGCTGGCCGAGACGGCCCTGTCGATGCCCGAGGTGGCCGCCGCCGCCGGCTTCGACTACCCCCAACGTCTCAGCGCCGTCTTCAAACGCGTCACCGGGACGACGCCGTCGGCCTGGCGGGCCCGTTTTCCGCGGGCCTGAGGGGCCTTCGGGGCCCTCGGGCGCGAAAAAGCGACGGGCGACCCGCCGGTCGCCCGTCTCCCTCCGACACGAGTCCTTTCGGACCGGTCGATTCCAAGTTCGTCGTCCGCAGAGGGTTCGCGACACCTCGAAGCGGACTCGCATGAATCGACTCATTATAGCTATTGCCGAGAGCATAACCATCCCGCGTTGCGCAAAAGGTTTATGTTTTTGCGGCATATCGGGGTGCGAAGGATCCTCCGGGAGGCTTCCCGACGAAGGGGTTCCAGAGGGTTCCGGGAGGCCGAAGTCGGGGTTTTGCGCGTTTCATGCCGACCAGGCCTCGCATTTGCGCGGCGTGTGCGCGAAAAACGAGTCTTGTTTTGCGCCAGGCAATCGTCGATAATCATGATAGGGGTTGGAGACGTTGTTCGCCATGTCCTCCACTCGTCGCATGGCCCTTCTGGTGGGGTCGGCAGCCGGATTCGGCCGAGGCATCCTGGATGGGGTTTCTGCATATCTACAGGATCACGGCCCGTGGTCCGTGTACTGGAAACAGGGCTTGGCGGACTGGTACGGGGCCCTGGACGGCTGGGACGGCGACGGCATCATCGCTCGCATCCAGGACGACGAGATGGCCGAGGCGGTCCACCGGACCGGCCTGCCCGCCGTAAACGTCTCGGGCCTCTGGCCCGGTACGGACATCCCGCGCGTGACCGTCGACGACGCCGCCGCCGGCCGAATGGCCGCAGGCCACCTCCTGGACTGCGGATTCCACAGTTTCGGCTTCGTGGGCTACTCGACCCGGGCGAACTCCCGATGGCGGTTCGAGGCCTTCCGCGACGTCGTCGAGGCCGCTGGATGGACCTGCGCGTGCTACGAGGGCGGCCCGGCCATGACCCCCCACGGGGCCTGGACCGAGGAGATCGACGAGGTCGGCCGATGGATCGCCGATCTGCCCCGACCCGCCGGAGTCTGGGCCTGCAGCGACGTTCGGGGGTGGCACGTGAGCGAGGCCTGCCGCCGGACCGACCTCAGGGTGCCGGAGGACGTGGCCCTTCTGGGCATGGATAACGATGAGTTGGTCTGTCGTCTCTCCGCGCCGCCGCTCTCGAGCATCGCGGTGCCCTGGGCCCGGGTCGGGGCGGTGGCCGCCGCCCTGCTGGATCGCATGATGGACGGCTCTAAACCCTTGTCCCAGAAGGTCTTAGTACCGCCGGTCGGGGTGGTGGCGCGGCGAAGTTCGGACGCCCTGGCCCTCGACGACGGGGACGTCGTCGACGCCCTCCGCTTCATCCGGGGCCACGCGGATCGCCCGATTCGCGTGGCGGACGTGCTCGAGGAAGTGCCCGTGTCGCGTCGGAGCCTGGAGCGGCGGTTCCTGCGGGAGGTCGGCCGCACCCTCTCGGCGGAGATTCGCCGCGCCCACGTCGAACGGGCTCGCCGCCTCCTCGCCGAGACGGACCTCGCGATGCCGGAGATCGCGGAGGCGTCGGGTTTCATCTATCCGCAGCGTCTGAGCACGGTGTTCAAGGGTGAAACGGGGCACACGCCCAGCGCATACCGGGACCTTTTCCGCCCCTCCTGACGGCCGCCGGCGGATGGGCCGCCGAGTATATGGAACGTCATTTCCGGATATCCTCCGCACCCGCCGTAATCGTTTCTCGAGCGCCGGTAGTACGCGCCAAGCCGATTGTTGAAGGAATGAAAACTCGGACCTTCCAGCCGCTCCGGGGAGGGGGGGCCGCCGGCGCGGGGGCATGGCGGGGGGTTCTTGCGACTTCTTAGCCCCTGTTGGCGCGAAGTTGACCCCTTCGCGGGGCCTTTCGGCGCGAAATCGCCGTCGGCTTGTCCGCATTGGCGTCAGGGGGCGTACGCGTTTGCGTCAGCGACGCCCGCGGCCGAGCGGGTCGGGTCAGGCGGTGGCGACGACGCAGGGGGCCTCGGCGGCGCGCGATTTGAGGAACGCCTCGATAGACCAGCATATCTCACGCGCGGCCCGGACGTAGAACGGTCCGTCGGCCGGGGCGTACGCCTCGACCGCGCGCACCAGGCCCACGTTCCCGTGCTCAATCAGATCGAGCATCCGCACCCCCGGCGCCAGGTAATGCTCGGCGACGGGCGGCACGAGCCGGAGGCTCCGGCGCACCAGCTCGCATCGGGCGTCCGGGTCGCCCCGGCCCAGGGCCGCGAGGAGCCGGTCCTCCTCGTCGACCGACAGGGGCGGCGCCTGCCGCACCGCGGCCAGGTAGACCTCCAGGCCCGGGTCGGTCGCTCGCGCCCCGAGGCCTGTATATCCGTGTGGGGTTCCCATAGGTATTCCTCCGCACGACCGGTTCCGGCGACCCTTTCGTTTGACGGCCCGCATGGTACCCGCCCCGCGTTCGGACCGTACGGTCGGGGCGCTAAGGAGGTGTGAAATCGTAAGACGGCCGGGGAGGGAGGGACGCAGGGACAAAGGGACACAGGGCGCCGGCGGGACGTAGTGGCACGCGCCGCTTGACGGCCCGCGGTCGTGCGTCGGCGCGCCTCGGTCGCCGCGGCGCGTTGTACAAATGGGTATCACGAATGTCGGGTTCACCCACAAGAACCGCGGCTCTGGACGCTGCCGCGGGGCCTTCCACGGATTGCTGTCAAACGCCGCGCACGTCCACGCGAAACCGCGTGGGCATGCCGCCCGGTCGGCCCAAGGACCCCCGCCGTCTTGATTCGCGGCGGGGGCGTCGGTAGGATGCTCGTGTGAGCGAGACGCAGGCCAAACAGACGGCGGGGGAGGCGACGATCCGCAAGGCCCGGATGGGCGACGTGGAGGCGATCCACGCCCTCATCACCGAGTGGGGCCGCGAGAACGTCATGATCCCCCGAAGCCGGGCGGAGCTGTACGAGTCGCTGCGGGATTTCGAGGTGGCCGAGGCGGGGGGCGAGGTGATCGGGTGCGCGGCTCTGTCGATCGCGTGGGAGAACCTCGCGGAGGTCCGCTCGATGGCCGTGGCCCGTCCGTACCAGGGCCGAGGGGTGGGGCGGCGGCTGGTGGCGGCGTGCCTCGCCGAGGCGCGGCGGCTCGACGTGCGGCGTGTCTTTGCGCTCACGACGACGCCGTCGTTTTTCGAGCGGATGGGCTTTGGCCGCGTCCCGAAGGAAGAGTTGCCGCACAAAATCTGGGCCGATTGCCTGAAGTGCCCGAAGTTCCCGGACTGCGACGAGGAGGCCGTGGCGATGGAGCTGGCGGCGACGGGTTCCTAGAAAGCGGTACGCCTCTATTCTATCATGTGATGGCGTTGTACGGGCTTTGCGCGTCCTTGGGCCCGCCGGCGCCGTTGCGCTTGTGCGGCGCTTTCAGCGCGATCAACGTGGGTAGGCCGGCCAACGGTCAAGCCGCAGAGGTCGGGCTGCAAGCAGCCCGGCGAAACGGGTCCAAGGGCGCTTGCACGCCCAAGGCCTCTCGCTATGCGCTTTCCCGCCGCGGTTCGGCCTGCGAGAGCAGGTCCGCTTCGCCGCGCACGACCTCGGGGGTGACCGTGTAGCGGAAGCCCTTGGGGCGGTTCGGGAGGTCGAAGAGCGGGTCGAGCATCAGGTTCTCGACGATGGCCCGCAGGGCCCGGGCGCCGGTGTTGCGTTCCATGGCGAGGCGGGCGATCTCGGCGAGGCCCTCGGCCGAGAACTCCAGCTCCGCGTCCTCCATCTCGAAGAACTTCCCGTACTGTTTGACGAGGGCGTTGCGCGGCTCGGTGAGGATGCGGCAGAGGGCGTCCTCGTCGAGCGGCATGAGCGGCGTGATGATGGGCAGCCGCCCGACCATCTCCGGGATCATGCCGTAGGCGATGAGGTCCTCCGGGATGACCTGCCCGAGGACCTGCTTCTGGCGGGCGAGGCGGTCGGCGTCGGCGTGGCGGCCGTCGGAGAAGCCGATGAGGCTCTGGCCGATGCGGCGGGCGATGATCTCATCGAGGCGGTCGAAGGTGCCTCCGCAGAGAAAGAGGATGTGCGAGGTGTCCATCTGGATATACTGTTGCTCGGGATGTTTGCGGCCGCCCTGGGGCGGGATGTTGGCGACCGTGCCTTCGAGCATCTTGAGGAGTGCCTGCTGGACGCCCTCCCCGCTTACGTCCCGCGTGATGGAGACGTTCTGGGTGGTGCGGCCGATCTTGTCGATTTCGTCGATGTAGAGGATGCCCTGCTGGGCGGCCTCGAGGTCGTAGTCGGCGGCCTGGAGGAGCTTCAGCAGGAGGTTCTCGACGTCCTCGCCCACGTAGCCCGCCTCGGTCAGCGTGGTGGCGTCGCCGATGGCGAAGGGGACGTCGAGAACCTTCGCGAGGCTGCGCGCCAGCAGCGTCTTGCCGCACCCGGTGGGGCCGATCAGGAGGAGGTTGGACTTTTCGATCTCGACCTCCTCGTCCTCGAAGTCGCCGAGGCTCAGGCGCTTGTAATGGTTATGGACGGCGACGCAGACGGCCTTTTTGGCACGGTCCTGGCCGATGACGTAGAGGTCGAGGAAGTCCTTGATCTCGCGAGGGGCGGGGATGCGGCCGGGGGGGGCCCGCCCGGTGCGCAACTTGCGGCGTTCGTGCTGGACGATGGAGTGGCAGAGTTTGACACAGTCGGCGCAGATGTACACCCCGCCGCGCCCCTCCACCAGGGGGCCCGTCTCGCGGGGGCCCTTGCCGCAGAAGTTGCATGTCGTCGTCTGCCGATCGTTGGGGCCGCGCGTCTTGCCCATGAAAATGTCTCCTTACCGCTTCTGGTGTTATATGATCGACGCCGGGCGGCATGGCCACGCGGTTCTGCGTGGGCCGGTTCGCGCCTTGGGCGTTCGTGGGCGCATGGCCACGCGATAAAACGT
>CAYWVR010000042.1:0-24310 GCA_964461715.1 uncultured Anaerolineales bacterium
CCGGTACCCCCCCGGTACCCCCCTGGTACCCCCCAAAAAGTCGCAGAAAGTGTGTCGCTTAGGGATAAACTGTTTCGCGAATCCCGCCACCTGTGTCGCAGAGTAGCGGAACATATCTCAGGATGAGCGCGGATGCGGCTGGCGGCAGATGGCTCCAGAGTGGCGTCGAACGGACAGACCTTTCACACGAATTTACGATCGCCTTTATGAGACGGTCCACATGAGTATAGGGGCTGGGAGGTCGGAGTTCTCCTTCGATCAACTATTCGCGCGGCGCGGACTAGGAGAGGGAATTTCGGAGTTCGGGTCCCCTTCGTGCGTCCCGCGGGGCGGGACTTTTTCGCTTGACCGGGGGCGCCGAGGGGACGATACTCCTTCCATCATGACACCGTGCGGCCGAAACCGGAACCCCGACGCTCGGGCCTGACGCCCGGGGTCCGTGCCGCCTACAATCGAACGGCCTCGGGACGCGGACCCGGGGCCGTTTTCTTTCACCGCAGGAGGATGAGGAGACGCGCCATGAAGACCGCCTATCGCACCGAGACGTGCGGCGAGTTGACAAAGGCCGACTGTGGCCGGACGGTCCGGCTGGCCGGGTGGGTGGACTCGAGCCGCGACCACGGGGGCCTCATCTTTATCGACCTGAGGGACCGTTACGGCGCCACGCAGTGCGTTTTCAACCCGGAGATTAGCGCCGAAACCCACGCCGTGGCCGAGGGGATGCACGGTCAGTTCGTGGTCCGGATCGAGGGCAAGGTGGTCGCTCGCCCCGAAGACATGGTGAACCCCAAGCTATCGACGGGCGAGATCGAGGTCAACGTGACCGCGGCCGAGGTCCTCTCCGCCAGCGAGCCGCCGCCCATCGAGATCAGCGACGCCTGCGAGGCCGGGGAGGACGTGCGCCTCCGGTACCGGTACCTGGACCTTCGGCGTCCGGCGATGCAGCGGAGCCTGGCGGCACGGCACACGATCGTTCGGACGATGCGGCAAGTCCTTGAGGGAGAAGGGTTTATCGAGGTCGAGACGCCGCTCCTGACGAAGTCGACGCCGGAGGGGGCCCGGGACTTCCTGGTGCCGAGCCGCGTCAACCCGGGCCGCTTCTACGCCCTGCCCCAGTCGCCACAGCTCTTCAAGCAGATTCTCATGATCGCGGGATACGACCGATACTACCAGATCGCCAAGTGCTTGCGGGACGAGGACTTGCGCGCCGACCGCCAACCGGAGTTCACACAGCTCGACGTCGAGATGGCCTTCGTGACGGAGGAGGACGTGATGGCCGTCACGGAGCGGGTGGTGGCGGCGGTCGTGAAGGCGGTGCGGGACGTGGAGGTCACTCCGCCGTTTCCGCGGATCACGTTCGCCGACGCGATGCGGGACTACGGCGTGGACGCCCCGGATCGGCGGTTCGGCATGAAGCTGACGGACGTGGCGGAGGTGGCCCGGCAGAGCGAGTTCCGCGTGTTCCGGGAGGCGGCCGAGAAGGGCGGCCACGTGCGCGGCCTTAAAGTCCCGTCCGGAAAGGACTTATCGCGGAAGGACATCGACGAGCTGACCCGGTTCGCGGCCGATTTCGGGGCCAAGGGCTTGGCATGGATGCGGTGCGAGGCGGAGGGTCTGGCGGGGCCGATCGCCAAGTTCTTCAAGGCCGACCAGCTCGCGGCCCTCAAGGAACGGTTCCAGGCGGAGCCGGGGGACCTCCTCCTGTTCGTGGCGGACGAGCCTCCCGTGGTGGCGGCCAGCCTGGGGGCCCTGCGGGTGCACCTTGGGCGGAGCCGAGGTCTGACGCCGGAGAAGGAGCTTAACTTCTGCTGGGTCACGGACTTCCCGCTCTTCGAGTACGACGTGGAGGAGAAGCGGCACGTGGCCATCCATCACCCGTTCACGAGCCCAAGGCCGGAGGATTTGGAGCGGATGGAGGACGACCCCCTCTCCTGCCGCGCCCGGGCCTACGACCTCGTGCTGAACGGCGTGGAGCTGGGCGGGGGAAGCATCCGTATCCATCGTCCGGAGGTCCAGGAGCGGGTGTTCCGGCTCCTGGGCATTGGCGAGGCCGAGGCGCGGGAGAAGTTCGGCTTCCTTCTGGACGCCCTCCAGTTCGGGTCCCCGCCGCATGGGGGCATCGCGTTGGGTCTGGACCGGTTCGTGCGTCTGATGCTCGGCAAGCCCAGCATCCGGGACGTGATCGCGTTTCCGAAGACGCAGCGGGCCCAGGACCTGATGAGCGACGCCCCGGGGCCGGTGGACGCGCGGCAGCTTGAGGACCTGCACATCCGGCTGCGTCCGGAGGCGCGGGAGGGGGCATAGCCGCCCCGGAGGATGCGGCCTCGGTTTGCTTTGGGGGCGAAAGCGGTGTAGGATGCCCATAGGCGGACCTTCGGGCGAAAATGGAAAGGCGGAGCGATGGGTGATTTTCCGCGGACGATGATCGAGGATATCCCGGTCTCGCGGCTCGTGATGGGCACGAACTGGTGGCTGGGCTACAGTCACACCTCGAAGGCCAAGGACGACTTCATCAAGGAGCGGATGACGGCGGACCGGATCGCCCCGATCATCGAGGTGTTCCTGGAGGCCGGGGTGGATACGATGGTGGGCTCGAGGCCCTTGCCGCACCTCCTGGAGGCCATTCAGCGGGCCGAGGACCACGTCGGGCGCGAGGTCATCCAGATCGGCACGCCCACGCTGAACCTCGCCGGCACGCCCGAGGCCCACGATGAGAATCGCCGCACGCTGGACGAGTTCCGCGACATCGGCATCCACGTCTGCATGCCGCACCAGTGCACGACCGACGCCCTGGCCGACCGCTTGACCCGCTCGATCCGCGGGATGGAGCGAATTTGTGCGATGATTCGGGAGCGGGGGATGACGCCGGGGCTCTCGACGCACATGCCGGAGGTGCCGATTTACGCGGACGAGACGGGCCTGGACGTGGCGACCTACATCTCAATATACAATGCGATAGGATTCTTGATGCCCATCGAGGTCGACTGGGTTCATCGAATGATCTGGAATCGTAAGAAGCCGGTCCTCACGATCAAGCCGATGGCCGCCGGGCGGCTTCTGCCGCTGCCGGGTCTGGCGTTCGCGTGGTCGACGATCCGGGACATCGACATGGTGGCCGTGGGCACGAGCACGCCGGACGAGGCCCGGGAGCTCGTGGAGCTGAGCCTGTCGCTGCTGGAGCGGCGTGAGGACGGGATCGAGCTCCAGCGGACGCGAAGCAAGGCGTCGCTGGAGGCGAAGTAGGGGGCCTCTAAACCCTCTTCCTTCAAGCACTTGCGCGAACGCGGGCCGCAAGCGGCCCGGCGAAACGGGCCCCGGGCCGACACGTCACCGGGGGCCATTCCCTACGGAAGTTCGAGAAGGACGATGTGGGCGTCGTAGGCTCCCTTCTTGGCCTTCTGGAGGGCGTTGACGGTGGGTGAGGGCGTGGGCGGCTCGCGTCCGTCGTCGCCGGCGGAGCGGCTGACCGCCACCAGCCCGTTCTTCGCGGGTCCGATCCGCACCTTCTCGCAGCCCGGCATGTAGCTCGAGAAGAGCAGCGTCGCCAAGTCCTTCGAGAAGACGCTGACCGTCTGGCCGCCGTACTTCGGGCCTTCCTCGGCCGGGTAGTCGACAAAGGCATTGGGCGTCTGGATGGCCCCGGTGGCGGCCCCGCCGTTGAAGGCGATGGAGCCGTCGTCGAGGACGAGAATGTCCTTGATGCTGGCGAAATTGGGCGATCCGCGGTATTTCGGGTCCTGGTACGTGTCCGGCAGGTAGGAGATCCAGAGGGTCCACGTGGTCACGTCGAGGGTCTTGGGGTCGATACGGAGGAGGTAGCTGAGGCTGTTCGCCCCCTTCATGCCCCAGCTGGACATGCCCCAGGGGCTCTTGGGGGTTGGTTCGGAGACGTCGGTGGGCTGGCGCGTGAGGATCGAGTTCCCCCCGTCGCTCCAGCCGCCCACGATCAGATCGCCGTTCGGGGCGAAGGCCAGGACCCGGGCCGCCGAGTCCGAAACCATGCCCTCCTCATTGCCCTTTCCGTCGCGCAGGGCCCGCGAGGGGTACTCCCACAGGGTCCAGAGCTTCTCACCGGAGGGACTGTACTTGTAGAGAAACGGCTGCCGCCAGGGCTCGCGGCCGGTGTTGGTGTTGCGGTCGCCGCCGAAGTACCAGTTGCCCCGGGCGTCAACGCCCCGGAGGGCCGCCGTATCGGTATCGTGGCCCTTCTCGGTCAGCTTCTTGAGGTCGCGGCCGTCGGGCGAGATGCGGGTGACGCCGTGGGCCTGGAAGTAGACGGCCCCGCGTCCGTCGGTCCAAATCTGCGTCGGCGGCCGGCGATGGCCCTCCAGAATCCAGACCCACTCGATCCGGTCCTTCAGGGGCGAAAGACGCATGACGTAGACGTCGCCGGGGCACGTCACGCCCTCGTACTCATAGGGGCCGAACTGGGGTCCCCGGCGGCGACGGCGACGATCCTGGGGCATCTCGGGCACGGGCAGGGACTTCGCCAGGCCCGCCTCCTCGGCCAGCTTCCGGAAGGCCTCGGTCGCCCGGCCGGCCACCAGGAGGCCCTTCCCGTCCCCCGAGACGCGTCCCGCGCTGATGGAGGCCACACCCCAGTCGAACCGCACCACCTTCACCACCTGCGAGAGGTCCGGCTTGTAGAACACGATCATGCCGGCGACGTCCGGATTGGCGTGCGGGAGGGGGTCCTTGCGGTTGCCGCTGGTGGCCTTGAGACCGCGATGCTCGCCTTGGCCGAGGACGGTGGGCCGGGGCGAGGAGGGGAACTCGGGACCCCAGGCGTTGCCGAAGGCCACGATCCCGCCGTTCTCGAAGGAATCGGCCGCCACGAACTCCTCGATGCCCTCGGAGCCGAAGTAGGTCGCGGCCACGACCGCCATCTCGGGCCCTTCGGCGGCCTTATTCGTAAACTGCTCGTAGCGCCCCGCCCGGGCCGTCGCCGCCGCCAGAACCAGGGCCGCCATCCACACCATCGCCGGTGCAACTCGCCTCATCATTCGTCCTTTCCGGAGTTTCTAGTCCACGTCAGCGCCCTGGGCAAGGGCTGCGAAGGGGCCGCGTTGCCTCATTATACGAACGGTCAGGGGAGTTCAAGCCCGGTAATGTGGCCGTCCCACCGTCCCCCGCCGAAGGAGAGCTGGAGGGACCGCCCGGCGTGTAGCTCGAGAAACACAGGTTCTGGAACGCCCCGTCGAAGGCCGCAATATGGTACCCGCCGTATTTGTCGTATGGAATGTCGAACGGGCTGACCGCCAGGACCCGTTTGCGGCCGCCGCCGGAGGGGTCGCCGTATTCGCGCAAGTCTTTTCCGTCCAGGCTGATACGTTTCCGCTCGAGGTCCAGGTCGAACGTCACGCCGCCCGTCTTGTCGGCCCAGACCCGCGCCGGGGGCCGCCGGTGAGCGTCGAAGAAACAGGCCCACTTGAGGTTCTCACCGTCGGGCGAGAGCTTCGCGACGTAGACGTCGCCGGGCATCTTGACGCCCTCGTAGTAGAGGGGGCCGTACCTCTTCCGGTCCTCGGCGGGAGGGCGGCGGGTGTGCACAGTCTCGGCCGTCTCGGCCCGGGCCCGGAAATGGCCGGTGGCGCAGCCGGCCAGAATCAGGTCGCCCTCGGTAGCCACGGCACCCGTCGAGATCGTCGCGACGCCCCAGTCGAACTTCAGGACCCGCCGCACGGAATCCATATCCGGGGCGTACTGGACCACCATGCCCGAGATGTTGGGGTCATCCTCCGACGGATCGAGCCGCCGGCCCGTCTCGGACGTCTTGTAGCCGCCCGGATACTCGTAGACCTCGTGCCACTCCCCGTTGCCGAGGACGACCGGGGCGGGCGACGCGGGGAACGCGGGGCCCCACGCGTTACCGAACGCCGCGATCGTGCCGTCCGGAAGGGTCCCGACGGCCATGAACTCCGCCTCGCCCTCTGAGCCGAAGTGGGTGGCGGCCCGAACGGTCGCCAGAGGGCCCTTAGCGGCCCGTTTCGTATGGGCGCCGTGACGGTCGGGCATCATGCCGCGTGCGGCTGGGCCTGCGAAAGCGAGGGTCAGGATGAGGGCGACGATGCGTCTCACACGGGTCTCCCGGGACCGGCCGCGGGGCGGAGGGATCCCTTGCACGGCCTCCGCGGGCGCGGTATCTTCACCCGCCCGATCGCCCCTTAAACCGGCAAGCGACCGGAAGGATACGCCCGGAAACGGAGGGGCCGCCATGCCCGCCGACGACCGCCCCAACATCCTCCTTCTCATGACCGACCAGCAGCGCGGCGACTGTCTGGGCATCGACGGCCATCCCGTCCTCCAGACGCCCAATCTCGACCACCTCGCCGCCACCGGGCTCCACTTCCGCAAGGCCTACACGGCCTGTCCCGTGTGCATTCCGGCCCGTCGGACGCTGATGACCGGCCGCACCCCGGCCGGACACGGCGTGCTGATGAACTATCAGACGTGGCTCGGGGGGCCCACGCTGCCGGGCGAGCTGGCCAAGGCGGGCTACCAGGCCCACCTCGTGGGCAAGCTGCACCTCTGGCCGCACCGCAAGCTCTACGGGTTCGGAAGCGCCGAGTGGTCCGATGCGCCCCGGCCGGACCGGATGGACGACTACCAGCGGTTCCTGAGGCGACACGGGCTCTCGGGGTCCCGTCTGAGCGCGGCCCACGGGATGAACTCAAACGGGTGGAACGCGCGGCCCTGGCACCTGGAGGAACGGTTCCACTTCTCGAATTGGTGCGCCGACATGGCCGTCGACTTCTTGGGGCGGCGGGACCCGACGGCGCCCTTTTTCCTCAAGGTCAGCTTCATTCACCCCCACCAGCCGTGCACCCCGCCCCGCCACTACTACGAACGGTACATGGCCATGGACCTGCCCCCGCCGGTGGTGGGTGACTGGGCCCGCGTCTTCGACGAGCCGCAACGGGGCTTGCCCGTGGCCTCGTGGCGAACAGCCCTGGACCCACAGGTCATGAAGCAGTATCAGGCGGCCTATTTCGGCTCCGTCAACCACATCGACGACCAGGTCGGGCGGATCCTGGAGATTCTGCCCCGGAACACGATCGTCCTCTTCCTCTCGGACCACGGGGAGATGCTGGGCGATCACCAGTGGATCCGCAAGCGCAACGCCTACGAGCCCTCGGCCCGCATCCCCTTCATCATGCGGCTGCCGGGGTCGATGGGCATCGAGCAGGGACACCGCTGCGACCGTCTCGTCGAGCTCATGGACGTCATGCCGACCCTCCTGGAGGCCGCCGGGGCCCCGATCCCCGAGACGGTCGAGGGACACAGCCTCCTGGCCCTGGCGCGAGGCGAGGAGGAGGGCTGGCGGGAGATCCTGCACGGCGAATGCGCCGAGGTGCCCGAGACGGGGAGCGGTATGCAATATCTGACAGACGGCCGCTGGAAGTACGTCTGGTGGCCGGGAACGGGCGGGGAGCAGCTTTTCGACCTGGAGAATGACCCCCGCGAGCGGCACGACCTGGCCGACGATCCGGGCCATATCGCCGATCTGAAGACGTGGCGCGAGCGGCTCATCGAGCGCCTCGACGGCCGCCCCGAGGGCTTCACCGACGGCCGGCGCCTCCTCACGCTCGACGGCCCCACCCCCTTCTGCCTTCCCGGCCACGAGCGCCCCGAGGCCGACGCCGCCCGATACCGCACGCGGCTGTAGCGGCCCCACCTTGGCGCGGTGGATCTCCGACCCACCCCGACCGGGTAGCAAGAAGAGAAGAAGGGCTTGCGCCTACTTCCGGCCGCAGCAGCGCTTGAACTTGCGGCCGGAGCCACAGGGACAGGGGTCGTTGCGGCCGACCTTGCCGGGCATGGGGCCGGGGGCCACGCGCATCTCGGACTCCGGGACTTCCGGGGCGGCCTCCTTCATCGGCGGCAGGCGACCGTCCTGGACGTAGGAGGCGATGGTCCGCAGCTCCGGCAGGGCCTCGGCATAGAACATTTTGTGGCCCGCGCAGAAGTGGTTCCACCGGTCCGGACTTCGCCCGATCGGCCGGTGGTGCTTCGGGCAGCCCCCGTGGCAGAACTCGAGGAACTCACAATCCCGGCACATCGCGGGGAGGTCCGTCTTTAGGCGCGAGAACGCCTCCAGCAGGTCGCCCTGCCGGAGCTCCGCGAGCGGCGTCTCGTGGATGTTCCCCAGCCGCCACTCGCGGTACACGAAGTGGTCGCAGGCGTAGAGGTCGCCGTTCCATTCGAGGACGTGGGCCGCCGCGCAGCGGTCGCTGTGCACGCACGTCGAGGCCCGCCCGAAGAGGATCGTGTGCAGGGCGTCGTCGAAGAAGCGGACCGAGACCTTGCCGACGTCGCGCGCGGCCCACTGCTCGAAGATTTCCAGGAGGAACCGCCCGTACGCCTCCCCGCCCGAGGAGAAGGCCGTCGGCTCGTCGCTCCCCGGGAGGCGCTCCAGGATGGGAATAAACTGGAGATACCGCACCCCCCGGTTCACCAGGAAACGGTACAGGTTGGCCCCGTGAACCACGTTCGCGCGGTTGAGGGTCGAGAGGACGTTGTACTCGACGCCCTTCTCCTGGAGCATCTCCAGACCCCGCCACGCCCGGTGCCAGGAGGGACGCCCGGCCCCATCGAGGCGGAAGGCGTCATGGACCTGGGCCGGCCCGTCGATAGAGATGCCGATCAGGAAGCCCCGCTCCAGGAACAGGTCGCACCACGCCTCGTCGATCAGTGTCCCGTTGGTCTGGAACCCGTTGGTGACCGTCTGGCCGTCGGTCTTGTAGCGGTCCTGGAATTCGACGGCCTTGCGGTAAAAATCGATTCCCGCGAGCATCGGCTCGCCGCCCTGCCAGCCGAACTCCGCCCGCTCCGGCAGGCACTCGAGGTACTGGCGCGTGTACGTCTCGAGCGTCTCCTCGGTCATCTGGAACCGCTCGAAGTCGGGATACAGATCGCGCGGCTTCATGGTGTAGTAGCAGTAGCGGCAATCGAGGTTACAGACCCCGCAGACCGGCTTCGCCATGATGTGGAAGGGACGGGCGTCGTCGCTCACGGGCGGCATCCTCAAGGTTTCCGGGCCCTGCAACTATACGCAGACCGGCCCGGCCGGGCAACCGGTCGCCCGTGCGACGGGGCCGTGCTAGAATCCAGGAGTACCGCCTCGATGCAGAAAGGAGACGCCATGACTGCCGCGAAAACCTTGATCGCCGCCGCCGCTGTTCTGGCCCTTGGGTCGGTGGGCCTGGCCCCGGCCCAGAACGACGCCGATGGACGTCTTCGGGGACCGGGGCTGGGAGGCCGTGGCCGTCCTGCCCTCGGAGAAGGGCACGGTGATCCTGATGAAGCGGCCGGTGCCGTTCTAGCAACCATGCTCTCCGTGTGGCATGCCTACGCTGTCGCGCGCGAAAGACGTTTCCCGCCCGCAGGGCGAGCGGACTTCATGCGACTCGCGTATTGACCCGTTCGGGACGGGATGGATAATGGGAGGGGTGCCGGGGATCGATCCGGCCCCGCAGGGGACACGCCACCGACCGTATGGATAAAACCGTCAAGCTGCCGAGCGCCGACGCTCGCCGACTCGTCTTCGGGCCCCGCGACCGTCACCTGCGCCTCATCCGCGACCGGTTCGGCGTGCGCTTGGCCGCACGCGAGGAGAGAATCCACGTCAGCGGCCCCGACGACGCCGTCCTCCACACGGAAACGGTCCTCGACGAGCTGGGCCAGATGGCCGCCGACGGCCAGCGGATCACGGAGCGCGAGGTCCGCCAGCTCGTCGACACGGTCGCACGCTGCGGGCGCGGCCCGGAGAGCCTGCGAATCGAGGTCTTCACGACCGGGCGCGTCGTCCGGCCCCAGACGCCCGGCCAGCTGGCCTATTGCCGGGCGATCCTGGAGAACGACCTGACGTTCTGCATCGGTCCCGCAGGGACCGGCAAGACGTACTTGGCGGTGGCCACGGCCGTCCAGGCCCTCAAGCAAGAGAAGATCAAGCGGATGGTTCTGGTGCGGCCCGCGGTCGAGGCAGGCGAGAAGCTGGGCTTCCTGCCCGGCGACCTCCAGGCCAAGGTCAACCCATACCTGCGGCCCCTGCTGGACGCTCTGCACGACATGATGGGCTTCAAGCAGGTCCGGGCCATGACCCAGACGGACGTCATCGAGATCATCCCCCTGGCCTACATGCGGGGCCGGACGCTCAACGACGCCTACATCATCCTCGACGAGGCCCAGAACACCACCACCGCCCAGATGAAGATGTTCCTGACGCGCATGGGCATGCACTCGAAGATGGTCGTGACGGGCGACATCACCCAGGTCGACCTCCAGGCGGGCACCAAGAGCGGCCTCGTGGACGCCTGGGAGAAGCTCCAGGGCATCGACGGCGTCGGACGCCAGGAGATGACCCGCCGCGACATCGTTCGCCACCGCCTCGTCCAGGCCATCGTCAATGCCTACGAGCGGGGCGAGCGCGGCGCCGAGCATCGGTCGATCCAGAAACCGGGGGACGAAGCCCCCGCCTCCGAGGGAAACGACGATGGCCCTGTTTAGCCGAAAACGCGGAAAACCGCGACGCGTCGAGCGGGTGCGGCCCGAGGGCGACGTGCCCTGGTACCGGCGGCTCGGGGCGCGGGAGGCCCGGGCGCCGCTCGCGGTGCTCGCGGGGTTCTTCGTCGCGGCGGTGGTAACCGTCCAGCTGCCGCGCCGGCCCCTGCCCTACCGGCTGGGCGAGCAGGTGACGCAGCCCGTCCGGAGCCGGGCAGCCTTCTCGCACCTCGACCGCGAAGCCACCCAGAAGGTCCGCGAGCTGGCCGCCCTGCGCGTCCCCGGCGTGTACAAGTCGGACGTCCGGGGGATCGCGGCCCTTCGCCAGTCGCTCGCCGAGCTCGTGCAGGCCACCGCGGACGCGCCGTCGCTGGAGGAGATGCCCGAGCCGATCCTGAAGCGCTGGCCCCTGGACGCCGACCTCTTCGCCCGCATCCAGACCGCCCTCGGCGAGGAGGCCGCCAAGCTCGAGGCCGTCAAGAAACAGATCGCCGACGCGACGGCGGCACTGGCAGACCCGACGGCCCTGCCCGTGCTTCAGGAGGAGGACCTCCAGCGGGAGAGCGCCCGGCTCCAGGAGATCAAGGAGGCCGTGGCCAATCTCCCGCCCTATGTCTCCGCCCGGGTGCTCCTGCCGGAGAAACCGTCGACCGCCGCCATCACCCTGGCCACCGACGGTCTCGCGACGCTGGCCCTGAAGGACGTTCTGCGCCAGACGGAGACGAGCGGCATCCAGGATCGGCTCGTCGACGCCGTGGACCCGTCGCTCGGGCCCGTCTTCGGGCAGAACGGCCTCGAGCAACTGGCCGGGCCGATGGGCGAGATGGTCGGGCCCACCCTGACCTACGACCGGGCCGCCACCGACGCCCGCCGCACCGCCGCCCGCGAGGACGTCGCCCCGATCCGCCGCGAGTACGTCCGCGGGTCGGTCCTCGTGGAGGCCGATTGGACCGCCCCGACGACGATCACCGAGGCCCACCTTCAACTCCTGGAGGAGGAGCAGGAGGCCTATCGCGACGCCCTGGGCCTCGCGCGCCGGGCGATGTCCTGGGTGGGGGTGGCGGCCGTGATCGCGGCCCTGGGAGGTCTGGCGGCGGCGTACACGTGGCGCTTCGAGCGAGGCATCGCCCGCAGCGTCCCGCGCTCCTTCGTCCTGTGCCTGCTGGCCCTGGTGATCGTCGGCGGGGCGAAGGCCATCGCCCAGGCGGGCGGCCACCCGGCCTTCCACGTGCTCCTGCTGGTGACGGCGGCCATGATCGTGACCATCGCTTACGCCCAGGCGTACGCCCTGGCCGTCGCGGGCGTGCTGGTCGTGCTCGTGGCCATCGCCGTCAACGCCCAGCTCGACTGGGCCATCGTGACGGCGACGGGGACGGCGGTGGCGGTCCTCGCGCTGGGCGAGATCAACAACCGCTCGAAGCTCATCAAGGTCGGGGCCCTGGCCGGCGGAGCCATGCTCGTGGTGATGAACGCCCTGGCCCTGTGGCGACTGGAGTGGACCCCCGCGACCCTCTGGCAGGCCCTGCCCCACTTCGTCGCGGGATGGGCCGCCGGGTTCGTCATGCTCGGGCTCCTCCCCTTCATCGAGCGGGCCTTCGGCATCGTCACCAACATCAGCCTGCTGGAGCTCTGCGACGTGAACCAGCCGGCCCTGAAGCGCCTGGCCCTCGAAGCCCCCGGCACATACACGCACAGCCTGTTGATCGGGACGCTGGCGGAGGCGGCGGCCGAGGCCATCGGCGCCAACGGCCTCCTCGCCCGCGTCGGCGCCTACTTCCACGACATCGGCAAGACCAACAAGCCCCGCTACTACATCGAGAACTGGCAGCAGGAAAAGGCCACCCACGAGGGCCTGACGCCCCAGATGAGCCGCCTCGTCATCACCAGCCACGTCAAGGACGGCCTGGAGATGGCCGACCGCCTCGGCCTCCCGCCCGTCATCAAGCGCTTCATCCAGGAGCACCACGGCACGACCCTCGTCGAGTACTTCTACCGCGAGGCCGAGCGGCGGAAGACGGAGGAAGGCGGCGACGCCCCGAAGGAGGAAGATTACCGCTATCCCGGCCCGAAGCCCCAGTCGCCGGAGACGGCCATCGTCATGCTCGCCGACGCCGTCGAGGGCGCCACCCGAAGCCTCAAGGAACACACGCCGGCCAAGATCAAGGCGACGGTTCACGAGATGGTAATGAAACGATTACTCGACGGCCAGCTCGATTCGAGCGGCCTGACGCTCTCGGACCTCCATCGCATCGAGGAGACCTTGACGAAGACGCTCCTTTCGGTTTATCATGGCCGCGTCCCGTACCCGGCAGACAAGACGCCGCCGGCGCCGGGCCCCGCCCCGGCCAAGGGCGAGCCCGCCCCGGCCGCTCCCGAGGCGGCGGCCGAGGGTGCCGGAGGCGGAGTCGAGACGGGCGACGAAGCCTAGGGTCGGAACGGGCGCGCGGGCCCGCACGGGCGTGCGTCTTCCGGACCCGCAGAGGGGACGTGCGACGGTATGGCGAAGATCGAGATCACGGACCTCCAGGACCTGATCGATCTGGACCGAAAACTGATCCTCCAGGTGCTTCGCCGCGCCATGAAGGAAGAGGGACGCGCTGCCCGGAGCCTTTCGATCGTCCTCACCGACAGCCGCCATATCCGCGATCTGAACCGCGAGTACCTCGGTGTCGACGATGCGACCGACGTCATCTGCTTCCCGCTCGAAGATTACGACTGGCCGCACGCGCTGTCCAACGGCGGAATCAACGGCGAGATCGTTGCCTCGGCCGAGATGGCCCTCGATCAGGCCCTGGCCCGCGATCTCGATCCGCGGGCCGAGTTGCTGCTGTACCTCGTCCATGGGCTCCTGCACCTGATCGGCTACGACGACCGGTCCCCGGACCAGGCCGTGGTCATGCATCAGCGAGAGGATGAGCTGCTCGAACAGTTCGGCTTCATGAACGTCTACGCCAGCCGCCCCACCGCCTCGTAGACAGACCGCCGCGCCGCGCGCCGCCGGGCGCGGGCCGGTTCCTTTCAGGAGGAGACCCGTCGGGTGTCCCATCTGTGGCTTGCCGTCGGCGTGGCCGCCGTCGGATTCAGCTTGCTCTTCGCCCTGGCCCACCACGCCCTTCGCCACTTCTCCCGTGCCCGGCTCGAGGAAGCGCTCGCCCGGCGCGGGCGCCTGCCCGAGCTGCAGCAGCTCTTCGAGCATCATGAGGAGCTGACCCGGACCACCGGCCTCCTCTGGATTCTCAGCCTCATGGCCCTGGCCCTGGCATCGCTCGCCTACGGCACGCGGGAGCTGGGGACGACCACGGCGGGATGGGCGGCCGGGGCGGCCGGGGCGGCCCTCGCGGCCCTCGTCTTCGGCGGCGTCGTGCCGATGGCCTGGGCCCGCTACGCCGGCGACGCCTTCCTCGCGCGCGCGCTGCCGCTGCTGCAGGCCTGCCGGCGCGCCTTTCTGCCCGCGGACCGCGTGCTGGGCCTGGTAGACCTCCTGGTGCGGCGGCTGCTGGGGGTGGCCGCGGCGACGGGCCCCGGCTCCCACATCGAGGAGGAGATTCGCAGCGTCGTCTCCGAGGGCGAACGCGAGGGCACCATCGAGGAGGACCAGAAGGACATGATCGAGAGCGTCATCGAGTTCAAGAAGGCCGACGCCACCGAGATCATGACCCCCCGCACCGACATCGTCAGCATCGAGGCCGACGCCCGGCCCCCCGAGGCCCGCACCCTCGTCAACGAGTCCGGCCACAGCCGCATCCCCGTCATCGAGGGCAACATCGACACCATCGTCGGCATCCTCTACGCCAAGGACCTGCTCCAAGTGGCCGGGCGGCCGGAGGCCGAGGACGTCTCCGTGCGCGAGCTGATGAGGAAGCCCCTGTTCGTCCCCGAGACGAAGAAGCTCGACGAGCTCTTGCACGAGCTCCAGCTCCACAAGGTCCACATCGCCGTCGTCCTGGACGAGTACGGCGGGACGGCGGGCCTCGTGACCATCGAGGACATCATCGAGGAAATCTTCGGCGACATCGTCGACGAGTACGAGGAGGCCCCGCCCGAACCCATCCGCCGCGTCGACGACCGGGCTTTCGAGGTCGAGGCCCGCGTCCACATCGACGAGCTGAACGACGAGCTGGACCTGGAACTGCCGGAGGACGAGGATTTCGAGACGATTGGCGGGTTCGTCCTCAGTCGCCTCGGCACGATCCCGAAAGCGGGGGAGGTGCTGGACGAGCGCGGCGTGCGAATTACGGTGACCGACGCCGAGGAGCGGCGGATCACGCGACTGCGGATCGACCTCGCCCCCGAGCCCGCCACCCCCGAGGAGGAGTAACGGGGCCCGGCGGCATGGTGGTACGGGCAGCTTGCCTGCCCGTGCACCGGGACGTTCGCCGCGGTGGGCCAGAGACCCACCGCGCCCGGATACGATTCCCACGGAGACGCCGTGACCATTCACAAGTCCCTCGTCCTGACGCTCCGCACCCTCGATTACAGCGAGACGAGCCAGGTCGTCGTCTTCCTGGCCCGGGACGCCGGCCTCCTGCGGGGCTTGGCAAAGGGATCGAAGCGCGGCCAGAACCCGTTCGGCGGGCCGCTCGACCGGTGGACGCTGGCCGAGGCGGTCTTCAGCCTCCGCGATCCGACGCGCCTGGCGACCCTTATGGAGATCTACGAGCACGAGCGCTTCGCGGGGCTCCGGGACCGGCTCGCCGCCTTCTACGGGGCCTCACTCGTGACGGAGATGTTGCTGGCCCTCCTGCCCGAGGGCGACCCGCAGCCGGCCGTCTTCGACCTCGCGGTCGAGGCCCTCGGGCGGCTGGATGAGGCCGAGCCGGCCCAAGCGCGGGCCCTGGCCCTGGCCTTGGCGTGGCGGCTGCTGGCAACCCTGGGCTACGCCGTCGACATGGGTCGCTGCGTCGAGTGCGGGGCCGAGATCGAGCCGGGGCGGCCCGTCGAGTTCAGCGGGGCCGTCGGCGGGCCCGTGTGCCCGAACTGCCGCCCCCCGGGCCGCACCGTGACCCTCACGGGCAAGGCCGCCGAGGCGATCACGTTCCTGGCCTCGGCCGAGTGGAGCGAAGTGCGACGGGTGCGGCTGGGCGAGCCGACCGCCAAGGCCCTCCGCGCTGCCCTCCAGGCCCGCATGGAGGAGCTCGCGGGCCGGACCCTGAGCAGCCTGCCATACCTTTGATCGGGTGGCGTGCCCGTCCCCGCGGCAAAGGGGTGCTTTTTTGCTGGAGCCGTGTATAATGGCGTCGACCGTGAGACCCCGGTGGGAGGAGGGTCCCGTGATGTTTGGGCGCCTGTGGCTGATCGTGATCGTCGTGGCCGCGCTGGCCGCGTCCGTGGAGGCGGGCTGGATCTACCGCGACGGACGGTGGGTCTACGTCGAGGACGACGAGGTGGGCGTGACCCCCACGCCCCGCGACGCCTCCAAGCCGACGCTGGCAGAGCTGGAGGCCGAGGCCGCCGAGGAGGCCAAGGCCCGTGCCGAGGCCGAGGCGAAGGCCCGAAAGGAGGCCGAGGATCGCGCCCAAGCCAAAGCTCGCGCCCGAGCGGAGACCGAAGCCGCCGTCCGCGCCGAGAACGAAGCCCGCGCTACGATCGAGGCCGGGACCCCCGCCGACACGCGTCCATGGTACCGTCGCTGGCTTCCGGCCCCCAAACCGGGCGCCGACCGGGCCCTCTTCGAAGAAGCCCGCCGCGATTACGACGCCGGCCGCCATCGCCGCGCCGCCGGCCGGCTCAAGAAGCTCATCAAGGACTTCAAGGAGTCACCCCTGCGGGCCGAGGCGATGTGGCTGCGGGCCGAGGCCCTCTTCGCCCGCGAGGACTACTACGGGGCCTACGAGCAGTACGAGGCCCTCATCGACGAGTACGCCGGAAGCCCCCGCTACCGCGACGCCCTCGTCCGCGAGATCGAGATCGCCGAGCTATACCTCGGGCCGGCCAAACGCCGGGTGCTGGGCATGCCGCTCCTGTCGGGCGAGACGGAAGCCATCGAGATCCTCCGCCGCGTCTACGAGCACCAGCCCCTGGGCGACCTGGCCGACGACGTGGTCCTGCGGATCGCCGACTATTACTGGGACAAGGGCCGCCACATCGACGCCGAGACTTACTACGACAAGTACTGCCGCGAGTACCCGAACGGTCCGGCCGTCCAGGAGGCGGAGCTGAAGCGGGCTCGGTGCAGCATCGAGGCCTGCCGCGGGGCCCGCTACGATACGGCGTGCCTGAAGCTGGCATGGGACCGGCTCGAGCAATTCGAAGCGAAGTATCCGGAGCGGGCCGCGAAGGAGGACGTGGCGACCCTGAAGCGGACGGTCCGCGAGACACAGGCGGAGTCGCTCTACACGATCGCCTCCTACCACCGTCGGGCGGACGAGCCGCTGGCCGCCGTCTACTACGCCGAACGGATCGTCGAGCAGTTCCCGGACACGACCTGGGCCGAACCGGCCCGGGCGTTGATCTCGGAGCTGGCGCTGAGAAAGGAGTGACCCGTGAGACGCACGGCCCCCCTCGCCACCGTCGTGGCGGCCGCCGCCCTCGCCGGGTGCGCGGGGTACTCGACCGACTCGCTCTACCGCCAGGACGTGCGGACGGTGTGCGTGCCGATCTTCGCGTCGCAGGAGTTCCGCCGCAACATCGAGTTCGACCTCTCGAACGAGCTGGTCCGCACAATCGAGCTGCGCACGCCCTACAAGGTCGTGCACGACCGCGCGCGGGCCGACACGGAGATTCGTGGCGAGGTCCTCAATCTCGATGAACAGGTCTTCGTCGAGGACCTGGACACGGACCAGCCCGTCGAGGCCCAGGTGGTTCTGCACGCATGGTTCGAGTGGAAGGACCTGCGGACGGGGGAGGTGCTGGTCCGCCGTGCGGACATGGCCGCCATGGGCACGTTCGCCACGGCGGTGGGGGAGACGCTGGATTCGGCGCGGGGCGAGGCGACCCGCCGCCTGGCCGAGCGGATCGTCGAGGCCATGGAGCGCGACTGGTAAAGCGCCGGCCCCGCCGCCCGGCACAATCGACCGATGCCCGAGGACCCTTGGATGCGTGGACCTACTCCGCCCGACCCGGGCGACAACGAGACCCCGATGCCCGGCCCGCGGCTGCGCGGCCTGTTGGGATGGATCATCATCGGCGCCCTGGCCGTGGCCGTGGTCATCTTCCTGACCCGGGCCTACACCGAGACCCCCGAGTTCTCTCGCGCCCAGCTCGATGAGCTGATGGAAAACCCGCGGGCCGTCCGCGAGGTCTACCTCAAGGGCCACACCGTCCACGGCACGCTGGTCGAGGATTACCGCGACCAGTACGGCACGGAGAAGTTCGTCGTCCATCTGCCGGCCGGGGCCGTGCCCGAGTACTACGGTCTCCTCTACGCCAAGTTCGGCGAGCGCTTCGCCTTGACCACCGAGGGCAAGCGCCAGAGCTTCATCCCGGAGGACCCCTTCTTCTGGCAGACGCTCCTGGCCATGCTGCCGTGGCTCTTTATTCTTCTGTTGATCTGGTTTTTCGTCTCGCGGCAGATGCGGGCGGCGTCGGGGGCGGGCGGAGTGCTGAGCTTCGGCCGCAGCCGGGCTCGCCTCGCGAAGAAGGAACGGGTCAAGGTCACCTTCGACGACGTCGCCGGCATCGAGGAGGCCAAGGAAGAGGTCAAGGAGATCATCGAGTTCCTGAAGAACCCGCAGAAGTTCCAGAAGCTCGGCGGCCGCATCCCCCGGGGCGTCATCCTCATCGGTCCGCCGGGCACGGGCAAGACGCTCCTGGCAAAGGCCATCGCGGGCGAGGCCGAGGTCCCCTTCTTCTCCATCTCCGGCAGCGACTTCGTCGAGATGTTCGTCGGCGTCGGCGCCAGCCGCGTCCGCGACCTCTTCCGACAGGCCAAGGAATCCAGCCCCTGCATCATCTTCCTCGACGAGATCGATGCCGTCGGCCGGCGGCGGGGCATGGGGTACACGGGCGGACACGATGAGCGCGAGCAGACCCTGAACGCCATCCTCGTGGAGATGGACGGTTTCGATAGCAGCGAGCAGGTCATCGTCATCGGGGCCACCAATCGGCCCGACGTCCTCGATCCGGCCATCAAGCGCCCGGGTCGCTTCGACCGCGAGATCACCATCCACCTACCCGACCTCAAGGAACGCGAGGCGATCCTCCGCGTCCACGCCGAGGCCATCAAGCTCTCCGAGCACGCGGACATCGAAGTTCTCGCCCGCGGCACGCCGGGGTTCAGCGGAGCCGACCTCGCCGCCATCATCAACGAGGCCGCCATCCGGGCCACCATGCTCGGCAAGAGCGCCGTCGAGCAGGACGACCTGGAGGAATCCCGCGACAAGGTCCGCTGGGGCCGCGCCAAGCGAAGCCGGGCCCTCGACGAGGAGGATCGGACCCTGGCCGCCCTGCACGAGGCGGGCCACGTCCTAATGAGCCTCCTGCTGGAGCCGAACGTCGAACCGCTCCACAAGGTCAGCATCATCCCGCGGGGCGTCTCGCTCGGGGCCACCATGTTCCTGCCGGAGAAGGACCGCTACACGATCAAGCGGCGGCAGTGCGTGGGCCAGATCAAGGTGGCCTTCGCCGGGCGCATCGCCGAGGAGATGGTCCTCGGGGACATCTCCTCCGGGGCCGCCGACGACATCCGCCAGGCCACCGTCATCGCCCGACGCATGGTCTGCGACTGGGGCATGAGCGAACGTGTCGGGCCCGTCCGCTACGCCCCGAAGGAGGAGAGCACACCCTGGGGCGCCGAGATGGTCGGCCCCTCCGAGCACAGCGACGCCACGGCCCACCTCATCGACGAGGAGATCAAGGCCATCGTCCGCGCCAACTACGCCGAGGCCCGTTATCTTCTGGAGCAGAACCGCGAGGCCCTCGATCGCATCTCCCGGACCCTCCTGGAGAAGGAGGACATGACCGCCGACGAGGTCCGCGCCGAGCTGGCGGACCTGGAGCTCGTCAACGACGTGCCGCAGGACGTTGGGCGACAACCCGCGGAGGGAACCGGAGGATAGGGGTCGCGATGCCCGAGTCTCGCTTCAGCGCCCGCGCCGAGGCCCTCGGCAAGCCCGCTCCCCCGCCGCGCTTCACGCTCGACCTGCCCGGCGGACCGCTGGAGCTGGGCGCGCGGCCGGCCCTGATGGGCATCGTCAACGTCACGCCCGACTCTTTCAGCGACGGCGGCGCCTTTCTCGACCCCGACGACGCCGCCGACCACGCCCGCCGCCTCGTCGACCAGGGGGCCGACCTCCTGGACATCGGCGGAGAATCCACCCGGCCCGGATCCAACCCGGTCGATCCCGAGACGGAAGCGGCGCGGGTGCTCCCGGTCCTCGAACGTCTCGCGGGCAAGGTCGCGGTCCCGATCAGCATCGACACCCGCCGGGGCGTGGTGGCGAGGCGAGCACTAGACGCGGGGGCCGCCATCGTCAACGACGTCACCGGCCTCCAGGGCGACCCCGAGGTGGCCCGCGCCGCCGCCAACTTCGGCGCGGGAGTCGTCATCATGCACATGCGCGGCACGCCCAAGACCATGCAGCGGGACCCGGCGTACGAGGACCTGATGGGCGAGATCGCCTCTCACTTTCGGCGCGGCATGGCCGTCGCCGCCGAGGCGGGCGTGCCCGAATCGAGAATCCTGGTTGACCCCGGCATCGGATTTGGTAAGACGTTGGCACACAATCTCGAGATTCTAGCGCACCTGACCGCGCTAGGCGCCCTGGGCCGACCCATCCTCGTCGGCCCCAGCCGCAAGCGATTCGTCGGCGAGCTGACGGGCGTCGACGTGCCGGCCGAGCGGACGTTCGGGACGGCGGGGGCGTGCGCGGCGGCGGTGCTGGCCGGAGCCCACATCCTGCGGGTCCACGACGTGGGCCCGATGAGGCAGGCGGTCGACGTGGCCGCCGCCATCGCCCGTGCGGCTGCGAGTCACGCATGAACGACATCGTCACGTACATCTCGCGCGTCATCCGCGCCTTCGGCTGGAAGGACGGCTTGGAGCTCGCCATCATCGCGGCCATCGTCTACGCCGTCTACCGGAGCCTGCGGGGCACACGGGGGGCGCGCCTGGTGCGGGGGTTCGTGTTCCTGGTCGTGGTGAGCTTGGTGGGCGTGCGGCTGGCGTCGAACTACCTCGAAATGAACCGGCTCGCGGAGCTCTGGGACCCGCTCATCTCGGTGGCCGTCATTCTGGCCGTCGTCATCTTCCAGCCGGAGCTTCGGCGGAGCCTCATGCGCCTGGGCCACAACCCCCTCTTCCGGCTGTTCCTCAAGGAGGGGGCCTCCGCCTTCGTCGACCGCCTCGTCCGGGCCGCCGAGACCCTCAGCCGCAACAAGGTGGGCGCCATCGTCGCCGTCGAACGCGACACCCAACTCGGGGGCCTGGTCGAGGGCGGCGTCGAGCTGGACGCCCGGCTGACGAGCGAACTTCTCGTGACGATCTTCTGGCCCGGCTCGCCACTCCACGACATGGGTGTCATCATCCGCGGGGGACGCATCGCCGCCGCCGGCTGCGAGTTCCCCCTCTCGCGCCAAGCCATCCTTGACCCGCACCTCGGCACCCGCCACCGGGCGGCCGTGGGTCTGACGGAAGAGACCGACGCGGTGGTCCTCATCGTCAGCGAGGAAACCGGCCAGATCTCGCTGGCCGTCGGTGGCCACCTCGAGCGGGCCCTCGACCCCGAGCGGCTCCGCGACCGCCTTACGGAGCTGATCCACGGCGGCGGGGCGACTCTCACGGAGCACAGCATCGAGACCCCCGAGCCCACCCCCGAGGAGAAGGACGCCCGGAAGCAACCGCCGCCGGAGGGGCCCTCATGACCCGCCAACTCCGGACCTTCGTCGCTGTGGCCGTCCTCACCGCCACCATCTGGGTCTGGGCCGACCTCAAGCAGACCCTCAAGTACACGGTCACGGTTCCCGTCGAGGTCGTCCCGCCGACAGGCTTCCTCGTCCGAGACGTCGCCCCCGAGCGACTCACCGTCAAGGTCGAAGGACCGCAAGGCGAGATTCAGCGGCTTCAGGACGACCCCGCCCTCCGCGTCTGCCGCATCACCCTCGACGAGGCCGACTTGGCCCCCGGCGCCGGCTCCGTGCCACCCGGCCAGGGCTTCGCGCACTGGGAGGAGATGCGGATCAAGCCGATCGAGTTCCTCGACTCGGAGGGCCGGCCCGTCGCCGAGGTCCGCATGGAGCTTGACCGCTTCGTGCGCCTGCCCGTCGACGTCCACCCGGAGGTTTCCCTCGTGACGGGGGCCGTCGAGGCCACCGCCGCCGCCATGCCCGACGAGGTGACGGCACGGGTGGCGGCGTCGCAGTTGGCGTCGCTGCCGGAGGCCCGGCGGTACGTGGTGGCCCGGCTCCAGCTCCGCTCCATGCCGGAGGACCGACGCGTCGAGCGCGAGGTCGTCCTGGAGCCTCGCCTCGGGGGATCCGACGGCGTCCCCGCCACCTTCGAGCCGGACCGTGTCACCGTGACGGCGACGCTCGAAGCGACGGTCCTCGCCCGCACGCTCCCGCCCGTGCCCCTGACCGTGAGCGGGCCGCCGGAGATGCTGAACACGTTCCATGTGGTCTTCCAGGACGACACGCCGCGCCTCGTCGAGCTGAAGGTCGAGGGGCCGCGCGAGTCGGTCGAGTCACTGACGCCGCAGCAGGTGCGGGTGGAGCTGGTCCTGAAACCCGAGGACGCCCCGGCGGAGGAAGGGACGTGGATCCCGCGGATGCCGAAGGTGATCGGGCTGCCCGGAGGGGTGAAGGTGGTCGGTCCGCTTCCGACGATCAACTTCAACCTCCGCCGCCGCGCCGTCGAACCGCCCGGCACGTAGACCGGAGAGGACGCCCCATGCCCGAGACGGATTACGCCCGTCGCGCCGCCGACCTCGGCCGCCGCGCCCGAACCGCCGCCCGCGCCCTCCGGGCCGCCGGCGGCACCGAGAAGACCCTCGCGCTCGGGGCCATGGCCGCCGCCCTCCGCGACGCCACCGACCGCATCGTCCAGGCCAACGCCGTCGATCTCGAGGGCGCCCGCGCCGCGGGCCTCACCCCGGCCATGATCGACCGGCTAACCCTGACGCCCGAACGCATCGAGAAGATGGCCAAGGGCATCGAGGAAGTGGCCGCCCTCGTCGACCCCGTCGGCGCAACGCTCGAAGGGTACGTGCGGCCCAGCGGCCTTCGGATCGAGCGGGTCCGCGTGCCCCTGGGCGTCATCCTCGTCATCTACGAGTCGCGGCCAAACGTGACGAGCGACGTCGCGGCCCTGGCCCTGAAAAGCGGCAACGCGTGCGTCCTGCGCGGCGGGAGCGAGGCCCTGAAAACGAACCTGGCTATCCACGCCGCGCTGGCCGGGGCCCTGGAGCAGGTGAATCTGCCCGCCGACGCCGTCCTCATCGTCGACGATCCCGACCGGCGCCTCTTGGCCGCGCTTCTGAAGCAGGACGCGACAATCGACCTGGTGATCCCGCGCGGCGGCGAGGGGCTCATCCGGGCCGTCGCCGAGGGCTCCAGCATTCCCGTCATCAAGCACTACAAGGGCGTCTGCCATGTCTATGTCGACGACCTGGCGGACCTCGAAATGGCCGACGAGATCTGCTTCAATGCGAAGGTCCAGCGGCCGGGCGTCTGCAACGCGATGGAGACGATGCTCGTCCACTCCCACGTCGCCGCGCGGTTCCTTCCGCGCATCTGCCGGCGGCTCGCCGAGGCCGGCGTCGGGCTCCGCGGGTGCGAAAAGACGCGGGAGATCTGGCCCGACGCCGAGCCTGCGACCGAGGAGGACTGGGCCGCCGAATACCTGAATCTGACGCTGGCGATCCGCGTGGTAAACCACTTGGCCGACGCGGTCGATCACATCGCCCGGTACGGTTCGGCCCACACCGACGCGATCGTCTCGGAAGACGTGCGACGGATCGCCCGGTTTGTGCGCGACGTCGATTCCTCCAGCGTCATGGTGAACGCCTCGACGCGCTTCTCCGACGGCGGCGAGTACGGCCTCGGCGCCGAGGTCGGCATCTCGACCGACAAGCTGCACGCGCGCGGCCCGATGGGCTGTCGCGACCTGACCACGTACAAGTGGATCGTCACCGGCCAGGGTCACGTGCGCGAGTAGAGGGACGCCTGCCGAATCTCCCCCACCTTGATGTTCAGCTCGTCGCGGTCCTTGATGTCGGTGATGCGGCCGTCGGCGAGGTAGACGACGGAGTCGCTTGCCGCGAGCATCTTATGATCGTGCGTCGCCGTGAGGTTCGTCACGCCGCCGGAGGCGTCGAGGTTCGACAAGTCGATGACGATGTTGCCCCAACCGGGCACCTTCATGACGCCGCCGGTGTAGGCGAGGATGCTCACCGTGGGCTTGTCATGCTTGTCCGTCATCCGTGATCTCCTTGCACAAGGTGCCTCATGTGCTGGTATCCCATGACCGCAAATACGGTATTGCACGCCACAAAAGAGAGGCGGAAGGTATCAATACTGCAACTGCTTTATTTTCATAATGTTGCATCACAACAGTTTTTTCGTGCAGCAGTTGCAATCCACTGCCATTCTCCCGCCTGGCGGGCCTGATTCTGTCCGCCGAACCGCAGATGCGGTGTTTGTCCTCTATATCCACGACCGAGGCCGTTCTGCCGCGCGGTTTTCGGCCAAGATGGTCGGCTATTAATCAATTACCCGGTGGAACCGCGAAGTGACGGGACTTTCCGAAAAAACATCGCCGCCCATTCCTTACTTACCCCACCGAGGCTCGAAGTGCCGGGGGTTTCCGGCATGTCACCGGATGGGGTGCGCCAAAATCTTCTGGCGCGCCGAAAAGGCGGTTGTAGAGTATCTCCTG
>CAYWVR010000043.1:0-23838 GCA_964461715.1 uncultured Anaerolineales bacterium
GGGGCCGTGTCCGTAGGCGTGTCCGTAGGCGTGATCGTGCATGGTCGAGTGCGTCCGTCGCGCGGCACCAGGGCCACAAAAAGAAGCGACCGGCCGCCCGGAGCGACCGGTCGTACAGGATCATGGTGCGATCGAGAGGATTCGAACCTCCACCCGGCTTGAACCGGACTAGGACCTGAACCTAGCGCGTCTGCCAATTCCGCCACGATCGCACGTTGTGGCCGAGTTCGAGCGTCGCTATAGTAACGCCCCGGCGGCACCTGTCAAGCCCCCGGCGCGAGGGGAGGCGGCATGCGAGCGGCTCTCATCCTGACCACGGTCCTGGCCCTGACGGCCGGCTCGGCGCCGGCCGACGAACGAGGCCGGACCATGAAGAACCCGAACGCCCTCTATCGACCCCGGGCCCGCGTCGGACGCGACCCCCGCGTCTGGTACTCCGACGCCCTCCACCGCCGCCTCGGCGACCCGAAGCCCGGCGATTGGCGCGCCGCCCACCCGGAGCCCGAGCAGAGCTTCGCCCAGTACACCCGCGCGAAGGTCAATCGCCCGACCGTCCAGCGTCACACGCTGGTGCTCCAGCCGCTCGGCAACCTGACGCCCGACGCCCGCCGGCGTATGGAACCCTTCAAGACGTGGCTCGGGGCGTACTTCCAGCTCCCCGTCCAAGTCTTGCCGTGGACGCCGATGCGCGGCGTGCGGCGGCGGGAGCGGACGCGGGGCGAGCTGGAGTGGACCCAGGTCCACGCCGAGGACGTCCTTTACAAGGTGCTGCTGCCCCGCGTCGTCGACGGGACGTACGGCCTCCAGGCGGTGACGCTGGAGGACCTGTACCCGGCAGACGATTGGAACTATGTCTTCGGGTACGCGTCGCTCGGACACCGGGTGGGCGTCGCCAGCATCGCCCGCTTCTATCCGGAGTTCTGGGGCCGCGAGGCGACCGAGGAGGCCGAGTGGCAGGGCCTCCGGCGAAGCCTCCTCACCGTCGCCCACGAGGTCGGCCACCAGTTCGGCCTCCCCCATTGCCAGACGTGGGCCTGCCTGATGAACGGGTCGAACAGCCTCGCCGAGAGCGACACGCGTCCCCTGCACCTCTGCCCGACGTGCCTCAAGAAGCTCCGGTGGAACGTCGGCTTCGATGTCCCCGAGCGGTACGAGGCCCTGCGGGCATTCCTGGCGAAGCGCGGCCTCGACGAGGAGGAGGCGTGGTACGCCAAGCGACTGGCCGAGTGCCGCGGACCGGACGTGGAGCCTGAGGCTCAGGACTGACTTCACGCTTCCGGGCCCGTTTCGCCGCCGCGCTTGCGCGGTGCTTTCAGCGCAAGGAGCGCAGGTTCGGCCTACCTGTGTACAAGCCAGAGAAATCGGGCCGCAAGCAGCCCGGCGGAACGGGCCCAAGGGCTTCACTCGCGTCCCTCGTAGGCAGCTCTCTCCTCAAGCCGCGGCCGGCCGCGGTAGGTCCGAGTCGTGCGGTCGGGCATCTCGATCTCGAGCACGTCGTCCTCGAACTCCAGGCGCACGACGGTCGCGTGCTCGTCCATGAGGTCCGCCGGGACCTCGATGAAGAGCCACCCCGGGCGGTCGAACTTGGTGCGGCCGCCGCTTATGCGCCATTTCAGCTCGCGGCCGCTCGCCAGATGCGTCGCGCGAGCGACCGACGACTTGATGCCCTTGACGACCAACTCGGGGCGCGGCTGGTCGCACGCGACCAGGTAGAGCACCGAGCCGCTCCGGGTCGAGGCCCCCGCAAAGTGCTCCGGGGGGAGCCCGGCCTCGGTCGCATAGATCGCCTCGGCGTGGTCACGGATCCACCCGCCCAGGCCCTCCATCCGCTCGATCTCCTCCGGCGGGATCGACCCGTCGGGCAGCGGCGAGATGTTGAGGAGCAGGTTCCCGCCCATACCGGTGATATCCGTGAAGCGGCGGACGAGCTCCGTCACGGGCTTCAGGTGCTGCATGTCCTCGGCGTCGTAGTGCCACTTCTCGCCGAGCGTGTCGCACATCTCCCACCATCCGGCGGGTGGCCGAAGCGGCACGCACTGCTCCGGCGTCCCGTAGTGCCCGAGGCACGCGTGGCGAAGGCGGTTGTTGAGGACGATGCCGGGCGCGAGTTGCTCCATCATCTCCACAAGTTCGACGTTCCGCCACTGGTCGACCGTCCGTTCCCAGTCGCCGTCGAACCACATCAGGTCGATCCGCCCGTACGAGGTCAGGAGGTGACGGATCTCGGCGAACATGTGATCGACGAAGCGGGCCCATCGCTCGGGGTCCTCGGTCTTGGCGTACGCCTTCGGGTTGTCGCCGCCGGTGAGGGAGGCGTAGTCCGGGTGACACCAGTCGGGCTGGCTGTAGTAGAGGCCGACCTTGAGGCCCTCGGCGTGGAGGGCGTCGACGTACTCGGCGACGAGGTCGCGGCCGGCGGGGCTGGAGTTGGCGGCGGTGAGGGGCGAGCCCTCGTAATCGAACAGGGCGAAGCCGATGTGATGCTTGGTCGTCAGGACGGCGTACCGGGCGCCCCAGTCCTTGAAGCGGCGGGCCCAGTCGCGGGCGTCGAAGCGCGCGGCCGTGAACTTCCGTGCCCGGGCGCGGGCTTGCTCCCGCCAGTCGGGGCCGGCGCCGGACGTGTTCCACGGGACGCCGGGCTCGGCGCTCGTCAGGACCCAATGAATGAAGACGCCGAGCTTGGCGTCGGGGAACCAGGGGGCAATGTGCGGCATGGCGATCCTTTCCACATTTTCGAGGCGCGGGCGAGGGTCCCATCCTACGGCCGCGCCCACCCATGCCAAACAAAAAGTGGGCGCGACGCGCGGCGCGCGTATAATGGGGAACTCGCATCCAGGGAGGAGACGCCGCATGTCCGAGGGATTCGCTGGCCCGCGCGCCGCCGTCGTGGCTACGCTCGCCATGGTCGCCGCTGCAGCCGGGTGTTCGTTGCCGCTGACATTCCCGGAGGCGCCGCTCCACGGCCCCGCCACCGCCCCACGCCGGGCCTACGACACCGACGGCGACAGCACCGCCGACTACTTCACGTTCGCCGACGCAAGCGGCCGCATCACCCGCATCGGCTACGACACGACGGCCGACGGGGCCCCTGATGACGTGGTCGACCTCGACGCCCTGCCCGTCGAGCTGTGCCGCCACATCGTGATCGTGCTCGACGGCGTGCCCTACGCCATCCTGAAGGACGTCTACGAAGCCGGGGGCCTGCGGTTCTGCCACCCGCCGTCGAAGGTGGTCTCGGTCTATCCGTCGATGACGGACCTGGCGCTGGCCGACGTCTTCCGCAGCGTCCGGCCACAAGGCTACGAGACCGTCTACTACGACCACGCGGCGGGGAAGCTCGCGGGCGGCAACATCGACTACCTGAGCCTCGTCAACGAGGACTGGGCCCACCGCATCGACTACCGCATCGATCCGATAATGGACCCGTTCAGCTATCTCTTCCCAGGCGGCGTCTTCAACATCGAGCTGGCGGACTTCCGGGCGCTGCTGGCGGAGCGCGACCGCCGCGAGGTCATCGGCTACTTCGTCTCGACCGCGGGCCTCGCGACCCGCGACGGCGAGGCGGGCATCCGGATGTTCCTCGGAGCCCTGGACCGCTTCCTTCACGAGCAGGTGCGAGACGCGCGCGGCCTGGTGAAGGTGACGCTCCTGGCGGACCACGGCCACACCCTGGCCCGCGCGACGCGCGTGGACTTCCGGCCGTACCTCAAGGCGAAGGGCTGGCGCCTCGTCGACGGCCTCGAGGAGCCGCGCGACGTGGTCCCCGTCGAGTACGGGCTCGTCACCTACGCGAGCTTCGCCTGCCGCAGCCGCCGCGCGCTCGCCACTGACGTCGCAGCCCACGAGGGCGTGCGCCTCGCAACGTTCGTCGAGAAAGAGGCGATCGTGGTCCTGGACTCGGGCGGCGGCGAGGCCCGCATCGAGCGGCGCCCCGGACGGTATCGGTACGCGGCCGCGCGCGGCGATCCGCTGGAGCTGGAGCCGATCCTGGCGCGTCTGGCGGAGGCGGGGCACGTGAACGGGGACGGGTTCGTCGACGACCGGGCGCTGCTTGTCGCCACCGTCGACCACGTCTATCCCGACCCGCTCGATCGGCTCTGGCGGGCCTTCCACGCCATGGTGCCGCACGTCCCGGACGTGCTGGCCGACATGGAGACGGGCAGCTATGCGGGCCTTGAGTCGCGGGCTGTGTGGTTCAACAAGGCGGCGAGCACGCACGGGGACCTGGAGCGGAACTCGTCGGTCACGTTTCTGGCCTCGAGCATCGCGCCGACGCCGCCGCTCCTGCGGATCCGCGAGGTGGGCGAGGCGATCTCGTCGATGACCGGCCGCCCGTTCCCCTCGCCGCGCACCCAACGGGGAGAGGAATGACCGTGACCCGCCGCATGCCCCTTCTGTTCCTCACGTGCATCTGTCTCGTCTCCGGCTGCGCCGCCCTGCCCGACGAGCGGACGGAGCCGTGGGGGTTCGACTATGCCCTGCCCCCCGAGGCCCTCGAACCCAAGCCCGTGGGCGTGGTGGCCTTCATGGTCGACGGCGTGAACCCGGACGTCCTGTTTGAGATGATCGAGTCGGGAGACCTTCCGCACATCAAGAACTACTTTATCGACCAGGGGCTCTGGACCCGGCGGTGCGTGGCGAACGTGCCGAGCGTCACACTGGCGAACGAGACGAGCCTTGTCACCGGCCGCTTCCCCGGCCGCCACAACGTGACGGGCATCAACTGGTTCGACCGCACCCGTCTCATCTGGCGAAACTACGAGACGATCGCCCAGAAGAACACGCTCGACAGCGACTACACGGCCCCGACGCTCTACGAGCGCCTCGCGGACGAGACGACCTTCAGCCTCTTCTATCAGGCCCACCGCGGGGCGACAAAGTTCGCCGAGAACTGGACGAGCGCCGGCCCGCCCTTCTTCTTTGGATGGTACGACCTCGTGGACCGCATCGCCCTGCTGCGCTTCGGGATCGTGGCGGACGTCGCGCGAGCGCGCGGCCGGTTCCCCGCGTTCACGATGGTCTACCAGCTCGCTCCCGACATGTACGCGTACAAGCACGGCGTCTCGTCGCCGGAGTACCGCCGGGCCCTCGTCCACGACGACGCCCACATCGGCCGCGTCCTGGCGGACTTTGAGGCATCGGGGATTCTCGATTCGCTCGTTCTCGTCCTCGTCTCCGACCATAACATGCAGGACGTGACGCATCACTGGCCCGTCGAACCGTTTCTTCGGGACGAGCTGCGGCTCGACGTCGCCCGCGACCATCTCTGGGAGGAGACGACGTTCGAGAACCGCCTCGCCTATTACCGGCGCTTCGCGTGCGTCGTCTCGGGCTCCGGAGATCGCTACGTCTCCATCAGCCTGCGCAAACCCCGGCCCGGCGGCGGGTTCGAGCGGTGGACGGTGCGGCCCGGCCCGGAGGACCTGCGGGCCTATCCCACACGCGACGGGACGATCGTCGACCTCGTGGAGACCCTCCGCCGCGCCGAGGCCGTCGACGTCCTCGCCTACCGCGCCGGCCCGGACGCGATCCACGTCGTCGGCAAGCACGGGACGGGCCAGATCGCGGCGTCCGCCGACGGGGCCGAGTTCGCCTACCGCGTCGTGCGCGGCGAGGACCCCCTCGGCTACGCGGGCGCCCTGCCCCCGCCGATGGTCCTCGGCCGCCCGCACACTGCGCTCGAATGGCTCGAAGCGACCCTCGAAACGGACTACCCCGACCTCGTTCCTCAACTGGCGGCGTACTTCGAGGCGTCGCGCTCCGCCGACCTTGCCCTCTTCGCCGTCCCCGGCTGGGACTTCAGCGACCAGTGGAAGGCCGGGCACGGCGGGGTGCGGCCGGAGGACATGTTCGTGCCGCTACTGGTGGCCGGGCCCGGCATTCCGAAGGGCAAACTGACCGTCCCCGCCCGCTCGGTTGACCTCGTGCCGACAGTCCTTGACCTCCTTCGCCGCCCGATCCCGGAGGACCTCGACGGCCGGAGCCTTCTCAGGGCGGTGAGTCACTGACATGAAGACCTTCTTCGTCGGCGCGGCCGCGTGGCTCCTTCTGGTTCCGGCCCTTGCGACCGCCGAGACGGAGCGCAACATCGTCTTCCCGGCCAACGCGGGAGTCGTCAACGTCCGCGAGGCGCCCTACGCCGCCGGGGCGACGGCGTCGCCGAGGACACCACCGCCCTCCAACGGGCCCTCGACGCGTACCCGAGCGGCAACCGCATCATCTACCTCCCCGCCGGCCCGCACCAGGTCCGCGACACGCTCCACTGGCCCCGGGCGACGCGCGGCAGCGAAAGCCGCTCTTCAGCACGCGCGGGGCGAACGGGCCTTGAACCTCACCGGCGCCGGTGGCGATAGCGGTCGATGGCGACGGCGACGAGGATGACGGCGCCGACGACGATCTTCTGGATGTAGGTCGGCAGGCCGAGGTGGATGCAGAGGTTCCACAGGTTGGCCATCAGCAGGGCCCCGACGATGGCCCCGAGGATGCTGCCCGAGCCCCCGGCGAGCGACCCGCCGCCGATCACCACCGCCGCGATGATCTCCAGCTCTTTCATCTGGGCGGTCGTCGGGTCGCCGACGTTCAGGCGTCCGAAATCCATGACGCCCGCCAGCCCGAAGCTCGCCCCGGCCAGCAGGTAAACGAGGAGCTTGACCCGCGCGACGCGCACGCCGCAGAGGCGCGCCGTGGCCTCGTTCGAGCCGACCGCGAAGACGTGGCGCCCGAACCTCGTCCACCCGAGCACGAGCCCACCGATCCCCGCCAGGGCCAGCACGACGACGACGGCCCAGGAGAGGCGGATGGGTCCGGCCCATTCGAGCGGCCCGAGGCTGACGTCGAAATCGAAGAGGGAGCGGGCGGCGGTGAAGGCCTCGCTGATCCAGTTCCGGGGGGCGTCGATCTTCTGGAGGTCGGCAAGCCACTCGGCGACCCCGCGGGCGAGCATCATCATGCCGAGGGTGGCGATGAAGGAGGTGAGCTTCAGACGCGTCACCAGAAGCCCGCTCATCGCCCCCGCCGCCGCCCCCACGGCCACGGCCCCGAGCGCGGCGGCGAAGGGCAGGAAGACGGCCGTGGCCCCGCCGAGCGTCGCGACGTCCGGAGCCACGGCCCGGATGATCCATGCCGCCGTCACCGCCGCCAGCGCGATGACACTCCCGGCCGAGAGGTCGATGCCGCCCGCGATGATAACGAAGGTCATGCCGATCGCGCCGACGATCATCGTGACGTTCTGCGTCAGAATGAGGCCCTGGTTCTGCGGCGAGGGGAAGTAGACGGTGCCTTCGCGCAGGTACTCGGCCACGCCGCCGAGGACCAGAATCCCCGCGAGCCCCGCCACCGACCAGAGGACGCCGGTCAGCTTCCGCAGCACTGGCTCCTTCGGGGCAAAGAGCTCGAAGCGATGGAGGGGGGCGTCGCTCATGGGACGTCCTCCTCGCCGGTGGCGACGCGCATGACGGCCTCGGGGGTCCACTCGCTCACCGGCCGCTTCGCCGCCAGCCGCCCCCGATACATGACGGCGAGCGTGTCGGAGACGCCGAGCAGTTCCGGCAGGTAACCGGAGATCCAGAGGATCGCTTTGCCCCGAGCGGCCAAACGTCCCAGCAGGGCGTAGATGTCCGCCTTCGCCGCCACGTCGATGCCGCGCGTCGGCTCGTCCAACAGCAGGACGTCGGCCTCCTGGTGCAACAGCCGCGCGAGGGCCACCTTCTGCTGGTTGCCGCCCGAGAGGTCGGTAATGGGTTGCTCGGGACCCCGGGTGCGGATGCCGAGCCGGTTGATCCACCCGCGCGCCGCCTCGCGGACCCGCCGCCGGGAGAGCAGCCCGCTGCGCCGGTACGGGTCGAGCCGCGAGAGCGTCAGGTTTTCGGCAACCGAGAGCTCCGGCGCGAGGCCCTCCGCCTTCCGGTCCTCCGAGAGGTACCCGACGCCCCTCCGCACCATCGTCGCCGGGCTCGCCCCGGTGCTCAGGACACCCTTGACGAGGACGCGTCCCTCCTTAACGGGTGCCAGTCCGAAGACGGCCCGCACGAGCTCGGTCCGCCCCGCCCCCACCAGGCCCGTGACGCCGAGGATCTCCCCCCGCCGAAGCTCCAGGCTCGCCCCCCGCGGCAGGTCCTCGCCGGAAAGATCCGCCAGGTCCAGCACCACGCCCTTCATCTCGTGCGGCTCGCGATGGTAGACGTCCGCCAGGTCGCGTCCGACCATAAGGCGGATGATCTCGGCGGTGTCGGTGGAGGCCGTCTCGCCGGTGCCGACGCTGTGGCCGTCGCGGAGGACCGTAACCCGGTCGCCGACGGCCCGGACCTCCTCCAGGAAATGGCTGATGTAGACGACGCTGACACCGCGCTGGCGCAACCGCCGGATGACGCGGAAGAGGACCTCGGTGTCGGCCTGCGAGAGGCTGGAGGTGGGCTCGTCGAAGACGACGACGCGGGCTTTTATGGCCAGGGCCCGGGCCACCTCGACGAGCTGCTGGGCCCCGATGGGGAGGGCCCCGACGCGGGCCCCCGAGGGGAGGTCTGGGTGCTCGAGCTCCTCGAGCGCCGCCTCCGCCCGCCGCCGCATCTCGCCCCGCCGCACAAACCCCGCGCGCACCGGCTCGGCCCCGAGGAGGATGTTCTCCTCGACCGAAAGGTGCGGGGCCAGGGCGAGTTCCTGGTGGATCATGGCGACGCCGGCGGCCCGGGCGTCGAGCGGATCACGCGGGGTGTAGGGCCGCCCGTCTAAGACCATCCGTCCGGCGTCGGGGTGCAGAGCCCCCACCAGGACCTTCATAAGGGTGCTCTTGCCCGCCCCGTTCTCGCCCACCAGGGCGTGGACCTCGCCCGGCCGGACCTCCAGCTCCACCTCTGCCAGGGCTCGCGTCGAGCCGAAGGCCTTGGCAATGCTCATCATGCGGAGGCGCGGGGCGAGGGCAATGGAATCGATCATGGGCGGCGAGCGCCGTCTCGTGCCGCGCCGCGAATGGCGCAGCGGATTTCGGATGCCGGGCGCCACTGGCGGCTTGCCCGCCAGTGCGCTACGAACACCTGTGGCCTTAGGCACTGGCGGGCAAGCCGCCAGCACCCCCCCCGTGTGGACAGCGCGCGACAGCCTCAGTCAAGGTACGTGTCGAGCGGGGGGTGGAGGAGGCGCTGGATCTCGGGCTCGTCCAGGTTCGTCTTCGTGACGACCGTGACCCCCGTGTCGATCCGCTTGGGCACGTCCTCGCCCTGGAGATGGGCGACCAGCGTCCTGACGCCGCGCTCGCCCATCGCGAAGGGATCCTGGACGACGAGGCCGTGCAGCTCGCCGGCGCGGAGGGCCTCGATTAGCTTCGCCGAGACGTCGAAGCCGACGAAGATGACCTTGCCCGCCAGGCCCCGGGCTCTCAGCGCCTGGAGCATGCCGTAGGTCGTGGACTCGTTCGGGCAAAAGATGCCGTCGACGGCCTCGGCCACCGCGGGGCTCGCCAGGAGGGTCTCGGCGGCGCTCATCGCGCTCTCGACGGTGGCACCGCCGTACTGGTCGCGGGAGAGGACCTCGATGGCAGGGCGCCGGGCGATCTCCTCCAGGAAGCCCGCCTCGCGGTTCATCGTCGAGGCGCTGCCGACCTGGTACCGGAGGACGACCACCTGGCCGCCCTCGGGCCCGAGGAGCTCGGCCATCCGCCGGGCCGCCAACCGTCCGCCCTCGGTGTTATCGGTGGCGACGAAGCTGACGTAGGCGTCGTCGTCCGCCAGGTCCGAATCGATGATGACGACGGGGATGCCGGCCTCGCGGGCGTCCTGGACGGGGCGCACCAGGGCCATGTCGTCGAGCGGTGCCAGCACGATGCCGTCAACGCGTTTCTGGATGAAGGTCTCAAGGACCTGAATCTGGGCGTCGCGGTCGTCCTCCTTGATGGGCCCCTGCCAGATGATGCGAACGCCCTGGAGGTCGCGCTCGGCCTTGACGGCCCCGGCGTGGATGGACTTCCAGAACTCGTGGGTGGTGCCCTTGGGGATGACGGGGATGGTGAGCGCCGGCCCCGCGCCCTCGCCATCGGTCGCGCCGGGCTCGCCCTCGCCACACCCCGCCACCAGGACCCATGCCAGGCCCATCAGAATCGCCGCCGAGACGTGCCGCCGCATCGTGTGCTCCTCCCGAAGTGCCGGGCCGCATCCTAAGCCGAGGCCCCTCAGGGCGTCAAGGAAGAACAACGCGACGGGTGGTGCGTCCAAGACGGGCCCAAAGGCGTCCCGACACCGCCGCAACATCGAACGGTTCAATATAGAGATACCGTAGACGCCCCCGGGGGCACGCTCATGACGAAACGCCCGCCCAGGATCGCCCTAGTCCTCGCCGCCCTCGTGGCCGGGTTTGCCCTGACCGCACGCGGGAAAGGCAAGGCCGAGGAGGCCGCCTGGGAGCGCCATAACGAGGCGGGTCGCCGGGCCCTCGAGCGCGGACGGTACACCGAGGCCGTCGAGGCGTTCACCGCGGGCCTGGAGGTCGCCGAGGAAGGTGCCCAGCGGTCCATGCTCATCGCCAAGAGCCTCAACAACCTCGGCCGCGTCTACCAGGCCCTCGGACGCTACGACGAGGCCGCCCCCCTCCTCGAACGGTCCCTCTCGGCCCTGAAGTCCGTCCGCGGCACCGCCCACGTCGACACCGCCGTCGGCCTCAACAACCTCGGCCTCCTACGAAGGGACCAGGCCCGCTTCGAGGAGGCCGAGAAGCTCTTCCGCAGCGCGCTGACGATCCGCTCCCGGGTCCTCGGACGCGACCACCCGCTGGTGGGATCGACGCTGGCGAACCTCGCTGAGCTCTACCGCGTGCGAGGCCTGTACGAGCGGGCCGAGCCGATCTATAGCCGGGCCCTCGCGATCCTCAAGAAGGCCCATGGCGACCGCCACCCGAACGTCGCCATGGTCCTCGCGAGCTCGGCCGTCCTCTACCGCGAGCTGGACCGCCTGGCCGTGGCCCGGGGACTGGCCGAGGAGGCCCTGGAGATTCAGAAGGCCGCTCACGGCGAGCGGCATCCCAACGTCGCCGTGGCCCTCGAACAGATCGCGAACCTGGAGCGCGACCGCGAGAACTGGGGTGCCGCACGGCAACTCTACGACGAGGCCCTCGCCCTCGCCGAAGAATCGCTCGGACGCGATCATCCCGCCCTCGCCCGCGTCCTCAACGAGACGGCCACCCTTGAACGGCTGCGCGGCAAGGCGGGGGAGGCGGAGGCACTGCTGAAGCGGGCCCTGGAGATTCAAAAGGCCGCCTACGGAGAGCGTCACCCCGAGATGGCCGCCGTCATGGAGAACCTCGCCGTCGTCGAACGGTCGCTTGGCCACTATCCGCTGGCCGAGGCCGCCGCCCGAGAGTCGTTGGCCATGCGCGGGGCCATCTTCGGTCCCGAGCACTACGCGCTGGCCGGGAGCCTGGCGGCCCTGGCCGACGTGTATCGATACCAGGGCAAGGAAACCGAGGCCGTCGAGCCGGCCGAGCGGGCCCTGGAAATCTACGAGCGGAACCTCGGGGCGAAGCATCCCGAGGTGGCCACTCATCTCAACCGTCTGGCGCTGCTGCTCGTAAACCTCGGCCGCTGCCGCCAGGCCGAGCCGCACTACCTGCGGGCCGTCGCCATCCGCGAGAAAATCTTCGGCCCGGACCACCCGCGCGTCGCCATCGTCCTGGAGAACTATGCGAAGCTCCTGGCGGCGATGGATCGCACCGACGAGGCCGCCGAGATCGCCGCCCGCGCCAAGGCCATCTGGGACGCCGCCCTGCGCAAGCGCGAGGAAGGCACCTGACGGGTGGCATGGCCACCCCACCCGGCGCACGAAGGTCACCGGCTGCGCGCCGCCAGGAGTTGCGCGAGCGCCCGGGCCAGCGGCCCGACGGCCTCGCGGCCGAGGACGTCGAGCGCGTCCGGATCGCCTGTCAGGCACAGCGCCCCGAACGTCCGACCGCCGTCGGCGAGCGGGACGCAGAGGGCCCCGGCGGTCGGGCCGCCGGCGCGGCGTGTCACGACGAGGGTCTCGCCGGTCCGGACAGCCCGCTCGGCGGCGGCCCGCTGGAGCTCGTCGGGTCCTTCGCCGACCACCGCGGTCACCTTGAGCTGCCCGCCTCTCTCGTCGACGGCAAACGCGCACCCGTGGTCGGCTCCCGCCGCCTCCAGAATCCGCGCGGCCCCGCGCTCCAGGATCGCGTCCGACTCCAAGCCCGCCAACCGGACCAGGTCGCATGTCGCCGTGAAGAGTCGCCCGGCGTCCACGCCGCCGATCGTGCGCGCAGCCGGCACCTTCGCCGCCGATTCGGCCTCCGCCGGCTCGTCCTCGCCGCACAGCCTCCGCACGCGCCGCGACAGCTCCCCGATGCCGCGCGGCAGGACGACGTAATCGTCGGCCAGGTCCTCGTTGACAAGCTGCCGCGCGAGGCCCTCCTCGGGGGGGGCGGCCAGAAGGACGAGCGGCACGTCGCCGCCAACCCGGGCCAGACTTGCCAAGGCGGAGCGCGCCCGGCCCTCCAGGTCCGCCAGCCGGACCGTCACCGCCTCCGGCCGCGCCCGGGCGACCGAGAGCACCGCCTCCACCGTCGCCCCGTGGACCTCCATCGGCCCGGCCACGCCCTGGACGGCCGTGGCCTCGCGCGGGTCGCGACAGAGGAGGACCGTCCGCCGGGCGGGCTCGAGGGCGGCGGCCTGCTCGGGGGCGATCCTCATGCCTCGTCGTCCTCCGCCAACAGAAGCCGCAGCTCCTCGTCGGTCAGCTCGATGCGCGGCGGGAGGTCGGGCCGCGAGCCCTCGGGAGGCTCGGCCTCCAAGGGCGCGGGCTCCGCCTCGGCCGGTTCGGTCTCCGAGGGCGTGGTCTCGACGGTCGCCTCCGGCGGCGGGGCTTCGGGCTCCGGCGGCGGCGCGGGCTCCGGCTCGCGCTTCGGCGGCGCGGGGGGACGGACCGGCGGACGAAGCTGCAAATCCATGCTCTCCAGGAGAGCCGAGATCCCGTCCAGGCCCGCCACCACCAGGTCCGCCCCGACCAGCTCGGCCAGTCGGCCCTTGTAGTCGAATCCGGGGCTGTGGTAGGCGACGAGAGTGCTCTCGGGCCACTCGCGGCGGACGAGCGGCAGAAGCCGGAACTCGTCCCGCCCGAAATGGTCGACCCCGACGATGATGTAGCGGAAGGGAACGTCGGCCCGCTGGGCCTCGATGACGGCGTCGTAGGGGGTGGCGGCCACCGTGAGGCGGACCCCGGCCCCGGCCAGACTCCGCTCCAGGACCGCCGCCAGGTGCGACCCGTCTTGGAGGACCAGCAACGTCCTCGTTCCCCCCGGCATGCGCCTCAGGGCCTCCAACCGCTCTTCAGGTGTCGGCTTCGCAGTCACACCCTACTATGTCGCATAATCGGCCTTGCGTCAACCGGGATTGGCCGCCAAACCGGGCAACCGCCCATTTCTTCTTGACCACTGCTACCTCGCATTGCATAGTAGTTCCATGCGGGCGTGGACGGCACAGCTCAGGAAGGGCGTCGTGGAGCTAGCCGTGCTGGCGGCCCTGGCCCCCGGCGAGGCCTACGGCTATGAGATCCTGCGCCGTCTCGCCGGGCGCGACCGCCGGCTCGAGCTCACCGAGAGCACGGTGTACCCGCTTCTGGCGCGGCTTGCGAAGGACGGGCTGCTGGCGGTCCGGGCGGCCCCCTCCCCCGCCGGGCCGCCCCGGCGGTACTACCGGCTGACCGACCGCGGCCACCGGCGGTTGGACGAGATGAGGGACACGTGGACGGCGCTCTCCCGCGCCGTCCACGAGCTACTGGAGGATGCACAATGAACCCATCGGACGTCACACTCTTCCCCGAGGCCCGGGAGCGCCTGGACGCCTGGCTCGACGCCATCGACGCCCGGCTCCGCGAGACCGGCATGGAACGCGACGCCCGCCGCGGCATCACCGACGACGTCGAGGGCCAGGTCCTCGAAACCCTCGCGGCGCGCGTCGGCGCGACGCCCTCGGCCGAGGACGTCGCCTCCGCCCTCGCCGAGATGGACCCGCCGGCGGCCTATGCCGCCGACGCCCCGCCGACCGGCGAGGCACCGCCACTCCGTCCGTCGCCCGGGCCAACGCGGCCGGCGAAGCAGCGGCTGTCGCGCGTCGCCCTGCTGGGCCTCCTCTGGGCCCCGCTGGCCCTCCTGGCGCTCGTCGTGGTGGGCCTCTTCTGGTACGGCTACGAGCGACAGATCGGCGCCGACCGCGAGGCCCGGGCCCGGGCCGAGGAGCAGGCCGCCCTCGAGCGAGAGCGCGAGCTCCTGCTGGGGATGGAGGATCCGCGCCGCGCCGTGGCCCAAGGGCACCCGGACGGTGCCGAGGCGGAGGTCTGGACGGGCGAGGTTGAGACGACGGTCACCTACGAGGAGGCCACGTGGTTGGGCATCCCGGCGCTGCTGCTGTCGCTGCTGAGCCTGACCGCCCCCATCGGGACAACGGTCTGCGGCATCGTGGCCATCGTCCAGATCCGGGCCTCGAAGGGCCGCCTCTACGGCATGCCGCTGGCGATCTTCGACACGGTGCTCTTTCCCGGCCTGGCGATTCTCCTCGCCGTCGGCGCGCTCGTGCTGGGACTGCTGATGGCTTGAGGCCCGCGCCGCCCTCCTCCGGCGATGGTGGCACGGGTCCCGGCGCGCCGGGACCTGCCCGTGGTCGTGCGACGGCCTGGTCGTCCGTTGTGCAGTTCTGTTGCGCCCGGGCCTTGCGGCCGGCGGCGCCGGAGACGTATCGTAGACCCCCATGGACCCCCTCATCTGGATCATCGCGGGCGGCCTGGCCATGAGCGCCATCGCCATGGTGGGTGGCATGACGGCCCTGTTGCGGCCGAAGCTGCTGGAGCGGACACTCCTCGCGCTGGTGACCCTGGCGGCCGGGATGCTCCTCGGCAGCGCGTTCTTCCACATGGTGCCGGAGGGGCTGCGGGCCCTCGATCCGCTCCCCGCGGCCGGGCGGCTCGTCGGCGGGTTCACCGTCTTCCTGGCCCTCGATCGATTCCTCTACTGGCACCACACCCGCCACGCCGGACCCAACGTGACGAAACCCTTCACGTATCTCACTTTCCTGGGAGACGGGCTGCGCAGCTTCCTCGGCGACCTCGGGATCGCCGGCACGTTCCTGCTGCGGCCGAGCGCGGGGATCCTGGCCTTCATCGCGGCGGCGGCCCACGAGGCGCCCCAGGAACTGGGCGACTTCGGCGTCCTCGTCCATGGCGGGTGGTCCCCGAAGAAGGCCCTGGCTTGGAACGTGGCGAGCGCGCTGACGTTCCCGGTGGGGGCAGTGCTGGCCTACGTCCTGGCGCAGCACATCAAAGTGGCCCCCGCTGGTGCTCTTCGGGGCAGGCAACTTCGTCTACACCGCCGCCTCCGACCTCCTGCCGGAGATCACACCCGCGGGCCGCGGCGCTGCATCTCGGGGTCTTCCTGGCGGGCCTGGCGCGGATGTTCGCCTTGGCGTAGGGATTTCAGCATGGATAGACTCGAAGGAGAATCGCCCGCGGGAAGGGAGCCATGACCCCCGAGGTCGCTCCAGGCCCCCAACTGACGCAAATCCTTTGCGCGTTTTAGCGAAAACGGCTCCCGGAGCGGTTTTCTTTTGGGTCGGCCGCAGGGCGCTACTCGGATACCGCGAGGACGATCTTGCCGAGCTGGTCGCCGGCTTCCATCCGCGCGAGCGCCGCGGGGGCGTCCTCGAGGGGATAGACGCGGTCGATGACCGGCTCGAGGCCCGAGGCTTCGGCGGCCCGGATCATGAGGCGGACGTCCTCCTCCGAGCCCATCGTCGAGCCGAGCACCGAGACCTGGTTCCAGTAGAGCCGGTGGAGGGGGGTGGCGGCCTCGGCCCCAGTCGTCACGCCGCAGAGCACCACGCGCCCGCCGCGCCGCACGGCCTCGAAATCGATCGGCCACGTCGCCGCGCCCACCGTGTCCACGACCACGTCCACGCCGCGCCCTTCCGTCAGCACCACGATCCACTTCCCGACGTCGGGGTCGGTGGCATAGTTGTGGGTGGCGTCGGCGCCGAGGTCGCGGGCCCGATCGAGCTTCTCATCCGAAGAACTGGTGACGAAGACGACCCCACCCGCGTTCGTGGCCGTCTGGAGGGCGGCCAAGGCCACCCCGCCGCCGATACCGTGGATGAGCACCGTCTCGCCAGGCCGCAACCGCGCCCGCGTCATGACCATCCGCCAAGCGGTCACGTGGGCCAGCGTCAGGGCTGCCGCGCCGACGAAGTCGAGGTGCTCGGGGATGGGGTGGACGTTCCGGGCCGGGACGGTCACGTGCTCGGCAAACGTCCCGGGCCGCGAGAGACCCACGAGGCCGAAGTCCGGACACTCGCTCTGCTCGCCGCGGCGGCACCACTCGCACCGGCCGCAGGAGAGGGCGGGGTTGAGGAGCACCCGCTCCCCCACCGCCACGCCCTTGACCTCGGCCCCGACCTTCTCGACGACGCCGGCGGCATCGGACCCGAGGACGTGCGGGAACTCGAGGTTCATGCCGGGCCGCCCGTTGCGGACGTGCAGGTCGAGGTGATTCAGGGCCGCGGCCTTGACGGCGATGCGGACCTCGCCGTCGAGGGGCTTGACCTGCGGCACTTCGCCCACGTCGACGACGTCGGGGCCGCCGTGGGATTCGATGAGGACGGCGTTCATGTCTGATTCCTCAAGTACCTTGATAGCTAAGCCGCACGCGGCAGGCAAGCGGCCCCTGCCGGCAGGCGGCGGCTAAGTCCGGTGCGGGCGGCGGACGAGGGTCCAGCGGCGGCCGGCGGCGGCCAGGAGGCGGTCGGCGGCGGCGGGGCCCCAGGACCCGGCGTCGTACGGCTCGGGGGCGTCGCCGGCCTCGGCGCAGGCCTCCAGGATCGGGTCCAGGAACGCCCACGCCGTCTCGGCCTCATCGGCCCGCGTAAAGAGCGTCGCGTCCCCAAGGGCCGCGTCCAGCAACAGCCGCACGTACGCCTCCGGCGGCTCGCGGTCGAAGGCCTCGGCGTAGGCGAAGTCCATCTGGAACGGCTCGACGCGCATGGCGGGCCCGGGCACCTTGACTTGGAACCGGAGATTGACCCCTTCGTTGGGCTGGATGCGGATCGCCAGGACGTTCGGCTCGACCTCCTTCGCGCCCGCCCCGAAGAGGACCTGTGGGATGGGCCGGAAGTGGATGCCGATCTCCGTGATGCGCACCGGCATGCGCTTGCCCGTGCGGACATAGAAGGGCACGCCACTCCACCGCCAGTTATCGACATACAGCTTCATGGCAGCGTAGGTCTCGGTGGTCGAGTCCTCGGCCACGCCCTCCTCTTCAAGGTAGCCGGGCACCCGCTCCCCTGAGACCAGGCCCGCGCGGTACCGGCCCCGCACCAGGGACCCCGTCGCCCCGTCGCACGCAACCGGCCTCAGGGCCCGCAGGACCTTGACCTTCTCGTCGCGGACGGCCTGGGCGTCCAGCGCGATCGGCGGGCCCATGGCCGTCAGCGCCACCAGGTGCATCATGTGGTTTTGAACAATGTCGCGGAGGGCCCCCGCCCCGTCGTAGTACGCCCCCCGGCCCTCCATGCCCACCGTCTCGGCCACGGTGATTTGGACGTGGTCGACGTGGGTGTGATCCCAGAGGGGCTCGAAGATGGCGTTGGCAAACCGAAGGGCCATCAGGTTCTGGACCGTCTCCTTGCCGAGGTAATGATCGATGCGAAAGACCTGCGATTCCTCGAACGCGTCGCGGAGGATGGCGTTCAGGCGGCGGGCGGACTCGATGTCCCGGCCGAACGGTTTCTCGACGACCACCCGCGACCACGGCGCCTCGTCCCCCTGCCCCGGGCGCGCCAGGCTCGCCCCCCGGAGCCCTTCGACCACCGAGACGAAGACCTCCGGCGGGACGGCCAGGTAGAAAAGGGCCGAGCCCGCCTCGTCGCCCTCGGAAAGCTCCGCCAGCCGGTCCCTCAGCATCCGGTAGGATTCCGGGTCGTCGTAGCCTCCCGTCTGGTAATGCAGGCGCCCGGCGAAGCGGTCCCAAGCCTCGGTCGCACCGCCCGCGTCGGCGCCGTAGGTCTCGACGGCCTCGCGCATCTTGCCGCGGAACTCGTCGTCGGCCATCTCAGTGCGGCCCGTGCCGAGGATGGCGAACCTCTCGGGCAAAAGCCCTTCGCCGAAGAGGCGGTAGACGGCGGGGAGGAGCTTGCGGCAGGCGAGGTCGCCGCTCGCCCCGAAAACGACCAGCGTGAAGGGGTCGGGCGTACGTGGAGCGGGCGCGAGCTCCGCGTCGGACTCTGGGGGGGCGCTCATGGGATCACTCCTCGGGGCGGCGCTCATGGGATCACACCTCGGGGCGGCGCTCGCACAGCAGGCGCACGCTGCTCGTCTCCGGCGGGGCCGTGCCCAGCAGAGCCACGTCAAGCGGCTCGTCGGGCATGGGCCCGTCGAAGCTCGCGAGGGCCCGGCCCAGGTGAAACGCCTCCCGCATGGCCGAGGGGTGCTCGAGCACCGCCCCGCGCTCGTCCACCTGGTTGACGAACAGGTTCGCGAAGTACGCCGTCTCCAGGGCGTCGAAGTAGTACTTCATCGTCAGGCCGATGCACTCGAACATCTTGCGGCTTCGCGACCCGCCGACGCTGATGACGAGGGCCCGGCGGTCGCGCTCGCCCAGCCCGAACATCGGCTCCTTCAGGACGTACTTGCGGGACCAGAGACACTGGCACCGGTCGATCAGCAGCTTCGCCTGGGCCGTCACGGCCATGAAGAAGACGGGCGAGGCGAACACGATCCGGTCTGCCGCCAGCACCCGCTCGAAGACGTGCTGGAAGTCATCCTGAATGCGGCAGAGGCCGGTGGTGTGGCAGTGGTTGCACTCGACGCACGGGTTGATGCGGAGGCCGCGGAGGGTCAGGTACTCCGTCTCGGCGCCGACGGACTCGGCGCCGCGGAGGGACTCCTTCAGGAGCAGGTCCGTGTTGCCCTCGGCGCGGGGGCTGGTCGAGATGCCCAGGACCGTACGTTCCACGGTCAACCCCTCGCTCAGCCCAGCCCCTTGACCGCCCGAAGCACCGCGTCGTAGTCGGGCTCCTCCGTCATCTCGGGAACGATCCACTTCTTCCGGATCCGGTGATCGCGGTCGACGACGAACACCGCCCGGGCCAGGAGCCGCAACTCCTTGATGAGCACGCCGTAGGCGTGGCCGAAGGCGGCATCGCGATGGTCCGAGAGGGTCTCGACGGCGTCGATGCCCTCGGCCCCGCACCATCGCTTCTGGGCGAAGGGCAGGTCCATGCTCACCACCACCACCGCCACGTCGTCGCCGAGGGCGGCGGCCTCGGAGTTGAAGCGGCGCGTCTCGGTCGCGCAGACGCTGGTGTCGAGCGAGGGCACCGAGGCGAGCACGACGCGCCGGCCGCGGTACGCATTGAACTCGACCTGATCGAGGTCGGGCGCGAGGGCCACGAAGTTCGGGGCCTCATCGCCCTCATGGACCTCCTGCCCCACCAGGGTCAGGGGGTTGCCTTGAAAGGTGACGGCGTTCGGTCGCTCGGGAATCTCGCTCATACCGCGGTCTCCTCTTCCAGGATGCGGCGTGCGGCCATCCGCACGCGCGAGACGTGGCGGACGCCCACGCTCAAGGTCCGGATGCCCGCCTCGATGAAGCGGGCCACGTGGCGGGCTTCGGCCGCCATCTCCCCGCAGACGGACACGGGCTTGCCAGCGGCGTCGGCGGCCCGGGCGATCTGCTCCAGGACCCGCCAGAACACCCCGCGGTCCGGGTGGTAATCGTAGGCCACCCGGTCGTTGTTCCGGTCCACGGCGAACAGGTATTGTATCAGATCGTTGGTGCCGATGCTGGCAAAGTTAGAAATCCGCAGGAGGGCCTCCGCCTCGAGACAGGCCGAGGGCACCTCGAACATCACGCCGTGCTCGATGCGGCCGTGCGGGACGTCCTCGACGGCCTCCTCGAACACCCGCCGCAGCCGCCGCATCTGCTCCGCCTCGACGATCATCGGGTACATGACCCGCACCGGGCCCGTCCGCGACGCCCGGGCCAGGGCCCGCGCCTGAGTCGCCAGGACGTCCGGCCGCGTCAGGAGATACCGCGCCCCGCGGCAGCCGAGCTGGGGGTTCTCCTCCGGCGGCTGCGTGAAGAGGGGCGAAGGCTTGTCGCCCCCGATATCCAGGAGCCGGAAATGCACCGGCCGCCCCTCCATCGCCTCCAGCACCTCCGCGTACCGCTCCGCCTGCTCGTCCTCCGAGAGCATCCGCCCGGCGGCGAAGAACTCGAACTCGGTGCGGTAGAGGCCGATGCCCTCGGCCGCCGTGGCCACCGCCTCGCGGATCTCCGAGGCCATCGACACGTTCGCCATCACCGCCAGGCCCGGCACCGGCTCGACGGCCTCGATGCGCGACGGGACGGGCTCGGCCTCGAGGGCCCGGCGGGCCTCGGCCCCCGGCCACACCACCACCTCCCCCGTGTGCCCGTTGACGAGCACCTCCGTCCCGCACGAGACCTGCTCGGCGAACCCATCCAGGCCCGTCACGGCCGGGATGCCCAGCGCCCGGGCCAGGATCGCCGCGTGGCTCGTCACCCCGCCGCGCGACGTCACGAAGGCGCGGACGCGGCGGCTATCCAAATCGAGGGTCATCGCGGGAGTCAGCTCCTCGGTCGCGATGATCCGGTCCTTGCCGCGCCGGCAGTGCGGCTCGGCAGCACAGAGAAGCGTCGGGAACGTGTCCATGAGGGCGTCCATCAGGCGCCGCTTCAGCTCGCCGATGTCGCTGGCCCGGTCCTTGAGGTAGGCGTGATCGACCTGCTGGAGGCGGGTCTCGTAGGCGTCAAGGACCTTCATCGCCGCCGCCTCGGCGTTGTAGCCCTCGTCGAGCGCCTCGTCGATGCGCCGACGGACCTCGGGGTCGTCGAGAATCATCCGCTGGGCAACGAAGATCTCCGCCTCCGCCGCCCCGATGCGCCCCGCGACGACGTTCTGGAGGGCCTTCAGGCGCCCGTGGACGATGGCCAGCGCACGCTCCAAGCGGGCCCGTTCCTGCGCCTTGCCCTCCCCGTCCACGTGATAGACGGGCAGATCCTGGTGGCGTCCCGCGTCGCGGAACAGGCACACCCGCGCCAAGGCCACACCCGGACTGACGGCCAGGCCCTGGTAACGTCGCTCGTTGGTCGGCGCCTTGGCCATACGGTCGCTGTCTCCATGGTGGGCCGGCCTACGGGGACTCGGTTTCGAGGCCCGCCTCGACCCAGCTTTTCAGCCCCACATCGTACTCCAACACGTTGGCGTACCCAAGGTCTTTCAGACGACGATAGAGTTTGTCGCTCAGCGGGCACTCCAGGCTGCCGCAGTACGTCACCACGAGGGCGTCGGTGTCGGGCACGAGGTCGGCGAGTGTGTCCTCGTCGGCGTCGGCCTCGACGGCGGCGGCCGTGGGGATCACCTTATCGACGTCCGGGCCGCGCGCGTCGAGGATCGTCACGTCCACGTTCGCCCGCACCAGGGCCGCCAGGGCCTGCGTGCCAATCGAGGCGCTCGGCTCCCGCTTCGTCTTCGCTTCCGACATCTCGATCTCCTTTCTCCGGTCCGACCGAGGGCGGCCGGACGCGCTCACTCCGATTTCACAACGGGCTGCCCCGCGACCGTCCAGCCGCGGATTCCGTCGGTGTACTCCAGCAGGTTCACGTAGCCCAGCTCGCGCAGGTGGACGGCCAGTTTTCGGCTCGCCGGGCACTCGGCGCTGCCGCAGTAGGTCACCACGAGGCTCTCCTTGGTGGGGATGAGCCGGGCGGCCTCGGCGGCCGACGGATGGCCCGCCACGGGCGTCGCCCCGGGCAGATGCGTCGCCTGCGGCCCGCGCGCATCCAGCAGCGCGAGCGGCACCTTGGCCCGAAGAAGCACCGCCACCGCCTCCGTCGAGACGTGGGCCGCCTCGGCGGGGGCCTTCAGCTCGGCCACGGGCAACGGCTCCGGCGTCTCGCCGCGCGAACGGATTGTCGCCAGCGCCGCCTGCGGTTCGGCCTCCACCTTCGCCAGGCATCCCGCGCAGCAGACGTAGATGCGATGGCCGGCGGCATCGACGTACTGGTTCTTGTTGATCGTCCCGCCCATGATCGGGCAGGTCTTTTGCGGCGTGGCGGCGGTCGAATCGTCCCCGAGCACCCCCACGAGCGTGAACACGGCCAGCGCGGCAACGATCCCGGCCGCGGCATAGGCGAAGCGTCTCGTCAGCGTCATGGTCCTTCCCCTTTGCTGTCCATTGTAAGGCACGGGCGGGGCGGCCGGTCGCTCGCCTCAAGTTCCCGGGCCCATTCGGGAATCCTAGGGCTCCGCGCGCCGCGGGGTCAAGCAGGCGCCCTTTTCTCGTTGCCCTCCGCCGCCCGAGCCGCTTCAATGCATCCATGACCCGGACGAGCAAGATCCTCCTCACCACCGTCGGCCTCGCCGTCCTGCTCGCCCTCGTTGCCGCCATCGCGTTCCACGGCCTGTCCCGCAACTCCGATCCGCCCGACGAATCGAACCTGACCGTCACGTGGGACGACGTCCCCGACGCCGAGAACGGCTTCATCGCGATGGTGGCGGCAGGCGAACGAGTCGAGATGCCCGAGCAGGAGGACCTGCGGGAGAAGACCGGGGAGCTGCTGTCCGAGGACCACTGGAACAGCGAGCTGGCCGCGATGCTCCTGGCGTGGAACCGCGAGGCGCTCGCGGGATTCGACGAGGCCTGCGCGAAGCCCCGCTTCCAGTTCCCGCACCGCCGCTACGACGACCCGGCCGTCAAGCTCGGGCCCTCGCGCGGTCTGGTGCGTCTTGCAAGACTGCGTGCCCGCCTGGCCCTCGCGAGGGGGCGGCCTGAGGACGCCCTTCGCGACGGACGGGCCCTGGTCCGCTTCGGGCACCGCTTCCAACACGGGCGCGGCAGCCTGATCCAGTTCCTGCTGGGCGGTCTCCTGAAGGAGATGGGCATCGTGACGCTCGAGGACGTCCTGGGCGAGGGGCTCCCGCCCGACCTCCTCCGCGAGGCCGCCCGCGAGACACTCCCTGCCGCCGACGACGCCGACGGCCTGGCCGACGCGGCCCGGATCGAGTACCGCATGCTGGCGGACCTGGTGGACGACGTCGCCGAGGGGAGGCTCACCAAACGGGACCTGGGCTTCGAGCCGCCCTCCCCCCGCGACACCGCCTCCGGCTACGTGTTCCAGCCGAACCGGACGAAACGCTGGATGGCGGCCGATTACCTGTGGCTCGTCGAGAACGCCGGCCGGCCCTGGGCCGAGGTCCCGCCCTTCGAGCTCGCCGTCCACCCGGACGAGGCGCCGAGCCTCGCCACGCGCAACCTCGTCGGCCGCATGCTCTACGCCCGCGCGGCCGTCTCGTGCGAGGGTCTCCTGGAGGAGGTCGTCGCCGACCGAGCCCAGGCGCGGGCCACCGCCCTCCTCCTGGCCCTCGACGCCGAGGAGACCGAGACGGGCCGCCTGCCCGAATCCCTCGAAGCCCTCACCCCCGAGCCCTTCGACGCCGTCCCCCTCGACCCATTCGACGCCGCCCCCTTGCGCTGGGACCGGTCCCGCCGCACCCTCTGGTCCACCGGCCCGGACCTGACCGACGAGGGCGGCAACCCCGAGACCGACCTCGTCTATCCCCTGCCCTGACCCACCCCCCTTCGCGCGGCAGATCTCCGACCCGCCGCGACACCGTTTTTCCCCCTCTCCCCTTGTGCCGAGAGGGGGGTGAGGGGTCTGTGCCGTCTGCCACGGCGTAGCTCTGCCCAGCCGAGCGAAGCCGGGACGCCATTTCCTGGACTGCGGCGGTTTAGGGGCCTGCTGATGTCGTGGTGCTGTCCTTGGGCGCGCGCCGGCCCCCGGGCC
>CAYWVR010000044.1:0-23349 GCA_964461715.1 uncultured Anaerolineales bacterium
GGGCGGCTGCTGGCGGCCGTGGTGAAGGGACCGTGCTTCAAGGCCGATGAGTTGCCCGACGTACCCGACGCGACCCGCAAGCCCCCGAAGCGAGGGAAGCAGCGGGGGCTATTCGACCAACCCGAGCCAGAAGATTGAGCGGCTGGTATGCGGACCTGTAGGGCCTGACGCCCGACAAAAGCGCAATCGTGCAAGGGATCTGAGTGTGGGAAGCGTGACTGACTTTGTGTGGGGGGTCCTCAAAACACCACGCTTCTGGTTTCCTGTTTTGGTAGGCTTCTGTGCGGTCGGTGTCTTCTACCTGGTGGGAAAGCCCGTACTGGACGATTTGCGCCGGGACTTTGGGCCTCGGGGCCCAGTTGTCGGTCTCGGGGTTGTTTGGTTGATTGTTGTTCCTTTGTCTTTGCTGATTCGGCAGGTTTGGGTGAATCAGATGGCGAAGCGGACTCAGAATCGCATGCGTAAAACCACCATGAGCCGTTTGTCGCCAGACGCACGTGCGCTACTCCAGAGATTTGCTCAGCATCAGAGCCAAATGCTTCAATGTTGGCAGATTGGGCCTCACTATGCGGTCTGGCAAGGCCCCATGGAAGAGTTGATAGCTGCGAACGTTGTGCGCCGCCGAGGCGGCGGATACCGGATTCGAGACGAATACTGGCCGTACGTAACAGCGTCGCAGGCGCCTGAGCGACCGGGAGAATGACCGGCTCATATACGACCTGTACGGCCTGACGAAAGATGAAATCGCCATCGTGGAAGGGGCGAGCGCATGAGCGACAATCCGGAATCAAACATACCGGGGCGGATTACGGCGTCGGCGGAAATGCTGGAAGCCGCCGTTGTCGAACTGCTGCGCCGGATTCCTGAGACCTGGCAGGAATACCGCCCCGATGACCTGACCGAGACGCAAAGCCAAGGCTTGTTCCTGCTGGTAGCGGCCGGCATGGTGGAGCGGCGCGAGCGGCTGCGCCTTCGCTTCGCCAATCATCCGGTTGTCGCCGAAGCCACAATCACGATGACGGGCGAGTACGGCGGAATCGAGGCCCTTGAACCGCTTGTAGCCAACCTGTGGGCGGACTGGCAGGACGCCTTCCGCGCGTGGAAGAGGGGCGACGCCGCCAACGTGTCGCCCGCGCACTGTGAACGGCTTGAACCTTCCGAGTGGCGATTGACCGATCAAGGCGTTATCGCCCGGCAAGACCTGGACGGCGCGGAAGGCCGCGTGTTCGATTTCGTGTTGCGGCGTGGAATCTTTGACGGGCGCAGCCGCATGGTCAACGGCCGGCCCTTCCGCCGCGAGGCTGTGCGGGGCGCGGGCGCGCTGGTCAAGATGGACAAGACCACCGCCGACACCGCGCCGGTTGCCGTAAGTCTAGTAAGGAAGAGGGCTTGCGCGCGATTGCGCACGCAAGCCCACGGGAACTTCTTGGTGGGGCACCAGGGACTCGAACCCCGGACCCGCTGATTAAGAGTCAGCTGCTCTGCCAACTGAGCTAGTGCCCCACAGGTGCGGCATTGTAGCGGACGGGGGCGGCGTGTCAAGGCCGCGCCAGGGGGCTTGTCACGCCAAAAGGATTCTGTCACCCCCTACTCCGGATGTTGCATCGTCGCAAGGCCGGGGTCTCTCAGAGACCGTCGGTCATTGCGGTGGGCTTTCTCTTGCGGAGCGGGTTCTCTTGCACGTCCCCCTCCTGGAACAGGTTAGGCCGTCGCGCTAGTCTTATCTCCATGAAGTCAATGAAATCTTCGGGCTGGAGGGCTCCGGAGAGGGCTGAGCGGCCCTTTCGCGATTGCCGATGGACTCGGGCGGCGGTGGGGCCCTAAGATACGCGAAGGGCGCAGGAGAGAAATCTCACTTCTGAAAGGCGCCCCCGATGGCCGCGACCGAGACGAGCCGGCCTCCCACCGACGGCCCGACGTGCATGGAGATCTGGGGCGGGGCCGAGGCCGTCGACTCCCGCATCAGCGTCCCCGGCATCGATTGCTGCCTCTGGAGCCGTCCCTACGGCGACGCCGGGGGAGGGGGCGACATCCACTACGTCTCCCTCTGCGGGCACGGGTACCTGTCGCGCCACATCGTCGCCGACGTCTCCGGCCACGGGCCGACCGTCTCGCGGCCGGCCCTCAAGCTCCGCTCGCTCCTCTACTCGAACATCCACACCCTCGACGCCACCCAGCTCGTCCAGGACCTGAACCACGAGTTCGGGGCTCAGCCCACCGGCACCGGCGCGGGCTTCGGCTCGGGGGGCTCCTCGGGCGGTTCGGACTCCGTGAGCGGGACGGGCTCCGGCGGGGCGTCGTCGAGGTATCCATGGGCCCCCGCCGCGCGGACGATCTCCCGGGCCAGGGGACCCGCCGCCGCGCCCCCGTGCCCGCCGTGCTCGAGGATGACGCTGAAGGCGATCCGAGGCCGCTCGGCCGGGGCGAAGCCGGCGAACCAGGCGTGGGGCTCGCGGCGCCCGCCCGACTGTGCCGTGCCCGTCTTGCCGGCGATGACGACGTCCGGCAGGTTCGCCCGCCCGTACCCCGAGCCGCCCTCCTCGTTGACGACCGCCACGAACGCGTCGCGCACCGGGTCCATGTGGGCCGGATCGAGCCTTGCCCCCAGGCGGGCCGCCCGGTCTGTGGGCCACTCGCGAATGAGCTTCAGGGGCGGCATGCGTCCGTCGGTGGCGATGAGGGCGTAGAGCTGGGCCACCTGGATGGGCGTCACCAGGAGCTCGCCCTGGCCCACCGCCAGGTTCCGCGGGTCGCGGACATCGAGGTTCCCGGCGGCCTCGCCGGGGAGACCCAGCCCCGTCGGTCGCCCGAGGCCGAGGCGCTCGGCCCAGAGGGCCAGGGCGTCCCGCCCGGACGAGAGGTCGAAGCGGCCGGAGTCGGGCCGGCGACTCATCATCTCGGCCGCCTTGTAGAAGAAGACGTTGCAGGACTTCTTGATCGCCCCGCGAAGCTGCATCGGCCCATGCCCGTATCCGCGTTCGTAGATGTGGCAGCGAAAACGGTTGGGATGGTCGCGGTCGAGGATGCCCTCGCAGGTGAGGGTCGTCTCCGGAGAGAGCGTGCCCTCGTGCAGGGCCGCCGTCGCGGTCACGGCCTTGAAAACCGACCCGAGCGGATACTGGCCCGCCAGGGCCCGGTTCATCAGCGGCCGCCCCGGATGGTCCAGCAGGTCCGGGTAATCCACCAGAAAGTGCCGCACGTCGTACCGCGGAGCGGTCGCCAGAACCAGGACCTCGCCCGTCTCGCAGTCCAGGACGACGGCGGCGCCGGTGGGCAGGACGGTGTGGATGTCGGCGTCGGGCGGGGGCTCGTCGAGGAGGGCCTCCACGTCGGCCTGGAACGCGACATCGAGGGTCAGATGGACGTCGCCGCCGGGCGTGGGCGGCATGTCCTCCAGAAAGCTCCCGTCGATGCCCTTCTGGTAGACGCCGCGCTCGCCCCGCAGGATCGGCTCGCAGGCCGCCTCCACGCCGCTTCGGCCGACCAGGTCGCCGGGCCAGTACCGCTTGAGGTCGCCGGGGGGATAGGAATCGTTAATCGTGCCGCCAAGGTCCTCGCGGGCGACCTCGCCGAGGCGGCCGATGACGTGCGGGGCATTGGCGCCGTAGAAGTACTCCCGTTTCCGCGTCTGCACCAGCGTCAGGCCGGGATAGACCTCCGGGCGGCTGCTGATGGCCCCGGCGGCACGGACGTCGACGTCGTGGACCAGGGGATGGGCGATGCTCGTCGCCGACCCGTACGTCTCCTCCCGTACCGGAATCCGCCGCCCGTGCCGCTCGGCCACGATCTGGCGAATGACCTCGACCCTGTGGCGGATGGTCTCGGCCTCGGCCTGGAGCTCCTCCAGGGGCACGCCCGTCAGCCGCGCGAGCGACCGCCACATCTCCTCCACCCGAAGCCGCACCTCCGCCTCCGTGCAATCCCACTCGCGGGCCCGGGCCGCGACAAACGTGTCGGTCATCTCGATAAAGGGGAAGTAAACGGCCACGTCGAACGCGCCGGTATCCTGGGCCAGCGGCACGCCCCGCCGGTCGTAGATCGTGCCGCGAATCGTCGGATGGAAGCCCGGGGCCCGCTTGAGCCGCTCTTCGGCCTCCTCCAGGTACCGCGCCCCCTCCAGGACCTGGAGCTGGAAAAGCGCCACGAGCAGCACGACCACCCCGGCCGCCAGGACAACCATCACCGCTTTGAGGCGCGTCGCATACATGACGTGCGCATCCTACGGGGCGGGGCAAGGGGAATCAAGCCGTGGAGGGAGTACCCGGGCACGGAGGTCCTTCGCCTTCGTCAGTCGAGCGCGGTCCCCGGCGGAAGCCGCAACGGCCCGCGAAGGCGGAAGAACAGCCAGAAGAGGTAGGGGGCGAGAATGGCCGAGTACAGGGCGGCGAGGGCGGCGCCCCGGGCGCTGTGCCCGACGAGCAGGGGGGCCCCGAGGACGTATCGCGCCGCCAGGTCCCACGTCCAGCGGACCACGAACACGATGACCAGGCACAGCAGGAACTGGATCACCACCCGCGTCCGAAAGACGTTGCCCTGGAGGTAGCTGACCAGCCAGAGGACAACGGCAAACACCAACGCCCGCACCCCCAGCCGCCCGTACGGGGCCGCCAGGTCCGACGCCAACCCCATCGCCCACCCCGCGAAGAAGACCTCGCGCGGCTCGTAGGTAAGGGCCACGAACACCCCGAGCACCAGCAGCAGCTCGGGCTGCACGACGTGGGGGCCGACCTTCAGGGCCAGCACGCCCGGCCGAAACAGCGTCGTCTCGGCCACCAGGCACACGTAGGCCAGAATGGCAACGGTCAGCCAACGCACGGGACACCTCGGGTCGGGTTGGGGCGCCGGCCCCGGCAGACAACCGGATGCCGGAGGTTTCACGCGGGAATCGCGGGGAGGACGCCTACTTCTCGGGCTTCTGTGCGGCCGGCGGCGTCAGGACGAAGACCTCGGTCGTCTGGCCCGGGGCGGCGCGCGGCTCGACGCGGATCCGGTAGAAGAGCGGCTCGGTCGCCGTCGTCTCGCACGCGACGATCCGCCCGACCACCAGGTACGGCGGCACGGGGGACTCCGCCGAGGGGCTCGTGACGACGAAATCGCCCTCCCGAACGTCGTGCTCGCGGCCGACGTGCGCCACCTCCACGCCCAGCCCGTCGGGCGTGCCACGGGCCAAGCCGACCGGCCCGGCCAGCCATCGCCCGTCCCGCCGCGCAATGACCTGGACCATCAGTCGAGTCTCGGGGTCCGTGACGAGGCGAACGGTGCTCCGCAGGGGACCGACGGCCTCGACGACGCCCACCAGCCCCGCGGCGGTCAGGACCGGATGCCCTTCCCGAACGCCGTGGGCGCTGCCCCGGTCGAGGGGCCGCGTGACGACGGCGGCCCCGGCCTGGACGCCCTGCTCGCGTCCGGCGGCCAGCCCGGCCCCCGCCCGGCCGCCCACGACGGCCGGCGAGACGATCCGCGCCGGCACCAGGGCCGCGGGCATGCCCTCCAGGCCGCTTCGGATGCCGACCAGGGCCCGGATGCGGCGGTCGCGCTCGTCGAGGATGGCCGCAGCCCGGGCCAAGGCGTTCTCAAGGGCCTCCCGGCGGTCGCGCTCGGCCCGGAGGGCCTCCGCCAGATTCTCCTCGGAGGCCCCGGGCGTGCGCATCTGTCGGCCAATCGAAAGGAGCATGTCCTCCGTCACGTCCTGGAAGGGCGTGAACACGGGGGCGGCCCAGAGTCGGGCCCGGTCGCTCAGGCCCTTCGGAAGGGCCACCAGGGCGGCCGTGGCAAGCAGGACGGCGGCGGTCGCGAGGCGCCATCGCCCCTGGCGCGAGAGGTGGAACCCTGAGGACCGGGACCGTCGTCGTGCCACGCCCTGCTCCGCTCGAAAGACTCCGAATGACGGGAAGAGGAGCCGAGCGGACGGCCTCGGGCACGGCCCCGCGGCTACATTTCCTCGTCGGTCATCTCGATTGTACCGCGCCAGCGGTCGAGGTGATCGAGAAAAATCCCCGTGCCCCGGGCCACGCACGTCAGAGGGTCGTCCGCGACGCGGACCCGCAAGCCCGTCGCCTGGGCCACGACCGTCTCCAGGCCGGCCAGCATCGCCCCGCCGCCGCACAGCACGATGCCGTTGTGGACGAGGTCGGCGGAGAGCTCCGGTTCGGTGCGCTCGAGCGTCCGCTTGATGGTCTCGATCATGGTCTGGACGGGCTCGTCGATGGCCTCGCGGATTTCCTGGCTGGTGACGGTGGTCGTGCGCGGCAGGCCGGCGATGAGGTCGCGGCCGCCCACCTCCATCTCCAGCTCCTCCTTCATGGGACAGGCCGAGCCGATCTCGATCTTGATCCGCTCGGCGGTCTGCTCGCCGATCAGGAGGCTATAGGTGCGTTTCATGTACTCGATGATCGCGCCGTCGATATCGTCGCCGGCCACGCGGATGGACTCGGAGCAGGCGATGTCGGCCAGGCTGATGACGGCCACCTCCGTGGTCCCGCCGCCGATGTCGACAACCATGCTGGCCGTGGGCTCCTCGATGGGCAGACCCGCCCCGATCGCCGCGGCCATCGGCTCCTCGATCAGGAAGACCTTGCGTGCCCCGGCCCGCTGGGCGCTGGAGAGGACGGCCCGCTTCTCGACGGCCGTGATGCCGGAGGGGATGGCGATGACGACGCGGGGGCGGATACCGACCTTGCGGCCGTGGACCCGGCGGATGAAGTAGGTCAGCATCGCCTCGGTGATGTCGAAGTCGGCGATGACGCCGTCGCGGAGGGGGCGGATGGCCTGAATCGACCCCGGGGTCTTGCCGAGCATCTTCTTGGCCATCTCGCCGACGGCCATGCCGTCCAGAAGCACCTTGCCGCTGTCCTTGTGGACCGCGACCACGGAGGGCTCCATCAGGACAATGCCCTGGCCGCGGACGTAGACCAGGGTGGTGGCGGTGCCGAGGTCGATCCCCATATCGGCCGAAAAGAGGCCGATGATGCGGTCAAAGATCATGTCGGTCCTCGATGTGTCCGCGTCGGCACCGTCGGGCAGAGGCGGTGGATCCGGCGGTCACGCCGGACCGTCTAGGTGGCACTTTCGCCGCCCGCGGGCTCGGCGGGGAGAGGCGTCGGAGTCGCCGGCGCGCCGCCGCCCGGGAACCGCTCGATCGCGCCGCTTTCGGTGTCCAGCTCCTGCGAGGCGCTTCGGATGAAGGCCCGGGCTCGCTCGACGTCCTGCTCCACCTCGTCGCCGTAACCCAGCGTCCCACCGTAGTTCGACTGGAGCGTCATGGCAGCATAGATGATGGCCACCACCAACGCCAGCACGGCGATCAGCAGCAGCACCGTGTAGACGGTGCTCAGCGGCTGCGTGGCGACGCGAACTCCGCTACTCGAACCGATTCGTGACATGGTTCTCCTTCTCCACCGTGCCGCGCACCACCGTCAGTTCCCCGGCCGCGCTGTCGTGACCCACCTTATTGATGTGCAGCGTGGCCAGATAGCGCCCGGCCGACTTGTCGTAGACGTAGAACTTCATGCCCCTGACGACGCCGTCGTCGGACCCCAGGTCGATCTGGGCCACGCGGGAGGCGTTATCGACGTCGGTCACGAGACCGTGCAGGGCGTGAACGGGCTCCTCGATCGGCCCGCCGGGCATCTCGTAGTCGGTCGCCTTGACGATGTGGGCGACCTGGCCCTCGAGGGCGGCAATGCGCTCGCGGGCCTGGCGGAGGTTCTCCATGGCGTCCTGGAACTGGGCGCTGGTGGTACGATAGCGTTGCTCCAGCTCCGAGTACATCGTCAGGAGCTGGTCGGCCCGCTGCATGGCCTCGTCGCGCTCGGCCCGCCAGTTGTCGCGTTCCGCCAGGAGGTCCTTGAAGGACGTGTCGATGCCCTCGAAGGCGGTGTTGAGCTCCTGGAGCCGCTTCTCCTGGTTCTCACGCTCGTTCTGGAGAGTGGCAATGGTGTTGTCGCGAATGGCGAGCTGGTCCTCGAGGATATTGATCCTGGACTGGAGCTCGCTCTGGTCCGCCTTGCGAAGGTCCGCCTGCTCCTGGGCCTTCTGGGCGTACTGGTCGCGCTGCTGGATGGCCCGGTCGTACTCCGCGAGCAGATCCTCGTAGAGGCCGTGCCAGTCCTGGCGGAGCGTGTACTCGCGCACGATAAGGACCGTGACCGAGATGGCCGCCAGCACCAGCACGACGGTCAGGATTTTGCCCAGGGTGCTCAAGGTCTCCTCCTTTCAGAAGGCGCTAAGCGGCACGGGGCCGGTCCCCACCTCGTCGGCGATCCCGCGCCCGCGTCTCCCTCGGTCCAATGCCGCCCACCTCGGCGGCCAGTCGCCCCTTGCAGCCGATGCCGATTCTAGGGGGGCCCCCACACCCGTCAAGCAAAAAACGAGTGCCCTCAAGCAATTACGACGCGCGCGGGCCCTCGCGCATCGGGAAAACCGGGAACGCTCAGCGCTTCCCGGCGCCGGCCGCGTCGGTCTTCTCCTCCTCCCGGATGCGATCGCGCCACGGGGACCCCGCCGTCCGGATCTTGAGGATCGCCGCCGCCGCCGTCACCCGCTCAAGCGGCGCCGGCCGATCCAGCATCTCCCCGAGCGGCTCCAGGGCCGGCGCGTAGCCCGCCTCGCCCAGCTCCATCGCCGCCAGGCTCCGCGTCTGAACGTCCGGCTTCCCTTCCACCTCGGCGTCCAGAAGCTCCAGGAGCATCGTGATCCGCAGGAGGTCTCCCAGTTGGGCCAGCGACCCGATCGCCGCCAGCTTCACGTCCAGGAACCGCTGGCTGAGGGCCAGCTGCTCCAGCCGCGGGACGTCCTCCGCGGCGCCGAGGCGGCCCAGGAGGCGCGTGGCGGCGGCCCGGACCGTGTGACGCGGGTGCGACGTCAGCCGCCGGACCCGCTCCCGACCCGCCGTCGACCCCAGCCGATGCAGCGCCTCGGCGGCCCGCAGCACCACCAGGGCGTCCGGATCGTCCAATTTGACCTCCAAAAGGCCCTTCGCCGACGGATTGCCCATCAGGCCCAGCAACCACGCCGCCGTCCGCCGGACCGTCACGTTCGGGCTCGCCAGGCCGTCCCGGAGCCATTCCATCTGCGAGGGATCGCCCGTCATGGCCAACCCGTACGCCGCCGCCAGCCGCACCACCGGGTCCGCGTCGGTCGCGCGGCGGCGGAAGAGGGTGCGATACTCCGGCCTCCGCATCCGGCCCAGGGCGGCCAGGGCGACGGTCCGGAGCCGCGGGTTGCCGGCCTCGGCCAGCGTCTCGAGCTCCGGGCGGGCCCGCGAGGCCCCCACCTCCATCACCGCCTCGGCCGCGTAGCCCTGGATCATGGGCTGGCCGGATCGCAGGGCCTCGACGAGGACCCCGTAGGCGTCCGTCTCGCCGGCTTCGGACCGCCCGTTTCGGCCGCACCCGGCGGCGGCCAGGGCGGCCAAAAGGGCCATCGTCAGGGGAATTCTCACGCCGTCGCCTCCTCGCGTTTCATCAGGAAATGCATCGCCGCGGCCACCCCCGCCAGCAGAATCGCCCCCACGGCGCAGCCGCGCGCGAACCCGTCCCCCCATCGCGTATACGGGGCCAGCCGGTCGTCCAGGGCCAGCGTCCCGACGACGTACCCCTCGACGGCGCGGCGGTTTCCGTCGGCGTCGGCGACGACCTCGTGGATGCGGCCGTCGGCGTCAATCAGGGCGCTGATCCCCGTGTTGACGCTTCGGACGATGGGAACCCGGTTCTCCACCGCCCGGAAGACGCACAGGTTCAGGTGCTGGGCGTGTTCGGCGGTGCCCGCGAACCAGCCGTCGTTGGAGATGTTGACGATCAAATGGACGCTCTTGGCCCTGTCCCGCCCCGTCGGCTGAACCATGTCGCGGATGCGGTAGGCAAAGGCGTCCTCGTAGCAGATGGCCGCCTGGAACCGCATCGGGCCGTCCGCCGTCTCGACGACGAAGGGCTCCTGCCGCCGCCCCCCCGGCGTTAGGCTGTAATCGTACGGATACGGCGTAAAACGGCTGAGCAGGCGGTACAGCCAGGGCCAGCTCTCGCGGAACGGGACGGCCTCGCCGAAGGGGACGAGATGGTGTTTCGCGTAGACGTGCGCGGCCTCGTAGGGGGGCGTCTCGGGCCGGATCAGGAAGGCCGTGTTGCGGCGGGGACCCCGCGTCATGTAGCCGCCCTCGAACTCGTACGCCCCCTCCAGGTCCACGGCGTGGGCCCCGAAGACCACGGGCGCGTCGGCCATGCGGGCGGCCTCCCGGGCGTGCTCCCAGTATCCGCGGGACCGGTTCTGGAGCTTCGAGAAGACCCGGACCATCGTCTCGTCGCCCAGGCGGGCCTCCAGGTCCGCCTCCAGGAAATCCTCGTTCAACGTGCCGGGAACCATGGTTTCGGGCCAGACCACCAGGTCCGGCTCGATGCCCTGCCGCGCGGCCTGGCGGAGGGCCTCCCGCGTCAACCGCACCTGATCGCCGATCATCCGCCGCTCGAAGGCCAGGACCTGGGCGAAACGGGCCTCGCGTTTGACGTCCTGGGGCACGCTGGTCTGGACGGCGATGACGTTCACCTCGGGACCCGGCTCGACGGGCGAGAGCCGCCAGAGCCCATACCCGACCGTTCCCGCCCACGCCAGGGCCACCAGGGCCCCTTCGGCGAGGATCGCGCGGCTGACGTGCCGCCCGCCCGCCATGCCCCGTGAACGGACCGTCAGCGGCCGCGTCAGGAGGTCCACCCCCAATCCGGAGGTCGCCAGGGCCAGGAAGCTGAGGGCCGGGGCCCCAAGGGCATCGGCGATCTGGATCAGCGTCAGGTTCTCGTACTGCGTGTGGGCCACGTAGAGCCAAGGAAGCCCCGTCAGAAGCCATCCGCGGACCCATTCCAGGGCTACCCAGAGGACGGGCGCCACCAGGGCCACGGGCAGGCGTGTGGCCCGCGTGATCCGCGCCAGACCCCACCCGAAAACCGCCCAGAATAGGCCCAGGAATGCGAAAAGCGGCTGCGGATACAGCCACCGCCCCACCCAGTCCTCGGCGAAGAACGCCGTCACCCAGAGGAGGTTGATATGGAAGAAGACGTATCCGCCCACCCAGGCCGCCCGGAAAACCCGTCTCGGCCGCGCCGTCCGCACCGCCATCACCAGAAGCGGCACGAGGGCCACATATGCCACCCACGACCCCTCCACGGGAGGAAACGCCAGCGACAGCAGCAGGGCCGCCAGGACCGCCGGCAGATACGGCGTCAGCCGCCGGAGACGGGGCGCGCCGGGGACGGGAGAGGCGTCGGGTGGGGCCTGGCGAGGCTTCTTCTTGCGCGGTCGCTTGGCGGCCATGCCCTTCCCCGAGGTCCCCGGAACCCTGATTCTGAGCCCCCGAGGCCACACTGTCAAGCCTGTGCCCGTCTCGCGGCCCTTGCGGACGCCCTCCCCTATCGGGTAGGATGCCCCCGTCACGTCCAAGCGAAAGGAATCCCATGGCCAAGACCACCCTCGCCGTCCTCGTGGGAACCCGCGGATTCTTCCCGGCCGAGCTCGCCGCCGACGGACGCAAGCACGTCCTCCGAATCCTCAAGGAAGAGGGCTACGGGACCGTCTGCTTGCCGCGGAAGGAGGCCACGGGCGGAGCCGTCGAAACCCTCGAAGACGCCAAAGCCTGTGCCGCCCTCTTCAAAAAGAAGGCCGACAAGATCGACGGCGTCGTGGTTACGCTGCCCAACTTCGGCGACGAGCGGGCGGTCGCGAATACCCTCCGATGGGCCGATCTCGGCGTTCCCGTGCTGGTTCACGCCTGGCCGGACGACCCCGGGGCCATGCGCCTGGGCGCCCGCCGCGACTCCTTCTGCGGGAAAATGAGCGTCTGCAACAACCTCTTCCAGTACGATATCCCCTTCTCCCTGACTCACCAGCACACCGCCGAGCCCGACGGACAGGGCTTCCGGGCCGATCTGGCCCGGTTCGCGGCCACGTGCCGCGTCGTCAACGGCCTGACGGACATCCGCGTGGGGGCCGTGGGGGCCCGGACGGGGCCGTTCAACACGGTCCGTTTCTCCGAGAAGATTCTCGAAGCCCATCGCATCTCAGTCGAGACGCTCGACCTGTCGGAGGTCCTGGGCCAGGCCGAAGCCCTGAAACCCTCGGATTCGGGCGTCAGACGCAAGAAGAAGGCCATTTCCGAGTATACCGATACCTCCGCCGTCGGCGACGAGCCGCTCGATCGGATGGCCCGTTTCGGCGTCGTTCTCGACCGCTGGGCCCGCGAGAACGACCTCGTCGGCACCGCCATCCAGTGCTGGACGGCCCTGGAGGAGTTCTACGGCATCGTTCCATGCACGTTGATGAGCATGATGAGCGAATCGCTTGTCCCGAGTGCCTGCGAAGTGGACATTACGGGCCTTCTGGGCATGCTGGCCCTGGCGCGGGCCACGGAAACCCCCGCCGCCCTCGTCGACTGGAACAACAACTACGGCGGCGAATCGAACAAGGCCGTCGTCTTCCACTGCTCAAACCTGCCGAAAAGCCTCTTCGAGCGCCATAGAATGGACATTCAGGAGATTATCGCCACCTCCGTCGGGGCCGACCGAACGTGCGGGACCATCGTCGGACGCCTGAAGACCGGCCCCTTCACATTTTGCCGCGTCGATACCGACGACCTGGAGGGCGAAATCCGGGCCTACGTGGGCGAGGGACGCCTTACGGACGATCCCTTGAAGACGTTCGGGGGATACGGCGTCGTGGAGATCGCGAACCTCCAGAACCTCCTCTCGATCATCTGCACCGAGGGGTTCGAGCACCACGTCGCCCTCTCCCGCGGCGAGGTCGCGGCGGCGATCGAGGACGCCTTCGACACATACTTAGGCTGGGACGTTTACAGGCACGGGTGACCCGCTGTCAACCTGCGCAATCCTGGCAACCTGGGCAACCTCCCGACCCCCATTTGGCGGGATTCGTGAAACGTTTTATCCCTAAGCGACACACTTTCTGCGACTTTTCGCGACTTCTTGGGGGGAAGCGACTCCCTTTTCGCCCCTTTTCCCCCCCTTCTTGCGGGAAGTTGGCCCCCTTGCGTGACGCAAAACCTTTCAGCCCTCCCCCTTGTGCGTCAACCGAGGCGCGCCCCGACCGCAATGACCGAGGCCCGGTTGGCTCAGGCCCCCATCGCCTGACGCAAATCACGAAACCCGTGACGCAAGAAGCAAACCCTCGGCGGGCGGCGCGGCTGCATCACTCGCATGGACATCTGGCGATGTGTCTCGACGGTGGTGGCACGGGTCCCGGCGCATCGGGGTCGCCGCTTCGGCGCGGCCCATGGGCACGCCGCCGCGCGACGCGTCACGTCACGGCCACGGTGTCGCCGGTCGCCTCCTGCCACCGGGCCAGCCGGGCGGTGAGGCGCCGGACGAGGTCGCGGTGCTCGGGACGGGCGGCAAGGTTCGTCGTTTCGCCGGGGTCGCGGGCGAGATGGTAGAGCTGGGGGCGGTCGGCGTCGAAGAGGCAGAGCTTCCACCCGTCGGGCGCGACGACCATGCGGAAGTTCGACATTGCCGCCCGCCGGAGCTCGTCCTTCGAGGCCAGCGGGCTCTCGAGGTATTTGTCCTTCGGCGGCTTCGTTCGCGCGTTCCACTCGACGAAGACGGGGTCCTCGCCCGGCGCCTCGCCGCGCAGCGCGGGCACGAGGCTCTGCCCGGGCAGGCCCCGGCCCGCCTTCGAGCCCATCAGGTCGAGCAGCGTCGGCACGAGGTCGATGTTCGAGACGGGCCGGGCCACGCGCCGGCCCTTGCGCAGGCCGGGGGCCCGCACGAGGAGCGGCACGCGGACCGACTCCTCGAAGCTGACGCCTTTGCCGCCGAGGGCGTGCGCGCCGAGCATCTCGCCATGGTCGCTCGTGAAGACGACGATCGTGTCCTCGGCCCGGCCAAGCCGCTCGAGCTCGCCGAGGATCGTCCCGACGCTGCGGTCCACCTGGGCCACCATGCCCCAGTAGATTCGCATGAGGTCGCGGCACTTTTTGGCGTCCTCGGCCCGCCACCCCTCTTTCCCGCCTTCGGACTTATGCCGATACCAGAGCGGCGCGGTCTCGCCGAGGTCGTCGAAGACGTTTGCGGGCGGCTCGATGGAGGCCGGATCGTGCAGTTCGTTGAGCGGCCCGTTGAACGGGTTGTGCGGCTCGAGGTAGTTGACGTGCAGGATGAACGGCCGGTCCTTGTGTCGCCGGAGGAAGTCGGTCGCCTTGGCCGCGAGGAACGACGGCTTGCAGTGCGCCTCGGGCAGCGTCGTGCAGTACTGGCGGCCGAAGCGGTCGTAGGCATCGGGCTTGTAGCCGCGATCCTTGAGCCAGTGGTAGTAGGCGGGCTTGGCCGTCTTGTCGCGGCCCTCGGAGTAATAGGCCTCGTAGTACTCCGTGGCGGCCCACTCCTGGAAACCGTGCTGAGCGAAAATCTCGTCCCCGAGGTGCCACTTGCCGAAGTAGCCTGTGGCGTAGTCGGCGTCGTCGAGGAGCTCGGGCAGCGTCTTCGTGTCGGGGCGCAGGGGGATGTTATTCCGCACGCACCCGTTCTGGTGCGGCCAGAGGCCCGTCAGGACGGTCGACCGCGAGGGCGTGCAGACGGGCTGGGAGACGTAGGCCCGCTCGAAGACGGCGCTCGTCTCGGCCAGCCGGTTGAGATTCGGCGTCCGGACCGCCGCGTTGCCGTAGGCGGCCAAGGTGTCGAACCGCTGCTGGTCGGTCCAGAGGACCAGGAGGTTGGGCTTGCGGGCGGGCGTCGACGTGCCGATCGCCGGCGCGCCCACGGCCATCGCCCCCGCTCCCACAACCGCCGTCCTCAGGAACCGTCGTCTCGTCACACCGCCCATCGTCGCACCTCCTTCGCCTCGTTCCCCGCGGCCGCCGCCCCCGTCAGGTCCCGCCAGCCTACCCGGCCGCACGCCGCCGTGCCACCTCTTTCCTCGCCCAGGTCCGTCACGGCACGCGGGCCTGGCCGTAGCGGTGTCCGGTGGAGGGCGAGCGGGCCTGGCTCATCGCCTCGACCTTCTCCCGGGGAAAGGGCGTCCGGTCTCCAGCCGGTCGATCTTCTCTTCGAGGAGTTCGTTGGTCATCGCGAGGTCGCCGATCTTCGCCTGGAGGCGTTTCATCTCCTCGTGGCGGGGGCCGCTCGGGTCGTGGCGGACCTTGAGGCCGGCGGTCCCGGCGGCGAGGAAGGCGTCGCGCCACTGGGCCAGGCGTGCCGCGGTGACGCCGAGACTCCGGGAGAGCGTTTCGAGGTCCTCGCCGCGCAGCAGCCGCAGGACGGCGTCGGTCTTGCGGCGCGCCGAGAAGCGTCCGCGGCCGGCCGCGCGGCCGTAGCGCGCGGCAAAAAACGGGCCCCCGCGAGGAGCGAGAGCCCGTTCTCATCTCAAAACGAGGAGATTCGCTTTACCGCTTGCGGCGGACGAGGAGCCCCAGGCCGCCGAGGCCCAGAAGGGCCAGGGTCGCCGGCTCGGGGACGGCGACGTCGGCGAACGTCTCGCCCAGAAGCAGTTCGTCCACGAGGGCCGACTGCTCGCCGTTGTAGGCCTCCTTCAGGTAGAAGCCGTCGAAGCCGAAGTCGCTGTTTTCGACCACAAGCCCGCTGTTGAAACTCTCGGGGGCGCTGTAATCGGGGCCATCGCCCTCGACCGTTCTGTTCAGCCACAGGTCGTACTCGTCCTTACCGTTGCCGCCGGTCTTTTCGGTGACCCTGACGACGATCAGGTTGACGCCGGAGGCCAGGTCGAGCCCCGTGTCGGCATTCTCGCTGGTACCGCCGCCGAGAGAGTAGATGTCGCCGGAGCCGCGGATCTCGAAACCGTGGAGGCGATCCTTGTTGGTCTCGTGATCCCACGCCACGATCAGGGAGTTGGCGTCCGACAGGTTGTCCCCGTCGATCAAGGCGGAGAAGTACAGTGCGGTGTACGTCGTGGACTCCAGCGGCGAATTCGGCGTGAGCTTGGCCGTGGCGCCGGAGGTGTCGTTCCAACTTGAGCTGCGCCACAGTTTGACCTTCTCGCCGGCCTCCGGCAGGCCCGGACCGTTCAGGCTGCCGCTCTCGACCGTAAAGCCAGCCGCGGTGCTCGTGCCGCTCGTGGACCACGTCTCGGTCCCATCAAAGCCGATCGTGGAGTTCGTGTCCTGCCCGTCAAGGTCCGCGTTGGTGTCGTATCCGGCGAAGTCCTCCTTGGCGATCAGGGCCGCTTCGGCCGCGCCCGCGGCGAAAAGCAGGATTCCGATGGCGGCCAGCGTCAGCAGCGTTCGCTTGCCCATTGTGTCATCCTTTTGAACAGGGATTCTGGATTTGTGGCCCCAGTGCTTCGGCCCAGGTGGAGTCTACCCCATTTTTCGGATGCGTCAATGGCGCTGAACGCAAACTTCTTTAGTTTACGCGCAATCCCGGCCGAGTATATTGGAAGGGGCAAGCGAGGAGGGCTTTCCATGCCTGCGACCTATCGCGTCGCCCTGCTCATGGACGCAAGCAGCGGTTTCATGCGCCAAGCCCTGCGGGGCATCTCGGCCTACCGCCATGCGGGGGCCTCCTGGCGTGTGGCGTCCCTGGGCAGCCACGCCCTGGAGGTCCTGGAGGGAAGCGGCACCGAGTGGGACGGTCTCGTGGGCTACGTGGCCACGAGGGACCGGGCCGAGCGCATCGGCGGCCTGGGCGTCCCCGCGGTCAACCTGGGCAACCGGTTTCCGACGCCCGGCATCCCCCAGGTCATCGGCGACGACGTGGCGATGGGGCGGGTGGCCGCCGAGCACCTCCTGGACCGCGGCTTCCGCCGCTTTGCGTATTGTTCCGTGGCGGACGAGGCGTTCGCCCGGGAGCGCGGCCGGGGCTTCGGCGAGATCGTGGGCGCGGCCGGGCGCGCGTGCGACCTCTATGAGCCGGGAATCGAACGGGTCGCCTCACGCAATTGGTCCCTGAGGCAGGCGGACCTGGCCCGGTGGGTCGAGGGCCTTCCCTCCCCCATCGGGATTCTTTGCGCCAACGACGGCCTGGGCGTTGAGCTGCTGGAGGCGTGCGGCCGGGCGGGGAGGCGTGTCCCGGAAGACGTCGCCGTGGTGGGCGTCGATAACGACGCCGTCCTGTGCGACGTGGCCGAGCCGCCCCTTTCCAGCGTCGACGCCAACACGGTGCGCCGCGGGTACGAGGCGGCGGCGCTGCTGGACCGGCTCATGGCGGGCGAAGCCCCGCCGGGGGAGCCCATCCTCATCGAGCCGATCAACGTCGTGGCCCGCCGAAGCTCCGACACCCTGGCCATCGACGACGAGAACGTCCGGGCCGCCATGCGATTCATCTACGAGCACGCCGACACCGACCTCTCGGTGGCGGACGTGGTGGCCGCCACGTACGTATCGCGGCGGACGCTGGAGCAGCACTTCCGCGACGTGACGGGCCACACCCTGGCGGAGGCTGTCCGTCGGGCCCACGTCGAGCGGGCCAGAGGGCTCCTGCTGACCACCGATCTGACGCTGTACGAGGTGGCGGAGGCGTCGGGCTTCAAGAACGAGGTGGCCCTGTCGCACGCTTTCAAGCGACAGGCGGGCCTGCCCCCGGGCGAGTACCGGCGCCAGGCCGGCCGAATCCGACCCCTGTCCCGACCCGAAGAATGCCGGGACCATGCCCAGGGTCGTCCTCCACGGCCCTGACTCCATCGTGGGCGTCTGCCCCGACGGTTGCCCGAAGGAGCGCCTCGCGCGCGGCGGGTTGGCTCCTACGTTCCGTGCGCGGGTTTCCGCTTTGCGGTCTACCTCGCCATGGTCGTTGAGCCCAGCGAGTTTCGTTCCCCTCTCGGACGTGTGGGGTGTCCGAGGAGGGGACCGGACTGGTTTGCGCCCGGGGGGCTCGCCACCGAGTCCGTCCTGTCGGACTTGGATGATTTGTCGTCGACGGGGTCAGTCCTCGCTCGTCGCGAGGGCCGCCAGGCGGCGGGCAAGGAAGCGGCCGGTGGGGCTGGCGGGGCAGGCGGCAATGGCCTCGGGCGGGCCTTCAGCGACGAGGTGTCCTCCGCCTGCGCCGCCGTCGGGGCCGAGGTCGAGGACCCAGTCGGCCTGGGTGATGAAGTCGAGGTTGTGCTCGATCACGAGGAGCGAGTGCCCCGCGTTGACGAGGCGATGGAAGGTCCGGAGGAGCCCCTGGACGTCGGCCATGTGGAGGCCGGTCGTGGGCTCGTCGAAGATGAACAGGTCCTGCCGCCCCTTTTTCGGCTGGGCGAGGAAGGAGGCGAGCTTCAGCCGCTGGGCCTCGCCGCCCGAGAGGGTCGCGGTGTTCTGCCCGAGGCGGAGGTATCCGAGGCCGACGTCCGCCAGCGGCTTCAAGCGCGAGGTGATCGAGTCGTGCTCGGCGAAGTGGGCCCGGGCATCGTCGACGGTCATGTCGAGGACGTCGTCGATGTTGCGGCCGTTCCAGCGGACGTCGAGGACCTTCTTCTTGAACCGCCGCCCGCCGCACTCCTGACACACGACCGTCACGTCGGCCATAAAGTACATATCATAGGTGACGGTTCCGACGCCTTTGCACGTCTCGCATCGTCCGCCCGCGACGTTGAACGAGAAGTCCGAGGGTTGGACGCCCGCGACCCGGGCCTTGGGCGTCTCGGCCAGGAGCCGCCGGATGGCCCCGTAGGCTTTGACGTAGGTGACGGGGTTCGAGCGGGTGCTCTGGCCGATGGGCGCCTGGTCGACGAGGTGAATCTCGTCGATCTGGTCGAGGCCGCGGACCTCGTCGACCTCGCCGACGTCGTCGGCGGGCTTGCCCCGGTGCTGGAGCCACGGGCCGTAGAGGCACCCGTGGACGAGGGTCGTCTTGCCCGAGCCGGAGACGCCCGTCACGCACGCGAGCACGCCGAGCGGCACGCGGACCGTCAGGTCCTTGAGGTTATGCTGGCGGGCCCCGTCGAGGGTGATCCACGCCTTCGGCCGGCGGGCGTAGGGGGAGAAGGTCCGATCGGCGTGGACGCGCATCTGGCGGGCGGTCTCGCCGGCGTCGCCGGCCGCCAGGGCCGCGGCGTCGCCCTGGAAGATAACCTCGCCGCCCGCTTCGCCGGCGCCGGGGCCGAGGTCGATGAGGTGATCGGCGGCCTCGATCAGCTCCGGGTCGTGCTCGACGACGGCGACGGTGTTGCCCTTTCGAATGAGGTCTTCGAGGATGCCGATCAGTCGATGCGTGTCGCGGGCGTGGAGCCCGACGGTCGGCTCGTCGAGGACGTAGAGGGTGTTGGTGAGGCTCGATCCCAGGGCTGCCGCCAGGTTGATGCGCTGCGACTCGCCGCCCGAGAGGGTTCGCGTCTGGCGGTCGAGGGTCAGGTACGAAAGGCCGACGTTCTCGAGGTACGCCAGCCGCCCCCGAATCTCCCGAAGCAGCACCGCCGCCTTCTCTTCGTCCTCCGGCTCCAGGGCCAGCGCGTCGAACCAGGGCCGCAGGTCTTCGACGGGCATCCGCGCGAGGTCGGCCACCGTCCGCCCGCCGACGAAGACCTGGAGGGCCTCCGGCCGGAGCCGCCTTCCCCCGCACTCCGGGCACCGGTTGTAGCCGCGGTATCGGGCGATCAGGACGCGAACGTGGACCTTGTACCGTTTCGTCTCGAGCCACTCGAAGAACCCGCGGATGCCGCCCCACGCCTCGTCGCCCTCCCAGAGGAACCGGACGCTCGATTCGGACAGGTCGACATAGGGCACGTCCGTGCGGATGCCGGCCCGGCGGCAAGCCTTGCGGCACTCGCGGTGGAGGTGTTTGTAGGCGGGCGTTTGCCAGCAGGTGAGGGCCCCCTGGTCGATGGATTTGCGCGGGTCGGGTACGATCTTGTCGGGGTCGAGGTCGGAGACGCGGCCGAAGCCCTCGCACCGCGGGCACGCCCCGACCGCCGAGTTGAAGCTGAACAGGTGCGGGTCCGGCTCCGGGAACGTCCGGCCGCACCGGGCGCAGGCGAAGCGGACGTCGAAGGGGAGACGGGCCCGCTCGGCCCGGTCCTCGCCGAGGAGGATGACCTGGGCCCGCCCGTCGCCCGCCTTGAAGGCCGCCTCCATCGACTCGGCCAGCCGGCTGCGGCTCTCGCGAGGCGGGTCGGCGAGGATCAGCCGGTCGATGACGACGTGGAGCGGGTCGGGCAGGGACGCTTCGTCGGCTTCGGGCACCTCGACGAACCGACCCTCGATCCAGAGCCGCCCAAAGCCCTGCCGCTGGAGCTCCCGCCCCAGACTCTCCCACGGCCGGTCCCCGCGCCAAAGCGGCGCCACCACGAGCAGGCGGCTCTTCGCCTCGAGCCCCAGGACCTCCTCCACGGCCCGGGCCACCGTGTGCGTTTCGACCCGCCGGCCGCACCCCGGGCAGACGGTCTCGCCGACCGAGGCGAAAAGCAGGCGCAGGTAATCGGCGATTTCGGTGGCCGTGCCGACGGTGGAGCGGGCATTCTTGACCGTGTTTTTCTGCTCGAGGGCAAGGGCCGGCAAGAGGCCCGTGATCGAATCGACGGGCGGCCGTTCCATCTGCTCGAGGAACTGGCGGCTATAGGCGGAGAGCGACTCGACGTACCGCATCTGACCCTCGGCGTAGAGCGTGTCGAAGGCGAGGCTCGACTTGCCGGAACCCGAGACGCCCGTCACGACCGTGAGCCGCCGATGCGGCACCGTGACGTCGATGCCCTTGAGGTTATGGGTCCGCGCGCCGGTGACCTCGATCGTTCGGTGCATAGGCCGTCCCGTTCCCGCCGGGGGAATCCTTAAGGCTACCGGTCGGGGCGGCGGGTGTCAAGGTCGGCCGGGACCACCGCTTGGCCGCGACGCCGGAGGCGAGCGCAGGCCGTTCGAGAGGCCCGAGAGAGTCCCCCGCTTTCCCTCAAGCGATTCGCAGAGCGGGTCGATACTGCGGCAGAGGCTGTGGGTCACCCGGCAGGATTGCCGGGCAACGGCCTGAGAAACGAGGGCCCGGAGAACGGCGACTCCGGGTCCTCAACTTTTGCGCGCGAAGGGCACGCGCGGCGCAAGCGCTGCGGCGGACAAGCTGGCGCCGTGACCCAATGCCCCATGCCTGCCGTCAGGGATGGATCACCGCCTTCAGCACCCCGTCGGCGTACTCGTCGACCAACTCGAACGCCCGGGCGGCGTGGTCGAGGTCGAAGGTGTGCGTGATCCAGCTCGCCACGTCCAGCTTCCCGCAGGCCACCAGGTCGATGGCCTGTCGCGCGGCATGGCGGCTGCGGCGGACGTACTGGACGGTCAGTTCCTTGCGACGATACTCGTGGGCGTCGAGGGTGATGGAGTCCTCCTTGGGGATGCCCACCAGGCAGACCCGCCCGCCGATCGCCGCCAGGTCGTACGCCTGCGGCGCCCCGGCGGCCCGGTTCGTGCACTCGAAGACAAGGTCCGCCCCGCGGCCGCCCGTCCATTCCCGCACCGCCGCCGCCGGGTCGCACGCCTCGACGTTCACGGTCTCGTCGGCCCCGAGCTTCCTGGCGAGATCGAGGCGATAGTCGAGCCGGTCCGTGACGATCAGGCGCAGGGCCCCGCCCAGCCGGGCCATCTCCATGCACCCGAGACCGATCGACCCGCACCCGACCACAGCCACCGTCTCGCCCGGCCGCACGGGCGCGAGGTTCGACGCGTGGACCGTGACCTGGAGCGGCTCGAGCATCGCCGCCTCGTCGAACGAGAGGGCGTCGGGGATCGGCACGCACTGTTCGGGCTCGAGGGGGGCGAACTCCCGCATGAGGCCGTCGTGCGGCGGGGTGGACCCGAAGACGACGTCGGGGCAGATGTTCGGGCGCCCGGTCGTGCAGAACTCGCATCGCCCGCAGGAAAGGGCGGGCTCGATGGCCACCCGGAGGCCGACCTCGAGGCCCTCGACCCCGGGGCCGACCTCGGCGATCTCGCCGGCGGCCTCGTGGCCGGGAACCTGGGGCCGCTCGACGACCTGGTCGCCGATCCGCATGTGCGTGTAGTAATGGACGTCCGACCCACACAGGCCCACGCTCCGAATCCGCACCAGGACCTGCCCCGGCCCGGCCTTGGGCCGCTCGCGCTCCTCCATGCGCAGGTCGCGGACGCCGTGCAAAACGAGTGCTTTCATTGTCATACCTTTAACAGAAGGCGATGGGCCTTCGGCATGGGGCACGGGGCCACGGCCACGACTTGCCCCGCATGCTCGCTTGTCCCCGGGCCCAATGCCGTCCGTGCGAATGCTCGCGAGGTCACCCTCGCGGCTCATGTCAAAACTCGGTTGAGCCGCTGAACTGCACCTCGCGGACCCGGATCGCGGGGCAGACGACGGGGCCCTGGACGAGGGTGAGGCGGCGGCCGGCGCCGTCGAGGCGGGCGAGGGCCTCGAGGATGTTCTCGGTGTACCGGAAGTTCCGGACCGGGCCGACGATCTCGCCGCCCTCGATCAGGAACGTCCCGTCCCGCGTCATCCCCGTCAGGACCGTCTTCATCGGGTCGAGGACGTTCGTGTAATGGAACCGCGTCACCAGCAGGCCCCGCTCGGTCTCGGCGACGAGCCGCCGCTCGCTCGAGGCGCCGCCCTTCATGAAGAGGTGCATCGGCGTGCATTCGTAGCGGGAGGAGGCGGGGAGGGCGTGGCCGGTCGACTTGCGCTTCCCGAGCCGCCGCGCCCGGTAATCGTTCGTCGCCACGCCCTTCGCGACGCCCTTCGTGATGAGCGACAGCCGCCGCGACGGCATCCCCTCGAAATCGAACGGGGCCGGGAGCGTCCGCCGGTCGAGGGCGTTGTCCCAGATCGTGATGTCCGCGCCGGTGACCGGCTCGCCGAGGCGTCCGGCCAGGGGGCTGCGGCCCTCGTCGAAGGCCTTCCCGCCGAAGGCGACGTACGCGAGGTACTCGATCCACTCGGCCGTCGCCGCCGGCTCCAGGACCACGTCGTACCGCCCGGCGGGAAGGGCCGCGGGCCGGCGGCTCTTGTCGGCCTTCAGGGCCGCCCGCTGGCCGACCCGCTTGACGTCCAGGTCCTCCCACCGCGAGGCGACGGCCTCGGCGTAGCCCGCCCCGTCGTCGTCGGCGACGACGGTTGTGTGGACGGCGGCCCGGGTCTCGGCGGAGGCGACCTCGACGCCCGTGCTGGAGACGACGGCGGTGGCGAAGTCGTCGGTCCGGACGGCGCCGGCGGCCCGGGCGTGCTTGGCGCGGGCGGCGTCCATAATCCGGCCGGCGGCGTCGGCCCGGGCGTCGGGGGCCAGGTCGGCGGTGGCGGCGTCGTGGGTGTCAGGGTCCTCGACGGGTCGCGGCTCCGGCAGGCCGGGCCAGTCCTCCAGCGGCTCGGCCGCGCGGGCGATCGCCAGGGCCGCCTCCCGCGCTTCGGCCAGCGCCGACGGGGCCAGGCTCGAGGTCGTAGCCACGCCGAGGCGCTTTGCGGCGACGACGCGGAC
>CAYWVR010000045.1:0-21971 GCA_964461715.1 uncultured Anaerolineales bacterium
CGTCGCCGTCGATCACCACACCGGCGAGTGCGTCGGCCTCCATGCCGCCAAGCCCATCTGGTCCATGAACTGCTGGTCCACCACCCAACCGCCCCGGTCGTCGAACGCTTCGGCCTCCATCAGGACCTCGGCTCCGCCAGCCGCGGCGGTGACGGCGAGAAGGATTGCGAGCGGCAGCACGTGCTTGAGCGTCGTCGGCATCGGCGGGTCTTCTTCGGGTTGCTGTCCGCTCTGTTCAACGCCTTCGGCGGGGCTACGAACCGCATCAAATCGAATCTTGATCGACCGCAGGCGGAGGGCCGCGAGGGAACGTGCGCAGGGCCGCGGCGCTATTCCTTGGCGATGACGTAGAACTCGAAGTCGCGGTAGGTGTCGACGTCTGGGTGGCCCTCGGTTGTCGGCGGGATGGCCAGGCGTTCCTTGAGCGGCGGGAACGTCGACTGCCGCCGGAGCTTCTCGCGGACGGCGTCGTCATCGGGCGGCTTCTTGCCGGGGATTTTCCGGGGCGGGTTCTCGCCGTTACCCTCGCGGCGGAGGCCCCACCCGCCGTCGTACCGGGTGCCCTCGAGCGACGGGGGATCCTTCAGGTGCGTCCAGTTCATATTCGAGAGGGTGAAGTTCCGCCGCGGGCCGGGCGCTTCGAAACCCACCATGAAGGCGTACCGTTTGCCCTTCTGCAGACGAATCTCGTCCTCGCCCGTCAGGTCCCACTTCAGGTACAGCCGCTTTCCGTCGTCGCCCTCCGGGAGCGTGGGCATCACCCCGCCGCGGGCCGTGCGGATCGGCTCGTGGATCACTCCCTCGAGATAGTCGTCGCACCGGTGGGCCGTTTTCGACCACCCGTGCTCTGGCGGCGTGCCCGGGGGCGTGCCGTTGTCGTTGATCCGCGGCGTGCCGCGGACCTCGAAAAACTGAAGCAGGACTTTCGCCCCGGGCGTGCCGTCGAGGTACGCAAGGTCGTCGTTGCCGGTTCGCAGGACGATGGCGTCGAGCGTCATATCCCGCTCAGCGGTGATGACCTGGCCCAGGTCGCGGTGCCGCCGGTAGTAGCCTTTGTCCTTCCACTTCAGGGGCATCTCGCTCCGTACCGAGGTGTTGCCCCGGAGGTTGCAGGCGGTCTGGCGGATGGCCACGCGGTCGGCGTCGTCGCCCAGGAGGCGGCGGACGGCCTTCCATTTCTCCGGTGTGGCCCGGGCGTCCTGCTTGTCGCTGACCCCCTTGATCCGACCCAGTGGCGTCACATCAAGTCCCGCCGCAACCGGCGACGCAAGCAGGTAGAGGCCGAAAACGGCGATCGTCATTCGCAGAGCGAGTGTCATAGAGCACCTCTCGTCGCCAACCCTTGTGGACCGCTCCATCGTACCCGTCGATCAGGGGCGCGTCCAGTCCGCAGGCGGGACGGCCTGTGACGAGAAGCGACGAGACCTCGCCTGTCGTCGCGGGGTTCAACCTATAACTAACGCCCGTCCGAAAGGAACCCCGATGCGACGATGGATCGTGCCCGCACTGGGGGTCCGCCACCCGCCGCAGTTTTGCTCCGCCCTTTACGCCCGGCCGCTATAATGCACTCATGAAAGGCTCCACGAAAGAACGCGGCGGGGACGGACGGGACCGGCGGGGGATCACGCGGAGGCGCTTTATGTGGGGGGCGGCGAGTGTGGTGGCGGCGGGGGTCGGGGCCGGGGCGTATGCCCGGTGGATCGAGCCCACCTGGATCGAGGTCACCACGACGGACCTGCCCGTGCCGGGCCTGCGGCCAGCGTGGGACGGGACGCGCCTCACCCTGCTCTCCGACTTCCATCACGGGCCGAGGGTGCCGCTTCCGTACCTGGAGTCGGCCGTGGCGAAGGCGGCGGCGGTCGGGGCGGACCTCGTGGCGCTGGCGGGGGATTTCGTGACGGGCCACAATCCGGAGCACGGCGCGGCAGTCGCGGGGCTCTTCGATAAGCTGACGGCGCCGCTTGGCGTCTACGCGTGTCCGGGGAACCACGACTACGGGGCGGCGCGGCCGGCGCCGGGGGCGGCGGCGCTGAAGTTCGTCGAGACGCTGGGCGATCACGGCGTGCGGATGCTCAGGAACGAGGCCGTGCGGCTGGAAAAGGACGGCGCTCCGCTTTGGATTGGGGGCGTCGACGACCTCTGGGCCGGGCGGATGGACGCCGACGCCGCGGCGGCCGACATCCCCGATGACGAGGCGGCCGTGTGTCTCTGCCACAACCCCGACGGGGCGGACGCGGTGGCGGCGGCGGGGTTCGCCGGCATCCTCTCGGGCCACACACACGGCGGCCAGGTGCAGGCGCCCTTCCTCGGTCCGCCGCTCGTGCCGGTCCGAAACAAGTCGCGGTACGAGGGGCTGCACCGCGTGGGCGGGGCGTCGCTTTACGTCACGCGCGGGGTGGGGTGGCTGTATCGCGTCCGGTTTCTTGCCCGACCGGAGGTGGCGGTGCTGACCTTCAGAAGCGCCGGGCCCGAGGGCACGCCGATGTGATGGAAGGCTCAGCCACAAGCCGCGTCAGGGCACGGCTACGCCTCATCCTTGGTGGCTTCGTCCTCGGCGCCGGCCTTATCGATCTCTTCCTCGACGCCGCGGATGCCCTTCTTGAACTCGACGATGCTGCGGCCGAGACCGCGGCTGACCTCCGGCAGGCGCCGCCCAAACAGCAGCAGCGCCACGATGAGGACGATGATCAGCTCCCAACCGCCCGGGAACATAAAGGCGAGTACGTTCATCAGTCGATCCTCCTGGCCCTTCCAGCCCCCCGATTACACCTTGCCCGGGGGCGCGTGTGCAACTTATTTCTCGCGGGCTGGCTGCCGCCGCACCGCCTCGCGGCCCGCCCGGACCCAGTCGAGCCACGCCCCGAGGCCCTCGCCCGTGCGGCACGAGAGGGCGAGAATGGGGGCCGTGACCCCGAGGCCGCGCACGTGGGCGGCAAAGGCGTCGGCCGCGAACCCCGCCGCCTCCGCCAGGTCCATCTTGTTGAGAACGATGCAGTCGGCGGCATGGAAGGCGACGGGATACTTGGCGGGCTTGTCCTCGCCCTCCGGGGTGCTCGCCACGACGACGCGCCGATGCTCGCCGAGGTCGAACCCGGCCGGACACACGAGGTTCCCCACGTTCTCGATGAAAAGCACGTCCAGGGCCGCCAGGTCCAGCCGGTCGACGGCCTCGGTCACCTGACGGGCGTTGAGGTGACAGCCGCGGCCCGTGTTGATCATCTCGGTCGGCAGACCCGCGGCGCGGAGGCGAGCGGCGTCGCGGTCGGTCGCAAGGTCGCCCTCCACGGCCGCCAGGCGGAGCTCAGCGCCGAGGCGGCGCACCGTCTCCTCCAGGAGTGTCGTCTTGCCGGCCCCCGGCGAGCTCATCAGGTTGACGACGAAGACGCGGGCCTCGGCGAACTGCGCGGCCAGTGCCGCGCCCAGCCGATCGTTTTCGGAAAGGACCCGCTTCTCGAGGGGCACCTTCTCAGTCATCCGGCTTCTCCAATTCCAGGGATTCGAGTCGGACGTCGCGGCCGGCGGTCACATCGACGTCCGCCGATCCGCACGCGGGACAGCGGATCGAGAACTCGCCGGTCTCCCACGCGTGTCCGCAGGCGTCGCACTGGAGGGCGGCAGGCTCGGTCCGGACGTCGACGCGGGGCTTCGCATCGTCGGCCCCCTCGGTCACGAGGTCCAGGGCGAAGGCGAGCGACTCCGGGTCGGCCCCGGACAGGCGCCCCACCACGAGATGCAGAGCAACGAGGCGAGCGCCGGGCCGGCGCAGGAGCTCGGCCTCCACCTGGGTCCAGACGGCTCGGGCCAGCGAGAGTTCGTGCACGCAGTCCCCCGCCCCGGTTCGGCCTACTCGAAGACGAGGCGCGTGCCGGTGTTGCGGTTGATCGGATAGAAGACGTAGTCGCCGATGCGCGAGCCGGCCAACTGGACGACGGTGACGGCCTGCTCGACCGCGTCGCTGCTGGGCCCGCTGTCCAGGTCGACGACATAGCCGGAGGGGGCGAACGCGATGTAAAACTCCTGCTGGTCGCCCTTGAGGTCGCCGGAGATGTAACCGTTCTGGACGTTGGCAAAGCCGTACTCGGCAATCGCGTCCTGGACATCCTGCTGGTACTGAGCCCACTTCTCGATCTGCACCTCGTCGGGGACCTCGCCCTCGCCGGGGACCACGAGGCCCTGGGTGCTGACCGAGGCCAGGCCGGGGGCATCGCGGAGGACGTAGACGTTCTTGGGGAGCTTGACGGGGAAGCGGCTGACGTCCTCCCAGTTCCCCCCGTTCTGAGCCACGAGCACCATCGTCGTGCCGCTCTCGGCGTTCCCGGGGTCGTTCCTGAAAACGAGGCAGACGGTCGTGTTATTCGAGGAGGCGGCCTCGCGGGCGGAGTTGAGCATGGCTTGGATGGTGGCGGTGGCGTTGTCGGCTCCGAGCCGGCCGGCGATGACCACCAGGGTGCCGATGCTCCCGGCCACGAGGATCAGAAAGATGCCCATGACGGCCAGCAGCTCGGTCAGCGTGAACGCGCGTCGTCGGGTTCGCATGGCTTACTCCGAGGCTTCGGTGGAAAGATCGTCGTCGTCGCCGAGGTCGCCGTTGCGGCCGGGAGAGGTGAGGACGGGGGGCGTGCCCGCCTCATACTCGATGACGTTGCCCCAGCCGTCAACGAAGACGGCGAACGTGTCGCTGTCCTGCTTGCGGGTCTCGACGAAATCCTGGACGCCCTTGACGTAGGGTCCGTGGCGTCGTCGCATGGTTAGGGCGGCAAAGAGGAGGGCCTCCTCGGCGTACTCGCCCGAGGCGAGCTTGAGGTCGTCGTTCACCTGGCCCATGGACCCGGTCGTGGCCGTCCAGGGATACAAGTGGCCCCAGTCGTCGGCGTAGTCCTGAAGGGCGGCCTTGAGCTGGCCGAGGGTGGCGAGGGTCGAGTCGCGTTTGGCGCCCTCCATGGCCGTCCGATAGGCGCCGACGCTCATGGCGATGAGGATGCCGAGGATGGCCATGACGGTCACGAGCTCGATGAGCGTGAAGGCCGGGGCGGGTCGCCGGGTTGTCGGGCGGAGGATCATGGCACGCGGTCCTTGTCCCGCTAGTTGTAGCTGAAGTTCGTCACATCGTCACACCAGCGGTCCTCGCTGCTATAGGTGGCGGGGACATAGTAGTCCTTGGTCGGGTCCTCCCGAACGTGGCCGTAAAGGCGGTCGGGGCCGGGGCTGATCAGGAGGTAGTCCTCGCGGGCCCAGTTGGACCAGTTGCTGGGGTTGTTGCCTTCGCCGGGGCCTCGCCGCTTGGCCAGGAGGAGGAACTGGCCCTCGGAGGCGAAGCCCTTCTTGGCCCGGTCCGAGTCCGTGTCGTTGTCCTCCCAGTCGTAGGCTTCGTCGCCATCGATCGGGTGGTGCCGGAAGTAGAAGATCTTGGCCGGCGGGCTGAAGCCGTCTAGGACGTTGGATCCGCCGGCGGCCATGGCCTCGGACGTGAAGTACGGGCCCCAGGTCTGGTTGTTGTCCTCGAGGGTGTTGGTGAGGAAGGCGGCGACGTTTCCGTAGCCGGTCTCGACGGCCTGGGTGCCGGCGATCTCCTCCTCGTGCGCGTCGTCGCTGGGCGGATAGGTGCCGAAGTCCTTGTAGAAGGACTCGAGGGCCACGCTGAGCTGGCTAATGGTGTTGGCGGTCCGGATGGTCTGAACCATGCTGATGGCGGTGGTGACCGCCGGGAACAACAGGAGCAGCAGCAGGCTGATGATGCCCATGACGATCAGCAGCTCCACCAGCGTAAAGGCGCGAGTTCGGGTCGGCGGGGTCATGGTTCGGTCCTCCAGGCTAGATGCCGCGCGGCTGGTCGAAGTTCGTGATGTCGTCGCAGATGCCGCGCTGCGTGGACGGGACGTACTCGCGGGTGTCCTCGTCCTCCTTCATGTCTCCGTATTTTCGGTCGGGCCCGGGCGAGACCAGGAGATAGGCCTTCCGGACGTACTCCCCGCCGCCTCCCTTGGCGGCGAGGTCGAAATGGTCCTCGTTGACGTAGCCCTCGTAGGCTTCGGGGTCGACGTCGTTGTCGGCGACGTGGAACTGGCTCTTGCCCGCCTCGTCGATGTCGGCGAGGTAGTAGAGGATGCGTCCGACGTAGCGGTCCTGGCCGTGGAGATCCAGCACGAGCCCCCGCGGGTCGAAGGCGTCGAGGAAGCCGGCGACCCGGGTGACGTTGCCGAGGTCCTCGTAGAGGAGGTCGGCGTCGTCGACGTTGTAGTAGGCCGGCAACGCCCGGTCGCCGCGCCCCCCGAACGGCAGAGCCCCGCCCGCGTTGGTGCCCCACCCGCGTCCGACGGGTCCGCGCAGGTAGTAGGCGAGGTTGGCGGCCCCGGTGTCGAGGGAACCCTCGCCGGAGGGCGGGTATTTGCCGAACTGCTTCTTGAAGGCTTCGAGGCCGAACGAGATCTCGCGAAGCCGCTGGGTGGTCTGCGTGGTAAGGGCGATCTGGACGGCGCGGCTGATGGTGGGGACCAGGAGGGCCACGAGCACCCCCATGATGGCCATGACGACCATCAGCTCGATCAGCGTAAAGGCCCGGCCGCGTCCGGCCCGCATCGCGCGTTCCATGGTCGGTCTCCTCCGCAGCCTCAGCGGCCGACGTTCTTGATCAGGTCCACGAGCGGCAGGAAGAGGCAGATAACGATGGTGCCGATCGAGCCGCCCAGGAAGACGATCATCAGCGGTTCCATGGCGTTGACGAGGCTGCCGACGCGATGGTCGACCTCCTCGTCATAGTTGTCGGCGACCTTGATGAGCATCTGGTCGAGCTCGCCCGTCTCCTCGCCGACGTCGACCATGTTGACGACAATGGGGTCGACGACGCCGCTCTGGCGAAGCGGCCCCGCGATGGACTCGCCCTCGCGAATGGAGTCGTGGACCTGGGCCAAGGCCCGGGCCACGACCTGGTTGCCGACGGTCTCGCGGGTGATGTTGAGGGCTTCGAGGATGGGGACGCCCGAGGCGATCAGGACGCCCAGCGTCCGGGCGAAGCGGGCGACGGCCACCCGGTTCACGATGCCGCCCAGAATCGGCGTGTTCATCTTCAGCCAGTCGAGGGCGAAGCGCCCGCCCGTCGAGGCCTTCATCAGTTTCAGGGCCACGTAGAGGCTGATGGGGATGATGGGCAGGAAGTACCAGTTGGCCCCGATGAAGCGGGAGGTACCGATGAGCATCTCGGTCGGCAGGGGCAGGCTGGGGATGTCGAACTTGGCAAAGATTTCCTCGAATCGCGGCACGATGAAGAGCATGATACCGGCGAGGATGATGACGGTGATGGTGATGACGACGACGGGGTAGATGATGGCCCCGACGACGCGTCGCTTGAGGGCCTCGGCCTTCTCCATGAACTCGGAGAGCTTTCGCAGAATCTGGTCGAGCACGCCGCCGGCCTCGCCGGCCCGGACGGTGTGGACGTAAAGGTTGTCGAAGGCCTTGGGGTGCTTTTCCATGGCCTCCGAGAGGGTGGAGCCGGCCTCGACATCCTCGATGATATCCTGGAGGGCGTTGCGGAGGACGCCGGGCTTGGTCTGGGCTTCGAGGATGCGCAGGCTCCGAAGGAGGGGCAGGCCCGCGTCCTGGAGCGTCGAGAGCTGGCGGGTGAACTGCGTGAGCTGCTTGGCCCCGACGCTTCCGAGGGCGAAGCTCTTGCCCTTTTTCTTGGGGGCGGCGGCGGTGCGGGTGCGTTTGCCCTTGACGCGAATCTGGGTCGGGAACTGCTTCATGGCCCGGATTTTGGTGATGGCCTCCTCCTGGGAGGTGGCCTCGATCTCGGACCGGACCTCCTGGCCGCGGGCGTCCATGGCCTCGTAATGGAATACCGGCATGGCGTGCGTCTCCTTCTGTGGATCAGGCCTCGGCGATGGTGGCCTTGACGACCTCCTCGATCGTCGTGATGCCGTCGTAGATGGACATCAGGCCGCTGTCGCGGAGGCTCCGCATCCCCCGCCGCTTCGCTTCCTCGCGGAGCACGTTCGTCGACGACTCGTCGAGGATCAGCTCGGAGAGCTTGTCGTCAATCCGCATGATCTCGAAGATGCCCGTCCGGCCGCGATAGCCCGTGTTGTTGCACTGGTCGCAGCCCTTGCCGAAGTAGAAGGTGCGGCCCCGCACCTCCTCCGGCCTCAGGTCCAGCTCCCACAGCATTTCCTCGGTGGGCTCGAACTCGGCGCGGCAATCGGTGCAGATGCGGCGGACGAGGCGCTGGGCCACGACGGCCTCCAGGGTGGCCGTCACCATGTAGGGCTCCAGGCCCAAATCCAGCAGTCGCGTGATCGCCGTCGGGGCATCGTTGGTGTGGAGGGTCGAGAACACCAGGTGCCCCGTCAGGGATGCGTGGATGGAGATCTCGGCCGTTTCGAGGTCGCGAATCTCGCCCACCAGGATCACGTCCGGGTCCTGCCTGAGGATGCTCCGCAGGCATCGGGCGAACGTCAGGCCGATCTCCGGATGCATCTGGACCTGGACAAGCCCCTCGATGTCGTACTCGACGGGGTCCTCGGTGGTGATGATCTTCGTCTCGACGTCGTTGATGGCCGAGAGGGCCGAGTACAGGGTCGTCGTCTTGCCCGAACCGGTCGGGCCCGTAACGATGACGATGCCGTTCGGCAGGTGGATCAGCTCGTCCACGACCCGCTGCTCTTCGTCGCGGAGGCCGACCTTCGTGATGTCCAGCTCGACCTGGCTCCGGTCCAGGACGCGCATGACGACGCTCTCGCCGAACATCGTCGGCAGCACCGAGACGCGCAGGTCCACCGGCTTGCCGCCCACCGTCAGCTCGATGCGGCCGTCCTGGGGCAGCCGCCGCTCGGCGATGTCGAGGTTGGCCATGACCTTGATGCGGCTGGCGACGGCCAGGGCGATGTGGCGGGGCGGGGGGACCATCTCGTAGAGGACGCCGTCGATGCGGTACCGCATCTTGAACTCGTCCTCGAACGGCTCGAAGTGGATGTCCGAGGCGTTGTCGCGGATCGCCTGCAGCAGGACCAGGTTCAGGAGCTTCTTGACCGGCTGGCTCTCGCTCATGACCCGGATGTCTTCCAGGTCGATCGACTCCATGTCGTCCTCGCGGACCCACTCGGCCTGGCCCAGCTCGTCGATGACGGCCTCGACGCTCTCGGCCCGGGCGTAGTACTTGTCCAGGGCCCGGACGACGGCCTGGGGGTCGGCCACGGCGCCCTCGATGTGGTAATCCAGAAGCATGTGCAGCTCGTCGAGGGCCCGGAAGTTGTTCGGGTCGGCCATGGCCACGGTCAGCGTGCCCTCGCCGAACTCGACGGGGATGACGCCGTAGGCCCGGGCGGTCATGGCGTCCATCTTGTCGGTGATCTCGGGCGGGATGTCCAGCTCGTCGAGGTCGATCCGCCGCATCCCTGCCTGGAGGGCGAGGGCGGCCGAAACGTCGGCCTCCTCACAGTACCCCATGTCGACAAGGATCGCCCCGATCGCCCCGCCCCGCTGCTTCTTGATGGCGAGGGCCTCCTTGAGCTGCTCCAGCGTCACCCGCTCGGTCCGCACCAGAATCTCGCCGATCGGCTTGGACTTCAAGTCGAGCTTCTCACGGCGCCTCGGGGGGGCGGGCCGCGCGGGGGCGGCCGGGGCCGCGTCGGGCGTCGTCTGCGGGCTGTCGGGCGTCTGGGTCACGGTATCCTCTCGCGCTTCGGGCTCACCGTCCGGTCTTCTGGAACGTCTTCAGGTCGGCCTCGTCCAGCGGGCCGCCGATCCGCTTCAGGGCCTCGCGGCCCTCGGGCGTCTGGGCCAGCTTCTCGCTCAGCTCCTCCGGCCGCTGGGCCCGCTCCAGCATCTCCTCCGGCGCGATGATGCCCTTCGAGTACAGGTCCCACAGCGAATCGTCCAGCAGCTGCATGCCCCACTTCCGGCCCGTCTGGATCACCGACTCCAGGCGGAACGTCTCGTTCTTCCGGATCAGGTTCTGGGCCGCCGGCGTGATCCACAAGAACTCGTAGGCGGCGATGCGGCCGGGCATGTCGATCCGCGGGATGAGCGTCTGCGAGACGACCGCCATCAGCGACCCGGCCAGCTGAATCCGGATCATGTCCTTCTGGGCCACCGGGAACGCGTCCACGATCCGGTTCACCGTCCCGGCCGCCCCGGTCGTGTGGAGGGTCGAGAAGACCAAGTGCCCCGTCTCGGCGGCCCGGATGGCCGCAGCCATCGTCTCGGTGTCGCGCATCTCGCCGACGAAGATGACATCCGGGTCGGCGCGCAGGGCCCGCCGGATCGCCTCCTCGTAGGTCGGCACGTCCGAGCCCAGTTCCCGCTGGTTCACCATCGACTGCTTGTGCGGGTGGTAGTACTCGATCGGCTCCTCGACCGTGATGATGTGCCGGTCGTAGTGCTCGTTGACGTAGTTGATCATCGAGGCCAGCGTCGTCGTCTTGCCCGAGCCGGTGGGCCCGGTCACAAGAAAGAGACCCCGGGTCTTGCCGAGGAGCTGCTCGACCGTCTCCGGCAGGCCGATCTCCGTAATCGACATCAGCCGCTTCGGAATCTGCCGCAGCACGATCGAGACGTTGCCGCTCTGCTTGAAGACGGCCACGCGGAAGCGGGCCTGGTCCTGGAACGAGAAGCCGAAGTCGGCACTGCCGACCTCCTCGAGTTCCTCCTGGAACCGCTCGGGGGTGATGCTCCGCATCAGGCCCGCGGTATCCTCGGGTTCAAGGACGTCGGTTTCGAGGCTCCGGAGCCTCCCGTGGAGCCGGACCACCGGGGACCGCCCCACGTGCAGGTGGAGGTCGCTCGCGTTCTTCTGGACGACGAACTGCAGGAGCTTATCGATCTGGATCATCGTCGCGCTCGGCCTTTCCCACTCCTTGCCCTCATCATTATAGAGACGGCCGGGAGTCCGGCAACCTCGCCGGACCGCCCGACTTACGAAACCAGGGACATTTCGCGGGCCGCCCGGGCCAGGACCTCGTTCAGCGTCGTCGTGCCCTTCAGGACCTTCAGCAACCCGTCCTGCAGCAGCGTCCGCATGCCCAGGTTCCGGGCCGCACGGCGGATCTCGTTCAGGGGCCTCCGCTGAAACGCCATTTCCTTGAGCTCGGCGTTCATCACGAGCATCTCGAAGATGCCCATGCGGCCGCGATAGCCCGTGCCGTGGCACTTCTGACACCCGACGGGCCGCATGACCGTGGCCTGATCGAGCTGCGAGTCGGTGGCGCCGAGGCGGCGGAGGGTCTGGACCTCGACGTCCGGGTCGGGCTCCTTGCACTCCGTGCACAGGATGCGCACGAGCCGCTGGGCCATGATGGCCTGGATGGAGCTGGCCACGAGGAACGGCTTGACGCCCATGTCGATGAGGCGGGTGATCGCGGAGGGCGCGTCGTTGGTATGAAGTGTACTGAATACCAAGTGTCCCGTCAGCGACGCCTGGATGGCCATCTCTGCCGTCTGCAAATCGCGAATCTCGCCCACCAGGATGATGTTCGGCGCCTGACGCATCATCGCCCGGATGATCGCCTGCCACGTCAGCCCGATGTCCTCCTTCACATGGACCTGGTTGATGCCCGAGATGTGGTACTCGACCGGGTCCTCCGCCGTGATGATCTTGCGGTCCGGCGTGTTCAGCTTGTTCAGGGCCGCGTACAGCGTCGTCGTCTTTCCGGACCCGGTCGGACCCGTGACGAGGAAGATGCCGTTCGGGCGCCCGATGAGTTTCTCAAACAGCTCGAAGTCGTCCTGCTGGAACCCGAGCGAATCGAGGCCCAGGTTGATCGACTCCCGCCTGAGGATTCGAAGCACGATCGACTCGCCGTGGTACGCCGGGAGCGTCGAGACGCGGAAGTCCAGGTCCTCGCCGTCGAGCCGCATCCGGATCCGCCCGTCCTGCGGCAGGCGTTTCTCCTCGATCTGCATGCCCGCCATCAGCTTGATGCGGGTGCTGATGGACCCCTGGAGCCGCTTGGGCGGCGGGTCCCGCTCCACGCACACCCCGTCGACGCGGTACCGGACGCGGAGGCGGCTGGAGAGCGGCTCGATGTGGATGTCGCTGGCCCGCATCCGGACCGCCTCGGTGATAATCAGCTGCACGAGCCGGATGATGGGCGCGGACTCGGCGCGCTGCTCGGCCCCCTTCTCCCCCCGGTCCTCGAAGGCGATGTCCGAGGCCGTGAACTCCTGCAGCATCGAGTCCACCGACTCCGACTCCGCCTGCTCGGTGTAGCTGGAGATGATCTGCTGCACCTGCTTCGCCGAGGCCAGGACGCAGTCGATATCCATGTTCAGCCGGAATCGCATCGTGTCCACCGACTCCAGGTCCAGCGGGTCGGTGATGGCCACCTTCAGCCGCCCGTCCTCGTACTCCATCGGGAGAATCTGATACTCGCGCATCATCGACTCCGGCACCATCTCCATGACCTGGGGATTGATGGTCCCGATGTCGAGGTCCACGAACTCCATGTCGAACTGCAGCGCCAACGCCTTCGTCACATCGACGTCCGTGCAAGCGTCCATGCTAGCGAGCATCTCGCCGATGCGGCGGCCGCTGCGGGCCTGCCGCTCCATGGCCTCCTGCATCTGCTTCTCGCTGACGATGCCCCACTCGCGGAGAATCTCCCCGAGCTTCTTGCGCGATCCGATCATGCGTCACCTCGAACTCGTGTATCCATGGCCCGCCCGGCCCCCGATCTCGCCCCGGGCCGCCCGCCTCGTGCGCAAGCACCCCCGCCCGGTCTGCCCCGTCACGATGTAAATCGCGCCCGGCAAGTGGTTAACGCACGTCCCCCGCGAAACCGTCTCAGTCTAGAGCCACGCGACCCGACCGTCAAGCAATTCCCCGTCACCGCAATAGATGGCATTGGCATCGGGCATTAGGCCACGGCAACAGCAACAACAACGGGCGGACGGGACACCCAATGCCCCCTGCCCGATGCCTCACACCCAGGGCCTGCCGTTAAAGCTTTGTGCCCGCCCCGCCCGGCCGCTATAATCGCAACCTTGGACCGTGGGGCGAGGGACGCGGCGTGCCGATCCGACGGAACATCAACGAGATCCTCGCAGAGATGCGGGGGTGTCTGGGCGAGGTCGACCCGGAGGGCATCGAGCGGCTGACCGACGCTGTCCTCAAGGCCGACCGCATCTACGTGGCCGGGGGCGGTCGGTCGGGGCTCATGGCCCGGGCGTTCGCCATGCGCCTGATGCACCTCGGGCTCGTCACCTACGTCGTCGGGGAAACCACGACGCCCGCCATCCGTGCCGGGGACCTGCTGCTGGCGTGCTCAGCGAGCGGCGAGACCCACGTGACGGTCGTCGTCTCGGAGGTGGCGGACGAGGCGGGGGCCCGCGTCTTCGCGATCACCGCGACGCCCGATTCGCCCATGGCGCGCCTGGCGGACGAGACGATCGTCATTGCCGCCCCATCGAAGCGCCGCGACCGGGGGGCGGGCCAGTCGGTTCAGTACGGCGGGTCGCTCTTCGAGCAGTCGCTACTGGTGCTGCTGGACGCGGTCAGCGCCGAGATCGGCCGCCGCCTCGGCCGCGGCCCCCGGGAGATCGACGCGCGGCACGCGAATCTGGAGTGAACGCCTTGGCGAACGGACGGGACAAGGTGCCGGCGTGCATGGCGGCGAGCCAAATCGGCTCGGCGATGGGCGCGGCAGTCGAAGGGGGGGCTCTCTCCGGCACCATGGCCCTCCCGACGGAATGGATCCCCCGGGTCGATACTGCCACCCAGGCCAACCCCTACACGAACCTGAAGCTCTCGCTCGAGGCCCGGGCTCACCTCGTCCGGGACGCCCTGGAGGCCCAGCAGGAGCGGCATCGCCACCGGGCCGACACGCTCGGGCGAATTCTCGAAACCTGACCCGACCCCCGGAAAGGAGACGCGGATGGACCTGTTCGAAGCCATCGAATCCCGCCCCAGCGTGCGGGCCTACGAGCCGGCCGAGGTAACCGAGGAGACGCTGCTCAAGATCACCGACGCCGGCCGCCACGCCCCCTCGGGCGGCAATCGGCAGCCACTCCAGTACATCCTCATCCGGGACGCGTCCACGCTCCAAGCCCTGGAAAAGGTCCAGGCCAGCTTCGCCACGGCCTCGGCCGCCGTGGGCATCGTGGCCGATCCGGAGGCATCGCGGTGGTGGCTGGAGGACGCCTCCGCAGCGGCCCAGAACATGCTGCTGGCGATCCACGCCCTGGGCCTGGCCAGCGTGTGGGTCGAGGGGACGCTCCTGAAGCAGGAGGATTTTGCGAAGAAGCTTCTGGGTATCCCCGCCTCCAAGCGGTTCGCCATCCTCCTACCCATCGGCAAGCCCCCCCAGCCCTCGCCGCAAGCCGACAAGAAGCCCCTCGATGAGCTCGTCTGGCGCGAGCGATACGGCAAGAAGTAGCGCTGCCGACGTCGGACGGACCGAAGGAGCCGCCATGGACATCCGTGCGACCACCATCCTCTCCGTCCGCCGCGACGGCCGCGTGGCCCTCGGCGGCGACGGGCAGGTCTCGATGGGCGAGACGATCGTCAAGGCCGACGCCCGCAAGATTCGCCGCCTCGGCGAGTCCGGGCAGGTCATATGCGGCTTCGCGGGGGGCGCCGCCGACGCGTTCGCCCTGATGGAGCGCTTCGAGGCCAAGCTCAAGGACTCCTCCGGAAACATCCGCAAGGCCGCCGTCGAACTGGCCAAGGCCTGGCGCATGGACCGGGTGCTGAGGCGGCTGGAGAGCCTCCTGGCCGTCGTCGACGCCGAGACGAGCCTCATCATCTCCGGGGCCGGCGACGTCATCGAGCCCGCCGACGGCCTCCTCGGCGTCGGCTCGGGCGGGGCCTACGCCCGGAGCGCGGCCCTGGCCCTGCTGAAGCACACGGAGCTCGGGCCCGCGGCCATCGTCCGGGAGGGCTTGGCCGTGGCGGCGTCCATCTGCGTCTACACCAACGACCGCATCCACGTGGAGGAGCTGGGCGGATGACGGAACTGACGCCGCGCGAGATCGTTGCACGACTCGACCGCTACGTCATCGGCCAGGGCGAGGCCAAGCGGGCCATCGCCATCGCCATGCGGAACCGGTGGCGGCGGCTTCAACTGCCGGAGGAGCTCCGGGAGGAGGTCGCCCCGAAGAACATCATCATGATCGGCCCCACGGGCGTCGGCAAGACCGAGATCGCCCGCCGCATGGCCGCCCTCGTCGGGGCCCCCTTCATCAAGGTCGAGGCCACCAAGTATACCGAGGTCGGCTACGTGGGCCGCGACGTCGAGTCGATTATCCGTGACCTGACGGAGCTGAGCGTCAACCTGGTGCGTCAGGAGGCCCGCGAGGCCGTCCGCGAACGGGCCGAGGCGGCCGTCGAGGAGCGGCTCCTGGACATCCTGCTGCCGAAGAGCCGCTGGGCCTCGGAACGGGGCGCGATGCCCTCCGAGGATCAAGAGGACCAGCGCCGGGCCAGCCGCGAGAAAATCCGCCAGAAGCTCCGCGCCGGGCTCCTGGAGGACCGCCCCGTCGATATCGAGGTCGAGGAGAAGATTGAGCTGGGCATGGTGGGCGGCCCGGAGCAGGAGCAGATGCGGGGCCTCCAGGAGATGATGGAGCGCTTCATGCCGCCCCGCACCCGAAAGAGCCGCATGAGCGTCTGCGAGGGCCGCAAGGTGCTGCTGAGCCAGGAAGCCGACCGGCTCATCGACCCCACTCAGGCCAACACCGAGGCCGTCCGCCGCGTCCAGGAGATGGGCATCGTCTTCCTGGACGAGCTGGACAAGCTCGGCGGGGGCGGGCAGGGCAAGTACGGTCCGGACGTCAGCCGTCAAGGCGTTCAGCGAGACCTGCTGCCCATCGTCGAGGGCTCGACCGTCGGCACGCGTTACGGCCTCGTGCGAACCGATCACGTCCTGTTCATCGGGGCGGGGGCGTTCACCCAGTCGAAGCCCTCGGACCTTATGCCGGAGCTCCAGGGCCGGTTTCCCATCCGCGTGGAGCTCTCGGACCTGACGGCCGAGCAGTTCGTCCGCATCCTCACGGAGCCCGACAACGCCCTCGTCCGCCAGCATCGGGCCATGATGGCCACGGAGGGGACGCTCGTCGAGTTCGACGAATCGGCCGTCCGGGAGGTGGCCCGCATCGCCTACCGCGTCAACCAGCGGGCCCAGAACATCGGCGCCCGGCGGCTCTACACGGTCATGGAGAAAGTGATGGAGGACCTCTCCTTCGACGCCCCGGACCTGCCGCAAGGGGAGCGCGAGATCCGCATCGATGCCGACTACGTCCGGGAGAAGGTCAAGGCCATCGCCGAGGACGAGGATGTGGCGAAGTACATCCTCTGAAACCCGCCTACTTCGGCAGAACGCTCAGCAGCTCTTCCCACCGCGGGTCCTGACGCAGGTTCTCCAGGTCCGGATCCTGCTGCATGTACTCCAGGTCGCGGTAGCCCAGGTCGATGGCCTTGCGGAGGGCCGAGAGCGCCCGCGTCCGCTCGTCGAGCAAGGACAGCGAACACGCCAGGTTGTAGTGGGCGAGGGGGTCGCGGGGCTTCAGGGCCACGATCCGCCGGTCAATGGCCAGACCGTCGCGGTAGCGGCCCGCCTCCGTGTACAGGTGCCCCAACTGCTCCAGCACGCCCCCGTCCTCGCCGACCCGGGCCAGAACGTCTTCCAGGAAGCGGATTTCGAAGGCCGCCGCGGGCTCGTCGAAGCGGGCCCGGACCGCCTGCGGCAACGGACGGGCGAACCCCGCCAGGAAATCCCAGTGTTCCCACGCCGGCGCGATGCGCTCCACCCAGGCCATGCGGCCACCTCCTCCTTTCCATTATACGCAAATCGGCGGCAGATGCGAATTCGGCCCGAAAAAGGGGCCCGGCGATTGCGTGATTTTCGCGTGAGCCTATAATGGCCGCCTCGCAAGGCAAGCCTTTTCTGGAAGGAAAACGATGAGCGACCTCCGGCGACGTCTCGAAAAGGCGATTCTCGACCTCCCCGCGGTCGATTGCCACAGCCACATCCCGCCCGCGGCTCCGCACGCCCGCCGCCTCTCGGACCTCCTGGGCTACCATTATTACACCGAGTTGGTCCATTCGGCCGGCATGCCCGCCGAGGCCCTCGACCCGTCGCCGGACGAGCGGGAGCGAACCGCCGAGATGGTCGCGCGCCTCGCGACGATCGACAACACGGTCCAGTATTCCTGGCTCCTGGAGGCCGCACGGGCCCTTTTCGGCTTCGGCGAGGATGCCATCACTCCCGCCAACTGGGAGGCCTTGGACGCGGCCGTGGTCGAGGCCGGCAGGGCGTTCGACCGGTACCGGGAGGTCCTCAAGGCCGCCCGCATCGAGAAGGTCTTCCTCACGAATTCCTTCGACGAGCCGCTCGAGGAGGTGGATCGCGACGTTTTCGTGCCGTGCCTGAGGACCGACGACCTTGTCTTCCACCTGCCGGAGGAATCGGTCCGCAAGCGGCTGGCCGAGAAGACGGGCATGGGCGTGGAGACGCCGGGGGACCTCCGGAAGGCCGTCGGAGCCCTCTTCGAGTATTTCGCCTCCCGGGAGGCGGCCGGGGGGGCCATCAGCCTTCCGCCCACCTTCACGCCCGTGGCCGTCGAGGACGCCGCCGTGGAGCCGCTCCTGGCGCACGTGGCCCGGGGACGCACGCTGGACCCGCCGGGGGCCCGGCTCCTGGAGCGGTTCGTCTTCGGCCTCGTCGCGGAGGGCTGCCGCGATGCGAAGTTGCCCTTCCAGCTCATGATCGGGGTCTACCGGGACGTCTATCCGGCGGGCGTCGAGGGCGGGCGGGACCTCCTCTCGGCCGAAGGGACGCTGATGCAGTACGCGGACCTCTTCCGGCGGTTCCCGACGGTCGACTTCACGGTCAGCGTCCTCTCGATGACGTGGGCCCACGAGCTGGCGACCTTCGCGTGGATCTTCCCCAACGTCAAGCCCAGCGGACACTGGTGGTACGCCAACGTGCCCGTGCACATCGAGGCAGAGCTTCGGGCGCGGCTCCAGGCAGTGCCCAAGACCAAACTCATCGGCTACTACAGCGACGCCTACAAGGTCGAGTTCTGCCTGCCGAAGTTCAACATGTACCGGCGGGTTCTGGCGGGGGTTTTGGCCGGGGATTTCGTCGAAACCGGCCGCATGACCGAGGAAACGGCCTTGGAGACGGCCGGATTATTGCTTCGCGAGAACCCGAGCCGCATCTTCGGCCTCTCGTAGACCCCCTCTCAACCCTCCAGGACGGGGGCGAAGAGGTCCGCGTAGAGCCGCTCAACGTTCTCCCGCGTCCCGCCCGACTGGGGCAGACCGGGGTAGGAACGGGCCTTCTCGACGTCCCGGGCCAAGTCCAGCTCGTACTGGCTCGTGGAATGGAAGAAGCCGTGCTCCTCGTAGTATCGGCCGAGGTATTCCTGTTCCGTCTGGCCCGGCGTGGGGATGAAAAGGGCCTTCTTCGAGAGTTCGGCCAGCTCCATGACCGTCGTGTAGCCGCTGCGGCAGACGACCAGCTTGGCCCGATTGAGCATCTCCTGCTGCCCCTGGCGGTCCAGGAAGCCGTGGATCGCGACGTGCTCCCCCACGGTGCGGGTTTCCCGGGTCTCGGGCTTGCCGAGGGTGATGACGATGCGTGCCTCCTCCAGCCCCTCGACCTGCTCGAGGACGATCCGCTCCAGCTCCGTCCGCTGGGGTTCCGGGCCTGAGATCGAGATGAAAAGGTCCACGTCGACCTCGACGTCCATCCGCTCGACGCTGGCCAGGACCCCCGCGTAATAGACCTTCTCGGCCTTCGCTAAGTGCTTGACATCGTGGGACATACGACCCGAAAGGTTGGCCACCGGGTCGGCCGCGTCCGGCACGATGACGCGGTCGAAGGGCTTCAGGTACTCCCAATTGAAGAATTCCGTGATGAACTCCAGCTTCCTGAGGCGCGGCGGGACCATGAACCGTAGCTGGTGCGAAATGATGAAGCTGGGGATGTCCTTCGCGCGTACGCTGAAGCGGTTATCGGAGAGAATGAGGTCGAATCGGCGTTCCTTGAGCATCCGCCGCACCCGCCTCCCCTCCTTCCAGATAGCCTTCAGCATCAGGGGCGAGGTCATCAGGAACTTGCGGACAAAGTGCTTGGAGGCCGTATAGGGGGGCGGATAGTCCTCCATCTCGAGGAATTCGCACTCCGGGACCTCGTGCTGAAGGAGGGTCAGGGCCCGTCCCTCGGCCGCAATCGTGACGTGGTGGCCTCGTTCGAGCAGATAGCGGATGATGGGCAGGTCGCGGGTGGCGTGGCCCAGCCCCCAGGACAGCGGGCTCACGAGAATCCGTTTCATGGGCCCGGACGCCCCCTTTCCGGCCCGTCCGGGCGGGCGAAAGCCATCAGCGTCCGAACGTACTGCTCCGGCCGCCCCGTGTCGAACCGCTGCCCCTTGACGAGCACCCCGCGGCAGCCTTCCTCTCGCCGCATCTGCTCCAGGGCGTCGGTGAGCTGGAACTCGCCGGCGCGGCGAAGGTTCTCGTCGCAGAGGGTCTGGAGATGGTCGAAAATCGTCGGTTGGAGGGCGTAGAGGCCGAAAAGACACAGGAATCCACCCTCCACGCCCTCCACGCGGAGCTTCTCGCGGGCATAGTCCAAGGTCGGTTTCTCGGCGAATTCCGTGATCGCCAGGCCCCGCCGCCCCTCCTCCCACGTCCCAGCCGCCGTCCCGAAATTCGAGACCTCCTCGGGCGGCGTTTCGGCCAGTCCGACCACGCTGGAGCCGGATTCGTCGTGGGCCCGGAGCACCTGCCGGGCACACGGTTCGTCGGTCCCGGAGCGATAGACGTGGTCTCCGAGCATCAGGAGGAAGGGCTCCGGGCCCACCCATTCGCGGGCGCACAGGACCGCGTGGCCGAACCCCTCCTGCCGCTTCTGGACGAGAAATGTGATTCGTCGCCCGAGCGACGCGAGGTGCTCCGCATGCTCTCTAAGGGCCGTAGGGAGGCTATTGGCGTGTTTCGGCGTGAGCGGCGTCGAAAAATACGACTCGAACGTGCCCCGGTCCTCCGGCCGGATCACGAGGCCGATCTCCTCGATGCCCGACGCCACGGCCTCCTCGATGACCACCTGGATGATGGGCTTGGCGATGCCGTCGCGGTCGACGACGGGGGCCAGTTCCTTCTTGACGGCCTTGGAGGCCGGAAACATGCGGGTTCCGAAGCCTGCGGCCGGGATGACGGCCTTTCGGATGCTGCGGGGGCGGGAAAGGTCCAGGGGAAGGCTTTCCAGGCCGAAATCGCGTGCGAGCAGCGCCGCCGCCTCGTCGCGGGCCTCCACGCTACGGGCGACGAGTTGGGCGGTCCCGTCGCCGCCGCTTCCAACCCCCTTGCCGCCCCAGATAAGCCCCTGCAGGGGCTCGTAGGCCAGGATTTCGTGCAGTTTGGGGGCCGCGAGCTCCGCGGGGCCGACGGGCGCGAGGTACCGGTCGAAAAGGGCCTGGGCCTCGGTCATGATCCGCCCCAGGGCCCGCCCGTCGCCGGCCTCCAGGGCCCGGACGGCGGCCTCCACAAGCCCTCGATTTATGGGCCCCAGGTACTCGTGAACGCCCTTTTCGAGGTCGTCCGTGGGGAACGGGTAGCAGGCATTCAGGTCGTGGAGGATGCGATGCGTGTCCTTCCCCTTGGCCAGATCGACGATCAGCATGGGGATGTCCCCGCCGATCGTGATCCGCCGAACATCCACCAGGTCGGCGTCGAAGGTCATGAGGATCGGCCGCCGCCCGTAGGCGCATCCCTGGTCCATGCGGCCGCACCGGCTGGGCGTCGTAAGTTCGCCTCTGTACGCCACTTCCATCTCGCCGCGCGTCGTCAGTTTGAGGTCATAGACGCGGTTGAACGCCTGGGCGGCGAGCACACAGACCGCCGCAGACGAGCTCAGGCCCTTGCCCACGGGGAGGTCCGTCTTGACGTTATCGATGACCAACCCCTGTACGTGGTGGTGCGTGAGAATCTGGTACGCAACACCTGCTACGTAGGAGAAGGGCCCCCCCGCCTGGGCCTCGGCCAGGAGGGCCTCCGGCTCCATGGGGATTTTGTGCGGTCCGAGCCGCTCCGGACCGCCCAGATCGGCCGTCATCACAAGGTGCGTCGGGTGCGCGGCGACTTCGGCATATAACCCCTGATTCGTGCCTGTGATGACGCAGAGGCCCTTTTCGACCCGGGAATTGATGCGCCGGTAGGACCCGGCCCAGTCGGAATGTTCGCCGAGGAGGCAGATGCGGCCGGGCACGAAGATCGTCATCGCCACGTTCCCCTCCACGCGTGCCTCGGCGCGGCCGAAGCGGGCGCGGCCGGACGAGGAGAAGGTACGCCCCCGCCGCCCGGGTGTCAAGCGACTCGGCGCGCGCCGCGCGCCGTTTTGGTAACGTAGGCAAGATATGACGCATTTCGAGAAAGGGTTTCCCCCTCCCCGACACACTTTTTGCGACTTTTTGGGGGGGAGTGGGGGGGGAGTGGGGGGGAAGTGCGGACCTTCTTGACCCTTTTGGCCCCCTTCGCGCCCGCCGTCGACCGCTTCCGGCGCGCCCGAGTGACGCAGAACCCCAAGACGTTTACGCAAAAGCGGCACGTCACGACAGGACGTTCAAAATCCCGAGTTCATGGTTCACCGTATCGGCATGCGTGATTTTCCCGGGCCGTCGTGACGCGGAACGTGAAGTCGCGGACGCGAATGCTGAAACGGGCGAGGGTGGCATGGCCAAACGCCGATGCGTACGCGAGCGGTGAAGGAAAAGCTCGTTCCCGGCGGCGACCCGGCGCGACGCGTGTACATATCCGGGCCGCGGCGCCATAGCTCGGCAACCGGTACAGACGCCCACGCAGGCGAAGCCTGCGGCGGGGGCCGAGGGAAGAACATTTCTCATGCACGGTTCGAGATGCGCAAACTGGCCGGTGCGCCCGCCCCGGCGGCGAGCGAGAAAGGAGTCCGCCCCTGCCCCGGGTTTTGTCTGACGAATGGGGCGTCGGCCCGAGCAGGAGCCCATTCGTCCCCGGCCAG
>CAYWVR010000046.1:0-21308 GCA_964461715.1 uncultured Anaerolineales bacterium
ATGTCCACGCCGCCGTTTGCGCGGGCATGCTCGCGCAAGGACCGGGAGAACACCCGGGCGCATGGCCACGCGACACGGCGTGGCCATGCCACCCTCCCCCGCGGCGTCACGCCTCGCGCGGCTCGTCCTCGTCCGGCTCGGCCTTGACTTCTTCGAGGGGTTCGTCGTCCGTCTCGGCCAGGATGATGCCTTCGGCGGACTCATGCTCCGTCAGAGCGATGCCGCTCGGAGACTCGGCCGGCGGCGGCGCCGCCTCGGATGCGTCGGCCCCGGCGCCGGCGTCCATCGACACGACTTCGGCCTCCATCGCCAGCGTGAAGTCCTCGCCGCACCGCTTGCACTCATCGTCGTGCCCGAGCCGATGCTCCCCGATCCGGTACCGCGTCCCGCAGTGGGGACACGCGACGATCACCTTGGCCATGTCCGATCCCTTCTCCCGGAGTCACGAATCGTTGGCGGCCTTCGCGGGGGATGTGCCGACCGTCCCGCTCGGCGTCTCGCCCGCCGCCACCGCCTTGAGCCACGCCACCAGCCGCTCCCGCTGGGCCTTCCCGAAGAGCCACGTGTGCGGCTTGCCTTCGACGTACTCGACCGTAAGCGGCACGCCCGCCTCGCGCCACACGGTCTCGGCCTCGTTCCAGATGCGGGCCCCGCCGTCGCGCGTCCCGACCAGGGCGTAGACGGGCACCGCCTTGATCGCCTCGTCCTTGGGCGGCGGGACCAGCGTCGGCCGGCCGCCCAGGCGCACCGGATACGCGGCATCGAGGACGAGACCGGCGAACGCGCCGGGGTCGTCGTAATAGAGTTCGAGGGCCATCTGGCCGCCCGCGCTGTAGCCTAGCAGAACCGGCCGCCCCGTGTCGATGCCCTCGACCCGGGCCGCGTCTTTCAGACTCCCCTTCAGCAGCTGGGCGGCATCGGCACCGGTCCACCCGATGAAACTCTTCTGCGTCGGCACCAGGAGGGCGTAGCCGGCCTCGATGACCTGCGGGCTCATCGCCTCGACGGTCCGGTTCATGGACCCGCCCGCCGGGTGCATCCAGAGAACGAGCCGGGCGGGGCGACCGGCCGTGGCCTCGGGGCTCATGCGGAGACGGTACCGCAGCCCCTCCTCTGGCATGCGGTCAAGGGTCCGGACACCGGTGATCGCCTCGCCCTCGTCATACGGCGCCGCCGCGCGATTCGCGCGGGTCTTCGCGAGCAGCGTCTTCCACCGCGGATCGTCCCGCAGCGCCGCGAGGTCGGGGTCCTGCTCCATGTGAGCCGCGTCGGCCCAGCCCCGCTCGACGGCCCCTTCGAGGGCCGCGAAGGCCTCATCAGGTTGGCCGAGCCGGGCGTGGGCACAGGCAAGGTTATACGGCGGGTCGGTCCGCTTGGGTGCAAGCGCCGCCATGCGCCGGCAGACGCCGACGGCGGCCTCGTAGTCCTTCTCGGCGAAAAGGCCCGCCAGCTCGCGCGCCAGGCTCACGTACTGCCTCACACGCTGCTCGCGCGAAAGCTCGGGCGCTTCGCCCTCGCCCCCCACCACCACCGCCACCGCCCCCCAGGCGACGAGCATCAGCCCCGCCGCCACCATCCACAGAATGTCTCTCGCCATGCTCTCTCCCTTCGCTCGGGTCCGGTATCCACGGACGTGCGTCACCTTCTGATACGAGCCAGACGGGCGGTTCAGGGAAACGGGATGCGACTGCGTTCACGGCAACGGCGCGAACGGCCAGGGGCGATGCCAGTCGGGGACACCCAGACGCTGGCGCAGGAGCCAGTCGGGCATCGGGCCGAAGTCGTAGCCGCAGTCCGGCACGAAGAGGCCGACCTCGCCCTGGGACCGCTCCAGGTCGATGTCGCCGCGCGCGAGGATCGTCCGGCTCGCCCCGTCGCGGGCGAAGACGGCGACGGCTTCGCCGCCCTCGGGGAACGTGACCCGGTCGACCTTCCCGCCGCCAAAGTCGATCTCCACGCCGCGCTCGACGGCCTTCATCGCGGGCGGTTTCGAGGATGGGTGGAGGACGGTGATGAACTCCGTCTCGGCGCCCTTGACGGAGAGCCGGACGCCCTCGGTATGCTCGCCGCCGCCCGCCCGGTGCTCCCACGGGAACCGCTCGAACTCGAAGGCCGCGGGGGCCGCGCAGAAGAGCGTCAGGTTCGGCCACGTAACCGTCGGGCCCTGTCGCTCGACGCGATTCGCCAGCACGTGCAGGGCGTAGACGGCCGTCAGCTCCGGGCCCGTGTACTGGTCGCGGATCACGAAGTAGTCCTCGTCCCGGCCGGTGACGAGGACGACGGTGCGGCGATAGGTCAGCGTCTCGTTGAAATGCCTGTACGGCCCGTGCGCGTCCCACTCCTCGGGCGGGAGCTTCAGCTGCTTGCGCAGACGGCGCGACTCCACCTGTCCCACGGCCACGTCAACCTCCGGGTCGTCCGTGCGGAAGGCAATCACCCGCTCGTAGCCGTCCATGTTGGCGTAGGGCCAGCTGTCGGTATGGAAGGCGACACGGTTGTGCATGTGCTCCTGGCCGGGGCGCGGCTTGTAGGAGCAGTGATGATCGACGGCGACAGGCCGGGCCTTCGCGCAGTAGTGGAACGAGAGCTGGTCGCCGTGGTAATGGCCGCGGTTCGGGCCGGACTTGAAGGCCAGGTACGTCTCGCGGTCGGTGGCGGCCCGGTTTCGGAAGACGACGCCGAAGCCCGGCAGCTCCTCGGTTGCGAGCGTCTTCGGGTCAACGCGGACGCCGAACTCGCGCGCGAAGGCCATCGGGTCCGGGCGGTTTGGGTGCGTGTCGCCGCCCGGGTGGAAAGCGTACCGGCCGGGACCGACGGGCTGGGCGACGTGGGCGAGGAAGTAGGCGGCAGCCCGGTACTGCGGCCACGCGGTGACGTCGAATCCGAGGTGCTCGCGGCCGACGCGGGCGAACTCCTGCCAGGTGGTCATGGCGTGCTGGAGGTACCCGGGGCACTCCTGCCCCGCCCCGCCGGGCAACGTGACGCTGAAATGGAGGTCCGTGCGGACAGCGTCCTCGGCCCGGGCCGCGAGGGTCTCGAATCGCGGGTGCGTCTTGAGGTTGCACGCCTCGCCGACGGGATACTTGATAAAATCTGTGTAGAAATTCGGATTGATGGGCGACCACTTCTGCCAATAGCCGCAGTACCAGTCGGGGTCGAGGTTGACCTGGACCCGCGAGAGCGTCGCCCGCGACGCCTTGCCGCGCCCGGCGCTGCTCATCGCATTCCGCCCCATGCCGCGCCGGCCGCCCGTGGGGTTCGTGCCGCTCGAATAGAAGAAGTCGCCGCGGAAACCGCCGGGCTCGATGCCGGGCCATTCGAGAATATACTCGTGGGTCAGCTTATTGAGGGTCTGGAAGGCGGCCCGGGTGACGACCCCCTTCGCCTCGTCGGCGAGCGCGCGGGGTCCGGCCAGCAGGAGCCAGTACCGGCGGCCCCTCCACGTGGGGCACTGGAGGCTGGCCCGTCCGCCGTCTTCGGGCAGCTTGACGCGAATGAGGTTGTCGTGGCCCCATTCCCAGCGCCCGGCCCGGGCGGGGATCGCCCCGACGAGGCGCGTGCCGTCGGTGGCTCCGAAGAACCACCCCTCGTCGAACGACTGCGTCCAACGCGGCTGGAGGTTGAGGAGCGTCGTGCCGAGGCGCGTCTGGCCCGCGACGAGCGGCACCTCCTCCATCTCCGCAGCCCCCTTGAACGGGGCCCGGTGCCACCGCCGCATCAGGCCCTTCGTCGGAGACCATCGGTCGGCGGCCTCGAAGGTCCAAGCATCGTCCGGGCCCATGGCGTGGGATTCCTGGACGTGGACAAGCCGCTGGCCGGGCCGGAGCGTCACCGCGACCTCCGAGAACGCCGCCTCGTCGCCGAACGTGCCGCCCGTCCCCGCGAACGTCGTGCGGACGATGGCCTTACCGTAGAGGGGCCCCGCGCCGGGCACCTCCAGCGCCACCGCCGTCACTTTGCGGTCGGTGCGCCAGGCGCTCGAGCCGACCCACGGGCCGCCCTCGGCACGGACGCCGGCAATCGGCCCGGAGCCCTCGCGTGCGACAACCCGCACGGCCACGAGGCCGTTGTCGAGGACCACCGCGTCGTCGCCCTCGCGCGTCCCGGTGACGAGCGGCGCGGTCTCGGGCGGCGTGCCGGCCGCGATTTCGTACGTGTGCGAGGTGCCGGAGGCCATCGTCGTCGCCACCCAGACCCCGTCCGGCGAGACCTGGTACGGGACCGGCGTCCCGTCCTCGGTCACCACGTACTGGCCCGGCGCGAAGCCTTGGGGCACCGCAAGGTCCAGCCGCACCAGGGAGTTCTCGCAATCCCCCGCGTGGTTCGTGAGCGTCCAGGCGGCAGCCCGGACGGGGCCGGCGACGGCAAGCAGGGCGAGCGCAAGGAGGGGCAGTCGCATAGCGGTCCTCGCAGGCTTGGGGTTCGCCCGGTTGAACCCGTAGACGCAGCGCGGGGCGCGGCGAAAGGGTGGGACTGGCAAAAAGGCGCGGCGCGGGTTACGGGTGGCGAATCCGCAACCCCGCGCCGCTGGTGAGAGGAACGTCCTACGCATGAGCCGCGCCCAAGTACCCCTCAACGCGGCACCCTCTTCCCCCACGACTGTACCGGGCGCCCTTTACGGGCGCCTTGGGAGAGAATGAAGATCGCGCTAAGATGCGCGCGGCAAGGCCCGCCGCGGGGAAGGAAGGGGGCGCATCACGCGTCCGGCAACACCGCCTCGAAGAAGTCCCAGACGCGGAGGTCGGGGATCATGGTCTGGTACCCTCGGCAGACAGCCTGAAGTCCGTAATCGCGCTCGCCGCTCTCGATCAGATGTCGGGCCGCCTCGTCCCGCGCGATCCCGCCGGGGATGATCTTGCCGGGGCCGTGCCCGTGGGCGGCGATGCAGACGGAGAGCTTCGCGTCGGGCGGCGGGTCGGGCTCGAGGACGTAGAGCGGCACCGCGAGGCCGTCCTCGGCGAGCATGTACCCGCGTCGGCGGACGTAGCCGTCGCACGCGTCCGCCTCGACGAATCGGACCTTCGATGCGGGACGCGGCTACCCGGCGACGGCCAATAGGCCCAGCAGCTTCCGCCGCAAGCGGCCCTGCCAACTGCCGACGCTCTCGTCGGCGCGGGTGCCGTAGGCGTGGGAGCCCTTCCCTTCGGCGACCGTGCGTGCGGCAAGCGCGTCGACCGACAGGCCCAGGGCGTGTGGCGTCATGGCGATTCCCCTGTGTGCCGGAGCGCCACCGGCCGGCCGGTGCGGACGCTCGCGACCTCGGCCTCAACGAGGCGGATGGCGTCGGCGGCCTCCTCCGACGTGATGCGGTCCGACGGACGGTTCGCGGCGACGCTCGCGACGAAGTGGCGCAGTTCCTCGGCATACGCGTCGGCGGCCTCGATCTCCGGATGCGTCGGAGTGTCGCCTTCGAAGAGCGTCAGCGTCGGCGAGGCGAGGCTATTGAAGACGGCCGTCGTCTCGTCCCAGACGACCTCGGCGACCATCCGGAACGGGAAGCTCGGCGGGAAGTCCCACCCTCCCGTCGCCACGACGTGCGGCCCGCCGAAGTATCGGTACTTCGTTTCGAGGTGGCAGACCCCGCCGCCCTCGCCGACGACGCCGTCGGATTGCACCTCCTCCGGCCACCCGAAGAGCCAGAGGACAACGTCGGCGTCGTGGACGTGCAGATCGAACGCGGCTGAGCCGGACCGCGCCGGGTCGTGCATCCAGTCCTGCCACGACCAGTCGGGCGGGTGGCCGAGGCGCGTGAAGGCGGCATGGCGAGCGGGGCCGTAGCGACCGGAGGCGACGGCCTCGCGCAGCCACACGTACTCCGGCCAGAACCGGAGGCAATGCCCGACCATCAGGACGCGCCCGGCCCCTCGGGCCGCGTCCACCATCCGCCGCGCGTCCGACGCCGCGAGCGCCATCGGCTTCTCGACAAGGACGTGCTTGCCGGCTTCGAGGGCCTGGATCGTCAGGTCGACGTGCAGGTAGGTGGGCACGCAGAGGTCCACGGCGTCGACCTCGGGGTCGGCGAAAGCCTCGGCCCCGTCGCTCACGACGCGCATGCCCGCCAGGTCCACGGGGCCGTTGGCGATCTGGGCCAGGTTCCCTTTGGCGCCGGCCCCTGCGCGGCGGTCGGCGTCGAGGTCGGCCGCGAGGACAACCTCGGCCTCCGCGATCTCGGCGTACCGCGCCAGGTGCGTCGACCCCATCATTCCGAGGCCGACGACGGCGATGCGCACGGGCATGGTCCGTCTCCCTCGGGGTCCGGCGGCGCGCCGGCCCCGCCCCCGGTCAACGTACCAGAGGCCCCCCGGGGGGTCAACGACGAGACGAGAAGACGCTCATTCCGCGGCCGGCATCACCACATACGCCCCGAACTCCGGACCCGTGACCGGGGAACGATCCATCCCCACCGGCACGGGCGGCGGGACCGCACGCATCGGCAGGGCCACGTCCTCGCCCGTCCACGTACCCACCAGGACCGGCGAGCCGGGCATCCGCCGCCCACCAGGATGTTCGGTGTCCGCTCGTCGCGGCCCATGAGCGATCCGTTATTGAAGGCGATGTTGCCCTCGATGAGGAAGTCGTCGAGGTGGGCCCGTTCAGAGCCGTAGACGTGGAAGCCCCAGCCGAACTGGTTGAACAGGATGTTGTCGGTGAACCGCTTCGTGCCGCGACGATTCCGGGCGTAGATGGCGTGGCCGTGGCCGCGGTCGGGGACCTTCCAGCCGTTGTTGTAGATGATGCACCCGGCGATCTCGCCGCCCTACCCGTCGCTCCAGAACCCGAAGCCCAGGGCCAGGTCGTGGACCACCAGGTTGATGAACCGTACCCCCAAGGCCCGCGCGTACACGCTGCCCCGCCGGATGTTTTCCGGATGCGAACCCGCCGCCACGAGCACCGTGTCGCCGGGCCGGACCGTGTCGGCGGCCTCGAGGGCCGTCGCGAGGTCCCAGGGCCGAGCCGCGCTTCCGTCGCCGCCCGCAACGCCCTCCGGCGAGGCATGGTACGGGGCCGCGGGGGCCGAGGATGCGAGAACCAGGAGGAGGACGCAAGCGGGCGTGGCTCTCGTCGGGCCTCCTCTTCCGGCACTACGGTTGCCTGAGATCATAGCATGCCACGTGCCCGTCGTGCAGCCGCATGAACATCCAGCCCCCGGCGCAGGCGGGCGTGACGGGGTTCATGTAGCCCGTGGCGTTCGGCGCGGTCCAGATGCCGCCCATCGCCTCAAAGATGATCGGGTCGGCCCGGAACATGGCGATCCGGTCCTCGTCGTGGCCCATGCTTGCGTCCACGAAGAGCCGCCCGTCCATCAGCACCATGAACCCGTTCCCCGCCGCCCCCGCCAACTCGGCGACGATCTTCCCCGTCTCCAGCTCGACGCACAGGAGCGCCCCGTTCTTCGCGCCGGCGTAGAGGTGCCCCTTGTGGATAACGGGCGTCGGGCCGGAGGTATAGCCGTAGACGGCGGGGAGTTCCCACGCCTTCACGGCCCCCTCCGGACGGATGCGATAGCACGCGAACCGGCCGCGGTCGGTCGCCCCGTTGAGGACCAGATGCGTCTCGTCGCAGACGGGCGTCTTCGAGTTCGAGCCGGGCGCGATCTCCCAGAGGACGCGGCCCGTGGCCGGCTCGACGGCGATGGTCTTCTCGGCCCCGGCGGAGATGAGGTACTCGACGCCTTTGTGGACCCACTTGACGGGCGAGGCCCAGTTGCCGAGGACTTTGCGGATCGACCAGCGGGGCTTGCCACTCGCGGCATCGAGGGCCACCAAGCCGCACTGATCGCCCCAGAAGTATTCCTTGATCGGCTGCTGGACCTTGTAGCCGAGGAAGTCGCTGGTGACGAGGACGTCGCCGACGACGATCGGGGCGCTCGAGAAGTCGCGGTTGAACTGGGGGATGCGGCTCTCCTTCTTGCAGATCGCCCGGAGCTTCTCCATGCGCTCGGCCCGCTCGCCGACGTTCGATTCCCAGCGCGGCTCCCCCGTCTTTGCGTCGAGGCAGTACACGCGCCCGGCGGACCCGACGGCGTAGACCCGCTCACCCGCCACGCACGGCGTCAGGTTGCACGGACCGCCCTTGTTGAAGAGGTTGAAGTTCATGCCCTTGGCGGCAAAGACGCGCTTCCAGAGGGTCTTGCCGGTGGCGGCGTCGAAGCAGTGGACCACGTCGTCGGTGTCGACGGTCCACTTCTCCTTGCCGAACCCGCCTTCGGCGTGCTTGGCCGTCAGCGCCGCGTCGTAGGTCTCGCCCGCCCCGGTCTCGTAGTAAAAGAGGTAGACGCGGCCGTCGGAGTAGACCGGGCTCGCAAACCCGCCGCTGATCTTCCCCTCCTCGGGGGAGACGACCTTCCGCCCGTCGGCAACGCGGGCCCCGGGGATGGCCTCGCTCGTCCAAACGAGCCGCGCCTTCGTCGGGTCGTCGACGAGCGTCCGGCCGCTCGGCGTCGCCGCCCCCGTGTGATACGGCCCGCGCCAGACGGGCCACCCCGGGTCGGGCGCTGCGGCGCGGGCCGCGCCTGTAACCAGAAGACTCGCGATGCTTAGAACAAGCGTGACGGCTCGGGGCATGCGTAGGGCTCCTTCCAGGCCATGAAAGGTTGAACCCGCGCGGCGGCCGCTCAGTCCTGCGCCGATTCGGGTTTCGGCGCGGGACGCCAGAGCCGGAAGATCACCACGAGGCCGTCCTTCCCGCCGCCGGGGCGCGGTTGGACGGGCTGCACCTGGCGCATCTCGCCCTCGACCCACCCGACCGCCGCCGCCAGGCCCGTCTCGGAGTCGATGGCCGCGCCCCAGAACGTGGCGCCGCGGCCCTCGCCGTCGGCGCCAACGTGGGTCGAAAGGAGCGTCCGCTGCCATTCGCGGTCGACGAGGAGGAGGCCCGCCCCGTCGCCATAGCCGAAGCCGTGCGTCTCGCCCGGCGTGATACCGCGCCCCACGACCATCATCCGTCCCCAGCGGTCCCAGCAGGCGGCGTTGGCGAAGCCGCGGAGGATCATCTGCCGCACGGGCGCCCCGTCGGTCGGGTTGATCTCATAGACGAAGCTCGAGGTCCCCTTGCCACCCCCGTGCTTGAGGGCAAAGGCGAGCTTCGCGTCGAGGTCGCGCGGGTCGCGGTGGAGCGTCGTGTTGCCGCCATCGCACTTCGCGAAGGCAACGAGATGGGCGTTCGGCATCGGCGCCAAGTACGTGCACCGGCTGTCGGCCATGAGGTGCCGCGGCTTGCAGTCGCCGTGGCTCCATCCCCACCACGACCAGCCGGGCCCGCAGAGGTACGGCTGCTGGAGGATGGCATGGACCTGCTTATAGCCGTAGGTGAGCGGCCCGAGCCGGCGCATCCCGAACGCCTTGATGCCGCTCCCCAGGTCGTACTGGACAGCCGAGGGGTTGCCCGCGGGGAGCACGTCGAACGTGCCGTCGTCCTTCAGGGTGAAGCGGACGTTCATGCCGCGGCTCGATGCCTCGACCCGCCCGCGGCCAACGGTGACCGTCTGGAACCCCTGGTCGCCCGCGCCGCCGATACGGGCCGTGAGCAGCAGCTCGGGCGCGAGGTCGGGGCCGGGCCCGTCGAGAAAGCCCGGAGGCGGCGCCGCGGCCGCGAGACCCGGAACGATCACCGCCAGCAGGAGTCCCACCCCGCGCACCGCCATCGCAGCTTCCTCTCCCGCTGAAGCCCTCTTTATGTACGCAGCAGCACGGTACAAATGCGACGATTTCGGCGAAGCGCGAACCTCGGCGGACAAAGCGGTCGCCCCGCCCGCCCTCGAACGGTAGAATAACCGCCAAGGAGACTCCATGTCACGCTTGGTGCCGGTCGTCCTCGTCCTCACCCTCGCGGGCGCGCCCCTGGTGGCCGCGGACCTCGAGGAGCTTGTTGGCGAGATCTTCCGCGAGGAGGACCCGGCGGCGCGGGGCGCGTCGCTTGCGCGGTTCGAGGGCCTCGAGCCCAAGGACTGGTCGGGCTTGCGCGCGCTTCTGCACCGCGCGGCCCCGCGGCCGGGCCTCGATCCGGGCACGCACCGCTTCACGGCCCCGGCGGCCGACGGCGTCCCGGCGGTCGAGTACGCCCTCCGCGTCCCGCCCGGGTACGACCCGCACGACCCGGAGGGCCTGCCCCTCGTCCTCGCCTGCCACGGGACGGGCGACACGGGCGCGCGGTTCATGGCGGAGATGGAGTCGATCCTCGATCCGGACGCGCCGCCGGTGCTGGTGGCCTGCCCCGACGCGCCCGAGCCGGGCGTCTACCGCGTCTCGCGAACGATGACGGACTACCCGCTCGCCGTGCTGGCGGACGTGCGGCGGCGGGCGAACGTCGATGCCGACCGCGTCGTCCTGACGGGCTACTCGAAGGGCGGATACACGACGTGGGGGACGGCGCTCTTCTCGCCGGGCGCGTGGGCGGGCGCGGTGCCGATCGCCGGGTGGCCGCTCGTCGAGATTCGCACGCCGGGTGAGCTCGAGTACCTCGGCAACGTCCTCCCGCTGGCCATCCAGCACCACTGGGGCGAGAACGACATCCTCCCCGGTCAGACCCAGGGCATCAACACCTTCAGCCGCGCCGTGGCCGCCGAGATGAAGGCCCTCGGCGCCCCGCACTACACACCGCGCGAGTACCCCGGCGAGGGCCACCGGATCGGCCTCGACGTCGCTGCCGTGCGGGCCTTCGTGGCCGACGCGCGGCGCCAGGTGCAACCGCCGAAGGCGAAGCTCGTGTTCCACCACCTCTGGCAGGGCCGCGCGTGGGTCGTCCGGGCCGTCGCGGGCGCCGAGCCGGACCTCTCGGAGACCCCCACCTTCCCCATCCGCAACCCGAAGGACGTGCCGCGCGCCCTCCGCGAGTACTACCGCAAGGTCGCCCTGGAGGTCGGCTACGCGTACGCGCCCGAGACGAACGTGCTGGCCGTCACGGCGCGCGGCGTGACGGCGGTCGAGGTGGACCTCGTGGCGGGGAAGGTGGACTTCGCGCGGCCGATGCGGGTGATGCTGAACGGGCGCGGCCCGCCGGCCGAGAAGCGGGCGATCGACTGGGCCCTACTCTTCGCCACGGCCCGGGAGACGTACGACTTCGAGCGGCTCGTCGCGGCTCGGGTGCGGCTCGAAGTCCCCTCGGGCTCGTAACTCCTCATTCGCCCAGCCGGTCGATCTCCTCGCGGGCGATGCGGCTCCAGACGGCGAACCGCTCCGGCTCGCCCATGCACGTGTGCGTATCCTTGAGGATCACCTCGACGACGCACCCCCGTGTCGCCTCCAGGCCGTGGCGCAGGTACGCCCGGATCGCCTCCGGGTCGTACTCCCCCGCCACGTGCTGCGGCTTCGGCTTCCAGGAGAAGATGACGTCGCGCCCCAGCCGTTCCGCGCACGCCTCGACGTCGGCCCACGGGCTGATGGACACGCGCCGCAGGTTCGGGATGCGCAGCACCTCGTCGAGCTTCCGCGTCAGATCCTCGCAGCACCCGTAACCGTTCAGGCCGAACGGCGCGAGCAGCCGCCGCTCGTACTGCAGCACGAACCGCTCGTGCATCTCAGGCGAGACCTGGGCCATCTCCTGGGCCTCGGCCGAGGCCCACAGGTCGCAGGGGCGGACGCGGTCGGGGTCGAAGCCGGGGGCGGGCAGCTCGTCCGTCCACCCGCGCCCGCCGCTCGAATGGTACGTATTGTCATTATTAAGGGAAAACACGCCCCGGGCCTCCTGCTCCCGGACGAGCCGCCGGTGCCCCTCCTCCAGGAAGGTCATCGCGTCCTCGAGCATCGCGGGCTCGAGGACCATGTCCATCATCACCTGCTCCAAGCCCCGCAGCGACGTCCACTCCTTCATCAGGTGGAAGCTGACGCGCTTGACGCCCTCGCACCGGACTTCGAGAATCCCGTCGAAGATCGCGCGGGCCTCGGCCACGTTTCGGGCGGTGGCCTCGTCGTCGACGCAAAGCTCCGGCATCCGCAGCTTCTCCAGGTCCTTCCGCCGGTGGACGACCGGGTCGAACGCCCACGCTCCCGTCGCCGCGGACGAGGGGATTCGTTTCGGCTCCAGGCCCCACCCCGTGTGCCAGACCGACGGGCTCACCTCCCACACCGGCTCGACGACCGTGTCGTCGGCCAACAGCTCATGCCAGGCGATCTGTTGGCGGAGGCGGTGCTCGAAGCCGCGCGCGAGGCGGCCGGTGCAGCGGTGGGCTTCGGGCGGGAGAATCTCGCGCCACGAGCCCTCGGGCGAAATGTAGAGGAGGGGACGCCGCCGGTCGAGCCCGTTGTGCCGCCGCCAGAGGGCCTTCCGTTCCTCTTGGATCGGCATGTGCCCGATGTCGGCGACGCGGCGAGCCAGCTCCCGCAGGGCTTCGCGGTCGGCCGTCGAGATCGCTTCGCGCTCAGCCACGGGACGCCTCTTCCGCCCCGTGCGGGCGCACACGGAGGATATTCGGTCGATCCATCGCATGCCTCCGGCCCGGCGCGCGCCGGGCCGAAGATGATAGCGGGAAACGGGGGCGGCGTCAAGGCCGCGCGGGGTCAGTCGGACGCCTTGCCCTCGTCGGCGGCGAGCAGCGCGGGAAGCGGGATGACCACCCGCACCCCCCGCCGCTCATCCTCGGCCGCGCGGTATCCGACCACGCATTCGAGCAGCGGTTTCCGCAGCTCGCGGCCCCTGAGGACGCGGACCGTCAGGCCGATGCGCGTCGCGCGGCCCTCGGTGCGGACCTCGACGTTCTCGACCACCAGCTCCGGCGGCGGGGCCGGGAAAAACGCGACGTCGGCCGGCACCACGCGCCAGCGCACGAGGACCGTGATGCGGCCCGCCTCGCCGCCGGCTCCCAGGCCGCCCGTCACCTCGGCCGACGCCGGAGCCTCGGGCACGCTCGCGTCGACCGGCACGCGCCGGGCCCACGTCTCGAAGAGGTCGGCGTTTGCGGGGTCGGGGTCAGTCTCGACGGGGAGCGTCGCCTCCAGGACCGCCGCTCCCGGCACACAGGCATCCTTGCATGCGAGCCACGCCACCGCCGCTCGGATCGCGACGGGCGTCCCCGGCTCGAAGGTCGCGGGGACCTCGACGGGGATCGTCAGCAGCACCTCCTTCGCGTACCCGAACCCGGCCACGCCGCCGGGCTGCGTGAACCGCTCGGGCGTCGGCCAGAGGATCGGCCCGACCTTGAACCCCTCGGGCAGCGCCAGATCGATGCTCGTCGCGAGGCCCGCGTCGCCGGGATGCTTCCAGTAGACGTGCCAGCCGGGCTGCATCTTGAACAGGACGCCCACGAGCAGCGTCCCGCCCGGCCGGGCGCCGTCGGCGCTCAGTCTCAGCTCGGCCGTCACATGCGCCGGCGCCGCCGCACGGGCGGGGACGGCGAGCGCGGCCAGCGCCAGGGCAAGGCCCCAGGCACACAGCGCGCGGGGTCCCATGGTACACCTCCTTCGTTCCTTCATTCTATGCGCTCGCGCGCCTTCGCCCCAAGCGCGAGGATGAGAATCCCGAGCAGCACCGCGGGCGGCCCTTCCGCCGCGATCCACCACCACGGCAAGCCGAGCTGCGCGTCGACCACCGTCATCAGCGCCCCGAACAGCACGCTTCCGATGCCGAGGAACGCGATCACCGTCGCGTGTCGCCGGAGGTCGAACGAGACCAGGATCAGAAACGCCCCGCTCAGGGCGTACCCCGCGGATATGCTGCGGATGAGATAGAGGATGACCGGCCCCTCCGGAAACGCCCCCAGCCCGAGCCACGCGTGCGTCCGGACGAACCAGTCGCGCGGGGCGAAGACGGCGGGCAGGGCAAAGAGGAGCGCCACGCCCGTCAGCCGCAGCACCCAGGCCAAAAGCTTCCATGCATTCATGGTCCCATCCCTCCCCTATCTTCGTCGCGCGAGGAGCTCAAGTACGAGCACCAGGACACCGATGACGAGGCACGCCCCGCCGTCGCTCGCGACCCACCACCACGGGATATCCAAGCGCCACCCGAGCGTCAGGTAGAACGCGCCCGCCAGCGCGAAGATCAGCCCGACATACACGATCACCGACGCGTGACGCCGCGTCCGGTACGAGATCACCCAGAAGAGGCCCCCCATCATCGCGCAAAGCGCCGAGACCGCCCGCGCCAGGTACGCCACCACCGGCCCCTCCGGCAGCGGCCCGAGGCCCATCGTCCGGTGCCCCGCGTCCATCCAGGACCGCGGCGCGAAGACGAAAACGACGGCCACGAGCATCATCACGCCGGCGAGGCGCAGCACAAGCTTCAAGGCACGGACGGCCGTGGGCATGGGCGCTCCTTTCCGGTTCCATGATACGGCCCCGCCGCCCCCGCCGCAAAGCGTTGCTGACACCGCCCGTTTCCTGGCGCTGCCGGCCGCTTCTCTGCCGGTGTGCACTGCGGGTTGGCGCGCCCAGCGACTTCGCCGATGCAGCCCACGGACAGACAGGCCGCCCGTGCCGCCATCTTCTGGCGAAGCCGCGCAAGAGCCTTGCACCCCTGCCGCCCGGCCGGTAGGGTTACCGCCTCAAGCGCCAGCGCGGGGCTGGCCGACTACGGACGAAAGGTGGATCATGCCTGAGACGCTCGCCTGGGGGATCCTCGGCGCCGGCCGCATCGCCGGGGCCTTCGCCAAGGGCCTGGCCGGATCGACCCGCGGCCGCCTCGTCGCCGTCGGGAGCCGCGTGAAGGAGAAGGCCGAGGCATTCGCCGCCGACCACGGCGGCGCGCGGGCCCACGGCTCGTACGAGGCGCTTCTCGCCGACACGGACGTCGACGCCGTTTACGTCGCGACGCCCCATCCCATGCACGCCCGCTGGGCCATCGCCGCCGCCGAGGCCGGCAAGCACGTGCTGTGCGAGAAGCCCCTGACGCTAAACCACGCCGAGGCCATGGCCGTCGTCGAGGCCGCCCGCGAGGCCGGCGTAATTCTCATGGAAGCGTTCATGTATCGATGCCATCCGCAGACCGCCCGGCTCGTCGAGCTGATCCGCGAGAGGCGGCTCGGCGAGGCCCGCGTCGTCCGGGCCACGTTCAGCTTCCACTGCGGGTGGAATCCGGAGAGCCGCCTGCTCAATCCCGCCCTGGGCGGCGGGGGCATCCTCGACGTCGGATGCTATGCGGCCAGCATGGCCCGACTCGTCGCCGGCGTCGCCGCCGGGCTCGAAGGACCCGCCGAGCCGGACGAGGTGACCGGGTGCGGGTACCTGGGCGAGACGGGCGTCGACGAGTGGGCCGTCGCGTCGCTCAAGTTTCCCGGCGGCCTCTGCGCGCAGCTCGCCACCGGCGTCCAGGTGAACCAGACGAACGTCGTCGAGGTCTTCGGCACCGAGGGCCGCCTCCTCGTGCCGGACCCCTGGACCCCCGCGCGCGACGGCGGGACCGTGACGATGCACCTGACGCCCAAGGGCGCCAAGGAGGCCGAGACCGTCCCCGTCGCCACCGAGGTCCCCCTCTACGGCCTCGAAGCCGATACGTTCGCCGAGGCCGTCAAGGCGGGCCGTGTCCCCTTCCCCGCCATGACCCCCGAGGACACGCTCGGCAACATGAAGACGCTCGATGCGTGGCGGACGGCGGTGGGCCTGGAGTACGCCTCGGAGCGGCCCGAGAACCAGACGACCCCCGTGCACGGCCGGCCGCTGGCCGTGCGGCCCGACGCCCCCATCACCCACGGGAAGCTGGAGGGCCTCGCCAAGCCGGTCGCCCGGCTGGTCATGGGGGTCGACAACCAGCGGGCCATGCCCCATGCCGCCGTTATGTTCGACGCCTACTTCGAGCGCGGGGGGAACGCGTTCGACACGGCGTACATCTACGGGGGCGGCGCGTGCGAGCGCATCCTGGGCGGGTGGATCGCCAATCGCGGCATCCGCGAGAAGGTCGTCATCCTCGATAAAGGGGCCCACCACCCCCACTGTAACCCCGACGCCATCCGCCGTCAGCTCGACGAGAGCCTCGACCGCCTGGGAACGGAGTACGTCGACATCTATATGATGCACCGCGACAATCCGGACGTGCCCGTCGGCGAGTTCATCGACGTCCTGAACGAGCTGAAGGGCGCCGGCCGTCTCCGCGTCTTCGGCGGGTCGAACTGGACCGCCGCCCGCGTCGAGGCCGCCCAAGCCTATGCCGCCGAGCGCGGCCGGGCGGGGTTCGTCGCGGTCTCCAATAACTGTAGCCTCGCCCGCATGGTCGATCCCGTGTGGGCGGGCTGCCTTGCGAGCTCCGACCCCGAGATGCTCGCCTGGCATCGGCGGACGGGCATGCCCCTGCTCCCCTGGTCCAGCCAGGCCCGCGGCTTCTTCACCGACCGGGCCGGCCCCGACAAGCACGACGACCCCGAGCTGGAGCGGTGCTGGTACGCCGAGGACAACTTCGAGCGGCGCCGCCGGGCCATGGAGATGGCCGAGAAGCGGGGCGTGTTGCCGATCAACATCGCCCTGGCCTACGTCCTCGATCAACCGTTCCCGACGTTCCCGCTCATCGGCCCGCGAACGATCGAGGAGCTCCGCACCTCGCTGGCGGCGCTTGACGTGAAGCTCACGCCCGAGGACCTGGCGTGGCTGAACCTGGAGGACTGACCCGTTTCGCCGGCCTGGTGGCACGGGCAGCTTGCCTGCCCGTGCGCGCCGCACCCCGAGCCCTACGGCGCCTCGCCCCCCGTCAGGTGCGCGAGCATCCGGAAGAACCCGCGCTTGCGGTCGCTCGAAATACCCCAGTTGACCGGCACGGACTGGTACCCCTCGTCGTAGCCCTCGCCGGGCATCCGCCAGTCGAAAAGGCCCCACCCGGCCCGTTCGCTCACCGCCGCGGCGAAGTTGCAGTCCTCGGCGTCGAACGCGAAGTGGTCGTCCTCGTTGAAGAGGATCGGCTTCCCGCCGTAGGCGTCCATGGCCCGGACCTCGCGGACCATGGCGCGAATCCGGTTCGGGTGCCCGACGCCGTTGCCGTGCATGAGGACAAAGTCGGCGGCCTCGACGAGGTTCGGCGTGGGCACCCGTCCGCCCCCGAAGCTCGCCGAGACGAGCAGCCGCCCCGCCGACGCGTCCACCTTCCCCGCGCTTCGCTCCTGGATGAGCCGCACCACCTCGTCGCCGCGCGGCGGGGCAAGGATCGGGTGCTCGTAGCGCGGCACGTCGATCTCGTTGGCAGTCTCGACAAGCACGTTCGTCCAGCCGCCTTCGAGGAGCCAGTCGGTGGCGTTCTCGGCGGCCCGGACGACCGCCGCCTCGTCCGCGAGCCGCTCGTCCTGGCCGAAGTAGAAGTAGCCGACGATGGACACCATGCCCAGCTCGTCGGCCCGGTCGAGGATCCGCGCCATTCGCCCGAGGGGCGCCGGCCGCATCGACCCGTCCTCGCGGAACGTCGAGTTGTGCCAGGGCTGGGCCTTCGAGTATCCCTGCGGGCTGCCGCCCTGGAAGTTGATTGTGAAGCCCACGAGGCCCGCCTTCCGCCACCCGGGCATCGCCTCGATGAACTCGCGGGTGTTGCGCTCCGGATCCCACGGTCCGTCCGGGTAGTCCCAGAGGCGCCGCGTCTCCGGGTTCAGGTCGTCGAAGATGCCCTGGACCATGCGGGAGTTCAGAAGCAGGCCCTCGACCTCCGTGCCGGGGTAGGTGGGCGAACCGTTCACCAGAAATCGGTCGCCCTCGATACGGACGGTGGTCTTGCGCTTCACGACGGCCTCACTTCACGACAGCCCAACATCAGTAGATTCTCAGGGCCTTCTTCAGCACCAGCACCGACGGCACGACCAGGATCACGTACGCGACGAGCCACGGCGGGAACGCGATCCAGGGGATGCCCGGCACCACGCCCAGGAACTTGACGGACCGCATCTCGAGCTCCGTCGCCACGATCCCCGGCCCGTCGTGATGCTCAACCGGGGCCGCGTACGTCAAGCGTCCGATTTCAAGCGGCCGCGCGGCCGTCTCGTCCTCCAGCCGCACCCGGAGGCGATACGGCTCCTCGTCCGCCTCCCCGCGGAGCGTCCACCGGGCGACGCCGTTCGCGACACGGCCCTCGGGGCCGAGGTCCTCCTCGACGCGAGCGACCCACGAGCCGCCCTGCCCCGCCTCCTCGTCCTCCGGCTCGATCCCCTCAAGCGGCACGACATGCACGGGCCGCCCGATGGCCCGCGTCGCCGTGTAAACGGCCAGGCCGACCGGCTCGCCCGCCTCGGGCGGATGGTACTCGAGGCGCCCCAGGGCCCACGTCGCGAGGATCGCGATCGGGAGGATCGAGGCCAGGAGCGGCTTGCCCTCGGCCTTCAGGCCCACCAGCGCGATCTCCTGACTCGTCGCCCGGTGCCGCGCGACCGCCTCCGCGTCCCCCCGCGCCTTCGCCGCGCGCGTGAGCGCCTTGAGGCGTTTCTTATCGCGCGCGGCCCGGGCGAGGCGGTCCTGGTCGGTGGTGAAGAGGCGCACGAAAGTCAGCAGCACCCCGCTCCCGACCGCCAGGCCTGCGATGACGACGTCGACCGGCAGCGCGAGCGACCACCCGAGGAGGGCGTCGCCCACGGCCAGCAGCACGTCGTTCAGCCAGGTCAGCATGGGTCGCCTATCTTTCGAGGATCGAGATGCGGCCATGATTGCCGTCGACGCGGACCCGCGCCCCTTCGGGAATCCGCCGCGTCGCCCCCGCCGCCACCACCGCCGGGATGCCGAAATCGCGGGCTACGATGGCTCCGTGCGAGAGCACGCCGCCCCGCTCGACGACCAGCCCCACGGCCGCGACGAACAGAGGCGTCCACCCGGGGTCGGTCGACGGGCAAACGAGGACGTAGTCGTCGCCGAGGTCCGCCGCCGCACCGGGCTCCAGGACGATACGGGCCGTGCCGGTCGCGACGCCGCTTGCCACCGCCGCCCCCTTCAGCTCCGCCGCCGCCTCCACCGGCGGCGCGAGGCCAAGGCCCTCCAGGTCCGCCGAGTCGATGACGTCGGGCATGTCGAGGCGTTTGGCACTCTCGCGGCGGATGCGCCGGGCGCGGAGCCGGTCGGCCATGGCCTCGCGATCCACCGCCCCGCCCGCCAGTTCCTCGAACGTCAGGTAGTACACGTCGGGCCCGAGGTCCCACCGCCGGGCGAGCGCCTCGATCACCTCCCGCACGAGGGCGTAGCCCATCATCAGGTAATGCTTGCCGGCCTCGCGATACGGCAGGAGGGCCTGGGCGTCGGCGAGGTCGGCGTGGAGCGGCTCCGACAGGACGCTCCCGCCCCACTCGGCCAGCAGCGACGGAAGCTTCGCCTCCGCCGCCTCTCGCCGGGCCACGTTCTCGGCGTGGATGCCGACCGGATTGCGGCCGTGGGCGGCGAACCGCGACGCCATTTGCTCGACGTAGGAGGGGTCCTCGCGCCAGCGCGGCACGGCCAGCTCCATCTCGCCGACGGCCCGATGCCCGTACGCTTCAAGAAAGTCCGCCATGTCCGCCTCGCCGCGCCCCACGCGCCAGAGCATGGCGTCCTGCTCGAACGTCGTGTCGCCCTCCAGCCCGCGCACCAGCGTCGAGGCGACGGCCTCGCCCTCCTCGCGGCCCATGAGCTGCACGAGCCGGGCCGCCAACTGGTCGAACGCCATCCCGCCGAAGAACCCCGGCTTCAGCGACTCCGGGCCGAACTCGTCCATCACCCGCGCCCGCCGCGCCTCAAGCTCCGCCGGCAGCGCCGCGTCCGACAGGGCGTCCAGGTCCTCACCCCGCTTTGCCTCAACCCACGCGAGGTACGGCGGCAGGACCTCCGTCTCGAAGCGCTCGCGCGCCCCTTTCCGCCCGCGCTTCATCCGCCGCGACGCCCGCACCATCGACGCCAGGTTCGCCGGCAGGTGCGCGAGGAACCGCGCGTCGGCCCGGTCCGGATCGAACGCCGTCGGAGCGCGGTCGAGCAGACTTCGATCCTCGACCAGGGCGTCGACGTCATACGCTAACGGCATCGCGTCCCAGAAGAGCTCCGCCAGCCGGTCCGGGTCGGCGTAGACGCGGCCCCCGATCAGCTCCAGGAACCCCTCCCGCACGACCCGCTCGGACGGCCGGTACCCGAAGTCGCGGTACATCCGCCCGAAGCCGCCCGACCCGCTCATGAACCGCCGCACGATCGACCACGTCAGCGGCGTGGGATGGCGGAGCGTCTCGTCGAGGTTATGGCCCACCCACACGCGCCGCCGCCCGTCGGCCATCGCCCGCAGTCGGTGGATCATCTCGCGGCGGCCGATCTCAACGTCCTCCGCGATCTCGAGGCCCCGGATCGGCCGGGCCTGGAGACACGCCAGCTCCTCGCCCGCCAAGCCCCACTCGACGTCCACGGGGTGCCCGAAGTGGGCCTCGATGCGAAGGGCCATCTCCGCCACTTGCCGCACCTCGTCCTCGGTCAGGCTCGGCGCGTCCGGGTCGCAGCTCTCCCCCGCCCCGCCGAAAGCCGAGACGATGCACGCCTTGTGGCCGATGTGCGACTCACGGATCGAGAGATTCTCTCGCGCGACGATGAACCGGTCCGGCTCGACGTCGCCCGAGACAACCGCCTCGCCCAGGCCGTAGCTCGCCTCGAGGATCATCCGCCCGGCGGCCAGGTCGTTCGGGTCCTGCGTGAACGCGATGCCGCTCACCTGGGACGGGAACATCGCTTGGACGTTGACGGCCGTCCCCGCGAGGCCCGTGATCCCGTGCCGCCGCCGGTACGCGACGGCCCGCTCGTTCTCCCACGACCCGAACACCGCGTCGATGCACTCATGGAGGGCCGTCCACGGGTCCACGGGAAAGTCTCGCCCCGTCAGCTCGCGGTAGACCTCGACGTGAGCCTCGGCCAGGGCCCGGCTCGGGCCGCCCTCGGGGACCTCGCCCGCGGCCCGCTCGCCGGCGAGGGCCTCATCGAACCGCACGTCCGCGACGCCCCGCGCGGTCCGCGCGAACATGCGGATGAACTGGATATACGTCGACCAGAACGCGGGCCCCTCCCCCGTCTCCGCCGCCAGAGCCGGGTGGAGGCCGCAGTTGAGGATCGTGTCCATCATGCCCGGCATCGAGACCGCCGCCCCGCTCCGGACCGACACCAACAACGGCGTGGCCCCCCGCCCAAACCGCCGCCCCGTCTCCCGCTCCAGCCGCCCCATCGCCTCCCGCACCTGCCGCCCCAGACCGTCCGGCCACACGCCCCCCGAGTCGAAATACGCGCGGCAGCAGTCGGTCGTCAGGGTGAAGCCCGGGGGCACGCGGAGCCCCGCGCGGCTCATTTCCTGGAGGCTCGCCCCCTTGCCGCCGAGCAGCGCCCGCGCTGTGCCGCATCCCTCGGGCACGGGGTCGCGGAAATGGTAGAGCCACCGGCGCTCGCTCATCGGCCCGCCCCCCCCACCCCAAGCCCCCCCCCCGGCCGCCCCCC
>CAYWVR010000047.1:0-19351 GCA_964461715.1 uncultured Anaerolineales bacterium
GGCCGAAGGGATACGCATGCTCACGCGATGAAGCGTGAGCATGCCACCCGAGGGGTGTTGCGGGAGAAGGCGGGGATCGGGTCAGGGAAAAGTGCACTTTTTCGCCTCGCGGCGTTTGACTTTCGCGAAATCTGTGCTAGACTTGCATGAAGAGCACAGCTTGTGTAACCAGGCACACCGGGGGAGGAAGCGCATCACGGCGCTTGCTCGCCCGGTTCTTTTTTGCCTGAGGGGGTCTGGAGCTTCGAATGAAGCGTGCTCTGCCCGTCGTGTGTTTGGTTATGCTGCTCGTCTGGACGGTTCCCGCGTCGGCGGGGTTCGTTGCGGGTTCGGTCGCGTTCGAGTTTGACGTGATCATCCCGACGACGGGATTCTTCGACTTTACGCTGACGCAGACGCCGACGCCGACGCCGGAACCCGCGACGGTGGTCCTGATGGGAATGGGCGCGATGGTGCTCCTGGCTGCGCGGCGGCGGCGTCGGCCGATCTAGACGTTTCAGTCCGGGGCGGAATGGGGGATGCACGGGCGGCTTGACCGCCCGTGTTTCTTATCCGGAGGGGGGGGCCTCGGCGTCGTCGGGGTCGGATTCGCCGGCCTGTCCCTCCTCCTCGTCCGGTTTTTCCGGCGGCAGGGCCGCGACGGCGGTCCGGAAGTGGTTCGCCAGCGCCGCGACGAGGGGCTGCGCGCGCTCCGTCGCCTTTGCCTCCCACGCGTCGAAATCCGTCACGCCCTTCGGGTTGGCCGCGCCGAGGGAGACGAGCGCCGACCACGCCTTCGGATGGCGATTCATGCACCCGTAGATGAGCACGGCCGCGACGTGTTGCGTGGGCCGGCCCGTCTCGCCGCGCGCCAGACGCGCGGGCAGCTCGTCCCGGACCCAGTCGGCCACGTGGCCCGGGTGCTCGAGGCCCACGCGCTCGAGGCTTCGCTTGACCTGGGCCAGGCGATAGCGGCGGATTTCGTCGGCGTAGGGTTTCCAGTTGGGGTAGGGCGGGTCGGTCCGCCATTTCGTTTCCATGTGGGCCAGCGTCGCGAGAGCCATCGCCTCCATGACGCTCTCGGCGAACCAGCCGCCCGAGCGCCGCGGGTCGGCCCAGACGTGGCCCAGCTCGTGGCCGAGCTGGTACATGATCTGGCAATAGTGGCGGGTCTCGAGGCACGTCAGGTGGACCAGGTACGCGTGCGGCAGGCGGTCGAGGCATGCGCGGGGGCAGCCGTCCGGGGCGGTGCGGAGGACGAGGGGCTTGACGCCGCGGGCGGGGCGGGCGGCGACGCGCCTCTCGTAGAGGGCCAGGACGTCGGTGCAGACGGCCCGCACGTCCCGCCGCAGGCCCCGGTCGCCCTCGAACGTCCCCTCCAGGCGAAGCGGCAGGCCGGCCGCGGCGGGGCGGGCGGCCAACGCCAAGGCGAGGAGCAGGATGGGGAGCAGGATGGGGACGCGACGGGTCATGAAGCGCGCTCCGTGGGACGGACGTTCCCGGCATGCAGATAGAGGTTCACGAGGGGGTCGGCGTCGGAGCTCACGAGGTGGTGGTCCTCGCCCGGATCGATGACGACCACGTCGCCGCAGGCGATGGGGGTGCGGCGGCCGTCGACCTCGATCTCGCCGCGGCCCTGGAGGATGACGAAGACCTCGTGCTCGTCCTCGTGGACGTGGCGTCCCGGGTGGGAGACGTGGCCCGGGTCTTTGAATCCGATGCCCCCGGCCGTCAGGTACCGCCCCGGGACGGTTCCCGCCAGCACGTGCCCCTCGCGGACGTCGGGCAGGTCGGTCAGCCTGAGGATGCGCATGGATCGCCTCTCCTTCTCCGCGGCGCGGCAAGTCCACCCCAGCATACGGCGCGGGCTCGTTGCGGGGTATCCTTTTTTGTGGACACCCTTTCGGGGGGCCACCTATAATCGCAGCGATGAAGGCGGCGTTCGAGGTCGAGTCGGGGCGAGGTTCGGCTTGAACGGAAAGGCACCGGGATCGGGACCGTTTGAGGCACAAGCGCGAGGTGGCGCGTGTCTACCCAGTTCATCCTGCTGGCCGACGAACCGAAGCCGGGCCGGGTCAAGCCGGGCCTGGCCGCCGAGATCGGTGCGCCCGCGGCCGCCAAGCTCTATCGCAGCTTCATCATGGACCTGTGCGAGCGGCTCGCCCACCTGAGCGTCCGCAGCCGCGTCCTCGCCTACCGGCCTCGCGGGGCGCGCAAGACGGTGGAGCTGCTGGCCTCGCGTCACTGGCGGCCGGTGCTTCAGCAGGGACGGACGCGGGGGGCGGTGCTCGCGAACCTGTTCGAGGCGGCCTTGCGGACCGGCCATCGGCGGATCGTCGCCCTGCTGGACGACTGCCCCGCGGTGCCCGACTCGGTCCTCGTGGAGGCCTTCGACCGGCTGCTCGACGCGGACGTCGTGCTGGGGCCGTCGATGGACGGCGGGGTGTACCTGGTGGGCCTCTCGCTCGAGCGGCCGGAGCTCTTCTACGGGTTCGACTGGGACGGGGAGGGGGTCTTCGATGCCCTCGTCGACCGCGTCGAGGCGTTCGGCCTGGTGCTCGGCCTCGTGCCGCACGGGTATGCGGTCGACGACCGGGCGGGCCTGGAACGTCTGGCCGGCCACCTTCGGGCCCTGTCCGTCGCCGGCGACGACGCGCTGCCGCGCCGGACGCAGACGCTGCTGCAGAAGCTGGAGCAGGCGGACTGAGCGAGGCACATCGGGCGACATCCAAGGAGACCGGCATGACCGGCGACTTCGAGCAGGAAGTCCGCGAATCGACGATCCTCATCGCCGACGATAACGAACAGAACGTCGAGCTCCTCCAGGCCTACCTCGACGACCTCGGGTGCACGATCCGCGTCGCCGCCGACGGCCAGGAGACGCTGGAGCAGGTGGCCGAGGACCCGCCCGACCTCATACTCCTCGATATCATGATGCCCAAGGTCTCGGGCTTCGAGGTCTGCAAGAAACTGAAGGCGGACCCGGCCACCGCCTCCATCCCCATCTGCATGGTCACGGCGCTCCAGGAGCTGGGGGATATCGAGCGGGCCGTCGAGGCGGGCACCGACGATTTCCTCTCGAAGCCCGTCAACCGCTGGGAGCTCCTGACGCGCGTCCGCAGCCTGCTGCGCGTCCGCCACCTCCAGACCGAGCTCGACCGGACCCTCGCCTACCTGGCGGAGGTCGACCAGACGCGCGGCGAGGAGTAGGCGCGCAGCGTGAAGCTTTCGCCGGAACCTTCCACCGATCCGGAGCGGCCATGACCCCCGACCCCACCGACGTGCGGGCCTTCGTCGAGGCGCATCGAGAGGACCTGAAGAGCTGGACGCGGGACTTGGTGCGGGCGGTGACGGTCAATCCGCCCGGCGACGAGCACCGGGCCGCCAACGTCGTCATCGACTTCTGCGACGCCCATGGCATCGTCTCCGAGACCTTCGAGAAGGAACCCGGCCGCACGAACGTCGTCGCCCGCATCGGACGGGGCCGGCCGCGCGTCCTCCTGGGCCTGCACACCGACGTCGTCCCGGCGGGCGACGGGTGGACCACCGATCCCTTCGACCTCGTCGAGGAGGACGGGAAGCTCATCGGGCGCGGCGTCATGGACGACAAGGGTCCGCTGGCCGCGTCGATGCTGGCGGCCCTATACTTGAAGCAGCACCAGGCGGAGCTTGGGGGCGAGCTGATCCTCGTGGCCGCCGCCGATGAGGAATCCGGAAGCGAGCTGGGTATGAAGTACCTGCTGGCCGAGTGCGGCCTGGAGGCCGACCTGGCGATCGTGCCGGACGCGGGCCACGACATGGCCTACATCGATGTGGGCGAGAAGGGGGTCCTGTTCCTCGAGATCCGGGCCGTCGGCCGCCAGGCCCACGGCAGCGAACCGTCCCGTGGGGCCAGTGCCGTGCTGCCCGTCCTGGATGTCCTCGCGCGGCTCCGGGACTGGCGTCCCCCGCCTACGGGGCCCGACATCTTCACGCCGCCCACGCTCAACATCGGGGCCGTCCACGGCGGAACGGTCGCCAACATGGTGCCCGGCAAGTGCGAGGCCCGCCTGGACATCCGGTACCACCCCGGCACGGACGGGCGGCTCATTCTTCAGTCCGTCGAGTCATTCGTCCAGGAGGCCGCGCGGGCCCACCCGGGCGTCGAGATGGCGCTGAGGGTCCTCTCCGACCAGCCTCCCACGCTCCTCGACATCGACCACCCGCTCGTCGAGCGGATCGCGGCCCGGACCGAGCAGGTGACGGGCACGAGGCCGGAACCGTTCGGGATGAGCGGGGCGACGGTGGCGAAGTTCCTGGTGCTCGCGGGCACGCCGGCCGTCGGGTTCATCTGCGGCCCGGACGGCGTGCCGCATACGGCGGGCGAATGGATGCCGCTCGAAGACCTGCTGCGATTCGCCGAGGTGCTGACGCTCGTTTCGTGGGACCTGCTGGAACTGGAGGATTATCGATGACCGATCGTGCCAACGGCCCTGCCCGTGCCGCGCGCCACGCGCGGCTTGCCCGCCCGTGCGCGATCCCGAGGCGTGAACGCGGGCGGACAAGCCGCCCGGGCCACCCCCTCGGGCCCGCCATCCTCGTGATCCTTGCCCTCGCCGCCCCCGTCCTCGGGGCCGGAGCCGAGCGGATCGAACGGCTCGAAAACGGCCTCCGCGTGATCGTCAAGGAGCGGCCCTTCGGGCAGGTGGCGGCGTTTCGCATCTACCTCCAGGCCGGGAGCCTGAACGAGGGCGAGTTCACCGGCGCGGGCATCAGCCACCTCCTCGAGCACGTCGTCTCGGGTGGGACGACCGCGAACCGCACCGAGGACGAGATCCGCGAGGCCCTCGACCGCATCGGCGCCCAGACCAACGCCCACACCTCCAAGCAGTACGTCTGCTACCACGGCCAGGCCGGGGCCGAGCACGTGGACGAGCTCATCGAGCTGATCAGCGATTACGTGATGCACTGCGTCATCGACCCCGACGAGTTCGCCCGCGAGCACCAGGTCGTCCAGCGCGAACTGGAGCGGGCCGAGGTCAACCCCGCCCACGTCCTCTGGAACCTGGCGGCGGCGACGTTCTTCGTCGACCATCCCGCGCGGCACCCGATCCTGGGGCACCTGGAGATTCTGCAGAAGCTGACGCGCGACGATGCGCATGCGTACTACCGGCGCGTGGCCCGGCCCGACAACGCTGTCGCCGTGGCCGTGGGCGACTTTGACGCCGACGAGGTCCTCGCCACGATCCGCCGCCTCATGGGCGCATGGGAGCGACGCAAGGCCGACCCGACCGTCCTCCCGGACCGCGTTCGCCAGACGGCCCCGCGCTTCGCCTCCCGAGCCATGGACGTGGCCGGCGTCCGCCGGACCCTCGAATTCCCGACCGTGCGCCTGACGCACCCGGACCTCTACCCGCTCGACATCCTCGCGTTCGTCCTGGGCGAGGGACGCTCGTCCCGGTTGGTGGCGGACCTGCGCGAGAAACGCGTGCTCGTCCAGTCCGTCGGATGCTACAGCTACACGCCCGCCGGCTACGACGGCGGCAGCTTCGTCGTCTATCTCGTCGGCGACCCCGAGAAGGCCGAGGCGGCCCGGGAGGCGGCCCTGGGGCACGTGGCGCGCGTGGCCGAGGAGGGCATCACCGAAGAGGAGCTGGCCCGGGCCAAGCGGCAGAAGATCGCCGAGCACGTCTACCGCCTCGAAGAGACCGAGGCGATCGCCGCCGACATGGGCACCAGCTTCCTCCTCGTCGGCAACCCCCACTTCTCCGACACCTATGTCGAGGCCATCCAGAAGGTGACCGCCGACGAGGTCCGCCGCGTCGCCCGCGACTACCTGAGGCCGCAGGTCCGGACCGAGACCGTCATCCATCCGCCGGACGTCGAGCCGAAGGCGTCCCCCGGGGCCGCCGAGGCGGCGTCGGCGAAGGGCGCGAGGCCCGAGATCGAGATGCGCCGCCTCGCAAGCGGCGTGCGCCTCCTCCTGTGTCCCGTGCCGGACCATCCCTCGGTCAGCATCCAGATGTGCATGAAGGGGGGCCTCGCGCTCGAATCGGCCGAGACGGCCGGCGCCAGCCGCATGCTCGCGCACCTGCTGATGAAGGGCACCGGCGACTTGGACGCCGCGGCCCTCGCGCGCCGCCTCGACACCCTCGGGGCCGACTTGAGCGCCTCGGCGGGCAACAACACGATGATGCTCTCGGCCCGGTGCCTCGCGGGCGATTGGGCGGACGTCTTCGACCTGGCCGCCCGCTCGCTCGTCGCCCCGAGCCTGCCCGACGAAGAGATCGAACGCGTCCGGGCCCGGATGCTCGTCGAGATCGACCAGCTCGACGACACCCCCCGGGGCGAGGCCCAGCGATTCTTCCATGAGGTCTACTTCACCGACTCCCCGTACCGCTTCCCCGTCCAGGGGCGGGCCGAGGTGGTCCGCGACCTGGACCGGGCGGCCCTGGAGGCATGGCACACCAGGATCGTCACGGGCGAGAACCTTGTCGTCGCGGTCTTCGGCGGGATCGATCCGGAGGCCGTGGCGACGGCCGCCGAGAAGGCGTTCGCGAAGTTGCCGAAGGCGTTCACGCCGGCCGTCCCCCCGGAGGCGGCCCCGCGGAAGGTGGAGGCCCGCGAGGTCCACGTCCAAGCGACCGAGAAGCCGGGGGCCGTCGTCTTCGTCGCGTATCCCGGGTTCGACCTCCATAACGTCGACGCCCGCATCCCGATGAAGGTGCTCGACACGCTCGTCTCCGGGTACCGGATGCCGGGCGGGTGGCTGCACGAGGAGCTGCGGGGGCGGGGCCTGGTGTACGTGGTCCACGCGTACGCGATGGCGGGCCTGAGGCCGGGATACTTCGCCGCCTACGCGATGTGCCAGGCCGAAAAGGTGCCCGAGGTCGTAAGCGTGATCGAGGAAAAGATGGCCCGGGCCCGGACCGAGCAGTGGACGGCCGACCAGCTCGCCCCCGCCCGCGCGACGATCATTACCGCCGAGGCCCTCGGCCGCGAGACGATCGCCGGGTGGGCCTTCGAGGCCGCGCTGAACGAGTGCCTCTGCCTCGGCTACGCCTTCGCCCGCCGCGAGATCGACCTGGTGCGCGCCGTCACCCCCGACGACGTCCACCGCGTCGCCGAGCGGTACCTCGGCCGTCCCGTCATCGCCATCCTGACCAGCGACCCAGCCGCCGCCGAGACGCTCAAGCCGAAGAAGTGACCCCGAGCGGCGAAAAAAACCGCTCCGGGAGCCGTTTTCGCTAAAACGCGCAAAGGATTTGCGTCAGGTGAGGGGGAAGAGGGCGGATGCGGGCGGGTCAGCGCCGCCGCGCGGCCGTGACGGTGAACGTGCCCCGCAGGTCCGTCTCGCCGAACGCGTCGATGGCGAAGTGGCGGCCGGTACCGAGGCCGGTGATGTAGGCGAAAGTGTCGGCCCGGGTGCGCATCGTGACCAGCCCCGAGGACCCGCCTGTCGCCAGCCGGGCCGACGACCCGGCCGCATACACGGCCCGGTGATGTCGGCGTCGGGCGCGGAGATGCCCTGGCCCCAATCGTAGTAGCCCCAGTCCCAGCGGTTCTCGACCCCGCCGTCCTCGTTCCAGATCGTCCCGCCGCCGGGATTGTGGCTACTGAATGCGTAGGTTTCGATCCAGGCCCCCAACTCGTCCTCATGAATCGTGAGGACGTACGCCCGGACAGCGGGTGCGGCGCCCAGGATGATGAGCGCAACGGCACCCGCGGCGCTGACCTACCGCATGGGTGGGACCCCTTGCCCCTCTTTCAAGCCGAAATCGCTCGCCAGCCGGATCCCCCGGCTTGTCCTTACTACACAGGAAAGACGCGCGGAGGGCAAATCGGTCCTTATTCTTCGGCGTTGATTTCGGACCGCCCGGCGGCTACAAAGGGGCCCCATGAAGACCGCTGCGCACCAAGCCGACGTCTGCGTCGTCGGGGGCGGGATGGCCGGGCTCACGGCCGCCCTTGCCGCCGCCCGCACCGGCGCCCGAACCGTCATCGTCCAGGACCGGCCCGTCTTCGGCGGCAACGCCTCCAGCGAGTGCCGCGTCCACGTCCAGGGCGCCGACCGCCACAACCACCGGCCCAACCTGCGGGAGACGGGCATCCTGGAGGAAGTGCGGCTCGAGAACCTCGCCCGCAATCCCCAGCGGAGCTTCTCCGTCTGGGATACGATCCTCTACGAGAAGACCATGGCGGAGGAGCGCCTCGAGGTGCTCCTTAATACGACCGTCCACGCGGCCGAGAGCGAGGGCCGGCGCCTCGCGAGTGTCACGGGTTGGCAGCTTACGACCGAGACCGCCCACACGGTCGAGGCCGCCCAGTTCATCGACGCCTCCGGCGACGGGATCCTCGCGCCGCTCTCGGGCGCCGGCTTTCGCATCGGCCGCGAGGGACGCGACGAGTACGGCGAATCTCTCGCCCCGCCCGAGGCGGACGCCAAGACCATGGGCATGAGCTGCCTCTTCCAGGCGCGGCCGCACGAGACGGCCCAGCCCTTCGAGCCGCTCCCGTGGGCCTACACCTTCGAGCGGTGCGAGGACCTGCCGCACGCCGGTCGCGGCCACCGGCACCTCGAGATGGGCTACTGGTGGGTCGAGCTGGGCGGCGAGGCGGATTCGATCCACGACGCGGAGGGCCTGCGGCACGAGCTGCTGCGGATCCTGTACGGAGTGTGGGACCATATCAAGAATCGTTGTCCGCACCGGGAGCGCGCGGCGAACTGGGCCCTGGAGTGGGTCCAGTTCCTCCCCGCCAAGCGCGAGAGCCGACGGTACCTCGCGGTCCACGTCATGACCCAGAACGACGTCGAGGCCGAGGGCCGGTTCGACGACCTCGTCGCCTACGGCGGGTGGACGATGGACGACCACCACCCGGCGGGGTTCTGGTGCACGAAGCACGACGCCCCGCCGACGATCCATCACAAGACGCCCTCGCCGTACGGCATCCCGCTCCGCTCGCTCTGCGCCCGGGACATCGAGAACCTGATGTGCGCCGGCCGGTGCGCGGGGGCCAGCCACATGGCCATGAGCTCGATGCGCGTCATGGGCACGGGGTGCTCGATGGGCCAGGCCGCCGGCACCGCCGCCGCCCTGGCCGCCGCCGAGGGCGGCCGCCCGGTCGACTTCGCCGCGCGACCCGAGGCCCTCCAGCAACGGCTTCTCCGCGACGATGCGTACCTGCCGGGCGTCCCGCAGACGTTCTCCGAGATGACGACCGGCGCGACGCTCTCGGCGACGCGCGGCGACCCGGAGCCGCTTCGCGACGGGGTGAATCGGCCGGTGGGCGAAGAGGCGCACGCGTGGCCGTGCCGAGGCGGCGACGCCGTGACGCTCGAACTCGCCGCGCCGGCCCGCGTCGAGGAGGCGACGGCCATCGTCGATTCGGGTCTCGACAAGGATGTCATCATGAGCTACCACGGGTACGACAGGCGGCCGCTCCGCACCCCGCCGGCCGAGCTTCCGAAGCGGCTTCGATGGGAGGTCCGCGAGGGCGGGAGGTGGCGCGAGGCCGCGTCCGTCGCCGGCAACCGACGCCGCCTGGTCCGCCTTCCTGTCGGCCGGACCATCGAGGCCGTCCGGTTGACGCTCGAGGAGACCTGGGGCGGCGAGGAGAGCGGCCTGTACGCCTTTTACGTCGACTGACGACGGGGCGCCGGAGTGGGCGCGGTGATCTTTGACCCACTGCGCAAAGAGGTGGACGGCCATCATGCCTGACTACCGTCACGAACGCCTGAGCCGATACCTGGACGACGCGGCGGCAGCGACGCCGACGCCGGGCGGGGGGAGTGTGGCGGCGGTGGCGGCGGCCCTGGCCTCGACGATGGCCTCGATGGCCGCGGGCTTCACCGCCGGACGCGAGAAGTTCGCCAACGTGGCCGGGGAGATCGACGCGACGCTCGCACGCCTGCGGGACCTCCGGAGCCGCCTCCTGGACCTGGCCGCCGCCGACGCCGAGGCCTACACGGCCGTCCGCGGGGCCCAGCGGCTCCCGTCCGCGACCGACGAGCAGCAGGCCGTCCGGGCCGAAGCCCTCGCCGCCGCCACCGAGCGGTCGTTTGCCGTCGTCGAGGCGGTGCTGGAGGGCGCGGCCGAGGTGGTGACGAGCGCGCGGCGGCTGGCCGAGATAGCGAACCCGAACCTTCGAAGCGACGTGGCCGTGGCCGCCGAGCTGGCTCTCGGGGCCGTCCGGGCGGCCCGGGCCAACGTCCTCGTCAACGCCGCGGGTCTGGCCGATGCCGCCCGCGCCGCCGCCGTCCGCCGCCGCACCGACCAGCGCGTCGAGGACGCCGCGCGGACCGTCGAAGAAACCCGTCGCATCCTCGAAGCGACCGGCCGGCCCTGAGCCCGCCGTGGAGGGACGTTTCCGCATGGCCCTGGACCGCGAGTATAGGATCGAGTCGCCGAGCCGCCGGTGCGACGCCTGCGGGCGGGAGTTCGGCGTCGGCGACGCCTACTTCGCCGCGGTCGTCGAGACCGAGGGCGAGGAGGCCTTGGCGCGCCAGGAGTTCTGCCCCGACTGCTGGCAACCGCGCGAGGCCTTCTTCAGCTTCTGGCGGACCCGTGTCCCGGAGCCGAAGGAAGAGCGCCGCGGGCCGCGCCTCGTGGACCTTGCCCGGCTCATGCAGCTCTTCGAGCGGCTCGGCGACGAGGAGACGGCCGACGCGCAGCGGTTCCGGTACGTCCTGGCCCTCGCGCTGATGCGCAAGCGCCGGCTGCGCCTCGTCCAGTCGCGCAAGACCGCCGGGGGCGGCGAGGAACTTGAACTCCGCGAACCCGGCACCGACCGGACCCACCTCGTTCGGACGCCGGGCCTGTCGGAGGACGAGGTCCTGGCCGTGGCCGACCGGCTCCGCGAGATCCTCGACATGCCCCCCGAGTGGGAGGACGCCGATGCGGCCGCCGACGTGGAGGACTGAGCTCGTCGCTTCCGTCGCACTGGCCGTCTTGGCCGCCGCCGGGTGCGCCGGGCCGGAGATCGAGCGCGCGAGGCGCGAGGCGGTCCATTCGCCCGAGGTCATCCTCGCCGCCCACAACGCGTGGGCCGAATCGATCGGGCACGTCTGGTCGCGGGCCGACCTGACCCTCGTGGCCCCCTTCGAGCCGGATCGGCCCGCCAAGCACGACCTCGCCGGGCACCTCTTTCTCGCCAAGCCGGACCGCCTGTTCGTGCACGGCCAGGTCCTCGGCCAGGAGGTCTTCCAGATCGGCCTCGGCCCGGAGCACTACTGGCTCTGGATCCGGCCGCAGGTCAACACGGTCTGGCGGGGCCGGCGCGGCGGGGCGGGGGAGGGGGACCTGGTGGTCTCGCCGGCGGCCCTGATGGAGACGCTGGGCGTCCACCCGATCCGTCCCGGGCCGGGCGAGCGGTGGGAGGTCCGGGCCTACCCGCGCGACGACGTGGTCACGGAGTTCCATTTCGCCACGTGGACGCCGCGCCGCCGCACCTGGCTCGATGCCTCCACCCACCGACCGCGCCGGATCGACCTTTTCGATGCGCTGGGCCGGCAGATCGTCATGAACGAGGTCCTTGCGTGGCAGGACGCCGGCGGCATCGCGCTTCCGTCGGTTTACCGGGCCCGGTTCACGGGCGACCCGGAGGGGGAGGTGGACCTGGTTCTCGGGCTTCGCGCGACCCGCCTCGACAAGCCCCCGAACCCGAAGATTTTCGAGCCCCGCGTCCCGCCGGGGGCGAAGGTGATCGATCTGGATACACCGGTCCCATGACGGGTGGCATGGCCACGGCGTATCGCGTGGCCATGCGCCAACCGCCCCCCCACCTTTGACGCTTTCTTTACGCATCCCTTGCGCGCCCTTTATCGGAGCGCGGTAGCCTCCTGTGTCGCTCCGAAGGGGCCGGGGAAAAAGCTTGACTTCGGTCGCGGCGCGCGGTTCACTGAAAAGGTCAGCAAGGGGGCAGGACGCATCCATCATCTCTTGGCCTCTGCTTCCGGACGGGATGCATGGGAAGGAAGAGGGTGCCGCATGTCGACCCGCTGCAATGCGGCTGTGTCGGCCGGATTGGACCTGTATCGAAGGGAAGCCCTGAGGGTCGCGCGTCCGCGCGGCGCCGAGCAGCGACGGCTGTTGGCCCGCCTCCGGTCGGGCGACACGCAGGCGGTCGACCAGATCGCCTTGGCGTACCTCGGGTTGGTGGTGGAGCGGGTGGACGCACGGCGAACGCCGCGCGACGACCCCCTGGAGATGCTCGAAGCGGGCAACGGGGCGCTGATGGACGCCATCCGCGAGTACGACCCCGCCTACGGGGCGCTCGCCGCCCACGTCTCCGCCTGCATCGATGCCGCCCTCGACCACCTGAATCAGCCCGCGGCCTGACCCGTCCCGCGGGCTGAGGCGACCCTGATGCCGGGCCGTGCCCGTCCTCTATCCGTTGTCCGTGCCCGGGCGGCCCGCGCGCCGAAAGCGTTTGCACGTTCCCCGTTTTCCGGCTACGGTGAGCCCCGGCACATGACCCGCGGCGCTCGCGCGCGAAGGAGGCCCCCATGCCCGCCCCGTGGACCGGCGACCCTTGGATGATCCTGAAGCGGTCGGACCTCGACTTCGAGCGGCGCCAAGCCGCCGAGGAGGGCCGCGACCTCGAGGGCCTCGACGGCGAGCTCGACGCACTCATCGAGGACCACCGCGACGACGACCTTGGATGCCAGCCCGGGGCCATGGAGCTTCTGGAGCGGATCCAGGAGGCCCCTTTGCGGGACGACTATCCGTACACCGAGCCGAGCCACCTGGCGGGCATCCGCAAGGCCCGTCCTGAGGAGGGCCCGGCGGTGGCCCCGCCGTCGCTCTCGAAGGCCGAGCGGCGAGACCGGCTGTACGGGGCGTGGCTCGGGCGATGCGGCGGATGCCTGGCCGGCAAGCCTGTCGAGGGCCGCCGCCGCGCGAGCATGGAGCGGATTCTCAAGGCCCAGGGCCGCTGGCCCCTCGACCATTACTGGGCCGCCGAGGTCGACGCGGAGGTGGCCGAGGCGGAGAACTGGTACAAGGCCGAGAGTCCCGCCGTTCTCCCGAACATCGATTCGATGCCCGAGGACGACGACACGAACTACACGGCCGCAGGTCTGGCGATTCTCGAATCCCGCGGCGCGGACTTCGAGCCGGCCGACGTCGCGCGGTTCTGGCTGCGGCGGATTCCGTTCTTCCACGTGTGCACGGCCGAGCGGGCCGCCTACCGGAACCTGGTGATGATGATCGGGCCGCCCGACCGGCAGGGGAGGGTCGACGGCGACTTCTCCAGCGCCACCTGGTGTAACCCGTACCGCGAGTGGATCGGGGCCCAGATTCGGGCCGATTTCTACGGCTGGGCCGCCCCCGGCGACCCCGAGCGGGCGGCCGAGTGGGCCTGGCGCGACGCGGCCGTCAGCCACGTCGCCAACGGCCTCTACGGGGCGATGTGGGTGGCGGCGATGCTGGCGGCGGCGTGGACGACCGACGACCCGGAGAGGATCGTGCGGGCGGGCCTGGCGCAGGTGCCGGAGAAGTCGCGCCTCGCTGAGGCGATCCACCGCGTCCTCGCCTGGAAGGCCGACGGGTGGACCTTCGAGCGGGCCCTCGACCGGGTCCACACCCGCTGGAACGAGGCCGACCGCCACGACTGGTGCCACACCATCCCCAATGCCGCCATCGTCGCGGTGGGCCTGCTGTGGGGCGATATGGACTTCGAGACGAGCGTCGCGCGGGCCGTCACCTGCGCGTTCGACACGGACTGCAACGGGGCGACCGTGGGGTCGATCGTGGGCCTGGCGCGCGGGGCCGAGGCGCTGCCCGAGAAGTGGACCGCCCCGATCCAAGACACGCTGCACACGGGCATCCACGGGATGACGACGGTCAAGCTCTCGCTTCTTGCGCGACGGTCGCTCACGGTCATCGATGGGCTGTAATGTGGCCTGGAAAGCCAACAAACGGACCGTTGCCGACCGGCAGCGCCGGCCGTGACCCGGCGCATGGCCACGCGGTCCAGCGTGGCCATGCCACCCAAGAGGGCGTTACGCCTGGCCCTGAAGCTCCGCCAGCTTCTCGCGGACCCGCTCGGCGTGGCCCTGCGGGATGACCTCCGGCATGTGGTACCGGATGACGCCCTTCGGGTCGATGATGTAGGTCGTGCGGATCGTCCGGGCCCACGCCTTGCCGCCCATCTGCGACTCGACCCACGCCCCGTACTTCCGCATGACCTCGTGGTCGGGATCGGAGAGGAGGTCGAGCTTCAGGTCGTAGGCCTTGATGAAGGCCTGGTGGCTCCAGGGCGGGTCCTCGCTGACGCCGTACACCTCCGCGTTCATGCCGCGGAAGTGCGTCAGCAGGGCCGTGAACTCCGTGGCCTGGCACGTGCAGCCGGGCGTGTCGTCCTTCGGATAGAAGTAGAGGACCACCCACCGGCCCCGGAGGTCCGTCAGGCTGACGGGCTGGTCGTTCTGGTCGGGCAGCGTGAACGCGGGGGCGGGCCGGCCGAGCATCGGCGACCCGCTGGCGGCAGCGGCCTCCATCGCCTTCGGGCTGCGCTTGGCCTCCTCTTCGCAACCGGCCACCAGGGCGACCGCGAGGGCCGCGACGAGCGTGAGCATGACGGAACGCGTGCGCATCGGATATCTCCTGCCAGAGGTCCCGCTGCGTATCGTAAAGGGGCGGGGCGGGCCGGGGCAAGGTCCCCTCCGCATTGTCCCCCGCCGCCTTGGGCGCCGGCGGCGGCGCGCCCGGGTCCCGGCGCCGTGCCGGCGAAGCAACCGGGGACGCGATGATCGGCACGCGCCGGACCCGCGACGCCCCGCACCCGGACCCGGGCCGACGGGTCCATGCGGTGCATCCGACACGGCATGGCCCACGTGCGGCAAATCTGGTATCTTCGCGGTATCCTCGGGGCCCGGGGACGCGGGGACCCGGCCCCGGCAGCCTTGGGGGTAGCACCCGCAGCCGGGAGACATCGTGTATCTGAACGCCTACTACCTGAACGGCAGCACTTTCTCCATCGTCCGCCGCCACGTCCGCGAGGATTTCCGATGGATGGCCGACCTCGGGACCGACGCCGTCTCGATCTCGATGTACGAGCAGGACCTCGCGGATCGCGCGAAGTGGGACCTGTACTTCGGCGAGGCGGAGCGGGCGGGCCTGGCGGTCTGGGCCGTCCCGAGCCGCTGGGGCGGCCTCGTGGCCGGGTGGCCGCAGGGGCCCAGCCTCTTCACGGCCTCCCATCCCGATACATGGATGCTCCACGAGGACGGGACGCCGAACATTCGTGGCCCGTGGGGGCCGATGTCGAGTGTCCATCATCCCGCGACGCTCGAGTTCTTCCACCGGGCGATCGACCGCGTCCTCGAATACCCCGTGGCGGGCCTCATCTGGGACGAGCCGAAGCCCCTCTGCCATCCCGATTTTTCCCTCGCGGCCCGCGACACGATGCCCCCCGATGCCGGCGACGATTGGCACGTGGATGCGGTGGCGGCGTTCTTCGACACGGCCTCGGCGTACGCGAAGGCCCGCCGGGAAGACCTGCGCGTGGCGATGTTCCTTTACGAATGGTTCACGGGGTACCCCCTCGAGCGGTGCGCGCGGATCGAGACCCTCGACGCGTTCGGCTGTGACGGCCTGCCGTGGTCGCGGGCGGAGGACCGGGCGATCCACGGCGCGCAGCAGAGGCCGAAGGTGCTCGTGCCGGAGCTTCGCCGCTGGAACGCCGCCGCACGCGCCGCCGGCAAGCGGAGCTTCGTTCTTATCGAGACCCAAAACATCCCCGCCGTTGCCTATGAGGCCGTCGACCGGAACCTGCCGGAGGTGCTCTCCTGCGGCACCGACCACGTCGCCTACTACTACCACGGCGGCGCCCTCGAGGACGGCGACCGGCTCATGGAGATTCAGGCGAAGCATCTACGGGCGGCTCGAGGTTAGCCGCCCTCACTTCGACTGGAAATCCGAGGCCGCATGGCCGATGTATCCACGGGATTCGGGCAAGGAGCACCGCGCATGAAGTGTCCGGCGTGCGGCAAGGGGCTGGTGGTGCGGACGGTCGGCGACGTGGCGGTCGACGTCTGCAAGGGGGGGTGCGGCGGGATCTGGTTCGACCAGCTTGAGCTGCGGAAGGTCGACGAGAAGGACGAGGCCGCCGGCGAGGCCCTCCTCGACGTCCCCCGCGACCCGAACGCCCGCGTCGACCTCGGCGCGGCGCGGCCCTGCCCGAAGTGCCCGGACGTGGTGATGATGCGACACTTTTTCAGCCCGAGGCGGCAGGTGGAGCTGGACGAGTGCGGCGGGTGCGGGGGCATCTGGCTCGACGCGGGCGAGCTCTCGACGATCCGGGCCCTCTACGATTCCGACGACGAGCGGAAGGCCCACGCCCACGCCTACTTCGCGGAGGTCTTCGCCCGCGACCTCGAGACCGAGGCCGCCGACGGCGAGGCCGAGCGAGGCCGCCTCAGGACCGTGGCCCGCGTCTTCCGGTATCTCTGCCCGAGCTGGTATCTTCCGGGCGACCAGTCGTGGGGCGCGTTCTAGGTGTTCGCGGGTGAATGGGGCAGGGCCTCGGGTCGTCCAAGACGCGGTGGAACCCCTGTCTCCGCACGGCGCCACGCAAGGACGGGCCCTTGCCGAGGCGGGGCGGGTTTCCTACAATGCGACGCATGTGCGGCGGCCGTCGACGGGACGGCCCCGCGGGTGAGAGAGCGGCCCCGGCCGGTCACGTCCCGGGGCGCGATCACGTCACGAGACCTATTCGGAGAGGAAGCATGAACCGTATCACATCCATGACGGGCGTCGTCCTGCTTCTGGCCGGCGCGCTGGCCGGCACGTGTGCCGCCGCCGAGGACACCGTGGCCGATCTGGAAGCCAAGAAGCAAGCGCTCGAGCGCGGCGAGCTGCGCGAGCTGCGCCGTGAGCTGCGCGATTTGAAGAACGAGGTGGCCCGCAAGGAGGAGGTCGCCAAGCTCCGCGAGGATCTCGAGACCACCAAGGCCGCCTTGGAGGCCAAGCTCGCCGCCGACGAGGCCGTCGCCCAGGCCATGAAGCAGGCTCAGGAGGCCGAGACGGCGTGGCGGCAGGCGCAGGGCAAGGTCGTCGGCGCGGACCCGACCGCCCGGCAGATCGCCGAGCGGATCCGCGAGGTCCGGGCCCAGGTGTCCCAGGCCGACCTCAACCGGCGTCTCGGGGAGTTCATCCTCGAGAACTACCGCCGCCGCTATGCCGACTCCGTCGACATGCGCCAGGTCACGCAGCAGCAGCAGGCCGCCCAGCAGGCCCTGCAGCAGGCCCTCCAGGACCCCGAGGTCGCCGCCCTCGTCCGGGCCCGCGACGAGGCCAAGCAGGCCCTTGAGGCCAAGGTCCGGACGCTGCCCGAGTTTGCCGCCGCCCGGGAGGCCGAGCAGGCCCTCAAAGCCCGCGTCGAGGTCGACCAGGAAATCACCGAGGCCGAGAAGGCCGTCGCCGACGCCCGCGTCGCCTACAACAAGCGGCTCGCCGAGGTCCTCGGCTCCGATCCCCAGGCCGGGCCTCACATGGAACGCTATCGCCAAGCCATCGGCACGATCCAGCAGGGCCAAGCCGCCCTCAAGCAGCTCGATGCCCAGCTCCGCGAGGCGGGCAACGCCGCCGCCGCCAAGGATCCCGAGGTCCAGAAGGCCCGCGAGCTCTACGACGAGGCCCGCCAAGCCTATCTCGGCTTGGCCAACAAGGGCACCGAGGCCGAGCGCAAGGCCATGGCCGAGGCCCGCGATGCCCTGAACGCCAAGATCGACGCCATGGTGGCCGGCGACACGCGAGGGGCCGAGATTGTGGCGAAGATCAAGGACCTCGAGAAGCAGGTGGAGGCCCTGAATGAGCGGATCAAGGAGCTCAAGAAGACCGGCGAGGAGGCCGCCCCCAAGGGTTGACTTCGGGCTTGCCGTGTACATGACCGCCCGGGATCGGCCTTGCGGGGCCGGCCCGGGCGGATTCTTTTGGGGGATGGGCCCCGCCGTGTCCGCGCATCGCGTGATCGCCGACGGGCCCGGGACGAGGCCCTCCGCGCCGCCCGCGAGCGCCTGGCCGCACGATTTCCTTGACACCCGCCCCCCATGCGTTTACCCTGCGTTCCCGTCATGAGGTCCGCGGTCCGGCCCGGCCGGACGCCTGATTCCGGCGAATCTTGATGAGTGTACTTTGTGTGATTCCGGCCCGGTATGGGTCCACGCGATTCCCCGGCAAGGCGCTGGCCGCCGACACCGGCAAGCCCCTCATCCAGCACTGTTACGAGGCCGCCCGGGGGGCGCGGCGGGTCGACCACGTCGTCGTGGCCACCGACGACGACCGCATCGCCGCCGCCGTCCGCGCCTTTGGCGGGAAGGTGGCCCGGACGCGGCCGGACCACCCGTGCGGCACGAACCGGGTGGCGGAGGTGGCCGCGCGGTTCCCGGACGCCGAGATCGTCCTCAACTTCCAGGGCGACGAGCCGGAGCTGGACCCGTCGCTGCTGGACCGGCTGGTGCTGGCGATGGAGGCCGACGCATCGGTGGAGGCGGCGACGGTGGCGGGTCCGCTTCACCCGGACGACGCCGAGAACCCGAACGCCGTAAAGGTGGTGCTGGACGCGCGGGGCGACGCGCTGTATTTCTCGCGGGCGCCCATCCCCTTCTCCCGCGAGGGCGAGGAGGCCCGACGCGTGCCACGCCTCCTCCACATGGGCATCTACGCCTACCGGGCCGGGGCCCTGCGCGACTATGCCGCCATGGCCCCCACGGTCCTCGAAGTCAGCGAGAAGCTGGAGCAGCTTCGGTGGCTGGAGAATGGCCGGCGCATGCGCGTCCTCGTGACGCACGTGCGGCCGGGGGGCATCGACACCGAGGAGGACTACGCGGCGTTCGTCCGACGCACCCGCGAAGCCCCCTGACCGGAAGGAGCATCATGGCCGCCAAGGAAATCTTCACCGAAGTCGCCGCCAAAACCGAGGAGAGCGAGTTCTACACGCCAATGCCCAAGGACTATCGCGTCGGCCGCACCAAGTACGTCATCGTCTTCGGCACGGTGATGAGCGGCCTGGGTAAGGGCATCTTCGCCTCCAGCCTGGCCAAGCTCCTCCGGGACAAGGGCCTGAAGGTTGCGCCCATCAAGCTCGAAGGGTACTTGAACGTCGACTCCGGCACCTTGAACCCCTACCGCCATGGCGAGGTCTTCGTCCTCGATGACGGGATGGAGTGCGACATGGACCTGGGCACCTACGAGCGGATGCTCGACCAGGACCTGACGCGGGCGAACTTCCTGACGAGCGGCCAGGTGCTGGGGGCTGTGCTCGAGCGCGAGCGGCGGGGCGAGTACCTGGGCCGCGACGTCCAGATGATCCCCCATGTCACGGGCGAGGTGAAGGCGAAGCTGCGGCGCCTGGCCGTCGAGAGCGGGGTGGACGTCGTGTTCGTCGAGAT
>CAYWVR010000048.1:0-17438 GCA_964461715.1 uncultured Anaerolineales bacterium
CGCCCGATCTCTCTCCGGTAGGTGAACGGCGAACTCCCGCTCCCGGTACGCCGCCGGGCGAAGGCCGAAGGCCCGGTTGAACGCGTCCGAGAAGTGCCGGAGCGACCTGAACCCGCTCTGGTAGGCGATGCGCTTCAGCGGCAGGTTGGTCTCGCGCAGAAACTCGCGGGCCCGTTCCAGCCGCACCCGCCGCAGTTCCGCCCCGGGCGTGCGGCCCAGGATCTCCTTGAACCGCCGCTCCAGCGTGCTTCGGCTTATGGGCACGTCGGAAAGTATATCCTCCAACGTCCGCCCCTCGAAGCCGCGGGCGCGGATCAGGCGGATCGCCTCGGCCACCTCGGGCTCCGCCACCGCCAGGATGTCGGTCGACTGCCGCTCGATGACCCCGCCCGGCTCGATCACGACGTCCCCTTCGGGCTCGGGCTCGCCCTCGAGCAGCCGGTCCAGCAGCGCCGCCGCCTCGTATCCCACGCGTCTCGGCCGCGGATCGATGCTGGAGAGGCGGGGGTCGGCAAAATCGCACACGAGCGGCTGGTTATCGACGCCCAGCAGGGCCACCTGGCCGGGAATGGCCAGGTCCAGCTCCCGGCAGTGCGCCAACAGATGGTACGCCGCCTCGTCGTTCCCACCCAAGAGCCCGACCGGCGCCGCCAAGCCGGCGAGCCACTCGCGGGTTGCCGGTGAGGGAAGGTCTGCCCCGGCCGGCAAGCGGCGACACTCGGCCCCGCCCTCGCGGGCCGTCTCGGCGAACCCTTCCCACCGTACCCGCGACCAGTACAGCCGACCCTGGCCGACGTACGCCAGGTGCTCGAACCCTTTGTCGAGGAAGTAGCGGGCGGCCCGGCGGCCGATCTCGAAGTTATCCGGGATGACACGCGGGGCCCCCACCGCCCCGGGCTCCGGGGCCGCCGTCACGCAAACGGCCTTGATCCCGCGGGCCCGAACCTGCCGCAGGTCCTCGTAGTTCATCCACCCGACGATGACCCCGTCGCACGCCTCCGGCAGGGGTGTCCCGGTCAGCCGCCGGTGCCACGGCTGCTCGGCGTAGACCCAGTCGGTGGCCCGGGAGTAGTCGACGACGCCGGTGATGATCTCGCGGAGGTAGTCGGTGGTGACGCCGATTCGGAGCACGATGTGGGGCCGCCTGGCCATTTTGTACCTCCTCTGGGGTATCTATCGGCAGATTCGGGCCTGCTGACGATATATTGTACCGCAATGACGATCCATCGTGTTGACAAAAACCCTGGATGGTGTATCTTTACCATGAGCGAGCTGGCAGCTTGCTCACACGTCACCCGGCAGACCCACCGCAACCTGCCGGGGGGGCTTGGCAGAAGTCGCAAATCTCGGTTTTTTCGAAACAGGAGGATGAGCAATGAAGAGGCTACTTGGAGGAGAAGTGAGGCAATTCGCAGCAGTTGTCGCGGTAGTGCTGCTCGTGGCAGCAACCAGTCAGGCAGGGGTAATCTTAGAAGGCACTTCCGCCAATGGCGGCAGCAACACCGTCGTACACAGCACGACCGCCGACACGGATCTGCTACTGGTCGGGTACGGGATCTTTGGAAACGATTCCATTAGTGGTGTGACGTTTGACGACGGTTTTGTCTCTCAGGGTATGACTCCTGTTCCCGACTCGTTGAGCGTTGACGCCAGGCTCGAGGTTCAGTTCTTCTATATCCTGAATCCGGGCGCGGTCAGCGACGCTACCATTACCGGGAGTGCCGAAGGAGGCTTCAACAAGGCGATCGTGGCCTACAACATCCAGGGCGTAACCGCGACCGACCAGGTCAGCGCTGTCACGTCAACACAGGGTGATGAAGATGTCTCGTCTTGGAGCACCAATGTGACCAGCAGTGGCGCTGGCTTGATTATCGATCTGATTTCAACCGATGACCTTGATGGTCTTACGGCAGACGCGGGCCAGACCGTGACGGTCAACAACAACAACAGCGGTGATCGCGATATTGCTTCCAGCTACAAATCGGTCGATTCTGCCGGCACGTACTCCATGGGCTGGACCGGCACCGACACGCTCACCGACAACGAGGGCGTGGCCCATTCGGTGCTCGCCATCACCCCGGAACCGGCGACACTGGCGCTGGTGGCCCTTGGCCTCGGTGGAACGCTCCTCCGCCGCCGACGCCGCTGACGTACAAGGCCATACAACGCAGAAAAGGAGCCCGGGGTAGCGCTTCCCGGGCTTCTTCTATGCGCTGATCGCAGGTCCGGGCTCACGTGGCCGGCTCGGGCTCCTCTTCCACTTTCTTGGCGACCTCGTAGATCTCGATCGCCGCGTCCCGGCACGCCTGGTAGCACAGCGAGCAGCCGATGCACACGCCGCCCTCCTTCGCCCGGGCGGGTCGGACGCCGATGTCGGTAAGTTTCTCGCTCATCTCCAGCACGCCCCCGTTAGCACGCGGCAATGCAGGGTCCACAGCCCTTGCAGTATTCGGCGAGAATCTCGATCCAGTAGGCCCGGACCTGCCCGCACTTGCCCGGACGGGGGTTCGCGGAAGAGGAAGGGCGAGGTGGCAACCCTCGGGACGGATGAACGGCAGAGAGTAGAACAGGAGACCGCAGGTGAGCCGTAAACCGCCCGGAGGGCGCCACTTGACGCCCGTGGGTTTGCCGTCCTCTCCGGTTCTCCTTTCTCCTGCTCACCTGCTCTACGCCGCCGGTGGGCGGCGTGGTGGAGCCGAGGGGATTCGAACCCCTGACCTGCTGATTGCGAACCAGCCGCTCTCCCAACTGAGCTACGGCCCCATAGGAAGGACCGGCTATTGTACACCCGTTTCGGCCGGTTTCAAGCGGCTTTCCCACTCCCTCGACGCATAAAGCGCGGTCCGCGCGAACGCGAAGCCGGTTACAGGAAGGCGGTACGTTAACCTGAACACACGGGCATGAGGAGCGACGGACCATGAAGCGGACAGCGGGACTTGTGATGGTCGCCCTGGTGGCGTGCCTGGCGGGACCGGTAGGGGCGGCGGACTGGCCCGAGTGGCGGGGTCCGGGGCGTGACGGCGTGGCGGAGGATGCCCCCTCCCTGGTGGAGTCCCTGCCCGAGGAGCCCCATCCCTTGTGGTCCGCGCCGGTTGGCGAGGGCAAGATCAAATCCCACGCCAGCCCCGTCGTCGCCGCCGGCCGGGCCTACCTGCACACGGCCGAGGAGGTCCGCGTCACCGAGGACGGCAAGGAGCGGAAGCGGTCTCGCGATATCCTCATGTGCGTCTCCATGGCCGACGGAAAGGAGCTCTGGCGGGTCCAGGGCGAGGGCGATTGTCACAATACGCCCTGCCTTGCCGGCGGAAACCTCTATTACGTGACCGCCCAGGGCGTCCTGGCCTGCCTCGATGCCGCCACAGGCGAACAGAAGTGGACCCGGAACCTGGGTAAGCGCGGCACGAACGCCTCGCCAGCCGTCGCGGGGGCCGTGGTGGCAGTGCTCATCGGCAAGGAACTGACCGCCCACGATGCCGCCTCCGGCGAGCCCCGCTGGACGGTCGAGGTCCCCTCGTGGAACAATTCGCCCGCCGTCTGGCACCACGCCGGGAAGACATACCTGGTGGCCGGAAACCGCGAGATCGTGTGCCTGGAGGCCGATACGGGCCGCGAGGCGTGGCGCATGGCGGGCACGACGCTCCAGAGAGACCCGTCCTCGCCGGTCATCCGGGGCGACCTCATGGTCACCCTGTTCGAGGGCTCGGGCCTGACGGTCCACCGCCTCCGGCCCGACGGGGCCGAGAAGGTCGCCACGGCCGAGGGCTTCGTGCCGCAGGATGGCGGGGCCCATCAGGCCATGACCCCCGCCTTTGACGGCCGCCGCGTCTGGGCCGTGGACAAGGAGAAGACCTTCTGCTGGGACCTGGAGACGGGCAAGATCGCCTGGACGGGCCCGAAGGGCGACACGCACGGCTCGCCCGTGGTGGCCGGTCCGCGCCTTCTCGTCAGCGCCAAACGCACCCTCCACATGCTCGACGCCGAGACGGGCGCCGAGCTGGGCGAGGCGAAGATCGACGCCGTCGGCTGCTCCTCGTGTGCCCTGGTGGGCGACCGGCTGGTCGTCAACGAGGGAGAGGCCCTCCGCTGTTACGACCTCGGGGCCAAGTAGCCCCTGAAATCCGTCCGAACAGGGCGAGGTCGCCGTGCGGCCCGCCCGCCAAAGAAGATTCGTCCCGAAGGAGATATCGCATGAACCGCGGCATCGTTTTGGCGATTCTGCTGGCCGCCGTAGCGCTTCAGACTCCAGCCCTGGCGGCCGATCCGGACCCGTTTATCGGCTTTCGCGGCGACGGGACGGGGGTCTTCCCCGAGGACGTCGATCCCGTCACCACGTGGAACGAGTGGGACTTCAAAAAGGTGGGCGAGGGCCGCAAGAAGGAGCTGGTGCCCGAGAAGGCCAACCCTCACAACATCGTGTGGAAGACGCCCCTTCCCATGTACTGTAACGGCGGCATGATCGTGGCGGGAGGGCGGCTCTTCCTGCTCTCGGATCCGGGCGGCATCGGGTTCGCCGGAAAGGCCATGCCGGACTTCCTGGGCATCAAGATGACGTGCCTCGATCCGGCGGACGGCAAGATTCTGTGGAGCAAGGACTTGCATCACATCGACTGCCTTCCGACCGAGGAACAGGAGACGGTCCGCGACGCCCTCGCCGAGGAGCGGAAGTTCTATTTCGACGTGCTGGGGGCCCATCTCCGGTGGTACAAGGCCTGCTGGCAGCGGACGAAGAAGGACCCGCCACCCCCTGAGGAGCATGCCGCACTCTACGCGAAGGCCGCCGTCGAGTACCGGGCCCTGGGCGTGCCCGTGCCGGAGACGCTCGAGAAGCAGCGGGCGGAGAAGGAATGGGACGCCGGCGGCTACGTCCAGTGCATGTTCTGGGACATCAAGAAGAAGTACCTGAAGGAAGCCATGGCACGGACGAAGCTCCTGCGCGGCTACGGCTACGCCTACAACGACTTCTTCGGCCAGGCGTCGTTTATCGAGCAGGCCTTCCAGACGCCCGTCTCCGACGGCGAGCACCTCTACGTCAACACGTCTTACGGCGACGCTTTCTGCCTGGATTTCGACGGAAACGTGGTCTGGAAGCGGTGGTACGGGTATTACCAGGACCGCCACGCCTCCCTCACCTCGCCCATCCTCGTGGGCGACCGGCTCATCATGGCCGGCCAGATGATCGAGGGCGAGGGCAAGGGCGGCGGCGCCTGCTGGATGGCCGTCGATAAGGCCACCGGCGAGATCCTCTGGCAGACCCCCGCCAAGGGCGGCAAGAGCTACACCACGGCCACCCCCACCCTGCACCGGCTCCCCGTCCCGGGCGACGCGACGAACCGCCTGGACGTCCTCTGGTGCCCCACGGGCCAGGTCCTGCGGGTTCGCGACGGGAAGGTGCTGGCGGCCGAGATCGGCTGCCAGGGCAACGCCCGCCCCTGGGCCGTCCAGGGCGACGTGCTGGTCATCGAGAACGGGGCCAGCGACGGCGGGGGCGGCCTGCCGCAGACGTGGCCGAAAGCCCTCGTGGCGTTCCGCCTGAAGGCCGAGAGCGAGGACAAGGTCGTCGCCGAGACCCTCTGGATCGACGAAGACGAGGACATGTGCCGCATGACCGCCCGCGACGGCGTCCTCTACGGCTATCAGCGCCGCTCCGAGGTGGCGGCCCGGGACCTGATGACGGGCGAGGCCATTGCCTCGGTCGGCCTGGGCCGGGGCGTGCGCGCGGCGACGCACTTGACGGCCCTCGCCGGCCGGCACCTTTTCGGCATGGACGACGACGGGACATGCGTGGTCGTGGACCTCGGGCCGGACGGCCGGACGCTCGAGAAGACGGCCCTGAATCGTCTGGGAACGCGCGTTTACCACAAGAACGACTACTTCAACCAGGGCGCCCAACCGTTCTTCAGCGGCAACCGGATCTTCCACCGCAGCTACACCGACGTCTACTGCATCGGCGACCCGGACAAGCCCATGCGGCTCTCGGAGGTCCACCAGTAGGCGCCGGCGGCCTCCGAGCGTCGTCGCGCTTCCACGTCTCCCGGCAACGGACGGACCTGCGATGCCTTGGTCGAGCAGCCCGGTCTCTTCTCCACGCTCCAGGAGCTGCTGGGTTTCGAGGCGGACCAGAAACTTGAGGGCACGAGCCTCGTGCCGCTACGGGAGGACCCGCAGGGAAGCGTGCGGGGACAGCGGGTCAGTCCGAGAGCGGGTTGATGACCAGCCCCGAGAGGATCTTGGGGTAGAAGTAGGTGGACTTGGGGGGCATGCGCTCGCCTTCGGCGGCGACGGCCTCCAGACTCCAAACCGGCAAGGGACGGAGCAGGAAAGCCGCGTCGGCCCCCTCCTCATGCACGGCGTCGAAGGCCTGCTGCGCGAGGTGCACGTACCGTAAGCCCATGCGGGAAGCGTCTTTAACGGCCTCCGGAAGATCGTGCTCGATGACGACACGGCTGAGGATCGCCGGGTCGAGCCGCCGCCACGCCTTCGAGTGGTCCGAGGCGAGGCGATCCATAACCTTCTTGTCCTTCAGTTCCAGCACGAACGCCGCGCTCGTGTCGCGGGTCCAGAGGCCGAAGGCGTGGCCGCCGGCCTTGGCCAGATGGTCGCGCATGCGGGGGCTGGTGGCCTCGGCCCCGGTGTACTCAGTCCACGCGAAATGGGCCTGCGTGGCCTCGCGGAGGGCATCGGCGGTCAAGTCTGAAAGGCCCTCGATGACCCGGTGCGTCGGCAGGACCGCCAAGCCCGGGTCGTGCATCGAGACGCACATCATGAGGATCGAGTTCGCCGGGTGGTCGTCCTCGATCGCCTCGCCGGCGGCCCGAAGCTCGTGGCGGTACGCGAGGGCCGTCTCGTAGCGATGGTGCCCGTCGGCAATGTAGAGGGGCTTCGGGGCCATCGTTTCGGCCACGCGGTGGAGGACCACGTCGTCGGTGACGGCGAAGAGGCGGTGGATGACGCCCTCCCCGTCGACCGTCTGGACGACGGGCTCGCCGAGGCCCGCCTCGTGCAGCCGCTCGGCGACGGCGTGATCGGCGTCCGGGAAGAGGCCGAAGATGGGCTCGAGGTTGGCCCGGGTGGCCCGCAGGAGGCGGAGACGATCCTCCTTGGGGCCCGGCATGGTCTCCTCGTGGGGGTAGACGTCGCCCTCGCCGAGGGGCTCGAGGCCGACGCGGGCCAAGAAGCCCTCCCGGAGGCACTGCTGTCCCTCGAGCTCGAAGGCCTGCTGGTAGACGTAGAGGGCGGGCTCGTCGTCGCGGCTCAGGATGCCCCCGTTCGCCCACTTCTCCAGCAAATCGGCCGCCCGGGCGTACTTGTCGGCCCGATCGCCATCGCCGGGTTCGTCGCGGGTGAGGGTCAGGCGAACGATGTTGTGGGGGTGGGTCCGGTAGAGCTCGTCGCGCTCGGCGGGCGCGATGCAATCGTACGGCGGGGCCGTGACCAAGGCCACCGAGAGGGGATCCCGGGTATTGTAGCGCAGGGCACGGAAAGGCCGGACCGTCGCCATTCGCTCACGTTCCCATCTCGCTGGAGGCCAGATACTCGACCTGCTCGGGGGTCAGCTCGTCGATGGCGATGCCCATCGTCTCCAGCTTGAGGGCGGCCACCCACTCGTCGACCTCGCGTGGGACCTCGTGGACGCGGATCTCCAAGTCGTCGCGCCTCTGGACGACCCATTCGCTGGCCAGGGCCTGGACAGCGAAGCTCATGTCCATGACCGAAGCGGGGTGCCCCTCGGCGGCGGCCAGGTTTACGAGCCGCCCATCGGCCAGAAGGAAGACGGTCCGGCCGTCGGGCATCCGGTAAGCGTCGACGAAGTTGCGGACCTCCTTCTGGATCTCGGCGGCCATCTCGCCGAGGGCGGGAATGTCGATCTCGACGTTGAAATGGCCCGAGTTACAGACGATGGCCCCGTCCTTCATCACCTCGAAATGCTCACGGCGGAGGACGTTCAGGTTGCCGGTGACGGTGACAAAGAGGTCGCCGATGCGGGCGGCCTTGGCCATGGGCATGACGGCGAATCCGTCGAGAGTGGCCTCGATGGCCTTCAGGGGGTCGACCTCGGTGACGATGACGTTGGCGCCCAGGCCCTCGGCCCGCATCGCCGTGCCGCGTCCGCACCAGCCGTACCCCGCCACAACGACCCTCTTGCCCGCGACGAGGATGTCGGTGGCCCGGATGATGCCGTCCAGGGTGCTCTGGCCCGTGCCGTAGCGGTTGTCGAAGAAGTGCTTGCAGTCGGCGTCGTTGACGGCGACGACGGGGAACTTGAGCTGGCCCTTCGTCTGCATGGCCCGCAGGCGGATGACGCCGGTGGTCGTCTCCTCCATCGAGCCGATGACGTTCGCCGCGTCCTCCGGGTAATCGTTCGTCAGGCGGAAGACCAGGTCGCACCCGTCGTCCATGGTAATGTTGGGCCTATGGTCGCAGGCGGCCTTGAGGTGGGCGTAGTAGGTGTCGTGGTCCTCGCCCTTGATGGCGTAGGTGGGCACGCCGTACTCCTGGACGAGGGCCGCGGCCACGTCGTCCTGGGTCGAGAGCGGATTCGAGGCGCACAGCACCAGGTCCGCCCCGCCCGCCTTGAGGGTGCGGCAGAGGTTGGCCGTCTCGGTGGTGACGTGGAGGCAGGCGCTCATGCGGAGGCCGTCGAAGGGCTTCTCCTTGGTGAAACGCTCGCGGATCACCGCGAGGACCGGCATGTTCGTGTCGGCCCACTCGATCCGCTTGCGGCCGGCCTCGGCCAGCCCCGGGTCCTTGACGTCATAGCCCATGGTTCGCTCCATCGTGAATTCCTTTCGTTTGCCGGGCACCCCAGGCCCGGGGCAACCCGGACGGCACGCGCGGCGCGAGCGCCGCGGCTAACTCGGCCCGGCTGAGTCACGTACACGCATGGCGGCGGCCAGGAAGGCCCGCACGCGTTCGGGGTCCTTCTCGCCGGGGGAGGATTCGAGACGGCTGGAGGCGTCCACGCCCCACGGTCGGACCGCCCCGATCGCCTCCTCCACGTTCTCGGGTCCCAGACCGCCCGAGAGGATAAGCGGCGCCAGCCCCCCTTCGATCATCTCCCGGGCCAAGGTCCAGTCCACCGCCCGGCCCGTCCCGCCCTTCGGTCCGCCCTCGACGCGGGCGTCCACAAGGTAGGCGTCCGGCAGCCGGACGCCGAGGGCCGTCGCCCGGTCCCGCCAGCCGAGGGCGGCCCGGACGTCTGACGGCGTCGCCACACGGAAGGCCTTCAGAACCTTCGCGGGGCCGAGCTCCGCCAGGGCGCCGGCCGGCTCGTCGCCGTGGAGCTGGACGGCCCCAAGGCCCGCCTCGGCCGCGATCTCGCGGATGCGGCCGGGATCCTCGTCCACAAAGACGCCCACCGGGGCCACCCAGGGCGGCAGGGCCCGGACGATCTCGGCAGCGGCCTCAACCGTCACCCGTCGGGGGCTCTCGGCAAACACGAGGCCGATGGCATCGGCCCCGGCCGCGGCCGCCGCATGCCCGTACTCAGGCCGCGTGATGCCGCAGATCTTGGTCCGTACGCGCATGGCCACCGCCCCACCGAAGCCGCATAAAGTAGACCGCCGGAGGGCCAAAGTCAACCGTTTTCGAGATGGGAGGGGATTGCGCTCACTCGGCCGGGCGGCTGGCCAGCCACTGCCGCCAAGCCATCGCATCGGTCCCGAAGTCGCGGTCGGCAATCTGGGCGAGCGCCGCGGCCGCGCGGCGGCGGAGGGTCACGTCCTCGGCCGAGAGGAGGTCGATGAGGGCCTCAACAGCCCGGACGTCGCCGAGGCGGCCCAGGGCGTCGACAGCGCGGAGCCGGAGGGCCAAGTCATCCGAGGCCAGGCGGACGATGATCGGCTCGACGGCCCGCGGATCGCCACTTCGGCCGAGGCCCGTGACGGCGGCCAGGCGGACCTCGCGATCCTCGCTTTCGAGGGCCGCCATCAGTGCCGACACGGCGGCGGGGTCATCCATCTGCGCCAACGCCAGCACAGCTCCGATCCGCACGGCGGGGCTGACATCGCTCAGGGCCTCCTCGAGCGGCGCGACGACGCGGTCGCTTCCCACCAGGCCGAGGGCCATGGCCGCCGTCGTCCGCACGCCCGCCTCCCGGGCCTTGAGCATCTCCGAGAGGGGCTCCACTGCCTTCGCGGCTCGCAGGTCGCCGAGGGCCACCGCCCCGGCCCACTTGTCCCACGCCGCGGGCCCCCGGACCATGGTTACGAGGGCGTCGACGGCCTGCGGATCCTCCAGGCGGCCCAGCGCCTCGGCGCCAGCGTGGCGGACGCGAAGGTTCGGGTCGGCCATGAGCTCAAGGAGCGGCTGAACGGCCCGCGCATCCTTGATGCCCCCGAGGGCCGTGCCGGCCCAGATGCGCATCTCGGGATCCTCGGCCTTGGTCTTCACGATGAGCAGCTCGACGGCGGGCGAGCCGATCTCGACGAGCGCCGAGCGGGCCAGGCGAGACTCGGGCGTTCCGAAGAGGCCGACGAGGAACGGGACCGCCGGGTCCGCGGCCTCGCCGAGGCTCCCCAGCAGCCGCACGGCCAGCCGCCGCGTCAACGGGTCGGGCGAGTAGAGATTCGTAAGGAGGGCCTGCACGTCGGGCGGCGCGTCGGCCGGGATCGTGTCGTTCGGGACGGTCGGCTGGGCCGCGGCGGCGACGGCGAACGAGAGGACAAGGGCAACGACGAGGGCGCGTCTGGGCATGGTCTAACCTCACACAAGGAACGCGGCGATCATAGCACGCCGCGCGTCGGGCGCCAACTATTCACGCTTCCCGCCCCGGATTCGCTCCAGCGCCTCGCGTGCGAAGACCTGCTCGTCCTCCGAGCCCGATTCGGCCAGGGATTCGAGCGGTTCGATCGCCTTCGGGCCGATGCGGTCCAGGGCCTCCAGAACCTCCCGCCGCACGCGTGCGTACCCGCCGACCTCCTCGCGGATGCCGAAGACGACGCGGCAAGGGTCAACCCCGAGGGCCACGAGCGGCCCGACGGCCCGGACCTCGCCCATCGCCGCTAGGGCCTCCATCACCCGTCGCACCTCCTGGTAAGACCCGCCGGACTCGAGGGCCCGGAGGAGCACCTCCGCCCCGCGCGGGTCGCGAAGCCGCGCCAGGGCCCGGACGATGGGCGCGCCGGGCGAGGGGTCCCGGGCCTCCCGCAGCGCGAGGAGCCGCTCCACGACCCGCGGGTCGCCGGTCCCGCCGAGGGCATCGATGGCCTCGGGCCGAAGCCCCGGCGGCCCGGCCGCGATCACCTCAAGAAGAGACTCGACCGCCTCCGGGACGCCAATCCACCCCAAGGACCGCACGGCCTCGACACGGAGCCCGATGAGGGCCTTCTCGTCGGTCGCGGCCGCGAGGAGGGCCTCGGAGGCCTCCTTCGCACCCACGACGCCCAGCGATCGGGCCGCGGCCGCACGGACTTTCGGGTCCGGATCCTCCTTAAGCGCCACCACCAGCGGCGGGACGACGGCGAGCAACGGAATGCGGCCAAGGGCCCGGGCGGCGATGAGACGGTGGGGATCCTCACGGTCCGCCAGGAGGGCGGCCAGCGGCTCGATACCCTCCTCGCTCAAGCGTACGAACCCGTGGGCGGCACACTCGCGGGCCCGTTCGGTGCCCGTGCGCAGCGTGTTCGCAAGGGCCGCGCGGCCGGGGTCGCCGAGCCCCGCGAGGATGCGGGCGGCCGTCTCGCCAACCGGCTCGACGCGGCGGAAGCGGGGGTCCGGCATGTCATGGTACTCGCCCGCATCACCGAGGAGCTGCACGAGAAACGGGATGGCGGGCCACACCTTCGTGGGCTCGGCCAGAAGGGCCGTCGCCGCGTCGTGGGCCTCGCTCAGCGAATGACGCCAGGACGTCCTCCAGAGCTTCTCGAGGAGCGTCCGCGTCTCGGGCGGGAGCTCGGCGGGAATGGCCGACTTCGGCGTCGCCGGCCCGATGGTTCCGGCGGCAAGGGGCCCGGCCGCGAGGATAAGGAACAGCGCGGTACGGACCATGGTGGTCATCCCCCGAAGTAGCGGCGGACGGCGGCCCGGTCCTCCGGTCGGACCTCGGGCGGCACGGGGGCGGCGACGACGGTCCGCCCTTCCAGCGGACCCTTTTTCGAGGGTGCGACCGGGGTAACGGCCTCGGGCGACGCATCGAGGGTTGTCGCCGGCGTCGGAGCGGCGGGTTCGGCCACGAGCCCCGCTTCGCTCCGGGCCCCACGGACGTAGGCGAGGACGGCCTCGCGGTCCTCGGTCGACACGGGGGCGAGGGCTTCGGTCGCCTCGTCGGCCAGGGCCGCCATCGCCTCGTCGGCCCCGCGTCCCGTGCGGACCGCCTCGGCGGCGTCCGAGAGCGGGTCGGCGAGGTCCGAAACGTCCGCTTTCTTCGCTCGAGACGCAGCTCCCCTAAGCCCCTCGGCCAGCCGCAGGCGTCCAGCTTCCGGCAGCCCGCCTTCCTCGGGCGGCATCTTCACGCGGCGGGCGAGATCCCCGGCGGCGGCCCGGGCCCCCGGCCCATCCCCCCGGCCTGCGGCGGACGCGATGCGCTCAAAAGCCGGATCGTCCACCTGCGCGAGCGCGTCTTCCGCAGCGGCCCGGCGACGATCGGCCTCGGTCACCTGCTTATAGACGTCAGCGGTCGCCCTGTCGACGCGGCTCTCCCAGGCGGCCCCGCGCCTCATCTCGGCCACGGCCCGGTCGAGGGCGGCCCGGACGTCGGGGGCAAGGGTAAATCGGTCCGCCGCTTCCTCCAGCAGTCCGGCCGCGCGGCGGGCGTCCTCCTCCGAGACCGGCACCCCACCCCGCGACGGCACGAACGCCCCGGCCACCAGGGCCACCGTCACCGCCAAGGCCGCGCGGGCCCGTCGCCCCAAGTCCCGCGAGAGCCGCAGGTCCCTCGCCGCCAGATCCGCGGCCGCCGTCCGAGCCTCCTCCAGAAGACGCCCGTCCAGGACGCCGGCGGGACGCGTCGTGTCGGCCTCCAGAATCTCCAGGGCCGTGGCCAGCCGCTCTTTGAGGCCAGCCGCACGATCGGCCCCGGCGGCAGCCTGCTCGAGGCTCGCTCCCTGCACGAAGCGCACGCCGAAGCCGACGACGAAGCCGAGGGGCAGGCAAGCGATCGGCCACACGGGATCGGCCCACGCCGCCGGGTAGAGACCGGGCCAGAGCATGCGAACGAGCGTGGCGGCCAAGCCCACGGCCCCGGCGATGGCGAGGCCCGCCAGGCCCGCCTCGGTCGCGCGCACCAGCAGCAACCGGCGGCGGATGCGTCGAAGCGTGGCGAGGAGCGGGTCCATGGGATCGCCTCTGACAGGTTATACGATTGGACGCGACGAGACGGTGGGGGTTCCTGGCCGGGGCGATGATGGCGGCACGGGCCGACAAGCTTTCCGTAACACCCACCCGGGGCTACGCCGGTCAATACGCGCGGCGTTTGCGGCTGGAGGGGATGCCGAGCTCGTCGCGGTACTTGGCGATGGTGCGGCGGGCGACGTCGATGCCCTCGCGCTCGAACCGCTTCTTGATGGCGTCGTCGGAGAGGGGCCGCTTCTTGTCCTCGGCGTCGACGATCTCCTTGAGCCTCTGGCGGACCTGGTCCCAGGCCACCTCCTCGCCTTCGGCCGTCTGCGTGCCGCCCGTGAAGAAATCGCGGAGGGCATAGATGCCCCACGGCGTATCGGCGTACTTGTCGGCGACGGCGCGGCTGATGGTGGCGACGTGGAGGCCGACGTTGTCGGCCACTTCCTGCATCTTGAGCGGGCGGATTTGGTCGGGGCCGTCGTCGAAAAAGGGCCGCTGGAACCGGACGATGGACTCGGTCACCCGTTCGAGGGTATCGCGGCGCTGCTCGATGGCGTCCATGAGCCACCGGGCCGACCGGATGTTGCGTGCCACGAACTCGCGGGTCTTCGGGTCGAGGTCTCGCCGCTTGACGAGCTTGCGGTAGGCCCGGCTGATGTAGAGTCCCGGGGACCCGCCCTTGAGGATCGTGACGCGCCACTCGCCCGTCTCGTCGTCGCACTCGATCCGCACGTCGGGGATAATGGTGGGCGTGCGGGAGGGGCTGATGACCGAGCCGGGGCGGGGGTTCAGGTGGCGGATCCGCTCGACGGCCTCGCGGATGTCGTCGATCCCCGCGCCCAGGGCCCGGGCCATGTGGGGATAGCGGTTGGCCTCGATGTCGCGCAGGTGGTCGCGGACGAGACGGACCTCCAGGGCGTCCTCGGGCAGGTCGCCCGGCCTTTCCCCGATGTCGGAGGCCGCCGCCAGCTGCAGCAGGAGGCACTCCTCCAGCGACCGTGCGGCCACCCCGGTGGGGCCGACGCTCTGGACGCGGACCAGGGCCTGCTCCATCTCTTCGAGCGTCGCCTCCGGCTCGGCCTCGCGGGCCAGCTCGGCCGGCTCGATCCGCAGGTACCCGTCGTCGTCGAGGTTCCGGATGATGAGGCGCCCGAGGTCGGCGAGGCGCGGCTCGTGGTCCTCCAGGCGCCACGCCCCCAACATGTGCTCCTGGAGCGTCTCGCCATCGTCGGCGGTGTTCTGCATCGCCTCGGTCTTGGGGTCTTCGTCGCCGCGGGCGATGCGAGGACGGTACGAGCCGGCCTGCTCCTCGAAATAGCTCTCCCAGCGGTCGACGAGGTTCGAGAGCCGCTCGAAGTCCTCGGCGTTGTCGCCCTCGTCCTTGACGACCAGCTCGCGCTCGGCCTCGGCGGCGTCGCGGGACATCTCGTCGCGGTCGGCGGGGGCGGCGTCGGCGTCCGGCTCCTGCTGGCGGACCTCGATGACCGGGTTGGCGATCAGCTCCTGGTCGATCCGCTCCTGGAGGGCCATCAGGGGCAGCTGGAGGATCTCCATGGCCTGGATCATCTTGGGAGCCAAGACCATCCGCTGTTCGAGGCGTTGCTGGAGCGACGTGTCGAATCGCATGTTCAGGCTCGTCCGCGCCCCTCAAGAAGCGCGGATCAGCATTCCTCCAGCTCGCGACGTCCACGGAGGGCGTCGGCGAGCATCCCCTGGTTGGCGTATTCGAGACCGGCCCCGGTCGGCAGGCCGCGCGCCAGACGCGTGACCCGCACGCCCGCGTCCTTCAGCCGCTCGGCCACCAGGAGGGCCGTCCCGTCGCCCTCGGTGGTGGCGGCCAGGGCCACGATGACCTCCTCGACCACCTCGTCGCGGGCGCGTTTCTCGATACCCGCCAGGTCCAGGCGGTCGGGGCCCTTGCCCTCCATCGGCGCGAGAAGCCCGCCCAAGACGTGGTAGAGACCCTCGTAGCCGCCCGTGGCCTCGATGCGGAAGACGTCACGGCCCGTCTCGACGACGCAGATGCGACTTCGGTCGCGACGGGGACTTGTGCAGACGGCACAGCGGTCTCCCTCGGCCAGCCCGCCACACTCCGTGCACCGGCCGATACGGGTCTTGATGTCGCGGACGGCCTCGGCCAGGGCGTCGACGTCCGCTTTCTCGGCCCCGAGGAGATGGAACGCGAGCCGCTCGGCCGTGCGCCGGCCGATGCCGGGTAGCTTGCCCAGCTCGGCGATGAGGCGCTGCATCGTGCTCGTATAGGCGTCCATGGTTCTCTTCCGGACGTGATGGAACTCAGCCGACAATGCCCTCAAGGCCGGGCGGAAGCTGGATGCCGCCCAGCACCTTCTGCATTTCCTGGCGCTGGAGGTCGCGTGCCTCGCGCATCGCCTGGCCGATCGCGGCCGTGACGAGGTCCTCCAGGAGATCCACGTCCTCGGGATCGACGACCTCGGGGTCAATCTTGAGGGCCACCAGCTCCTGCTTCCCGTTGACGGTGGCGACGACCATGCCGCCGCCCGCGGAGCCCTCGGACGTGAGGTGCTCGAGGGTCTCCTGGGCCTCCTCCATGCGCTTCTTGACGCCGCCGAGGTCCTTCATCATGCCCATCAGGTCGCCGAGACCGCCGAGAGCCATGGGACGTCCTTTCCGTGCGGCGCGGGGCGCTAGTCGCCGGACTTGACGATGCGTCCTTCGAAGAGATCCAACGCGTGCTTGACGAGCGGGTCCACGACGACCTCGCGAAGCTCGGGAGGCGGCGAGGCAACGTCCTCGCGCCGGGGCGAGGGGGCGGGCTCAGCCTCGCGCGGCTCGCTCACGGGCGACTTTTTTTTTTCGGCCGCCGGCGCGGCGGCACCGGAGGCCAAGGCCCTCTCCAGGCTCTCCAGACGCCCCAAGACCTCCGGAAGCGGCTCCATCTCCGCGAGCGACGCCATCCGTACCAGCGCCAGCTCCGCCACCGGCCGTCCGTCCACCACCCAGCGGGCCCGCTGGCGGGCCTCGGTCAGATACCCCAGGCTCGCCGTCAGGGCCGGCACGGAGAACCGCTCGGCCGCCGCGGCCAGGGCCGACCGCTCGGGCCCGAAGGCGTCGAGCAGCTCGGCCTCGACACCGCACGTCTTGACGACCAGCAGGTCCCGCGTCTGCCGCACGAGCTGGTCGAGGATGGCTTCCAGCGACACGCCCGAGGCCAAGAGCTCCGCCAGGCACTCGATGCACCGCCCGGTCGCGCCCTCGGCCGCGCCTTGGAGCAGTTCGAGGATCGTCTCGCCGCGCGCCCCGCCGAGGGTCTCGCGGACGGCGTCGAGGGTGACCGTCCCGTCGCCGACGGCGATGGTCTGGTCGAGGAGGGTGAGGGCGTCGCGGATGCTGCCCCGCCCCTCGCGGGCGATGGCCGTCAGGGCCCCCTCCTCGGCCTTCACCTTTTCGCCCTTGCAGACAGCGGCCAAGTGGTCGGCGATGCTCGCGGTGGGCACGGCCCGGAAATCGAACCGCTGACACCGCGAGAGGACCGTGGCGGGGAGCTTCTCGGGCTCGGTGGTCGAGAAGATGAATTTGACGTGCTCGGGGGGCTCCTCGAGGGTCTTCAGGAGGCCGTTGAACGCGCTCTTGGAGAGCATGTGGACTTCGTCGATGTAGTACACCTTGAAGCGGGCCCGGGCGGGACGATAGTGGGCGTTCTCGCGGAGCTGGCGGATGTCGTCTATACCGGTGTTGGAGGCCCCGTCGATCTCGACGGTATCGATGTCGTCGCCCTCGTGGATGGACGTGCAGACGTCGCACGTACCACACGGCTCGGGCGTAGGGCCCTTCTCGCAGTTCAGGGCCGCGGCGAGGATCCGGGCCACCGTCGTCTTGCCCACGCCGCGCGTCCCGCAGAAGAGGTAGGCGTGGGCGACGCGTTCCTGCTCGATGGCGCGGCGGAGGGTCCGGGCGACAGGCTCCTGTCCGACGACCTCGTCGAAGGTCGTCGGCCGGTAGCGCCGGGCTAGGACGGTGTAGGCCATGAGCACGCAAAGATTAGAAGGCCGTGCACCTCCCGTCGACAGTGGGACAACCGCGGACCACAACCTCCGTGGCTCCGGCCAGATATCCCCACGGCGCATGAGTCTTCCGGCTTAGGGCTGCTGCCTTCCGGCCCTGACCCGGTTCACCGGCGACCC
>CAYWVR010000049.1:0-16956 GCA_964461715.1 uncultured Anaerolineales bacterium
GCCTGACCATCCTCGCCACCGCCCTCGTCGACACCGGCAGCCGCATGGACGAGGTTATCTTCGAGGAGTTCAAGGGCACCGGCAACATGGAGGTCCACCTGGACCGGCGCCTCATGGACAAGCGGGTCTTCCCGGCCATCGACATCTCCGGCTCCGGCACGCGGAGGGAGGAGCTGCTCCTCGATCCGGAGGAGCTGAAGTTCGTCTGGACGCTGCGGAAGGTCCTGACGGAGATGAACGTCGTCGAGGCGATCGAGCTCCTCCGCAACCGCCTTTCCAAGACCCAGAATAACGCCGAGTTCCTGCTCTCGATGAACCTGTCGTAGACCCGACCGCACGCATGAGAAACGCCCCCGGCCTGTCGACCGGGGGCGTGGTCTTTTCTGCCTCGCTGCCCTTCTACGCGCCGACCAGGCGGACGTTCTCGGCCTTCGGGCCCTTGGGGCCCTCGACGACGTCGAACTCGACCTCGTCGCCCTCGGCGAGGGTCTTGAAGCCGCCGCCCTGGATGCCTGAGTAGTGAACGAAGACGTCCGGGCCGCTCTCCTGCTCGATGAACCCGAACCCCTTCTGCTCGTTGAACCATTTCACCTTGCCGCTCGCCATCTGAACCTGCTCCTCACATCTTCCCGGCGTTGATTCAGAGCCGGGCCGCCCCGGGAAGTCTGAACGGGACCGGCGTCGACACCGCCCCCCCGGGCGGCGCCGCCCCGCGGCGGGCGGACGCCCACTCGCCGCTCGGGGCAAACTCCACGATAAAACCCCTCTCGTCACTCGTCAATACGAAAAAGTTCCCCGTCGCCGCGACGCCAAACGTCGGCACGCCGGTGTCTTGATTCAGCGGCCGGGCGCGGCTAGAGTGTTCCTGAAGGGATTCTGCCCCATGCGCGTCATTTCGGGCATCCATCGTGGCCGCCGCCTCGTCGCCCCCGAAGGCCGGGGCACGCGGCCGATGACCGATCGCGTCCGCGAGAACCTCTTCAACATCCTCGCCGCCGACTGCCCCGACGCCGTCGTCCTCGACCTCTTCGCCGGGTCGGGGGCCCTGGGCCTCGAAGCCCTCAGCCGCGGGGCCCGATGGTGCATCTTCGTCGAGCGCGACCCGAAAGCCGTCCAAGCCCTCGACACCAACCTCCGGGTTCTGGGGTTAGAGGAGCGGGCGAGGCTCGCGCGGCGGGACGCCCTGAGGCCGGGGACGTGGATCGCGCCGCCGGACGGCGAGGCAGGCTACACGCTCCTGTTCTGTGATCCGCCGTACCGGCTGACGGCCGACCCGGCGGGGCGGCGGAAGCTGGCGACCGCGGCGGCGCGACTCGAGGAGGCCGGGTACCTGGCGTCGGACGCGGTGGCGATGCTCCGGGCCAAGCGGGGGGTCGACCTCAGCGACGCGCCCTGGCCGGGCTTCGAGCGGATCGAGGCTCGCCCCTACGGCACGACGACGCTGCACCTGATGCGGCGCTCCCCTGACGGGACACCCAGCGAACCCGACGAGGTCCCATGACCCGACTCGACGCCCCGGGCCCCCGAGCCGAGTACCGCTTTCTCGACCCCGACACCCTCGCGCACCTCGGAAACCTTAACATCGTGGCCCGGACCGTCGTCGAGGGGTTCATCAGCGGCCTCCACCGCAGTCCCCATCGCGGGTTCTCCGTCGAGTTCTCCGAGCACCGCCCCTACTCGCCCGGCGACGAGTTGCGGCACCTGGACTGGGTGGCCTACGCCAAGACCGACCGCTACTACGTCAAACAGTACGAGCAGGAGACCAATCTCCGCTGCTACATCCTCCTCGACTGCTCCAACTCCATGAACTACGCCGGCGACAAGGGCCTGACGAAGCTCGAGTACGGCTCGTTCCTGGCGGCGACGCTGGCGTACCTGATGACGCGGCAGCAGGACGCGGTGGGCCTGGTGGGGTTCGACCACGAGGTCCGCCTCCACATACCGCCCGGGGCCAGCCCCTCGCACTTCAACGAGATGATCCGCCGCCTGGAGCAGCTCAAGGCCGGCGAGATCACCAGCCTCGCCCGCCCCTTTCACGACCTCGCGGAGATGATCAAGCGGCGGGGGCTCATCATCATCATCAGCGACCTCTACGACGAGGAGAGCGAAGTCATCCGGGCCCTCCAGCACTTCCGCCACAAGCGGCACGGGCTCATCCTCTTCCACACCTTCGACGCGGCGGAGCTGGAGTTCCCGTTCCGCAAGCTCACCCAGTTCCTGGACCTCGAGACGGGCCAGCGTTACCAGGTAGACCCGAAAGCCGTGCGGGAGGCGTACCTCTCGGAGCTGCGGGCCTTCATCGACCGCTACAAGAAGGCGTGCTCGGACTCCGACATCGAGTACGTCCTGACGGATACGAGCGTGCCGTACGACTTCCTCCTGCGAGCTTACCTGGCGCGGCGGGAGCAGATGCGATGAGCGAGCGAGGCCCGGCATGATGCTGGCCCAGGCACCCTTCGTCAGCCCGTGGTGGATCGCGTGGATCGCCGGCGGCGCGGCTGCGGCGGCCATCCCGGTCGTCCTCCACATGATCCACACCGCCCGAGCCCCGCAGGTGCCCTTCCCCACCCTCCGGTTCCTCCGAAGCGCCGCCGAGAAGACCGCCCGTCGGAGGAAGATCGAAAACATCCTTCTGATGATCCTGCGGATGCTCCTGTTCGCGATCCTCGCCCTGGCGCTGGCGCGGCCGTTCCTGAGCGAGACCTTCGGCCTCTTCGCAGGCGACGAGCGCGGCGCCGCCGTCCTCGTCCTCGACAATTCCTACTCGATGGCCGTCAGGCACGAGGGCACGACGCGCTTCGCCAAGGCCAAGGCCGAAGCCCGGGCCATCCTCGAAAGCCGATGGCGGCCCCAGCAGGCCGCGGTGCTCCTGACAAACCCCGGGCCGGACCCCGTCCCGCAGGAACTCTACGGTGATCGGGCCCGCCTCTTCCGCGACGTCGACGGGGCCGCTGTCGCCCCCGGACGGGCTGACCTCACCGGCACCCTCGGCGCCGCCTACACTCTGCTCGATAAGACCCCTGCGGCCAACAAGCGGCTCTGGGTCCTGACGGACCGGCAGGCCCTCTCCTGGCAGGGCCTGACGGACGTCGAAGCGCCCGGTGAGCACCCGGACGTCCCCATCGCGGTGATCCGCGCGACCGAGCCGTCGCTAGTGAACATGGGGCTGACCGACGCCCGCGTCGCGAGCCGCAGCCTCGTCGTCGGCATGCCCATCCGCATCGACGTCACGGTCCGCAACGCCGGCCCCGCCCCCGAGACGCGGAACCTGCTTCTCTTTGTCGACGACTTCGGGCAGGCCCGCCGCAAGCAACCCGTCGACCTCGCCGCCGCCGGCGCCCCCGGCTCGACGAAGGTCGTGCCGCTCGTGCACGTCTTTGAGCGTCCGGGGGCCCACAAGGTGCTCGTGGCAATCGAGGGCACCGACGCCCTCGGCCTCGACGACACCCGGCGCGTGGCCCTGGAGATCGCCGATCGTATCCCGGTCCTTCTCGTCAAGGAGGAGGCGGCGGCCATCCCGGTCGAGGATCCGAGTTTCTACCTGGTCCGGGCGCTCGACCCGGCCGGGGACGCACCGGACGTGCCCTGGGCCATCCGCCCCGTCGAGACCGCCGCCGACGACCTCGACCCCGCGGACCTCGACCGCTACGACGCGGTGTTCCTGAACGACGTGGCCGCCCCCGACGAAGCCCTCGCCCGGGCCCTGGCCGCCTACGTCGAGTCGGGGCGGACGCTCGTCGTCTTCCTCGGGCCGCGCGCCGACCTGAACGCGTACAACCGGCTCCTGGCCGCCCCGACGGGCCCGGGGCGGGGCCTGCTGCCGGCCCGGCTGAAGGAGCGGGTGGGCGACGCCGTCCTCAAGAACGCCCCCCGGAAGGTCACCCAGGTCCAGGGCCGCAGCCCCTGGCTCGAGGACCTCGTCGAGTCGGCCGACATCTACCACGGCATCCTGGTCTACGAGCACGTGCGGACCGAGGGAGCCCCTGCCGATACCGTCCTCGCGCGGCTCGACGGCGGCGGGCCGATGCTGCTGGCCCATGCGTTCGGGCGCGGCAACGTCCTGATGGTCACGACGACCGCCGATACGCGGTGGACGAACTTCCCGGTCCGCAACCTCTTCCTCCCGCTCATGATGCGGATCGTGCACCTCGCGGCCCGCGGCCAGGCGGATCGCCGCGACCTCCTGGCCGGGGAGACGTTCGAGATCGAGCTCGACGTGGCGGCAGCCGAGCCCGTCTCCGTCGAGATCGCCGGCCCCCTCGGGCCCGGCGGCGAAACCGTGACGGAGCTCACCGAGACAATCGTCGAAGACGGCCGCCATCGCCTGCGGTTCGCGAAGACCTCGAACCTCGGCTACTACACGTACCGCGCGCCGGGGCGCGACGAGGTGAGCGGCCTCTTCGCTACCAACCACGATGGGGTGGAGTCGGACCTGGCGGAGATCGCCGACGGCACCCTCCGGGCCGAGCTGGACGCTCGGGAGACCCACGTCGCCGCCGCCTTCGCCGATCTCGTCGCGCGGTTCGAGGAGACGGCGCGGCGGGAGCTGTGGCAGTACTTCCTGGCGGCGTGTCTGCTGCTGGCGATCCTGGAGCCCCTGGTCGCCAACTGGATGCGTCCCGACCGCCGCGAGGCCGCTCACCCCACCGTCCGCCGTACCGCGGCGTGAGTCTCGCTTGAACCTGTCGTGCCCCTCGGGTATCCTTCACCGCTTGTCATGGACGGCGCGCAGAAACAACTCGCCGAGTCGATCATCCGACGGCTGCGGGAGGCGGGCCACGAAGCTCTTCTCGCGGGGGGGTGTGTGCGCGACATGCTCCTGGGGCGGCCCCCGAGGGATTACGACGTCGCCACCCGCGCCCGGCCCGATGAGATCCTCGCCCTCTACCCGAAGGCCCTGACCGTCGGGGCTTCCTTCGGCGTCGTCATCGTCGCCGACGGGCCCACCCAGGTCGAGGTCGCCACGTTCCGGGCCGAGTCCGGCTACGCCGACGGGCGACACCCGGACGCGGTCCACTTCACCGACGCCCGCGAGGACGCCCGCCGCCGCGACTTCACCATCAACGCCATGTTCCTCGACCCGGCCACCGGCGAGGTGCTCGACTGGACGGGCGGCCGGGCCGACCTCGAGGCCCGCCTGATCCGAGCCGTCGGCGACCCGCGCGAGCGATTCGCCGAGGACCACCTGCGGATGCTCCGGGCGGTCCGCTTCGCCGCCGAGCTGGGCTTCGACCTCGACCCGGCGACGGCCGAGGCGATCCGCGCCCTCGCCGCCCGCATCACCGCCGTCTCCGGCGAACGGGTCCGGGACGAACTGGCGCGGCTCCTGACCGCCCCGCCGAAGGGGCGACGACGGGGGCTCGAGTTGGCAAGCAACCTGGGCCTCGTGGCCGTCCTCTTACCGGAGATCAAGGCCATGAAAGGCTGCGCCCAGGGCCCCGACGTCCATCCCGAGGGCGACGTCTGGACACACACGTGCCTGGCCGTCGAGTACCTGCGGGAGCCGACGTTCGAGCTGACCCTCGGCACCGTCCTCCACGACGTCGGCAAGCCCCCCACGTTCAAGATGCGCGAGGGCCGCATGACTTTCTACGGGCACCCGCAGGTCGGGACGGCGATAACGCGCGCGATCGCCCGCCGCCTCCGCCTCAGCCGCCCGCAGACGGAGCGCGTCGCGTGGCTCGTCGAGCACCACATGCGCCTCATCCACGTCAACGAGATGCGCGAGGCGAAGCTCAAGCGGCTCTTCGCCCACGACGGCTTCGAGGAGCTGGCCGAGCTGTATCGGGCGGACTGTCTGGCCTCGGGCGGGACAGCCGAGGAGTACGAGTCCGTCATGGCTCGGTACCGGGCCCTCGGGCGGGAGGAGGTCCAGCCCGACCCGCTGATCACCGGTCGGGACCTGATTGAGATGGGCCTCGCGCCGGGCCCCGCGTTCGGCGAGATCCTCGACAAGGTCTACGACGCCCAGCTCGAGGGCCGCGCCCGCACGCGCGACGAGGCCCTCGCCTTGGCCCGCGAGGTGGTGGCCCGGCGATGACCCCGCTCGACCCCCGCGTTTCCTTGCCGGATGCCGAACGTGTTTCCCCCGGCACCCAGCGTGCGGTATACTCCGCCGGGAAGCCGATCCGATCCGAGCCCCGAGCGCGCAGAAGACCCCGTGAAACCTGAGGCCCCCAAGACCGCTCGCGAGAACGACGCGCCTCCCGACGCCCCGGGATACGATACCGCCGGCCAGCCCATCACCCCGAGCCGCCTGAGGCGGGCGATGCGCCTCAACATCGCCGTGGGCATCGGGGGGACGGCGTGGCACGCGGTGTGCGGCCCGGGGATGGTTCTGACGGTCTTCTTCCGCAACCACATGGGGGCCTCCGACGCGGAGCTGGGCCTGCTCGTGTCGCTCTCGCTCCTGGCCGCCCCCTTCAACCTCCTGGCCATCTTCATCTACGGGCGGCTCCGGACGCGGAAGGTCTACTGGGGCATCGCCGGGACGATCCACCGCCTCTACGCGTTCGTGCTGGCGGGGGTGTCGCTGTACGTGGCGCGAGGGGGCGCGACGGGCCTGGGGATCAAGATCATCCTCGGTGCGGCGGCGGTGAGCTGGGTGCTGACGGTCGCCTCGACGAGCGGGTGGTGGTCGTGGATGGCGGACCTCGTGCCGGCTGCCATCCGGGCCACCTTCTTTGGCCGCCGCGGGGCCGTCGTCCGCGGCTTCAACATGGTGTGGGTCTTCGCCCTGACGGCGGCCCTGGACGCCTTCGAGGTCGTGGACATCCTCTACGTCTACGCGGTGATCTTCACGATCGCCGGCATCGTGGGGACAGCCGACATCCTGATCCACTGCTTCATCCCGGAGCCGGCCCGCCACCCCGACGAGCCGCGCGTCGGCTGGAAGGAGTTCACGGAACCGCTGCGCAGCCGCAACTTCATCGGCTTCGCCCTGGTGATGGGCCTGTGGGGGCTGTCGGTGGGCGTCTTCACGCCGTTCATCTGGCCGCACGTGACCGCCGAGGACGAGATCGGGGCCCCGCAGAAGTGGATCGGCATCGCGATGGTCATCAACCAGTTGGCCTCCATCGCGACGGTCACGTTCTGGGGGGTGGCGATGGACCGCTTCGGGCGCAAGCCCGTGGTCCTCATCGGGTCGCTGTGGGCCATGATGCGGATCGGGTACGTTCTGGCGACGCCGACGAACTACGTTTTCGTCATCCCGATGCTCGTGCTGGCCCAGGGCATCCTGGCCCCGGGGGCCATGCACGGGACGCAGCAGCTGATGCTGACGCTCACGCCGTCTCGCAACCGCACGGCCTACGTCTCGTGGTACTCGGCGGTGGTGGGCATCTTGGCCGCCGGCGGGCCGTTGCTGGGGGGACTGCTGAAGGAGAGCTTGGGCGGCTGGGAAAGCCTCTGGCTCGGGTGGCGGGTGACGGGGTTCCACGTCGTGGGCCTGGCGTCGCTGGCGATGTGCGCCCTGGCATGGCTCGTGATGACGCGAATCCGCGAGGGCCAGGAGAAGCCCGTCGGGTACGTCGTCTCGCGGCTCTTCACGCCGGGGGCCGTCCGGACATTCATGAACCTCGGGTCCATCGGCTTCGCCCACTCCTCCGAGCGGGCCGCCAAGGCCCTGCGGACCCTCGACGGCGGGGCGGGGACGCTGGCCCTGGCGGACACGGTCACGCGCCTCGACGACCCGGACGCGACGGTCCGGGAGGAGGCCGCCCGGGCCCTCGGGCGTATCGGGTCGGAGGAGGCGGTGGACGCCCTCATCGAGCGCCTGCGCGACCCGCAGTCGACGATCCGCGTCCAGGCGGCCCGGGCCCTCGGGCAGATCGGCGACGCCCGGGCCGTACCCGCCCTGGTCGAGGGCTTGAAGAGCCCGTCGGTCGAATTGCAGGAAGTCTGCGCCCAGGCCCTCGGGGAGATCGGCGGACGGGACTCCGTCAAACGCCTGAAGGTCCTCGTCACCGACGAGCAGCACAACCGGACGGAGCGGGTGCTCGTCTCGGGGGCCGAGGCCGTCTCGAAGCACGGCATCGTCGAGGCCGCCTGGAACATCCTGCCGCGCCTCCACGAGACGCCGAACCCGGTCCTCCGACGCCAGCTCGCCGTCGCCATGGGCAACCTGCTGGGGCGGCCGGGGGAGTTCTACGCGTTCCTGACGGGCGAGCAGGCCCGCGAGGGGGCACGGTTGGGGCGCCTCTTCCGTGCCGCGCGCAGGGCCTTGGCCACGTTGGAGACGAGCGCGACCCGGCCCTTCGGCGAAAAGGGCATGCTGGCGGCGGAGCTGGAGCGGCTGCGTGGATTGATGGAGGGGCAGAGCTACCGGTCGGCCCTCGAGGGTCTCATCGACCTCGGCCGCCGAGCCGCCGAACACGTTATCGGTCGAAGCGCCCCGGACGACGATCTCATGCTCGAATACGCCCTGGCGCGGGACGCGCGGCTGGGGACGGGGTACTGGTTCCTGACGGAGGCGCGGCGCCGGATGGGGCGGATCGACGATCCGGAGCTGCTGCACATCGACGCGCTGTTGGCGCTTTACTTCCTGAGCGTGTTCCCCACGACGGGGTCGTAGCCAAACAACAAGCCCGGGTCTCGATGCCCCGCTCTTCCGAATCGCTGGCCACGCAACTCTATATCTTCTGAAGCAACAGACATGCGTTGTGCCCGCCGAACCCGAAGCTGTTCGACGCCGCGCGGCGCAGCGCCATCTCGCGGGGCTCGTTCGGAACGTAGTCGAGGTCGCACTGGGGGTCGGGCGTGTCGAGATTGATGGTGGGCGGGACGACCCCCTCGGCGAGGGCAAAGGCGGTGGCGATCAACTCCACGCCGCCCGAGGCCCCCAGCAGGTGCCCAACACTCGATTTGGTGCTCGAGACGGCCATCCGCCGGGCGTGGTCGCCGAAGACCTCCTTGACGGCCTTCGTCTCGGCGATGTCGCCGAGGGGCGTGCCCGTGCCGTGGGCGTTGATGTGGTCGACCGAGTCGGGCTCGGCCCCGGCGTCGGCGAGCATCTGACGCATGGCGTGGGCGGCCCCGCGGCCCTCGGGGTCGGGCTGGACGATGTGCAGCCCGTCGCCGCTCATGCCGAAGCCGATGACCTCGGCGTACATGCGGGCCCCCCGCGCGCGGGCGTGCTCGTACTCCTCGAGGACGACGATGCCGGCGCCCTCCGAGAGGACGAATCCGTCTCGGTCGGCGTCGAAGGGGCGGCTGGCCCGGGCGGGCTCGTCGTTGCGGGTCGAGAGGGCCTTGTTCGTGCAGAACCCCGCCAGGCCCAGGGGCGTGAGGGCAGCCTCGGCCCCGCCGGTCAGCATCACGTCGGCCTCGTTGTTCTGGATGACCCAGAAGGCCTGGCCGATAGCGTTGTTGGCGCTGGCGCAGGCGTTCGCGACGCCGGCGTTCGGGCCCTTGATGCCGAACTGGATGGAGATCTGGCCGGCGGCGGCATTGATCATCAGCTTGGGGACCATGAAGGGGCTGACGCGCATGGGCCCCTTCTCCAGGAGCCGCCGATGCTGCGCCTCGTACTCCGACAGGCCTCCGATGCCGCTCCCGACGATGGCCCCGACCCGGAACGGGTCTTCGACGTTCGCCAGGTCCAGATGGGCGTCCTCGACGGCCCCGATGGCGGCCACGACACCCATCTGGGCGAAGCGGTCCATGTGCCGGGCGTCGCGAACCTCCAGGTGGACGTGCGGATCGAAGTCCTTGACCTCGCCGCCGATCTTGACGGAGAAGTCCGAGACGTCGAAGGCCTCGACGGGCGCGATGCCCGACTCCCCCGCCAGGAGCCGGTCCCAGAAGGTCCGGGGATCCTGGCCGAGGGCGGTGACGAGCCCGCAGCCAGTAACGACGACGCGGCGGTCCATGGCCTAGAGTCGGGCCTCCACGTACTCGATCGCCTGACCGACGGTCTGGATTTTCTCGGCTTCCTCGTCGGGGATGGAGATGTCGAACTCGTCCTCGAACTCCATGATGAGCTCGACGGTGTCGAGAGAGTCGGCGCCCAGGTCGTTGACGAAGGAGGTTTCCTTCGTGATCTGGGCCTTGTCGACGCCCATCTGCTCGGCCACGATCTCGATCACGCGTTCCTCGGTCGTTGCCACGTCGGGTCCTCCTGGATATGGGTCGTTCGCTCGTCGGATGCACCGGCGCCGGCCGGGGGGCGGCCGGCCCGGCGGGTCACGTCGCCATACCGCCGTCGACGGCCAGGACCTGGCCGGTCACGTACGCCGCGTCGTCGCTTGCGAGGAAGGCGCAGACGCGGGCGACCTCCTCGGCCGTGCCCATGCGCCGCAAGGGAATCGCCGCCAGCGCGTTCTCCTTCGCCTTCTCGGGCAGGACGTCGGTCATGTCGGTCTGGATAAAGCCGGGGGCCACGGCGTTGCAGCAGACGTTCTTGCGCGCCAGTTCCCGGGCCACCGTCTTCGTCAGGCCCACGACGCCCGCCTTCGACGCCGAGTAGTTCGCCTGGCCGGGGTTGCCCACCAGGCCGGAGACGCTGGCCAGGTTCACGATCCGCCCGCCTTTCTGGCGGACCATGTACTTGGCGGCATGTTTGCTCATCAGGAACGTGCCCTTGAGGTTGACTGCGAGGACGGCGTCCCACTGGTCCTGGGTCATCCGCAGGAGCAGGTCGTCGCGCGTGATGCCGGCGTTGTTGACGAGGATGTCGAGGCGGCCGGCGGTCTCTACGACCGCCTCGATGACCTGCTCGACCTGGGCCTCGTCGGTGACGTCGCAGGCGTAGGTGAGGACTTCCTTGGCACCCGTCAGCTCGGAGGCGGCGTCCTTGAGGGCGTCCTCCAGGACGTCCACCAGGGCCACCGTCGCGCCGCCGGCGGCCAGACACCGGGCGATCTCCAGCCCGATGCCCCGCGCCCCGCCCGTTACCAGCGCAGTCTTGCCTTCGAAGTTCACGCCGCTCATCCTTTCTCGCCGAAGGCCCGGACCTGGTCCATCGTGCCGACGTTCTCGGCCGCGCGCCCCAGCGCCCGATCGACGCGCCTCAGGAGGCCCACCAGGACCCGCCCGGGGCCGATCTCGATGAACCGCTCGACACCGTCGGCGACGAGCCGCTCGATGCCCTGCTGCCAACGGACCGGGCTGTCGACCTGGTCGGCGAGCACCCGGGGCGCCTCGGCGGCCCCACTATAGTAGTCGCCGGTGGTGTTTGCAACCACGGGCAGGGCCGGTTCGCGAATCCGCAGGCCCTCGAGCTCGGGTGTGAGCTTCTCCCGGGCGGGGCTCATCAGGGGACAGTGGAAACCCCCCGCCACCTGGAGCGGGACCGCCCGTTGGGCCCCCAGAGACTCGGCCGTCTCGACCACCTTCTCGCAGGCCCCGGCGTCGCCACTGACGACCACCTGGCCGGGACTGTTGAAGTTGGCGGGCCAGATTCTACCGACCGTGCGCGCGGCCTCGCAAATCTTTTCCGCCCCCGCCTCGTCGACGCCCAGGAGGCTGACCATGCCCGACGGGGCCGCGTCGCAGGCCTCCTGCATGTACCGGCCGCGAAGGTGCGTGACGCGGACCGCGTCCTCAAAACCCAGCGCCCGGGCCGCCAGCAAGGCCGTGTACTCGCCCAGGCTAAGGCCCGCCGCTGCGTCCGGCTCACCGAGATCGCGTCCGGCGGGGGTCTCCCGGAGGGCCGCCACTGCCGCCCAACTCGTCGTGAGGATGGCGGGCTGGCTGATGTCGGTGGCGGTGAGGCGGTCCTCGGGTCCCTCGAAGCAGATCTCGGAGAGGGCGAATCCGAGGACCCGGTCGGCCCGCTCGAAGACCTTGCGGGCGGCCTCGGAGCCCTCGGCAAGGTCCTTGCCCATGCCGACGTATTGGGCCCCCTGCCCCGGAAACAGGAACGCGGTCTTCGCCATACCCTCTCCTGACCCCTTCGCCACAGGGCCGCACAGTGTACCGGCCTCTGGCGTGGCGTCCAGAGCAAAAAGGCGGTTTGGGATGCAGGGGGGCCTTTGGGGCAGCAGGCTTGCATCGGCCTCGGGCCGGCATGGGCCCGGGGGCAATCGAAAAATCCTTGTCCCTTGACGCTCAGTGCCGCACCACCGCCCCCGCCCACGTCAGCCCGCCGCCGAAGGCGACGAGGATGGCAACGGAGCCGGGAGGTAGGCGGCGCTCGCGGCGGGCTTCGTGGTAGGCCATCGCACAGCTCGCCCCGCCCGTGTTCCCGTACTTCTCGATGTTCAGGAACACCTTCTCCGGCGGGAAGCCCATGCGGCTGGTGGCGGCGTCAATGATCCGCGTGTTGACTTGGTGCGGCACGACCAGGGCGACGTCGTCGACCGAGAGGCCGCACGCTTCCATGCAGTCCTCGATCAGCTCCTGCATCTTGAGGACCGCGAAGCGGAAGACCTCCCGTCCCCGGATGATCATGTAGTGGCCGCGCTCGGCGAGGGTCTCGCGCGAGGCGGGCCGGCGGCTTCCGCCCGCCGGGAGCAGCATCAGCTCGCCGCCCGACCCGTCGGCGTGGAGCGTCGTATAGAGGAGGCCCGTGTCCGGCTCCTCGGAGGCCTGGACGATCGACGCCCCCGCCCCGTCGCCAAAGAGGACGCAACTCGAACGGTCCTGGTAATCCGTGATCCGGGAGAGGCACTCGGCGGCAATGACCAGGACGTTCCGCGCCTGGCCCGAAAGGACGTTGGCCCGGGCCTGGGTCAAGGCGTAGATGTTGCCGCAGCACGCCGCCGTCAGGTCGTAGGCCGCGGTGGCCTCGCACCCGAGCCGGTCCTGGATCCAGCAGGCGGTCGAAGGGAGGGTGTTGTCGGCGGTAATGGTGGCACAGATGACGAGGTCGAGGTCGCCGGGCTCGAGCTCGGCCTCGGCCAGGGCCATGCGAGCGGCCTCGATGGCCAAGTCGCTGGTGGCCTGGCCCGGCTCGGCGATGCGGCGCTCGCGCATGCCCGTCCGCTGGACGATCCACTCGTCGCTCGTCTCGACGATGTGGGCGAAGTCCTGGTTGGTCATCACCCGGGCCGGGACGTACATGCCCGTGCCCGCGATCTTGGCGCTGGCCACGTCGGTCACGTCGCGGTTTCTCCCACGTGGGCCACGGCTTCGACGATGTCCCGGTTGACGTGGGCCCGGGCGTAGCGGGAGGCCACCTGGCAGGCGCTGGCGACGGCCCGGGCGTTGGAGTTGCCGTGACAGATGATGACGATGCCGTCGATTCCCAGAAGCGGCGCCCCCCCGTACTCGTTCGAATCGTGCCGCCGACGAAGATCCTCCAGGACCGGGGCGAGCGGCGCGGCGATCCGGGGGTCGAGGCTCCTGGTCTCCTCGCGGATGGTCTGGAACATGCTGGCGGCGAGGGCCTCGACGCTCTTCAGGACGATGTTGCCGACGAACCCGTCGCAGACGACGACGTCGAACCGGCCGTTGAAGAGGTCCCGACCCTCGGCATTGCCGCGGAAGTTGACGGGCGACGCCTCCAGCTCACGCCGCGTCTGCAGGGCCAGCTCGTTGCCCTTCTCGCTCTCCTCGCCGATCGAGAGCAGGCCCACGCGCGGCTCGGCCACGCCGATGACCTTCCGGGCATAGAGGCTCGCCATGAGAGCGTACTGCACGAGGTGGGTGGGGCGACAATCGACGTTCGCGCCGACGTCAATCAGGACGCAGGGCCCGTAGGCCGAGGGCAGGACCACGCTGATGCCCGGCCGCCGGATGCCCGGAAGCCGCCGGGCCACCATGTGGGCCGCTGCCACGAACGCGCCGGTATTGCCCGCACTGATGACGGCGTCGGCCTCGCCGGCGGCCATCAGCTCGACCGCCCGCCGCATGGACGAGTCGGGCTTGCGGCGGACGGCCTCGACGGGCGGCTCGGCCATCGAGACGACCTCGGTCGCGTGGCGGACCCGGATGCGGTCGGCGGGGGCGCCGGCCTTTGCGAGCTCCGCCTCGATGGCCGGGCCGTCGCCCACGAGGATAAACTCGTCGGCCGTCTCGCGGTCGCGCGCGGCAATCACGCCACGCACGATCTCCCGCGGCGCATAGTCCCCGCCCATGGCATCGAGCACCAGCCGCACGCGCTACTCCTCCTCGACCTCCATCGCCTGGCGGCCGCGGTACCAGCCGCACGAGCCGCAGACGGTGTGCGGCAAGGTGGGGTGGCCGCACTGCTTGCAGTCGATGGTCTGGGCGGGCACGAGGGCGTGATGCGAGCGGCGTTTGCGCTTGCGCGTCTTGGAGGTCCGTCGCTTCGGAACCGGCATGACTGTCTCCTTGATCCTCCTCGCCGCGCTCCGCGGCGCGACGTCAGGCACGAAAGAACCGGATGCTAGCGATTCGGGCCGCGGGGGTCAAGGCCCTTGGAACCGGGGCCGGGGCTCACGGCTCAGAAAGCACTCGCTTTCGGTGTCGCGGCTAACTCACTTGCCCGCGTACCAGCTCGGGTACCCTTTCCAGGGCCTCGGGCAGCTTCGCGGCGTCCTTGCCGCCCGCCTGGCCGAGGTCGGGGCGTCCGCCGCCCCCGCCGCCCACGGTCTTGGCGACCTCGCGGACGAGGTTTCCGGCGTGGACACCCTTGGCGACGAGGTCCTTCGTCGCGAGGGCCACCAGGCTGACGCTCCCCTCGCTTCGGCTCCCGAGGACCGCGATGATCGAGTCGCGCTTGGCGCGCAGGGCATCGGCCGCCTCCCGAAGGGCGCTCATGTCGGCCCCCTCGACCTCGGCGGCCAGCACGGCCATGCCGTCCACCTCCCGGACCTGATCGAGCACCTCCTCCAGCCCGCCGCGCTTCGTCAGGCTCCGGGCCCGGGCGAGTTGGTTCTTGAGATCCTTGATCTGGGTCTGGAGCCCCTCGAGGCGCGCCAGGACCGTCTCGGGCGTGGCCTTGAGGGTGCGGCAGATCTCGTCGAGCCGGTCTTCCTCGGCATGGAGATGGTCGAGGGCCGCGGGGCCGGTCAGGCCCGTGATCCGCCGCACCCCCGCCGCCACCGACTCCTCTTGCACGATCTTAAACAGGCCCACCTGCCCGGCCGACTCGAGGTGCGTCCCGCCGCAAAGCTCCATCGAGAAGTCGCCGATCGAGACGACGCGGACCTTCTCGGCGTACTTCTCGCCGAAAAGGGCCATGGCCCCGCGCGCGCGGGCCTCTTCCAGGGGCATGGTCTCGACGCGCACGTCCTCGCCCGCGAGGACCCGCCGGTTCACGAAGTCCTCGACCTTGCGAATCTCGTCCGGGGCGAGGGCCGTCGCGTGCGTGAAGTCGAACCGGAGCCGCTCCGGCGAGACCTCCGAACCCGCCTGGTGGACGTGCTCGCCGAGGACCTTCCGCAGGGCCCACTGAAGCAGGTGCGTGGCGGTGTGGTTGCGGGCGGTGGCGAGGCGCGTCTCGGCGTCGACCTCGGCCCGGACCTTCGCACGGCGTTCGAGCCGCCCTTCCGTCACCTCCGCCAAGTGCACGAGAGTGCCGTGGTCGACGAGAGTGTCGGCGACGCGGGCGCGGCCGGTCTCGGCGACGATCTCGCCGACGTCGCCCACCTGGCCGCCCGACCGGGCGTAGAAGGGCGTCTGGTCCAGCAACACCTGGGCCGCCTGGCCCGCCTCGGCCGCGTCGACCCATTCGTCGTCGACGAAGATCGCGAGGACGCGGGCGTCGGCAGCGGTGGTTTCGTAGCCGATGAACTCGGTGTCGAGGTTCTCGCGGCGAAGGCGGTCGAGGGCCTTGGGCGAGAGCAGCTCCTTCTTGAAGACGATGGTCTCCTGGCCCATGCGCGACCCGGCTCGCGACTGGCTGCGGCGAGCGTCCATGGCCTTCTCGAAGCCCTCGCGATCGGCCTCCAGACCCTCCTCCTCCAGCCGCTGCTCCATGAACTCCAGCGGGATGCCGTGCGTGTCGTAGAACTGGAAGAGCCGGTCGGGGCCCATGAGGGTCTCGCCGGAGGCCTTCAGCTCGGCCACGGCCTCCTCGAACCCGCGGATGCCAGGCGAATCCTCGACCGCCGCGGAGAACCGCCCCTCCTCGGCCTCCAGGATGTTGAGAATCGTGGTGCGACGGGCGGTGAGCTCCGGGTACGTCCCGCCCATCGTCCTCTCGACGAGCGGCACGAGACCGCCGAGGAACGGTTCCTCGACGCCCAGCCGCCGCCCGTCCAGGGCGGCCCGCCGGATCAGCCGCCGCACGACGTACCCGCGGCCGTAGCGGTCAGGCAGCGCCCCGTCGGCGATGGCGAAGGAGACGCTGCGGACGTGCTCGGCGATGCGACGGAGGCGGTGGGCGTCGTCGGAGGTCGAGCCGGGCTCATACGTCCGGCCGCACCGCTCGGCCGCCGCCTGGACGATCGGGAGCATGGTGTCGATGTCCATGTTCGTCGCGGCACCCTGCATGATCGCCGCCATCCGCTCGAGCCCCATGCCCGTGTCGATGTTCTTCGAGGGGAGCGGCTCGAGCACCCCGCCCTCCTGTCGGTCGAACTGCTGGAGCACCAGGTTCCAGACCTCGACGAACCGCTGCGAGTCGGTCTCCGGCGTCGAAGCGTCGCCGCGCTCAGGATGCGTGTCGATGAGGACCTCCGTGCACGGGCCGCACGGGCCGTTGGGGCCCTTGGAGGGGGCGGACTCCGGCCAGAAGTTCTCCTCCTCGCCGAACCGCCAGATCCGCGCCTCGGGCACGCCCACCCGGTCGCGCCAGATGCCGAACGTCTCCTCGTCGTCCTCGTAGACCGTGACGTGCAGGTGCTCGGGCGGCTGCTTCATCTCCTCGAGCATGAACTGCCAGGCCCACGGGCAGGCCTCGGTCTTGAAGTAGTCGCCGAAGGAGAAATTGCCGAGCATCTCGAAGAACGTCATGTGCCACCGGGTGACGCCGACGTTGTCGAGGTCGCCGGTGCGCAGACACTTCTGGCAGGTGGCCGCCCGGGCAAACCCGGCGGGCTTCAGGCCGAGGAACTGCTCCTTGAACTGGTTCATCCCCGCCCCGGTGAAGAGCAGCGTCGGGTCGTT
>CAYWVR010000050.1:0-15003 GCA_964461715.1 uncultured Anaerolineales bacterium
GGCCCGGTCCCTGGCCAAGGGCGGACGCATCCGCGCCCAGGCCATGCACTCCGATCGCTCCCAGGCCGAGCGCGAGAAGGCCTTGGCGGACTTCAAGAGCGGCAAGACCCGCGTTCTTGTGGCGAGCGACATCGCGGCCCGCGGCATCGACGTCGACGACATCTCGCACGTTGTCAACTACGACCTGCCGCGCGACCCCGAGACCTACATCCACCGCATCGGCCGGACGGGCCGGGCGGGGGCGACCGGGTTCGCCTTCTCGTTCTGCGCCCTGGATGAGCGGGGCCACCTGCGAGACATCGAGCGGCTCCTCGGCAAGCCCGTTCCCCCCGCCGAGGACCACCCGTTCGCGTCGGACCTGCCGCATGTGCCCCCCGAGGGTCCGCTGAAGGTCTACTCCTCCCGCCGCCGAAAGAGCGGCCGTTCGCGGGTCCGCTTCGGTGTCCGGGGCTGATGGCGGCCCTGTAGTCCCCGCTGCAAACGGTCGATGTACCGGTGAATGGACCGCGTGCGCGCAACCCGGCGGCTCGCCTTCACGCTCGTCGAGCTCCTGCTCGTCGTCATGATCCTCGGCCTCCTGGCCGCCCTCGTCGTGCCGCGCATTGCGGCATCCGGGCGCTTCGCGCGCGCGAACACGTGCGCGGCGAACATCGCGCTGATGAACCGGAAGATCGAGCTCTGCGCCATCGAGAACGGGGGGAAGTATCCGACGAGCCACGACGTCTTCAAAGAGGTGATCCTGAAGGACACGGACCACTTCCCCGACGGCCCACCCGTCTGTCCCTACAGGGCCGCCTACGTCTACGACCCGGACACCGGCCGCATCCAGCCCCACAACCACGGTTCGGCGGCCGATCTTGTTGGCAACGGCTTCTGAGACGGGCTCCCCGTTCGGCGGGCCGACCTTCCCCCATGCCTGCCCCCCGGCGTTTTCGCCTTGCCCCCGGCGTCGCGACGGAGTACGACGTCTCTCGATGCGGCTGAACAAGGGGCGGCCCCCGGGCGTCAGAGGGGACGGCGGTCTCATCCTGGAGGAGCGGTGCCATGCGACACGTCCTGGCCCTTGCGGCGGTCCTTGCCTGTGCCTTGGCGGCCGGGTGCGTCGAGGCTATCGTGAAGCGGGGCGACGCGGCTCTGGAGGTGTCGCGCCCGGCGGAGGCGGCCCGCCACTACGAGGAGGCCCTCCGCAAGAAGCCGGAGCTGGCCGACGAGCCGGCGTTCGTCGCCCGGCTTGCGGAGGCCCGCTTCGGGGCCCATTTCGAGGAGGGGGTGCGCCTGGCGGCCGCGGGGCAACACGAGAAGGCCGCCGACCGTTTCGCCCTGGCCTTGGAGCAGGACCCCGACTCGCTCGAAGCCGCCGCGGCGCTTGCCCAAGCCAAGGCCGATGCCGCCGAGGCCCGCCGCCAGGGGGCCGTTCGCCTCTTCGCCGAGAACCGCTTGCCGGAGGCCATTGCCGAGCTCGAGCGAGCCGTGGCCCTGGACCCCGACAATGCCGCCGCACGCGAGGCCCTCGACACCTACCGGCGCGAGAAGACCCGTCGCGACGCCGAGGCCGCCCGACTCTACGACGAGGGTGTCGCCTTGCAGCGCGAGGGACGCGTGGCCGAAGCCGCGGCCCGCTTCGAGGCTGCCTTCGAGCTGAATCCCGGCCACGACCCGGCCCGGGCGGAGCTGACCCGGGCGCGCGACACCGTGGTCCGGGCCGAATCCCTCGCCGACGAGGGCGCGCGGCGTCTGGAGGCGAAGGAGCTGGAGCCGGCACGCCGGGCGCTGGCCGAAGCCCTGGCCCTGTGGCCCCACTTCGGGCGGGCCCGGAAGCTGCGTGAGCGTACCCGGGATGCGCTCGATCGCGTCGTCGCGCGGACGGAGGCGTCGCGGATGCTCGCCGCCGACGGGCGGTGGGACGAGGCCCTCGCCGCGGCCAAGGAAGCCCTGGCGATCCATCCCTCCGACGCCGCTGCCCGGGCCACCCTCTCCGACGTCCGCCGCCGCGCCGCCGAGGAGCACACCGGTGCCGGCCGCGAAGCCCTGGCCGCCGGGAGGCTCGACGTCGCCGCGCTGCGGTTCGCCCGAGCGCTCGACTACCTCCCGGACCACGAGCACGCGGTGGCGGGCTTGGCCCGGGTTGATCACGCGCGCGGACGGGCCGCCGAGGCGGAAGACCTGCCGGGCGTGGCGCTCCTTCACTACCTAAACGCCGCCGAACGCGCCCCGGATGCCGAGTTCGAGGCCGCGGCGGCCTCAGCGCGCGGCCGGGTGCACGAGCGGCTGCGGGTGCGGCTGGTGGTCGGCGTGACGGATGCCCTCGGGGCGGCGTCGGCCCAGGCCTCGGCCGTCCAGGTGGCCCTGGCCCGCGATCTGGCCCGCGCCAAGCCCCCCTGGCTCGACGCCACCGTCGGCGTGCCGCCCGACCACGAGGCGGTCTACGGGGCGGGGATCGAGCTGGTCGAGTTCCAGGTCGCCGCCTCGCCGGTCCGCTCCGAGCCGCGCACCCAAGCCTACACGGTCGGCCGCGAGGTCCCGAACCCGAGCCTGCCGCGCCTTCAGAACGAACTGGCCGCCGAACGGGCCGAGCTGGCGCGCCTGCGCATCGCCCATGCGCGGCCGTGTATTCAGTGCCGCGGGGCCGGGCGGATTCCGTGCCGTTGGTGCGGCGGGGCGGGGTTCACGCCGTGCACGGCGTGCGGCGGTCGGGGGCGCGTCGCGTGTCCAGGGTGCGGCGGGGCGGGCACCGTGCCGCCCGGCGTCCTCTGCCCTGAGTGCAAGGGCAAGCGCACGGTCCGGTGTGACTCCTGCGGCGGGGGCGGCCACATCGATTGCTCCTCGTGCGGGCGCTTCGGGCATCCGGCCGGGTGGGTCGAGTGCCCGCGATGCGACGGCCACGGCCTGCTGGGGGCCGTCTCGGCCTGGGACGTCGAGCGTCAGGAGGACGAGGTCGAGCGGCTTGAGCGCCGCGTGCGGAATGAGCCCGTCACCGTCATCGAGGAGACCCGCGAGGAGCATGCCTACTCGGTCCTCCACCACGCGCGAACCGGCCACGGCCGGGCCCTCCTCCAACTCGGGCGGCTCGGCGAGGAGGCGTCCGCCGTTTGCAAGACCGCCGAGGAGACCGTCCGTCACGCCGACACCGAGGTGGCGAACCCGCGGCCGGAGGTGGGCGTCGCCGTCGACCCGCTGGACCTGCCGGGCGAGACGGAGGTCGGCGACGAGCTGGCCCGGGCCCTCGCGGGACGGCTCGCACGCGAGCTGGTGCGCGGCACGGCGGACCTTCGGGCGGGCGAGATGCGGTCGCAGGCGGCGGCCTTCGAGGCGGAGGGCCGCGCTGTTGCCGCGGTCGATGCGCGGGTGGCGGCGGTGGTGGCCGAGGAGACGGCCGACCCGGCCCGCGCCCGGGCCGCCCTCGACGCCTTTCGCCGTGCTCCGCCCGACGTCGCCCCCTGATCCCCTTGGCAAGCCTTCCGGCGGCCGCTACAATGAGACGACCCATGGCGTGTCACGAGACACCCGGGACGTACCCGTAAGGAGGGACGTATATGCTGCGCAGGAACCTAGTGGGGCTGCTCCTGATCCTCGCGACCGGGGGGCTGCTCGTGTGGGCTTTCGACGCCGCCGCCGAGCAGGAATCCGCCGACGCCGAGATGTTCGAGGAATACGACCGGTTCATCGAGATCGTGCGTCTCGTGCAGAAGCAATACGTGCGCGATGTCGACACGCCGAAGCTCTTCGAGGATGCCATCAAGGGGATGCTGGGCGGGCTGGACCCGTTCTCCAACTACATCCCGCCCGAGCAGCTCGATGAGTTCAACAAGGCGACGCGCGGCCGGTTCGGGGGTATCGGCATCCAGATCGGCATGCGCAAGGGCCTCCTGACGGTCATCAGTCCCCTCGAGGGAACCCCCGCCTACCAGGCCGGGATCCTGGCCGGCGACGTCATCGTCGAGATCGAGGGCAAGAGCACCGACGGCCTGACCCTCAACGACGCCGTCAAGGTCCTCACGGGCGACCCCGAGACGAAGGTCACCATGACCGTCCGCCACATGACTGGCGAGACGAAGGAGGTGACCATTACCCGGGCCATCATCGAGGTCAAGACCGTCAAGGGCTTCAATCGCGACGAGGACGGCCACTGGATCTGGATGATTGACCCGGAGAAGAAGATCGGGTACGTCCGCGTCACCGGCTTCGTCGACAACACGGTCGACGACCTGAAGCTGGCGCTCGACGAGCTCCGGGCCGAGGACATGAAGGCCCTCATCCTGGACCTTCGGTTCAACCCGGGCGGCCAGCTCAAGAGCGCCATCGAGATGGTGGATTTGTTCGTCAAGAAGGGCATTGTCGTCCAGACCAAGGGTCGCACTACGCCTTACTGGGAGGCCACGGCCACCGAGGCGGGCACGCTGCCGGTGTTCCCCATGGTCGTGATGATCAATCCCTTCAGCGCCAGCGCCTCGGAGATCGTCTCGGGGGCCCTCCAGGACCACAACCGGGCCATCGTCGTCGGCGAGCGGTCCTTCGGCAAGGGCAGCGTCCAGAACGTCATTCCCCTCGAAGGCGACGAGTCGGCGCTGAAGCTTACCACGAGCAAGTACTACATGCCCTCCGGCCGTAACATCCACCGCGAGGAGGACATGACCGACGAGGAGGAATGGGGCGTCGTGCCCGACATCGTCGTGCCCATGGAGCCGGAGGACTACGTGGCCATTATCCGGGCCCGCCAGGCCGCCGACGTCATTCACGGCAACGGCGACTCCGACGAGGAGGGCGGCGGTGCGGCCCCCGACGGCGACGGCACGATCGACGAGGACGCCCCCGAGGGCTCTCCCGGCCCCGCCGAGCCCGAGGGCACCGAGGGCGAAGACCCGACCGAGGCGGAGGCCCCGGCCCCGGACTCGAAGACCGTTGATCGCCAGCTCGAGCGGGCCCTCGAGATTCTGCGGACCCTCGAGGTCATCGAAAAGTACCTTTCGGGGTCCCAGGCCGCGTGAGCCCGGCCTCGGCCGGACAGCCCATGGATATCCTCGGCATCGAGACCTCCTGCGACGAAACCGCTGCCGCCGTCGTCGCCGACGGCCGGGGTGTCCGCTCGAACGTCGTCGCCAGCCAGGTTGAGGTCCACCGCAAGTACGGCGGGGTGGTGCCGGAGATCGCCAGCCGGGCCCACCTCGAGGCCCTCGTCCCCGTGATTGAGGAGGCCCTCGACCAAGCGGGCGTCCGGCCGGTCGACCTGGCCGCCGTGGCCGTCGTGCATCGGCCGGGCCTCATCGGGTCGCTCCTTCTGGGCCTGACCGCCGCCAAGACCCTCGCGTGGCTCCACGACCTGCCCCTCGTCGGCATCGATCACGTTGTCAGCCACGTCTACGCCCCGTGCCTCGATTCCGACGCGTGGCCCTTCCCGTCAGTGAGTCTCATCGTCTCCGGGGGGCACACGAGCCTGTATCACTCCACCGCCCCGCTGGGGCATGAGCGGCTCGGGGCTACCACCGACGACGCCGCCGGCGAGGCCTTCGACAAGGTTGCGGCCCTGCTGAATCTTCCGTACCCGGGCGGGCCGAGCATCGACCGCGCGGCCGAGCGGGGCGATCCGAAGGCCGTCGACTTCACGCGGCCTTGGCTCGGGCCAGACTCGCTGGACTTCAGCTTCTCGGGCCTCAAGACCGCCGTCCTCTATCATGTGCGCGGCCACGGGCCCGGTGCGAAGGACCGGCCCACGGAGCTCACGGAGGCCCAGACGGCCGACGTCGCCGCCAGTTTCCAGGAATGCGTCGTCGACGTCCTGGTCGGCAAAACCTTCCGGGCGGCCGAGTCGCGGGGCGTCGAGCACGTCGTTGTGGGGGGCGGGGTGGCGGCGAACCGGCGGCTGCGGGCCCGCCTGGCCGAGGCCGCCGAGGCGGGGGGTTACCGTCTCCACCTCCCGCCGATGGCCTACTGCACCGACAACGGGGCGATGGTCGCGGGCCTCGCGTACCACAAGCTCCGGGCAGGCGAGACGAGCGGCCTGGACCTCGAAGCCCAGGCGTAAGTCGTGGTCCAGGGCCCACCTAACGCAAACCGAACGCGCCATCGGACGTCTTCCTGTTGCTTTGTCCTTAACAGACCCTTCCGCAGTCCTTGGCGCGAGCCTAGCGCCGGGCCCTTTCTGCGGCTCTGGTCTTAGCGCGACCTTAGCGCAAAGGCCATTTCCTGGCCCCGAAAGCGCTTGCGGGTGGCCGAGGAGCGTCTATAATCCCGTTTCCTTAGCGCGGTCTTAGCGCCATGCATGCACGAGCTTAGCGCAAGCGGAATGCGATCTCCATGACCACGCTCGGCGAGTCGGCCCCGCGGCACCGCTCGACCCGCCGGTCCCGCGCGATGGTGATCCTCAAGATTCTGGCCGTTTTCGTCCTGCTTTACTTCTTCCTGGGCGGGATGGCCATGATGGGCCACGGTCTGAAGGAGCTGGGCAAGAATCCCCGCTTCGATGCCTCCGAGCCCCAGTTCGAGGGCAATCGGCCCCATCGCGAGATCGTCTACCGCATCTTCAACCACGCCCGCCACCCGCTGGTGGGCCTGTTCGTCGGCATCCTGGCCACCAGCCTCTTCCAGAGCTCCTCCTTCACCACCAGCTTCACCGTGGGCCTCGTGGTCACGACTCCGCTGACCCTGCACCAGGCGATCTTCATCATCATGGGCGCCAACATCGGCACCAGCGTTACGAACGCGGGCGTCTCGTTCACGCACGTACGGCGGCGGGAGGAGTTCGAGCGTGGTTACGGGGCGGCCATCGTCCACGACTTCTTCAACGTCCTGTCGGTGGCCCTGCTGTTGCCGATCGAGTGGATCGTCTGGGCCACGACCGGCAAGGGCCTCCTGGAACGGGTGGCCCAATGGCTGGCATCGAGCTTCTACTCCGGCACCCCGACCGGCCAGAAGCCGACGAACTTCATGAAGGAGGCCGTCAAGCCCCTCTCGAAGGGCATCGAGGGGGTCTTGGAGGAGGGCCTCCGCCTGGACCACGTCCCCGCCAACGTCATCCTGGCCGTCCTCGGCGTCGCGACGTTGTTCGTGGCCCTGGTTCTGCTGACGAAGGTCCTGCGGGGCCTGATGCTGGAGAAGGTGGAGAGCTTCTTCGACCGGATTCTGTTCCGCAACGCCCTGACGGCGTACGTGGTGGGCTTTGTGTTGACGGCGGTGGTCCAGTCCAGCTCCATCACGACGAGCCTGGCCGTGCCGCTCGCCGCGGCGGGCTTGCTGACGCTCAGTCAGCTTTTCCCGTACACGCTGGGGGCGAACCTGGGGACGACCCTGACGGCCCTGCTCGCGAGCTTTGCCACCAGCGCCGACACCCCCGCCCAGGCCCAAGTCGGCGTGGCCCTGGCTTTCAGCCATATGGCCTTCAACATTCTCGGTTCGGCCGTCTGGTACCCGCTTCGGGGCGTGCCCATTGCTGTGGCGGAGGGGTTTGCGCGGATCGCGGCGCGGCACAAGCGGTACGCGGTGACCCACGTGGCGGGTTTCTTTTTCGTATTGCCGGTCCTCGTGATCGGCCTATATTGGTGGTTCGGATAGCGAAGGGGTCGACAGATGCTGCGTGAATTGCTGGCCGCCTGGCGCGGACGCGACGCTCTGGGCCGGATGTTCGACGAGTTCGACCTGATGCTCGAGGACACCCACTGGATGTTCCAGCAGTCGGTCGATGTCTTCTTCAGCCGCATCGACTGGCAGGCCATCCAGAATCCCCTCTATCGGCGCGACCGCCAAGTCAACGCCCACGAACAGTCCATCCGGGCCCAGATTGTCAAGCACCTCACCCTCCGCCGCGACGCCGACGTCACGGCCTGCCTGGTGCTGATGAGCATCGTCAAGGACGTCGAGCGCATCGGCGACTATTGCAAGAACATCTTCGAGGTGGGCAAGTTCTACACCCGCGAGTTCACCACCCGCCGGTACCTCGACCCGCTGGAGCGCATCCGGGCCCAGACCGAGGCCCTCTTCCAGATCACTCGCGAGGCCTTCCGCGACAGCGATGCCGCCCAGGCCAAGGAGGCCCTTGGCGTCTTCTCGGGCCTCGGCAAGGACTGCGAGGCCCTTGTCCGCTGCCTCCTCCAGGAACGCGACAACCTCGGGACGGACGAGGCGGTGGCGTACTCGCTGCTGGCGCGGCACCTGAAGCGCATCGGGGGCCACCTCTCGAACGTGGCGACGGCCGTTGTCGCCCCGGTCCACCGACTCGACTACGTCGACGAGCCGCCCGAGCCCGGCGAGCACGGCTGACGCCCGTCCTGCCCTTGCATCCGGCCGGTGGCGTCGGTATCCTGCCCGGCCATGAACCCTGCGCGCCTCCAGGAGTTGCTCCAAGCCGTCCGGCGCGGCGAGGTGACGCCCGCCGACGCCGCGGTCCGCCTGCGCCATCTGCCCTTCGAGGACCTCGGTTTCGCCAAGCTCGACCACCATCGGACGCTCCGGTGCGGGTGGCCGGAGGTCATCTTCTGCCAGGGCAAGACGGTTGAGCAGGTCGTGCGGATCGTCGAGCGGCTCGTGCCTCACGGTCACCCGGTGCTCGGGACGCGGGCCGGGCCGGAGGTGGCCGAGGCGATCCGGGCGGCCCATCCGGAGACGGTCTACCACGAACGGGCCCGGGCCTTCGTGGTGCCGGGCGAGGAGGAGGCCGAGGCGCTGCCGGGGCTGGCGGCGGTGGTCTCGGCGGGGACGAGCGATCAGCCCGTGGCCGAGGAGGCCCGCGTCACGGCCGAGGTCATGGGTGCCCGCGTCGAGACCTTCTACGACGTCGGCGTCGCGGGCATCCACCGCCTGTTGGCCCACTCGGAGGCCCTCTCGCGGGCGGCGGTCACCATCGTCGTGGCGGGGATGGAGGGGGCGCTGGCCAGCGTCGTCGGCGGGCTGGTGGACGTGCCCGTCATCGCCGTGCCCACGAGCGTCGGCTACGGGGCGAGCTTCGGGGGGCTGGCGCCGCTCCTGACAATGCTGAACTCCTGTGCCTCGGGCGTGGGTGTCGTCAACATCGACAACGGCTTCGGCGCCGGGTGTCTGGCCGCCATGATCCTCCGCGCAGCAAGCCGCCTTCCGCTTGGCCGTCAACAGGACGGGGATGAAAGACATGAAGACGATTGATGCCATCCCGGAGTTGTCCTCCCGCTCCAAGGACGCCCACAAGGGCACGGCGGGTTTGGTGCTCGTCGTGGCGGGGAGCCGGGGCATGGCCGGGGCGGCGGCCCTGGTGGGCAACGGGGCCCTGCGGGGCGGGGCGGGCCTCGTCAAGATCGCCACCCCCGACGCCTGCCTCGACACCGTGGCGGCCCTCGCCCCCTGCTGCACCACGGCCCCACTCCCCGACAACGGCACGAGCCTGAAGCCCGATGCCGCGGGGAAGGTCTCCGAACTGGCCGAGGACTACGACGTCCTGGCCATGGGGCCGGGCCTCTCGCAGGCCAAGGGCGTGGCCTCGGCGGTCCGGGCGATCCTCTTTCGCACGCGGATCCCGGTGGTGCTCGACGCCGACGGGCTGAACGTTCTCGCGGACGCCCCCGCCAAGGCCCTCGGGGCGGCCGACCCGCCCGTCATCATTACCCCGCACCCCGGCGAGGCCGCACGCCTCCTCGGCTCCAGCCCCAAGGATGTTCAGGCGAACCGTCGGGGGGCGGGCCAGGCGCTGGCGCGGCTGGCGACGGTCGCGGTCCTCAAGGGGGCCGGGACCGTCGTTACCGACGGCGAGCGGATGTATGTCAACGACACGGGCAACCCGAACATGGCCACCGCCGGGGCCGGGGACGTGCTGACGGGGCTCATGGCCGCGCTGCTGGCCGCCGGCATGGAGCCGTTCGACGCCGCAGTCCTCGCGGTCCACGCTCACGGGCGCGCCGGGGACCTCGCATCGAAACGGTGGGGACGGGGCCTCACGGCGCTGGACATACTGGCTTGCGTCCCCGAAGCACTGGGGGTATAATCGCCGGGCTTGAACCGAATCAACGGGAACCACGACGACCCGGGAGGCCGCATGGCTAAGGTTAGCCGAAAGAAGAAGAAGGCCGCGAAGAAGAAGGCGGCCAAGACGAAGGCCGCCAAGAAGAAGACGGCGGGGAAGACGGTCGCCAGGAAGGCGCCGAAGAGGGCGTCCGCGCCGAAGAAAGCCACCGCCCGCAAGCCCGCCGGCGGTCCGGGCAAGCTGACGAAGGCGGACAAGCGGCACCTTCTGAAGCGGATGATGCAGATCCGCGGCTTCGAGGATAAGGTCTTCGAGCTTCTCGCCCGCGATGTCCTCAAAGGCGCCAGCCACGTCTACGCCGGACAGGAGGCGGTCGCCGTCGGCGCCTGCGCCGCCCTCCGGGACATCGACTATATCACCAGCACGCACCGCGGCCACGGCCACTCGGTGGCCATGGGCTGCGACCTGAAGCTTATGATGGCCGAGCTCTGCGGCAAGGCGACCGGCTACTGCCGGGGGCGCGGCGGGTCGATGCACATCGCCGACGTCAAGAACCGCAACCTCGGGGCCACGGGCATCGTGGGCGGCAACCTCCCCGTGGCGACGGGGGCGGCGCTGGCCGCGAAGATGCGCGGCGAGGAGAGCGTCGTCGTCTGCTTTTTCGGCGACGGGGCTGCCAACGAGGGTACCTTCCACGAGTCGCTCAACATGGCCGGCCGGTGGAAGCTGCCCGTCATCTATATCTGCGAGAACAACCTCTACGGCATGAGCGTCGCCTTCGAGAAGGCCTGTGCCATCAACGACATCGCCGGCCGGGCCCGCGGCTACGCCATGCCGGGGATGATCGTCGATGGGCAGAGGGTCCTGGACGTCCGCGAGGCGGTCCTGGAGGCGGCCGAGCGGGGGCGGCGCGGCGAAGGGCCCACCCTCCTCGAGGCCAAGACCTACCGCTACCGCGGCCACTCCCGTAGCGACCCGCGGGCCTACCGCACCAAGGAGGAGGAGCAGTACTGGTGGGACCGCTGTCCCATCAAGCTCTTCTCGGAGCTCCTGGTGGAGGAAGGCACCATGACTCGCGAGGAGGTCGACGCCCTCCAGGCCGAGGTCGACGTCGACGTCGAGGCCGCCGAGCAGTTCGCCGTCGAGGAGAGCCCGTATCCCGACCCGGAGGAGCTCTACGAGGATGTTTTCACGGGCTGGATCGAGGGGAAGAAGGGCCTCGCGCGGCTCGAATGAGGACCGCCGCGGCCGGACCATTGCACACCCAGGGGCATGAGGGGCAGGACACGCTATGCCGGTGATCACGTATCGGGAAGCCATCCGCGACGCGCTGCGCGAGGAGATGCTCCGCGACGAGCGCGTCTTTGTCATGGGCGAGGACGTCGGCATCTACGGCGGCGCGTACCAGGCCACCAAGGGTCTCTGGCAGGAGTTCGGCGACGAACGCGTCCGCGACACCGCCATCAGCGAGGCTGCCATCGCCGGGGCCGCCACGGGCGCGGCCATGGCGGGGATGCGGCCGGTGGCGGAGATCATGTACGTCGACTTTATGACCATCGCCATGGACCAGTTCGTCAACCAGGCCGGCAAGAACCGCTACATGTTCGGCGGCAAGACGACCGTGCCCATGGTCCTCCGGACCGAGGGCGGGGCCGGGCGCTGCATCGCCGCCCACCACTCCCAGAGCCTCGAATCCTGGTTCACCCACGCGCCGGGCGTCTTCGTCGTCATGCCCTCGACGCCGTACGATGCGAAGGGGCTCCTCAAGACCTGCATCCGCGACGACAACCCCGTCCTCTTCATCGAGCACAAGATGATCTACGGCGAGAAGGGCGAGGTGCCGGACGAGGAGTATACCATCCCCCTCGGCCAGGCCGCCCTCCGCCGGGAGGGGCGCGACGTCACCATCGTCGCCTATTCCCGCCAGGCCCTCTTCGCCGTGCAGGCCGCCGAGATGCTGGCCGAGGAGGGCGTCGACGCCGAGGTCCTGGACCTTCGGTGCCTGAAGCCCCTCGACACCGAGGCGGTCCTCGAGTCGGTCAGGAAGACGGGGCGGCTGGTCCTGGTGAGCGAGGGTTACGCGAACACGAACTTCGTGTGCGAGATCGCCATGCGCGTCGGCGAGCACGCCTTCGACTGGCTCGACGCCCCCGTCGAGCGGGTCTGCTCCGCCAATACCCCCGTGCCCATGAGCCCGACCCTCGAGGACGCGGCCATTCCGACGCCCGAGAAGATCGTGGCGGCGGTCCAACGCACCCTCGCACGAGCCTGAAGCCGGCAGGTCCCCCGATGATCCGAAACGTCACGCTCCCGAAGCTCGGTCAGACCGTGGAATCCGCCACCATCGAGCGGTGGATGAAGGCGGAGGGCGATCCTGTCGCCAAGGGCGATGTCCTCTGCGAGATCACCACCGACAAGGCCACCCTCGAGGTCGAGAGCTTCTATAAGGGCACCCTTCTTAAGGTTGTCGCCCCGGAGGGCGCCGAGCTGCCCGTCAACGCCCTCATCGCCATCATCGGCGACCCGGGCGACGAGGTGCCGGAGAACCTGGCCGCGGCCCCCGCCCCCGCGGGGGACCCGACCCCTGCACCCCCGCCCGAGGAAGAGAGCGCCGACGCGCCGTCGGCGGCTGAACGGGGCGCGGCGGCCCCGCCGCTCCCGGCCGGCGCCAAACTCGTCACGCTCCCGAAGCTCGGCCAGACCGTCGAGGCGGGGAGCGTCGAGCGATGGCTCAAGGACGTCGGCGACCCGGTCGCCAAGGGCGACGTCCTTTGCGAGATCACCACGGACAAGGCGACTCTCGAAGTCGAGAGCTTCCACAAGGGGACGCTCCTTAAGATTCTCGCCGAGCCGGGTACGGAGCTTCCCGTCGGCGCCCCGATCGCCGTGATCGGCGAGGCGGGCAGCGAGATTCCCGACGATCTACTGGCCATCGGTCCCGCGCCGGCGGCGCCCGCCGCAAGGGCCGAAGCGGCGACCACGCCGGCGATGCCTACCGCCGAGGCCCCGACAGCCCCCCCCGCCGAGAAAGCCGCCCGCCACGAAGGCGGCCGCATCTTCGCGTCGCCCCGGGCCCGCATGCGGGCGCGCGAGAAGGGCGTGGACTTGGCGACCGTCGCCGGCCGCGGCCCGAATGGGCGGATCATTGAGGCGGACGTCCTGGCGGCCGAGGCGGCCCCGGCGGTCCGCGCGACGCCCGTCGCCCGCCGCGCCGCCGAAGTCCACGGCGCCGATCTCGCCGCCGTGCGAGGGACGGGCCCGGGGGGAAAAGTCACGAAGGCCGACGTCTTGCGTCATGCCGTACCCCCCGCTCCGGCGGCGCTCGGGGCCCCGGGCGAGATCGTGCCGCTGACGCCCATGCGGCGGATCGTCGCGGAGCGGATGCTCCACTCGAAGCAGACCATCCCCTGCTATTACCTGGAGATGGACGTCGACTGCACGGAACTGGTCGAGGTCCGAGCGCGCCTCAATGAGCGGGCCAAGAAGCAGGACATCAAGTTCAGCTTCAACGATTTCTTCATCAAGGCATGCGGGGGGGCGCTGGCGGCCTATCCGCAGGTCAACAGCCGCTGGGCTGACGGGGGCCTCGAGCGACGGACCGAGGCGAACGTCGGCTTCGCCGTCGCCATCGAGGAGGGGCTCATGGTCCCGGTCGTGCGGAAGGCGGACGCGAAAAGCCTCAATCAGATCAACGCGGAGGCGGCGGACTTGGCGGCTCGGGCCCGCTCCAAGCGGCTCCTGCCCGAGGAGTACCAGGGCGGGTGCATGACCATCACGAACCTCGGGATGTTCGGCGTCAAGAGCTTCATCCCCGTCGTCAATCCCGGCGAGTCGACCATCATGGGGCAGGGCATGATCGAGGACCGCGTCGTCTGCCGCCAGGGCGGCATCCAGGTCCGCAAGATGATGACCCTGACGCTGGCCTGCGACCACCGGATCATCGACGGCGCCGTCGGGGCCCAGTTCCTCGAAGCCATCCGCGACATGATCGAGGCCCCGAAGCAGCTCATCACTTGACCCCGCCTGCGGGTGCCATGCCCACGCTGTTTCGCGTATGCATGCTCGCGCAAGGAGCGACCACCGACGCATGGTTAAGTGAAGCAGCTTGGCCATGCCGCCCGGCGATGCACGACGTAAGATAGGGACATGAAGAAACCCCCGAGCCTCCCTCCGTGGCCCGGGGGTTTCTCTTCTGCGCCGTGCGCGCCCCACGTGCGCACAGCGCCAGCGAATTCCTTACGGCGCCAGCGTCAGGTACACGAGGTACCCCACGCCCGTCAGGGCCGCGACTCCGAGCATCGCGGCAAAGAGGGCCATCCGCCCCAGTCGCCGGTGCGAGGCCAGGAGGGTCGTTTGGTAGAGCTCGAGAACCTGACGATGGTTCGCCTCCAGGTGTGCGAGGCACGCCAGATGTCGCCGGCCCGTCTCCTCGACCGTCCCCAGCGTCCCCCGCAGGCCGCCGAGCGTCTCGAGGACCGTCTCGGTCAGGCGGTTCTGGTGCTCCAAGAGCGTGTTCGTCTCCCGCACGAGCTGGGCGTGGGCGGCGGCGAGGTCCGGCAGTTGGGTGACCGACTCGGCGAGGGCGTCGCCGGTGGCCCGGTGACCGTCGAGCTCCGAGGCGATGCGTGCGAGGGCCTTGGCCCCGACGGCGCTCTGGGAGACGGCCCCGGCGATCCGCTCCGGCAGGTCCGCAAGGCGATCGAGCCACTCCGGGTCGGGCATCGCGACGAGGGGGTCGGCGTCCGGCGATTCGGGTGGCGCGTCAACGGTCGCACGCGGGGCGCCTGCGGCTAAACGGGGCGCGGCAGCCTTGTCGGTCTCGGGCGTGGTGACGAGACGGGCGGCGTCGGAAAGGCCTGCGCCGGCTCCCGCCAAGGCGAGGCCGGCGCCGGCCGAGTGTATCGTCCACCCCTCCTCGGCCGCTTCGCTGGAGCCACGGAACCACCCCCTCAACCGCTCGAACCAGCCGATTCGGCTCATGGTACACCCACTTCATCTCTGGCGCAGGAAAGCCCCTTGGCGCTTCCTTGTATCGGACGCGGGAGGGCTGTGAATTGAGGGAAAGTGGGGGCAGGTGAGAACGA
>CAYWVR010000051.1:0-14331 GCA_964461715.1 uncultured Anaerolineales bacterium
CTAGCCGCTTGCGGCTCAGCCTTTTCCAAAGGGGTCGCGCATGGCCACCCGCACGGAAACGGACCTCCTGGGCACCCGCCCCGTCCCCGCCGACGCCTTGTACGGCATCGGGACGGTCCGGGCCCTGGAGAACTTCCCCCTCGCGGGCCGCCCCGTCCACCGGGAGCTGGTCCACGCCTACGGGGCCGTGAAGCTGGCCGCCGCCCGCACGAACCACGAACTGGGCCGGTGGGACGAGCCTACCTTCGCCGCCCTCGAGACGGCCTGCGCGGAGATGGCCGAAGGCAAGCTGGACGTGTGGGTCGTCGTGGACGCCCTCCAGGGCGGGGCGGGCACGTCCACAAACGTCAACGTCAACGAGGTCCTCGCGAACCGGGCCCTCCAGCTCCTCGGCCGCCCCCCGGGCGAGTACGCCACCCTGAGCCCCGGCGACGACGTCAACCGCCACCAGTCCACCAACGATACGTACCCCACGGCCCTGAAGGTGGCGGCGGTGCGGCTGGTGCGGCGACTGGAGCGCGAGGTCGTGGCCCTCCTGGAGGCCTTTCAGGCCAAGGAGAAGGCGTTCGCCGACGTTGTCAAGGTGGCTCGGACCCAGCTCCAGGACGCCGTCCTCATCCCCTTGGGACGCGAGATGGGGGCCTATGCCGAGGCCTTCGGCCGCGACCGCTGGCGGCTCTACAAGTGCGAGGAGCGGCTGCGCGTCGTCAACCTCGGCGGAACCGCCGTCGGGACCGGCCTGGCCGCCCCCAGGGAATACATCTTCCGGGCCGTCGAGCACCTCCGCGACGTCACCGGCCTGGGCCTCGCGCGGGCCGAGAACCTTGTCGAGGCCACCCAGAACACCGACGCCTTCGTCGAGGTGAGCGGCATCCTCAAGGTCCACGCCTCAAACCTCGTGAAGGTTTCGAGCGACCTGCGGCTCCTTTCGAGCGGTCCGGACTGCGGCCTGGGCGAGATCCGCCTGCCCGAGCGCCAGCCCGGATCCTCCATCATGCCCGGAAAGGTCAACCCCGTCATCCCGGAGGCCGCCACGCAGGCGGCGCTCCAGACCATCGCGAACGACCAGGCCCTGACCACGGCCTGCTCGATGGGGAACCTCGAGCTGAACGCCTTCATGCCCCTTATCGCCGACGCCCTCCTGGGGAGCCTGGACCTCCTGGCCCGGGCCTGCGACGTCCTGCGGCGATTCTGCGTCCAGGGCATCGAGGCCGACGCCGAGGCGTGCGGGCGGCACGTGGGGGTCGCGACGGCGGTCGTCACGGCCCTCGTCGCCGAGATCGGCTACGATGCCGCCACCGAGGTCGCCCGGGTGGCCCGCACGGAGGGCCGGACGGTCCGCGACGTGGTCCTGGAGCGGAAGCTCCTGGCGGCCGAGGCGTTCGACCGCCTCGTCTCGCCCGAGGCCACCATGCGGCTGGGCAGCCCGAGCCGGAAGGAAGCACCGTAGATGCGCCAGACCCCGAAATCCATGCGCCTCCACATCGGCCTCTTCGGCCGCCGCAACGTGGGCAAATCGTCCGTCCTCAACGCCCTGACGCGCCAGGCGGTCAGCATCGTCTCGGACGTGGCGGGGACGACCACCGACCCGGTCGAGAAGCCCATGGAGTTGCTCCCCGTCGGGCCGGTCCTCTTCATCGACACGGCGGGGATCGACGACGTGGGGGCCCTGGGCGAGATGCGCGTCGCCCGGACGCGCCAGGTGTTCGACCGGACGGACGTCGGGGCCATTGTGGCCGAGGCGGGCCGCTGGGACGCCTTCGAGGACGCCATCCTCGTCGAGCTCACCTCCCGCGCGATCCCCGCCATCGCCGTCCTCAACAAGGCCGACCTTGCCGAGCCGCGCCCGGAGGTCCTCGCGCATCTGGAGAAGGCCAAGGTCCGCATCGTGCGGACGGTGGCCCCGGAAGGGCAGGGCATCGCCGATCTTCGCGAGGCCCTCATCCGCAGCGCTCCCGAGGAGTTCATCAATGCCCCGGCCATCGTCGGCGACCTCCTGCCGCCGGGCGAGCTGGCGGTCCTCGTGGTGCCCCTCGACCTGGAGGCCCCGAAGGGGCGGCTCATCCTGCCGCAGGTCCAGGCCATCCGCGACCTCCTCGACGCCGACGCGTACTGCATGGTCGTCAAGGAGCGGGAACTGCGGGACGCCCTCGACCGCCTGCGTCGGCCCCCGCGGCTCGTGGTGACGGATTCGCAGGCGTTTCTGAAGGTGGCGGGCGACACGCCGCCCGACGTGCCCATGACGAGCTTCTCGATCCTCTTCGCCCGGGCCAAGGGCGACCTCTCGGAGTTCGTCCGCGGGGCAATGGCCATCGACGACCTCGAGCCCGGGGACCGGGTCCTCGTGGCCGAGGCGTGCACCCACCACCCCATCGGCGAAGATATCGGCCGCGTCAAGATTCCCCGGTGGCTGACCCAGTACGTGGGCGGGCGGCTCGAATTCACGACTGTCGCGGGCCGCGATTTCCCGGAGGACGTCTCTGCCTACCGCATGGTCGTCCACTGCGGGGCGTGCATGTGGAACCGGCGGGAGATGCTCTCGCGGATGATCCGCTGCCGCCGCCAGGGCGTGCCCGTCGCGAATTATGGGATGACAATCGCCTACACCCTCGGTATCTTTGAGCGGGCCCTGGGGCCGTTCCCGGCGGCCCTGGAGACCTACCGGCGCCTGCGCAAGGAACGCGATGCCCGATCTTGAAGCCGTCATCTTCGACCTCGACGGCGTCCTCGTCCGCACCGACGGTCTCCATTACCGGGCCTGGAAGGCTCTGGCCGACGCGCTCGGCCTCCCCTTCGACGAGGAGCGGAACCACGCCCTGCGCGGCGTCTCCCGCGAGGAGAGTCTGCGGCGGATCTACGCCGGCCGCCCCTTGCCGCCCCCCGATGTCTTCGCCGAGCAGTGCCGCACGAAGAACGCGCGGTACCGGGAGCTGGTGGCCGAAATGACGCCGGCGGACGTGCTGCCGGGGTCGCGCGAGCTTCTGGGGGCCCTCCGCACCGCGGGCATCCGGGCGGCCGTCGCGAGCGCGAGCAAGAACTGCGAGATGGTGCTCGAGCGGACGCACCTCGCGCGCCACGTGGACGCCGTCGTCGATGGGACGGACGTCACGGCCTCGAAGCCCGACCCGCAGGGGTTTCTCCTCGCGGCCGAGCGCCTCGGCTGCCCGCCCCGGGCCTGCATCGGCGTCGAGGACGCCGCCTCCGGCATCGAGGCCATCCACCGGGCGGGGATGAAGGCGGTGGGGGTCGGCCCCGCCGCCGAGGGGGCGCTGCTGGCGGTCGAAGGCATCGCCGATCTGACCGTGCCCCGTCTCCAGGCGCTTCTCAAGGGATAGGGACGGCCGAATGCCTGCGATCGACATCAGAGACCACGGCGCCGTCGGTGACGGCCAGACCCCGGATACCTCCGCCCTCCAGAGCGCCATCGACGCCTGCCACGCCGCCGGCGGCGGGACCGTCGTCGCCCCCGCGGGCGGGGTCTACCTTATCGGCACGATCCGCCTGAGGAGCTTTGTGACGCTTTACCTCGAGGGCGGGGCCCGCCTCCTCGCCGGCGACGATCCCGACGATTTCTCCGGCGAGCCCTTCGACGCCGCTATCATCGCCGAGGATGCCGAGGCCGTCGCCATCACCGGCATGGGCACGATCGACGGCCGCAGCGAGGCCTACTCGACCGAGGGCGAGTACATCCACAAGGGCGCACGCCGCCGTCCGCACCTCATGGTCCTGACCCGCTGCCGACGCGTGACGCTCCGCGACTTCACGATTCTGAACTCGGCCAACTGGGCCCTCCATCCCGCGTGCTGCGAGGACGTTGTCATCCACGGTCTCCGCATCTGGAACGATCTCCGGATGCCGAACTGCGACGGCATCGACCCGGACCATTGCCGCCGCGTCCGCATCTCGGACTGCCTCGTCCAGGCGGGCGACGACTGCATCGTCCTCAAGAACCGGGCCGAGCACCCCGACGGTGGCCCGACCGAGGACGTCACCGTCACCGGGTGCACCCTGTGCTCGACCAGCTCGGCCGTCAAGATCGGCACCGAATCCATCGACGACTTCCGCCGCATCGTCTTCGATGCCTGCACGGTCCGCGGTTCGAACCGGGGCCTCGCGATCCAGCTCCGCGATTCGGGCACCGTCGAGGACGTGCTCTTCTCAAACATGATCGTCCAGACCCGCTACTTCACGCCGCAGTGGTGGGGCCGGGCCGAGCCGATCTACGTGACGGCCATCCACCGGGCCCCCGGCACGCCCCTGGGGCGCGTTCGCCGCGTCCGCTTCTCGAACCTTCTCTGTCGCGGCGAGAACGGAGTCTTCATCTGTGGAAGCGAGGATTCGCCCATCGAGGACCTGACGCTCGACCGCGTGCGGATCGAGGTCGTCAAGGACTCGAAGTGGCCGGGCGGCGTCCACGACCGGCGGCCCTGCATGAGCCCCCGCACCGACTTCGGCATCGAGCCCGAGAAGGACGCCGGCCTCTACGAGCACCCGACCGCCGGCGTCTTCATCGAGCACGCCCGCCGCGTGGCCCTCCGCCACACCGAGGTCCTTTGGGGCGAGAATCGCCAGGACTACTGGCGGCACGCCGTCGAGGCCCACGCGGTGGAGGACCTCGACCTCTCGACCTTTACCGGCGAGGCGGCCGGGGACGGCGTCGAGGCCGTCCACATCGACGACGCGCCGCTTCGCTGATTCTTAAGGAAAGGATGGACATGCCGCGAACCGTCTTTGAGATCCCCGACTTCGGGGCCGTCCCGGGGGCCCTCGCCACCGGCGCCATCCAGGCCGCCCTCGATGCCGCCGGCGCGCAGGGCGGCGGGCGCGTCGTCGTCCCGCCCGGCACGTGGACCACCGGCACGCTCCACCTTCGGAGCTTCGTCACGCTCGACCTCGCGACCGGCGCGACGCTCCTCGGCGCCGGCGACATCGCCGACTATCCCGCGTCCGACGAGGACCGGCGCGGCGACCGGCACCGCCATCACCTGATCTCGGCGCGCGGCGTCGAGCACGTGACGATCACGGGCGGCGGGACGATCGACGGGAACGGGCCCGCCTTCTGGAAGCCCCAGACGGCCGCCCGCACCTGGATCGGCGCCCAGTCGCCGCGCGTCAGCCCCATGATCGATGTCGCCGACTCCTCCGACGTGCGGCTCATCGACGTCAACATCGTCAACTCGCCCGGCTGGACGGTCCATTTCCTTCGGTGCGACCGGGTGTGGGTGCGCGGCGTGCACCTTCGGAACCACCTGTTCGGCCCGAACACCGACGGTTTCGACGTCAACGCCTGTCGCGACGTCATGATCAGCGACTCGCGGATCGAGTGCGGCGACGATGCGATCGTCCTGAAGACCACCCAGGACGCCGGCCGCCCGTGCGAGCGCGTCACCGTCACCGGCTGCACGATCCGCACGAACTGCGTGGGCCTGAAGTGCGGAACGGAGTCGCACTTCGACATGCGTCAGATTGCCTTCGCCAACTGCGTCGTCGAGAAGAGCACCCGCGCCTTCGGCCTCTATGCCCGCGACGGGGGGACGCTCGAGGACATTGCGGTTACGGGCCTCGTCTCGGACACCGACGGCGGTTTCGTCCTCAACCGCCCGCTGACGATCATCCTCGGCAAGCGCACGCCCGAGTCGCGCCCGGGGCGGGTGCGCGGTGTGCTCATCGGCGACGTCATCGCGCGGACCGACGGGCGGATGCTTTTCGTCGGCTCGGACGGCCTCGCGATCGAGGACCTCACGCTTCGAAACGTCCAGATGATCTACCCGGCCATCGACGACCCCGCCGCCACCGCCGCCGGGGCGAAGAGCAGCCAGTTCGCGGGCAACGCGTCGCTGGAGACCAAGGCCGCCCGCGCGGCCATCGTGGCCGACGGCGTGCGGAACTTCGTCCTCGACGGCCTCCAGGTCCGCTGGCCCGAGGGCGACGCGCCGCCTGAAGGGTGGGCGGGCCTCAAGTGCGAGAACGGCTCCGACCGCCGGTACGAATCCGACGCCGACGGCTGGCCCGACTTCAGCGTGGCGTACCTTGCGAACGTGCGAGGCGGGCGCGTCGCGTGCCCGCTCGCCCGGCCTTACGGCGACGCCGACAAATACGTCCTCCGTGAAAGCGAGGTCCGGACCGATGCGTAAGACGTTCCTCCTGATCTTGCTCCTCGCGACCCCGGTCCTCGGCGCTGCTGCGCCGACCGACGACCCTGCGGCCCGCTACGGGCTCGAATGGACGGGACAGGTCGCGTGGGATCGCGTCGTGCGCATCGACCAGGTCGAGGGCGCGGACGACGACGCCCGCTTCGCGGCCGCCCGGGCCAGGCTCGCGGAGAAGGGCGGCGTCATTTTCTTCCCCCCGGGCGAGTACCGATTCCGCGGCGACCTCGTCCTGGCCGACGGCGTCGTTCTCCGCGGGGCCGACCCGGCCGGCGTCACCGATGCCCGCAAGGAGGGCTACGCCCCGCCGACGCGCTTTCTGTTCCCGAAGTACCAGCCCACGTTCACCGGCGACGGGACACCCGTCGCGACGGCCTTCAAGGGCATCTACGCCCCGGCCACAGCGTCGAACTGCGGCGTCGTGAACGTGGCGATCGAATACGGGCACGTACACTTGGCCGAGGCCGAGGACCACAGCGCCGGCCGCCGGCGCATCGTCTTCGGCTGCTGCCTGCACGCCGCCGCCCGGCCCGACCCGCACGTGCCCGACCCGGAGATGGGCCAGCACGGGTGGCAGCGGTTCACGGCGCGGCACTTGGCGGCGATCCACGTTTACTCGTCCGAGGACGCCCTCGTGGCGGCCAATCGGCTCGTCAACTCCTCGGGCGACAACTACGTCCAGAAGGGCTACGTTCTGCGCGCGCGCGGCAAGGAGGCCGGCCCGCTCGTGCCGGCGCGCGGCGTCGTGTTCGACTACGACAACCGGCCCGGACTGAGCGTCAACAACTACGTCGTGGGCGGCATGGGCGGACGCGACCCGAAAGGCACCCCCGAGACCCATCCCCGGGGATTCCGCACCGGACTCCTGATCCGCGAGAACTACATCTATTCCACCGGACGCAACGCCATCGCCTTCTCGGGGGACGGCGTCGTCTGCTCCTTCAACGTCATCCGCTTCGCCAAGGACGTCCACCGCTTCACCCATACCGGCCGCCACGAGGCCAGCGGCTCGTCCACGAACTCCAACCGGGCCGTCCAGATGCGCGGCTGGCGGTGGACCCTCGAGGGCAACGATTACGAGGTCTACCGCAACCGCGTCGGCGACACCTCCATCTTCATCAACGACGGCGAGGGTCTCATGCACGAGGGCCACGCCAACGCCGTCCTGTGCGACTCGAAACTCCTGCGCAACCGCGGCAACGCCTATCTTTCCCTCTATAAGACCGCGGGCGTTGACGGGCTCCTCATCGAGGGCAACGACATCCGCACCCGCGGCGGCATCGCCGCCATCTACGTCAACGCCGACCGAAACTGGGACTCCCACTTCTGCCGCAACGTCCGCATCCTCGGCAACACCACCGCCGGCTCCGGCATCTACCTGCGGGGCTCGCCCGCCGAGGGCAACGTGATCCGCGGCAACCGCCACGCGGGCCCGGGCGGCACGATTGTCAATAGGGCCGACGCCCGGGTCGAGGACAACACGGGGTACGAGGTGGTCGAGGAGTGAGCCCCTGGCGTCGCCCGGCCCGGGCGCGGTAGACTACGGGCCATGGACGCGGTGCCCGAACTGCGGCTGACCCAGGCCTCCGACGCGCCGGAGCGCGAGCAGGGCGCGTACGTCCTTTACTGGATGACCGCCTTCCGCCGCCTGGGCGCCAACTTTGCCCTCCAGCACGCCGCCCGCCGCGCCGAGGCTCTTGGTAAGCCCCTCGTGATAATCGAGACCTTCGGCTCGCCGCGGCAGCGGGCCACCGACCGCCACGCCCGTTTCGTTCTCCAGGGCATGGCCGAGCACGCCCGCGCGTGCCGCGCGAGGCCGGTCGCGTACGTGCCGTTCGTCGAGCGGGACGAGGGCGAGGCGCGGGAAGCGGCGGCGGTGTTCGCAGAACGGGCGTGCCTCGTGGTCTGCGATGATTGGCCCATGGAGAACGCGTGCGACCTGGGGGGCGACGGGCCGTGTCGCATCGAGCGCGTCGACTCCTGCGGACTCGTCCCGCTTCTTGCCCCCGACAAGACGTTCACGAAGGCGTTCTCGTTCCGCGCCTGGCTCCAGAAGCATGCCGCCGAGCACGCCGGCGCGGCCCCCGAGGCCGACCCGCTCGCAGCCCTCGATCTGCCGCAAGCCGAGGACTTGAGGGAGGTTACGGAACGCTTCCCGACGGTTTCCGAGGGCCTCTTGGCGGGGGAGGGTCTGGCCGATCTGCCCCTGGACCATGACGTCCCGCCCGCTCCGGTGGAGGGCGGCACGAAGGCGGCGCGGCGGTGCCTTGCGCGTTTCATGGACGAGCGCTACGACCGCTACGCCGACGAAGCCTCCGACCCCGACGCCGAGGCCACGAGTGAGCTCAGCCCATACCTGCACTTCGGTCACCTTTCGGTCCACGAAGTCTTCGCGGCGGTGGCCGAGCGGGAGGGATGGACGCCGGAACGGATGGGCGGCAAGGGCGGCTCGAAGCCCTGGTGGGGCATGAGCGCCGGCGGCGAGGCTTTCCTCGACGAGCTGGTCACGTGGCGGGAGATTGGCTTCAATCGCTGCGCCCGGACCGACGACTGGGAGACGTACGCGTCGCTCCCGGACTGGGCCCGCGAGACCCTCGAAGCACACGCAAGTGACGATCGGCCCGAGACTTACGATCTCGACGCCTTCGAGGCCGCGGCCACGGACGACCCCCTCTGGAACGCCGCCCAGACCCAGCTTCGCCGCGACGGGTGGCTCCACAACACGGTGCGGATGCTCTGGGGCAAGAAGATTCTGGAGTGGTCCGAGTCGCCGGAACGGGCCCTGGAGATCATGCTGCATCTCAACGACCGTTGGGGTCTCGACGGGTCGGATCCGAACTCCGTCAGCGGCATCTTCTGGTGCCTCGGCCGCTACGATCGGGCGTGGGGCCCCGAGCGGCCGATCTTCGGCAAGGTGCGTTATATGTCGAGCACGGCAACCCGTCGCAAGCACCGCGTCAAGGCGTACCTGGAGCGATATGCACCGGGCGGTTGATGCCGCATGCGCGGACGGCTATGATAGAGTCGGACCGGGCCGGTTGGGCGGCCCCGACGTGCCCCCTCGGAGGAGAACGTAAGATGCGCTATGACAAAGGCTTAGGAGTTCTTCTGGCATCGCTTCTGATTCTGGCGGCAGGGTGCGGGGAGGAGGGTGCCGAGCCGGGCGCCGACCCCGGCGCGGCGGCCCCCGGCGAGGTCCTGCCGCCGCCCGACGACCCGTTCGCCGAGACACCGAGCCTCGATCCCGGCGAGTCGATCGAGGACCGCCTCAAGACCCTCGGCGAGTTCGGGCGGTTCCTCAAGGCCCTCACCAAGACCGAGGTCCTCTACGAGCTCACCGAGGGCGGGCCGTATACCGTCTTCGCCCCGACGGACCTGGCCTTCGAGCAGGTGCCCGTGGACCGGCTCGAGGCGCTCGACGCCGACCTCAAGGCCTACCGCCGCGTGCTTCTCAACCACATCATCGAGGGACAGGTCACCACCGAGGCGCTGCGCGACCGGGTCCGCGTCCGGACGATGGCGGGCCGGGACCTGCCCGTCGCCTCCAGCCCGGCGGGCCTGACGGTGGGGGGCGGGTTCGTCGTCCTCAAGGACATCCGGGCCTCGAATGGTCTTGTACACTCGATTGATCGGGTCCTCCTGGTCGAGGATTGACGCGGAGGATCGCCATGGCCGCGAAGTCCGATCCGCTGGCCGAATACCGCAAGAAACGCGATTTCCGCCGCACGGGCGAGCCTTGCGGGGACGCCGCCGACGGCCGCTGGGACGGCCCGATCTTCGTCATCCAGAAGCACCGGGCCTCCAGCCTCCACTATGATTTCCGCCTGGAGGTGGACGGGGTCCTGAAGTCCTGGGCCGTCCCGAAGGGACCCTCGACCGACCCGCGCGAGAAGCGTCTGGCGGTCATGACCGAGGACCACCCCCTCGAATACGCGGGCTTCGAAGGCGTCATCCCCGAGGGCGAGTACGGGGCCGGGACGGTCCTCGTATGGGACGCCGGAGTCTATCGAAATGTCACCTATGAGGACCGCGAGGGCAAGGGGGAGCAGAGCGTCGCCGAGGGGCTCGAACACGGGTTCGTGGAGGTGTGTCTGGAGGGCGAAAAGATCAAGGGGCGATATAGGCTGATTCATGCAAAACTGGGAGGCCAGGAAAAGAACTGGCTCCTCGTCAAGGGCCGCGACGACCACGCCGACGCCCGCCGCAACCCCGTCTCCACCGAGCCCGAATCCGTCCTCTCGGGCCGCACGATCGAGCAGATCGCCGAGAAAGAAGACCCCGTGGAGGAGGACGAGGACTGACCCGCGCGCCGGAGGATGGGCATGCGGGGCGCTTCGGGGAACCCGGGAGCCCCGGGCAAGCGCGCCGCGCAAGACGCCCATTGGGCGGGTTCCGAGAAACGTTTTATCCCTAAGCGACACACTTCTTGCACGAAGTTGGGCGAAACGCTCCCCTTTCCGCAACTTCTGCCCCGTTTTTGGTCGTTTCTGGTCGAAACTGGTTCTGGCCTCGACCGGGGGGTGGTCCGAATGCGCCCCTTGGCCCCTCAAGGGGCGTCGGCGCGGCTTGGCCGAGCTGGGTCCGGCATATCTCGAATCCACGCCATCTTGCGCTTGGAAAACTGCTCGGTTTTGCTTGACGCCGGGAGCCGGGCGCGGGAAAAGGACGGGGCCAAGGGGGGCGGTCGAGGAATGGAAGGGACGCGCGGTCGATGAGCACGCCACCGGCGAAGATCGGGATCATCGGATGTGGTAACATCAGCGATGTGTATCTTAAGAATGCGACGGGGCTTCTGGAGGATCTCGAGGTCGTCGCGGTGGCGGACCTGGTGGCCGCGCGGGCGGAGGCGAAGGCCGAGGCGTTCGCCGTCCCGAGGGCCCTCGCGCCCGACGCGCTCATCGCGGATGCGGAGGTTGAGATCGTCGTCAACCTGACGGTCCCGGCGGCCCACGCCCCGGTGGCCGAGGCGGCGCTCCTGGCCGGGAAGCATGTGCATAATGAGAAGCCCCTCGCGATCCGTCTCCAGGAGGCGAAGGCGCTCCTTGAAGAGGCCGAGGCCCGGCGCCTGCGGCTCGGCAGCGCCCCGGACACGTTCCTTGGTGGGGGGCACCAGACTGCGCGGGCCCTCCTCGACGAGGGTGCCGTCGGGCGACCGGTTGCGGCGACGGCCTTCATGATGGGCGGCGGGCCGGAGCGATGGCACCCCGACCCCGCCTTCTTTTACCAGCCGGGCGGCGGGCCGATGTTCGACATGGGTCCCTATTACCTGACGGCCCTCGTCCATCTGTTGGGCCCCGTGCGCCGCGTCGCGGGGATGACGACGAAGGGCCGGCCAGAGCGCGTCGTCGGTAGCGGCGCCAAGAAGGGTGAGCGAATCCCGGTCCAGGTGCCCACCCACATCGTCGGGGCGCTGGAGTTCGCCGCCGGCGCGATCGGCACGCTCATCACGAGCTTTGACGTGCCCGGCGGCGCGGCCGTCCCGCGCATCGAAATCTACGGGACCGAGGGGACCCTCGCCGTGCCCGACCCGAACGGCTTCGGCGGCATGGTGCGTCTGCGCATGGCCGGCGAGAAGAACTGGACGGAGGTCCCCGTCGAGCGACCTTACACCGAGAACAGCCGCGGCCTCGGTGTCGCGGACATGGCCCGGGCGATCCGGACCGGCCGACCGAACCGGGCGAGCGGCGCCTTGGCGTACCACGTCCTCGAGGTCATGCACGCGATCCACGAGGCCGCCACCGAGCGGCGCCACGTGGACCTCGAAAGTACGTGCGATCGGCCCGCGCCGTTGCCGGCGAACCTGGCGCCGGGGACGGTGGACGACTGAGACGCAGGTCGGCGTGCCCACGGCGCTTCCCGCGTGGGCATGGCCGTGCCGCCCGAACGCCGGGTAAGCTGAGATTGGAGAGCGGCATGGGACCCACGACAATCGGCATCATCGGATGCGGAAACATCAGCACCATCTATCTGAAGAACGCGACGGGTCTCTTCGAGGACCTCGAAGTCGCCGCCGTGGCGGACCTCGTCGAGGAACGCGCTCGGGCGAAGGCCGAGGAGTTCGGCATCGCCCGCGCGCTCGATCCCGAGGCGCTCCTGGCGGACGAGTCCATTGAGATCGTCCTGAACCTGACGACGCCCGGGGCCCACGCTCCCGTCGCCAAGGCGGCCCTCGCCTCCGGCAAGAGCGTCTACAACGAAAAGCCCCTGACGCTCCGTCGCGAGGAGGGCCGGGCCCTGCTCACCGCGGCCGAAGAGCGGGGCCTTCGCGTCGGGGCCGCCCCGGACACGTTCCTCGGCGCCGGGCTCCAGACCTGTCGCGCCCTGATCGATGCCGGGGCCATCGGCGATCCGGTCGCGGCCACCGCCTTCATGATGGGCCACGGCCACGAGCACTGGCACCCCGACCCGGCGTTCTACTACCAGCCGGGCGGCGGGCCGATGTTCGACATGGGGCCGTACTACCTGACGGCGCTGGTGTCGCTGATGGGCCCGGTTCGGCGGGCCACCGGCTCGACGCGGATCAGCTTCCCGCAGCGGACGATCACGAGCGAGCCGAAGCGCGGCACGACGATGCGGGTGGAGGTGCCGACGCACGTGGCGGGGGTGCTGGACTTCGCCGGCGGGGCGGTGGCGACGATCGTGACGAGCTTCGACGTGTGGGCCCACGGATGCCCGCGCATTGAGATCTACGGAAGTGAGGGTTCGCTCCAGGTGCCCGACCCGAACGGGTTCGGCGGGCCGGTGCGGGTGCGGCAGGGGCGAGAGAAGGAATGGACCGAGGCGCCTGTCGAGCGGCCCTATGCCGCCAACAGCCGGGGTCTCGGCCTCGCGGACATGGCCCGGGCCATCCGGACCGGCCGGCCGCACCGGGCGAGCGGCGCCCTCGCGTACCACGTCCTCGACATCATGCACGCGATCCACGACGCCTCCGACCAGGGGCGGCACGTGGAGCTCGAGAGTACGTGCGATCGGCCCGCGCCGCTGCCGACGGACCTTGAGGCGGGGGCCGTGGATGACTGAGACCCGGGCCCGCCGGCCACGTTTCGCCGGGCCGCTTGCGGCCCGCTTTCTGGGGGCCTGAGCGTGGGTGGAGTATCCTGCGCCCCTTGCTCTGAAAGCGCCCCGCAAGCGGGGCGGCGAAACAGAGCCTCACGCGCCCCCGGCAGCCTTGACAGCCCGGGGGGCCGCGGGTATCATTCGCACGTCCGGGGCGGGGGCCTTCGTGGTCGCCGCGCCGGCCCGGGCGCGCGTAGCTCAATTGGATAGAGCATTGGTCTACGGAACCAAAGGTTGCAGGTTCGAGTCCTGCCGCGCGTGCCAGACCTGATCACGCCGGTCCGTCTTCGGGCGGGCCGGCTCCTTTTTCGGCATAAGCCCCGAGGCGACCCATGACCGAGCCTGCGCCGCCGGCGCCGACGCCCGAGGAGGACGCGCGGTGGATGCGCGAGGCGCTGCGCATGGCGCGGGCGGCTCTCGATCATGACGAGGTGCCCGTCGGTTGCGTCATCGTCCACGGGGGCCGCGCGACCGGCCGGGCCCACAATCAGCGCGAGACCCTCGCCGATCCGACCGCCCACGCCGAGATGATCGCCCTGACGCAGGCCTCGGAGGCGGCGGGCACGTGGCGGCTCCACGGAGCCACCTTGTATGTCACCCTCGAGCCGTGCGCGATGTGCGCGGGGGCCATGGTCCTGGCGCGGATCGACCGGCTCGTCTACGGCCCGGCGGACCCGAAGACGGGAGCCGTGGAGTCCGTCTTCCGAATCCTCGACGAACCGAACCTGAACCACCGCGTCTCCGTCACCGGCGGCGTCCTGGCCGAGGAGTGCGGTACGCTGCTGTCAAAGTTCTTTCGGGCCCGGCGGGGACGGGACTGACCCTTCGAAGCCTTCTCGCACCGGCGTCCACGAGGTCCGCCTCGTTCCACCAGCCCGAGAGGTCGCCCGGACGACGCCTGAGGATCGCGTAGCTGCGCGGGTTGCCCTCGGCGTCGAGCCGGGGGGCGCCGTGGGAGAACGGGTACGCGGAGAGTTTTCACAGCCGTCTTCGGGACGAACTGCTGGACGCGGAGGTCTTCAACGGCCTCGGTTCCCTCGGCCCGGAGCGGGCCACCCGGCGAAAGGACGGAGATGCTATCCTACAGAACGTTCCGGACTTGACTATGCCCGCCAGGGCCGCGCCC
>CAYWVR010000052.1:0-13898 GCA_964461715.1 uncultured Anaerolineales bacterium
GCCTTGGGGTTCTTCGAGCAGTCGATCCCGGCGATGCGGATCGTGCCCGCGTCCGGGCGAGCCAGGCCGATCAGCATGTTGATCGTCGTGCTCTTTCCCGCGCCGTTGGGCCCGAGGAAGCCGAAGAGCTCGCCTTCCCGAACCCGACAGTCGATGCCCGCGACGGCCTGGACCTCGCCGAACCGCTTGGCCAGGCCGCACACCTCGATGGCCGTGTTCTGGCTATCAGGCGTCATCCGCCCCCTCCTTCGTGAATCGCAGCCAGATGCCGATGCCGGTATTCGGATCGTTGGCCGTCAAGGCGCCTTCGCCAACGACCTCAAACGCGGGCAGGCCCGCTTCGAGGGCCAAGCGGCGGAAGGTTTCGGGGCTGCGGGCTGCGGCGAACCCGCGGGCCGCTTCCGGCCCCTTGGCCGCGACCGATTCTCTCCGCCTGCGGATGAACTCCTGCCGGGCCCATTGAGGATAGCCCCTGCCCAAACCGCCACCGATCATGGCCCGCCCGCCGGGTCGAAGGATGCGCCAAATCTCCCGCAGACCTTGAGCGCGGTCCCGCCAGAAATAGAACGAACCCCGGCTGACGACGACATCGACCGACCCATCGGGCAAGGGCATCGACTCGGCCGACCCGAACACCGCCACCGTTCCGGAACCGATGCCGCGCTCGCGTGCGGCATCCAGCGCGCGGCGCAAGGCATCCGCGTTCGGGTCCATCAGCACCATCGTGCCCTCGGAGACCTTCTCCCGCAGCGCCAGACCAAGACCGCCCGGGCCGCTCCCAAGGTCAACCCAGACGCGGCCACCGGACGAGCCGCAGTAGTCAACCACGTCCTGGGCGACCGTGTTGTAGTAGTCCGGCAGAGCGGCGTCCCGGTGCCCGCCTTGCTGGCAGACGCCTGCGTCCGTCTTGCCGGCTCGGCCGGGGCTCATACGGTTACCAGCCTGTCGGAATCCCGCACGACTTCGTACTGGTCCCTCAGTGTCGAAAGCGGGCAGATCTCTGACCCCTCGGAACTGCGCAGTTTCAGGCAGGCTCCGCAGGCGAGGAACTCGCCGCCCGCGTCCAGCACCTTCTGCGCCTGGCCCTTCACGTCAAACTTGGCGTCGTCGATCTTGTCGATGTCAACGCCCCGGCCGGAAAGGAAAATGCGCACCTTGTCGCCCTGCTCGAGGCCATAGAGCGCCAGGCGCAGAGCATTGAAGACCGTTTCCGGGTCCGTCTGCGTAATCACCACGCCGAGTTTCATGGGCTCGATTCCTTCTTCTTGCCAGTCTGTTCTACGTCTCCTCACACGGATGTGTCTCGACATCGCCATGACACTCGCGAACCTGCTCGACCGAGCACTCGCCCGGCTTGCCCTGGAGGCGTTCGGGATGCTCGCAGTCCGCCGCCTCGACGCAGGGGTGGGCATCCGCGTCGCCGTGGCACTTGCAAATCTGCTCCGGCGAGCAGTCCTCGGGCTTGCCCGTCAGTTCTTCCGGCTTCCGGCAGCCTTCCTGTTTCTCATGGCAGCACATTTCGATGCTCCCTTCGTATCTGTGCCGGCCCCGCGTGTCGGGTCCAGCAGGCTGTCTATCTCCTCTCGCCACGCGGCGAGGGTGTCCTCATTCAAGCGGTAGTGGACGAAGGCGCCGCGCTTCTCGTCGACCACGAGGTCCGCGTCGCGCATGATTCGAAGGTGCTGGGAGACGGCCCCCTGCGTCACGTCGAGCCGGGCCGCCAAGGCGCCCACGCACAGCGCGCGGCCCTTCAAAAGCCGGACGATCTCGACGCGCGTGCCGACCGACAGCACCTTGAGCAGCCTGGCCAGTTGCTTGCTCTCCAGCATTTCAGCCTCCGCTAATAGACTATCACGGTCGCCTTCGGGCGTCAACCCGTTTCCGGCCCATCCGCCCCGTGGTGTTCACCGTCGCGTTCGTCCCGGACCCCGCCGCCAGTTCAAACTCGCGCCGGGTCGATAGCAGGTAGACGGACCAGACGTCGCGCTCAAAGGCGACCGGACCTGGCGTAACCTCTTGCTCGTACCAAACTCTCTCGTATTCGCCTTCGGCCTTCGCACCCGAGCGCCAGGCCGAACGCGCCGCGTTCGACAAACGGCTCGATCTTCTGCCGGAGGATGCCATCAACGCAACGCCCGCGACGCCCGCAGCCACCGACACCGAGCCTACGCCGACTGGACGAGAAGGGCCCCGCCTTGAAGAACACGATCATCGGTCACCCAAGGCAAAGGTCAGGCTATAACACGGGTCCGCATATCTGTCCCTCCTGGGCCGCCGACTTCGGTCCGGCCGCGGCATGCTTCCAGTAGCATGCATGGTCATGTGTCCTGTGGGGTTGATCGGGATTCGCCAAGCTCCTCCGACGCAAAAGCCGATGCCGTCATTCCCGGTGCGTCACGAGAATCGGCCGGGAGCGCACAAGTTCCTGCTGAAAAGGGGGCAAAAAGGCGCGAGAACCCCCCCGGTACCCCCCCGGTACCCCCCCGGTACCCCCCGAAAAGTCGCAGAAAGTGTGTCGGGGAGAGATAAACCGTTTAACGCTTTGCGTCAGATGGGGAGGGGAAGTTGCCTAAGTTAACAGAAGGCTACGCAGAGGTAGGATCGGAGACCGACGACAAATCCGCAATCCGAAACCGCAAACGACAGGCGGTAAGGGATGGCGACGGCACCCCCGTAGGTGAAGGCTGTTGCTGTGGATTTCGTCAATTGCCGCCCCCGGCGCCCCCTACTCGTCGTACCCTTTGAGCGGCCTATACCAGATGTTGCGGAACCGCACCGGGTTGCCGTGGTCCTGGAGGGCCAGGGGGCAGGCGGCGGGGTGGGGTTCCCAGGGCAGAATCTTGCGGTGCGACGTGGGGCCGGTCAGCTCAACGTCGTGGTGGACCACCACTGCGTTGTGAAAGACCGTCACACGGGCCGGAGAAGCCAGTTTCTCGCCCTCGAAGCGGGGGGCGATCCATACAATATCGTAGGATTGCCATGCCCCCGGAGGTCGACAGGCGTTCACCAGGGGCGGAAACTCTCCGTAGACGGCCGCGGCCGTCCCGTCGGCATAGGTGGGGTTCTCGTAGCAGTCGAGCACCTGGATCTCGTACTTGCCCATCAGAAACACGCCGCTGTTGCCGCGCCCCTGGCTCTCGCCGACGACCTCCTCGGGGGCGGCCCATTCGAGGTGGAGCTGGCAGTCGCCGAACTCCTCTTTCGTCCGGATGCCGCCCGTCTTGGGGACTACCTCCATGTAGCCGTTCTCGACCTTCCACTCGGCAGGGCGGCCGTCGTTCTGGTGGACCCAGCCGGAAAGGTCCGTACCGCCGAAAAGGACCATGGCATCGGAGGGCGGATCGGCATCCGTGGCCCCGGGATCGACGATTCGGGGCTGCGGGCGCTCCTTATCATGGACCTTCCATTTCTGACCGGAGAGGAGGGGCGTGTCGTCGTAACCGGGCTTCTCGGGCATCGAACGGGGCTCCGCGCTTGGGCCGCACGGGGGCGGCCGGGCTTAGAATGATCACATGCGAGCACCATACCCCAGCGTAGGACGGATGCAAGGGAAAGTCGCCTGAAAATCAGGAGGCGCCGGGCTCGGGGGGCGAGGGGTCGGCGCCCTCGGCCCAGACGTCCTCCGGGATTTTGAAGCCCTGGCGCTCGAGCTTGTCGAGAAAACGGGGCCTGTGGCCCTCAGAGGCCCATTCTCCGCGTTCGCGGCCCGTCTTGTCGGCCCCGGAACGATGGTAGGCGAAGAGGTCGCGGAGGGCGATTTCGTCGTCCTCGGCGGCAGCGACCTCGGTGATGTGGGTGATCTTGCGGGTTCCGTCGGTGACCTGGCGATGCTGGACGACCAGATCGATAGCGGCGGCAATTTGGCGGTGAATCGCCCATAGCGGCAGCATGAGGCCCCTGGAGAGGGCCATCATTTCGAGCCGTCCGACGGCGTCGCGGGGGCTGGAGGCGTGGAGGACGGCCAGGCATCCCTGGTGGCCGCTCGTGATGGCCTGGATCATGTCCAGGGCCTCGTCGCCGCGCACCTCCCCCACGATAATCCGCGTGGGACGCATCCGAAGGCTGTTTCGGACGAGGTCGGCCATGGTGATGCGCCCCTTGCCCTCGATGTTGGCAGCGCGGCACTCGAGGCGGACGACGTGGGCCTGCTGGAGCTGAAGCTCGGCAGTGTCCTCGATGGTGACGATTCGCTCGGATTCGGGGATATAGCGGCTCAGGATGCCCAGGGTGGTGGTTTTTCCGGACCCGGTGGCCCCGGTGAAGAGGATGTTGGCGCGGCCCTTGACGGCGGCGGCAAGGAGGTGGGCCATCCGCTCCGAGAGGGTGCCCGCGCGGATCAGGTCGGCCGCTTTCTTCAGTTGGCGGGTGAACTTGCGGATCGTGACGACGGCCCCGTCGACTGCCAGCGGCGGGATGACCACGTTGCCGCGCGAACCGTCCGGGAGGCGGAAATCGGCGTAAGGCTGGCTGGCGGTGACACTGCGTCCGGAGGGCTGGAGGAGGGCCCCGACGAGGCCGTCCAGCTCGTCATTCTGGAAAACGAGCGGATACGGGCTCATGGTGCCACGCCGCTCGATGAAGACGCGGGCGGGCCCGTTGATCATGATTTCGGTGATATCGGGGTCTTCGAGGAGCTCTCGGATGGGCTTGAGGGCGGGATGGTCGAGGAACATGGGATGCCCTTTCCGTGGTCACCGAGCGGCCGCCATCCTAGCAGATTCGACGGGGGTGGGATACGGTTTTGTGACGGGTCGGGGGGGGTTGAGTGGCCCGGCTTCCCCGTTCGCCCAGATTTTCCAGGTTGACGCGCGAGGTCGCAGGATTTACGTCGGTGCGTCGCCCGTTTGCCGTTTTTGCGCCAGAAAACGTGCTCCAGATGCCGCCGGGGGCAACTTTTTCAGACCGGATTTGACTTCTGCTGAATTGCGGGTAGACTACTGACAGCGTGGTAGACAATGCACCCGGGGCCAGTCCGCCGAAGGGCGGGCGGGCCCCGGTTCTTTTTTGGCTACGCTACGGCGAGGGGCAGGGACGCGCCCTGAACGCTCGGCCACAGGGATCGGCGTCGGCGCGGTCCGCCGATAAGGGAAGGACTTGTAAAGGAAGCCGAACATGATGCAGCGCACGGCAGTCGTACTGGCGGTTCTGGTGGGAGCGAGCGTCGCACAGGCGGGCGTGGTCATTCCCCCGCCGCCCATCATCCCCTGCCCCGGTGACGCCTTAACCGGCGCGGACTGGACCGAGACGTTCAATGACTTCGAGGGCAACCCGGGGGCCAACCTCGAGGCGTCTCTCACGAACGGCGGCGGGACCACGACGGGAATGTTGCTTCTAACGCTCGATTCGGTCACCGTCGTCGGCTCGAACTACGTCTCGCTCTACCACGGGACGCTGTATCTTTTCGACTCGTTCTGGGGCGGCACGGAGGGCCTGACTTATCTCGTGACGGTAGACGAAGCGACCGTTCTGGCCAGCACCGACCCCACGAACACGCTCTCGTGCCTTTCGCTCTCGGCCCCGTTCAACGACTTCCCAGCCTACACGGTCATCCTCCAGGCCGACGCCATCGAGACGTACAAGGACGACACGCTGCACAGCGGGCACGTCGACTGCGGGACGCTGTGCATCACGCCGGAGCCGGCGACGATGGCCCTGATGGCCCTGGGCGGTCTGGCGCTGCTTCGACGACGCCGCCGCTAGCCGCCCGTTGCAGAAATCGTTTTTCTTTCGTTGATGCTCATGCCGCGGCCGGGAGACGTGTGCGCGGCACCGGTGCGGGCCGGACGACGTCACGGCAAGGCCACACCCGCCAGAGCGAACCCGGGAGAACGATCAGACCGGCCGCAACCTCCATGATACCGGGCGCAAGGCCCAAAGCACTGCGCGCGGGGGGCTTGTCGGCCAGGGCCGCGGGGCCATCGGCGTTGAAAGCCTGGATCGTGCGATGCACGGTGTGGGGATGAACGTCCCAGGCTTCGGCGATCCGGGCCACCAGATGGCCCTTGAGCCGACATGCGGACCACCCGCGGCTTGGGGCCGGCCCGAACGAGGCGAGCCAACTCCTTCTACTCGGCCCGCGCAAGGGGACGGACAAAAGCCGGAGAGGCCATGGTCGGGGTCCTCCCGCCCGAGGGTCCACGTGCCATGGTCCGTCATCTGCCCAATCCCTTGGCTAACTTGACGGAACTTCCCTGAAAGGACTTGGGGCAAACCAAAGACGCGCCCCTATTGCAGGCCATCCGCGTCGAGAGTACACTTTACGTGAATGAGCTTGCGGCACCGTCCACGTCTGCCGCAACCGTCCGAGAGCGAGGAGGTGCGAAGATGCAGCGTCGGGTCCATGTGCTGATTCCCTGGAGTTGCCCCCGATGTGACGCCGAGTTCGTCGTGACGCTCGACCAGATCGACGCCCATCAGACGGTCTACTGCACAAAATGCCGCGTGGCCATCGCGCTCAAGCCCGACGGGGCGCCGCTGGCACCCGAGCGGCCCCGGGAGGACGCCTCGATGTTCCACCAGTTTCCGTGAGGGTCATCGGCGGGGCCCTCACCGTTTCAATGGGGCGTGACGCGGCGAGGGGCCCACTCGTCCCACTCGTGGCGCCACGGTCCTTTCTTGGTCCCCGCCCACGAAAAATCATCCCGGATGAATTTTCCAGATCGGCCGCGGGAGGCCGAATTCGCGAGAATACGGAAATTCATCCGGGATGATTTTTCCGTGCGGTCAGCCCTTGATGACGCCCAGGGGGCGCATACGGCAGACCTTGCGGGCAAGGCGGGCCTTCTCGACGACGTCGACGATGTCCGCCACGTCCTTGTAGGCCCCGGAGTGCTCCTCCGCCAAGCCCTTCCAGCTCTTCGAGCGGGCAAGGATGCCGCGCGCGGCCAGATCGTCGCGGACCTGCTCGCCGCGCTTCAGCTTGGAGGCGGCCTTGCGGGACATCCTGCGGCCGGCCCCATGACAGACGGAGCCGAACGTCTCGTCCAAGGCCTCGGGCCGGCCGACGAGGAGGAACGAGTAGCGGCCCATATCGCCGGGGATGAGGACGGGCTGGCCGATGTCGCGATGGGCCTCGGGCACCTCCGGGTGGCCGGCGGGGAAGGCCCGGGTGGCCCCCTTTCGATGGACGCAGAGGGTGCGCTTCTTGCCGTCGATCTCGTGCTCCTCGAGTTTTGCGGAGTTGTGGGCCACGTCGTAGATGAGGTCGAGGCCGAGGCCGCCCGGCTCGGCGCCCAAAACCTTCTCCACGGCCCCGCGCACGAGGTCCAGGATGAGCTGGCGGTTGGCGAAGGCGTAGTTGACGGCCGAACGCATCGCCCCCAGGTAGGCCCGTCCCAGGTCGCTCTTGACCGGGACGCAGCAGAGCTGGCGGTCCGGAAGGTCGAAGCCGAACTTCCTGGAGGCCCTGCCGATGGTTTTCAGGAAATCGTCGCATATCTGGTGGCCGAAGCCGCGGCTGCCGGTGTGGATGAGAAAGGTGACCGTGCCGACCTCGGCGCCGAAAGCCCGGGCGGCCTTCTCGTCGTAGATCTCGTCGACGGTCTGAATCTCGAGGAAATGGTTCCCCGCCCCCAGCGTGCCCACCTGGTCGTTGCCGCGCTCCAGGGCCCGCTTCGAGACCTGGTCGGGATCGGCGTCGTCGAGGGCCCCGCGGGCCTCGGTGTGGTCGAGGTCCTCGGGCCGCCCGTGGCCTCGCTCGACGATGAATCGGGAGCCCTCGGTCATGATGCGGCGCATCTCGTCGGGGGAGAACTTGATCCGCCCGCCCTGCCCCACGCCGCACGGCACGTCGCGGAAGAGCTGGTCAACGAGGGCCTTGAGCTTCGCCTCGACATCCTCCCGCTTCAGGTCCGAGCGGACCATCCTGACACCGCAGTTGATGTCGTACCCCACACCGCCCGGCGACACGACGCCGCCCTCCTCAACGTCCGTCGCGGCCACACCGCCGATAGGGAACCCGTAGCCCCAATGGATGTCGGGCATGGCGAGGCTCGCGCGGATGATGCCGGGCAGGCAGGCGACGTTGGCGACCTGCTCGGCGGCATTGTCGCCGCGGATGTCGTCGATAAGCCGTTCGTCGGCGTAGATGAGCCCGTCGACGTTCATGCAGGGCTTGTAGGACTTGGGGATCCGCCAGCGGCACTCGTCAACCTGCTCCAGCGGGCCGGTGTAGGATTGCTGAGGCATGACCCTTACCCTTCCTCTTGGACGGCTAACCCGGATATTTCACGCCGCTCATTGTGATCGGAGTAGCGCGATGGCCCAACCCGGCGTAAGATCGGGACTTCCGATTCTTCCACGGCTTCTACGGCGGCTACGGTTCCCTGCCCCTCCACGTCTTTGCGGGCGAGCAGTTGCCGGTGCCGTACCTGCGGCCGACCGACATCGATGCGGCCAAACACAGCCGGGCGGTCCGGAAGGGGTCGGTCCGACGCTTCCGGCAGGCGTGGCCGGACGTGCGGGTCCTCGTCCGGACCGACTCGGGCTTCTGCCGCTCCCGTCCCGCGGCCCCGTCCCGCGCGCCCCAACGAGCCGTCAAACAGGCTTGATGGCGAAGTCGGGATGCGGCGATGCAACCTCCGGGCTAACCAAGAATCGCCCGCACCTCTTCCAGCCGATCCGGCCGCAGGCGGACCCGGTCGTCCGACCATTCGACGAGGCCCTCGCCCTCCCACCCGAGAATGGCGTCGCGAAGGTCTTCGTCGGAGTGGAATCGGCGTTTTCCGGGCCAAGCCCGGATCCCGCCGACCGTCAAGCCCGGTCCCGCCGGCGCGTCCTCGGTGCCCTTCTCCTCGGCGTGGGTTGCGAGGCACCGGAGGACGTCCTCGCGGGCGAGGCGCTCGATGCGGCCGGGCGGGTCGTGGAGGCTGCCTACAAACCGCTCGACGCTCGTGTAGTCCGGGTAGCGCGCGCCGATGAAGTCGCGGACCTGGAGCGTGCCCTCGGTATCGGGCTCGAGCGTGCCGGCCAGATGGGCCTCGACGCACAGGAGCCCCACGGTCCGCATGATCCTCTCGGCGGCATCGCCGGCGTCGAGAGCGGCGTCGGCGGCCCAGAGGAACTGGAGCCCGTCCATGCCCACGCGGACCCGCGCCGCCTCATTCCCCTCGAGCGGGCGGACCTCGTAGGCCCCCGTGAACGGCGGCAGGTCCGCCGCCGGCCCGGCCCCCAGGAAACGCACGCAGCGTCTCTCGCCCTCCGGCCCGAGCGTGACCGTGTCCCGCCCGTTCATGCGACCGTGACCTCGTCGGCGAGGTACACGTCTTGGATGGCGTGGAAGAGTTTGACGCCCTCGTCCATCGGCTTCTGGAAGGTCTTGCGGCCGCTGATCAGACCCGTCCCCCCGGCCCGCTTGTTGATGACGGCGGTGCGGACCGCCTGGGCGAAGTCGTCCTTGCCCGAGGCCCCGCCGGAGTTGATCATCGGGACGCGGCCCATGTAGCAGTTGACGACCTGCCAGCGAGTCCACTCAATGGGATGGTCGGGGATCAGCTCGCCATAGAGGCGGTCGTCGGTGCGGCCGTACTTCTCCTTCTGGGCCATCGCCGGATAGCCGCCGTTCGTCTGCGGTTGCTTCTGCTTAACGATGTCGGCCTCGATCGTGACGCCGAGATGGTTGGCCTGGCCCGTCAGGTCGGCCGCCAGGTGATAGTCGGCCTCCTTGGTCTTGAAGGCGTTGTTGCGGAGGTAGCACCAGAGGACGGTGAACATGCCGCGCGCGTGGGCCTCCTCGAACGCCTCGCTGACCTCCTGGATCTGGCGGCGACATTCCTCGGCGCCGAAGTAGATGGTCGCGCCGACGGCCGCCGCTCCCATCCAATACGCCTCCTCGACGGTGGCAAACATCGTCTGGTCGTAGAAGTTCGGGTACGTGAGGAGCTCGGAGTGGTTGAGCTTGCAGATGAAGGGGATGCGGTGGGCGTACTTTCGGCTGACGGCCCCGAGGACGCCGAGGGTCGAAGCCACGGCGTTGCACCCGCCCTCGATGGCCAGCTCGACGATCCGCTCGGGGTCGAAGTAGATCGGGTTCGGCGCGAACGACGCGGCCCCGGAGTGCTCGATGCCCTGGTCGACCGGCAGGATCGAGAGGTACCCCGTCCCGCCGAGGCGGCCGTGCTCAAAGACGCGGCGGAGCTGGTTAAGGACGGGCGTCGGTCGATCGCCCGCGGCCGTCACCCGGTCGAGGAAGTCGGGCCCGGGCAGGTGGAGGTGATCCTTGGCGATGCCCTTCGCCTCGTAGCCGAGGAGATCCTCAGCCTCGGGGCCGAGGTGCTTGCGAACGGTATCCATGGCGGCCATGGCGGTCTCCTTGCATGCGGTGCAATGGGTTCCACTATAGTCGCCCGCTCGTCGGCCGGTCAAGCACCCGCGCGGGTTGGGCTTCGCGGGTTGGGCTTCGCGCTTGCGTGATGGGCGTCCGGGCGGCAAGATAGGGGAGAGCACGCGAGAGGAGACCCATGCGACGCCCGAACATCCTCATCCTCCACACCGACCAGCAGCGCGGCGACGCCCTCCGGGCCGCCGGGAACCCCGACATCCGGACGCCGAGCCTCGACCGCTTGGCGGCCGAGGGCGTCAACTACCTGCGCCACTACGTCCAGTCGCCGGTCTCGATGCCCAGCCGGGCGAGCTTCCTGACGGGCCAGTACGGCTCGACCCTTGGCTGCACGGACAACGGCATTCCCGTGCCGATCGACGCGCCGACGCTGCCCCGGCTCCTCAAACCGTACGGCTACACGAGTGCCCTGGTGGGCAAGCTCCACTTCCAGCCCCACGCCTGCCGCGACCATCGCGAGGCCCACCCCGACTACGGTTTCGATCACCTGGAGCTCTCCGACGAGCCGGGCTGCTACGAGGACGCCTACCGAGCCTGGGTCCGCCGCCAGGCCCCGGAGCACCTCGACGCGGTCAGCGTGGGCCTGCCGCCGGCCACGAACATCTGGCAGCGGACGATGCACGTCGACGACGGCATCCGGCATCCGGAGGAACGGTTCCCGAAGCGGCCGGTGCCGTTTGAGGCCCCGAGCGAGCTGACCCACACGGCCTTCGTCGCCGAGCAGACGATCGAGTTCCTCCGGCGGCACAAGGCGCGCGAGCCGTTCTTCATGTTCTCGGGGTTCTACTCGCCGCACGACCCGTGGGTCGTCCCGCAGGAGTTCCTCGACCTCTACGACCCGAAGACGCTGGCTGTGCCGGAGTTCCCGCCCGAGATGGACGCGAAGCGCGGCGAGGCGTTCTCCGACGAGGTGCTGCGCGGCGCGAGGCAAGGGTACTACGCGATGGTCAGCGAGGTGGACCACCACGTGGGGCGGGTGCTGGCGGAGCTCGAGGCGTTGGGCCTCGCCCAGGAGACGATCGTCGTCTTCACCTCCGACCACGGCGACTGGCTGGGCGAGCACCTCCGATGGGGCAAAGGCTACCCCGGGCACGACTGCATCACGCGGACGCCGCTCCTCGTGCGATGGCCGGCGGGCTTGGAGGCCCGGGGCGTGGAGGTCGAGAACATCGTCGAGGCTCTGGACGTCCTGCCGGCGCTACTGGAGTGGTCGGGCATCCCGGTCCCGCCGCACGTCCAGGGGCGGCCTCTGCCGACCGAGGCCGACGGCGGGCACCGGATGATGGCCCTGACGGAGCAGGCCAGCTGGAAAACGCTCCGGACGCCGGGCCTGCGATACGTTCTCTGCGCCAGCAGCCACGAGGAGTTGTACGACCTCGACAAGGACCCCGGAGGCTACCGGGACCTCGCCGGCGACCCCCAGTACGCCGACCTCGTCGCGACGTTCCGCGGCGAGCTGGCCCGCCGGCTCATCGAGATGGAGCAGCCCCACCGTCGGGTGTGGCCGTACTGAGACCGTCCCCTTTACTCAATACACTGAGTGGCTGGCAAACGTCGGTTGCTGTGTCGGCGACGATTGCTTTCCGGCCTGCCCTGTCATGACAACTCCTCCCGGGGATTACCCACCGATCTCAAGCCCGCAATTACAGAGACATCCTAACACTTAAGAAAGAGTTCGCGGAAGAGGCAAGCGCAAAAAAGGAGCCGGGCCTTTTCGGGGCCCGGCTCACGAAAGAATAGCTCCGGCGGTCACCTACTCTCGCCTTGCGACTACCATCGGCCGGAACGGGCTTAACTTCTGTGTTCGGAATGGGAACAGGTGTGGCCCCGTCCGTATCGCCACCGGAAAAACCCGGGATGTCAAGGAAGGCGTCGGGTGAATAGCGGCAACGGTGCGGGCGAATCGAACGCGCGTCTTGAGACGAGACTACAAGAGACCGCAATGACTGTGGTCAAGTGGTTGGCCATTAGTACCGGTCGGCTGAGGGTCTTTCAACCCGTACACGCCCGGCCTATCCACCTGGTGGTCTACCAGGGGCCTCTCGGTCCCGAAGGACCATGGATACCTGGTCTTGAGGAGGGCTTCACGCTTAGATGCTTTCAGCGTTTAGCCGTTCCGTGCTTGGCTACCCTGCGGTGCCGCTGGCGCGACAACAGGTACACCCTGGGCACGTGCCTCTAAATCCTCTCGTACTAGAGAGACGTCCTCTCAAGCATCCTACGCCCACGGCAGATAGGGACCGACCTGGCTCACGCCGGTCTGAACCCAGCTCGCGTAACACTTTAATCGGCGAACAGCCGAACCCTTGGGACCTTCTTCAGCCCCAGGATGTGTTGGGCCGACATCGAGGTGCCAAACCTCCCCGCCGCTATGGACGCTCGGGGGAGATCAGCCTGTTATCCCCGGGGTACCTTTTATCTGTTGAGCGATGGCCCTTCCACACGGAACCACCGGATCACTAGGACCTGCTTTCGCATCTGCTCGTCCCAGCGGACTCGCAGTCAAGCACCCTTGTGCCCTTGCACTCTGCGCACGATTGCCAACCGTGCTGAGGGTACCTTTGTACTCCTCCGTTACTCTTTGGGAGGAGACCGCCCCAGTCAAACTGCCCACCTAGCACTGTCCCCCGGCCGGCTTCACGGCACGGGGTTAGAATCCTAAACACCCAAGGGTGGTATTTCAAGGTTGGCTCCACGGGGACTAGCGTCCCCGCTTCAAAGCCTCCCACCTATCCTACACATGAATGCCCAAGACCCAATACCAGGGTACAGTAAAGGTCCACGGGGTCTTTCCGTCTTGCCGCGGGTAGGTCGCATTCTCACGACCACTGCGATTTCACCGAGTCCCTCGTGGAGACAGTGCCCTAGTCGTTACGCTATTCATGCACGTCGGAACTTACCCGACAAGGAATTTCGCTACCTTAGGACCGTCATAGTTACGGCCGCCGTTAACCGGGGCTTCGGTCGCGAGCGTCTCCCCCGAAGGGGATAACCCGCTTCCTTAACCTTCCGGCACCGAGCAAGCGTCAGTCTCTATACATCCTCTTACGAGTTCGCAGAGACCTGTGTTTTTGATAAACAGTCGCCAGGGCCGATTTGCTGTGGCCTCTCGCCTGCGGGTTGCATGCGAGGAGGCACCCCTTATCCCGAAGTTACGGGGCCATTTTGCCTAGTTCCTTCACGAGGGTTCTCTCGAGCGCCTGAGGCTTCTCGCCACGCCTACCTGTGTCGGTTTTAGTACGGACACCCCTGCAAGTCCTTACGAAGCTTTTCTCGGCGAGCCTCGCGGAGACTCCCATTGGCCGTAGCCGCCGGTCGCCCTGCAGCTTGGGGTTTTGAGTGCGGCGGATTTGCCAGCCGCTCGCCCCTTGCCTGCGGGATTGCCATTTCCGATCGGCATCTCTCCCAAAAGGCCCGCGTCCCTCCGCAAGTTCAAACCCGGCAGAGGTGGTGCAGGAATATTGGCCTGCTGTCCATCGCCTACGCCGCTTGGCCTCGGCTAAGGATCCGACTAACCCTGGGCGGATTGACCTTCCCCAGGAAACCTTAGGCTTTCGGCGGA
>CAYWVR010000053.1:0-13402 GCA_964461715.1 uncultured Anaerolineales bacterium
AAGTGGCAGGGCGAGGCCCCGCACTGGATGCCGCCCGAGGCGTGCGACCTCGTGTGACAGGCCGCGCGCCTTGACGTCTCGCGTCGGCGGCGGTATCGTGCCCTTGGCCGCTCACCGCGCCTGCGCCCGTAGCTCAATTGGATAGAGCATCGGTCTTCGGAACCGAGGGTTGGGGGTTCGAGTCCTCCCGGGCGCGCCATCCGCCTGATCGGATCTTGCCGCGCGGGGGCGCGTCTCTCCGCAGATGCGTATCGTTCGGGCCCCCGTTGTGGCCTGAAGCCCATGTCCCCGCGGCGTCGCTCCGGATTTTTTTTCGGGCCCGAGACCCTTCCCCGGGGTGGTATAGTGGAACGGCCAGAAATCAAGTCCGTGCACGGGCCGCAGTATCCACCGGCGTCGGGGGGCTTGATCCGGTGGAGGAAGCCGGCTTTGACGTGACAGCCGAGGATGCGGCCGCGTGCCCATGGGAAAGGAGATGCGGATGAAGCGCCGAATGTCTTGGAAATCCGTGGTTCTTGTCTTGGCCGGGGTCGCGGTGGCCGCGGTCGGCGGCTGCGCCTCCTACGAGACGCACTGCCCGATGCGCACCGGCGGGCACATCGCTCGCGAGCACGGCAAGCCGACGTGCGGGTACTATGAGAACTGGGACGACAAGGCCGCCACCCTCGAGGTCGCCCCCGCCGAGGACACCAACCCGGTGCGTACCCAGCACGTCCTCGTGGCCACCGTCAAGGACGCGGCCGGGAACCCGCTCCCCTCGCGGCGCGTCGAGTGGCTCCTGACGGAAGGCAGCGTCGGCGCCATCGTCGAGGTCGACGAGAGCGGCTGGTACGACACGCGCGGCTACAAGGTGGACAACAAGTACGCCGTCAGCCACACCAATCGCGATGCGCACGTGTTGACGCGCGGCAACGAGGACCCGGACGACGACATTCACCTCGACCCGGGCCAGACGTGGTGCGTGATCACGTCGGCGGTCGAGGGCGACACGCACGTCGTTGCCTATGCCCCGGCGATCTACGACTGGGACAAGCACAAGGTCTTCGCCGTCAAGCACTGGCAGGACGCCGCCTGGGTCTGGCCGCCCGACGCCACCAACCCGATCGGCACCTCGCACGATCTCGTCGTCAAGGTCATGAAGCACTCCGATCAGACGCCGCTTGCAGACATGGTCGTGAACTTCGAGATCACCGACGGCCCCGACGCCGTCCTCGTCCCGGGCAACAAGAAGACCGCCTCCGCCAAGACCGACGCCAAGGGCATGGCCAAGGTCACGCTGAAGCAGGCCAAGCCCGTCGAGGGGGCGAACGTCGTCGCCATGGAGATCATCCGCCCCGAGGACAAGGCCTACGGCCGTCCGGCTATGAAACTGGCCTCCGGGACGATGATCAAGACGTGGGTCGGCCCGAAAATCGCCATTGAGAAGACCGGACCCGCCCGGGCGATGGTCGGCGAGACCATCAAGTACCGGATCGTGGTCCGCAATCCGGGCCAGGCGCCCTCTACGAACGTCGTCGTGACCGACACGATCCCCGATCATCTCGCCTACGAGGCGTCCGACCCGAAGGGTGCCGTCCAGGGCCAGACCGTGACGTGGAAGCTCGGAACGATGGCGCCCGGCGCCGCGTCCACGCTGCACCTCCACGTCAAGGCCGGTCGCACCGGGACGTTTGAGAACTGCGCCGACGTGACGGCCGACCACGGCCTCAAGGGCCGGTCCTGCGCGACGACGGTCATCACGGCGCCGAAGCTGACGCTCGAGAAGAGCGGCCCGGCCGAGGTCCTCGACTGCGAGCCCATCACCTATACCGTCGTGGTCCGCAACACCGGCGACGGCCCGGCCACCGGCGTCAAGATCGTCGATCAACTGCCGGACGGCCTCCAGACGACCGACGGCAACGGGGCCATCCAGGTCAACGTGGGCGAGCTCGGTCCCGGCCAAGCCAAGAAGGCCACCTACAAGGTCCGCGCGACGGCGCCCGGCACCTACACGAATACGGCCGTGGCCACCGGTGACGGGGGCCTGAAGGCAGAGGCGTCCAGCAAGGTCTCCGTCCGCCGCGTCGCTCTCGTCATTGTCAAGAAGGGCCCCGCCAAGCGCTACATCAACACCGCGGCCACGTACGAGATCACCGTGACCAACAAGGGCGACGGGACCGCGCGGAACCTCAGGCTCGTCGACGATCTGCCCGCCGGCCTCGAATTCCAGCGGGCCTCCGACGGAGGCAACCTGGAGGGCCGCCGCCTCACCTGGGACCTCGGGACACTGGTGCCGAACGCGTCCAAGACCGTTTCGGTCGACGTGGTCGTCCGCTCCATGGGCACCCTGCGCAATACCGTCACGGCCACGGCCGTCTGCTCGAAGGCCACCGCCGATACGACGACCGAGGTCTCCGGCATCGCGGCCATCCTTCTGGAGGTCGTGGACCTGGAAGACCCGATCGAGATCGGTGCCAACGAGACCTACGTCATCACCGTGACGAACCAGGGCTCGGCCGTCGGCACCGACATCACGATCACCTGCACGTTGCCGGCGGAGGCGGACTACGTCTCGAGCAAGGGCCCGACGCAGGCCCGGATTCAGGGCAAGAAGGTGAACTTCGCGCCGCTGGCGGAGTTGGCCCCCAAGGCCAAGGCCGTCTATCACGTCGTCGTCAAGGGCAACAAGGCGGGCGACGTGCGCTTCGCCGTAGATCTGAACAGCGACCAGATGACCGGTCCGGCGTCCGAGACCGAGAGCACCCACATCTACGAGTAGCCGGAACGGACGGATTTGCGAGGGGGCCTGCGGCCGGAAGGTCGCGGGCCCCCGGGCTTGCGCGGACGAACCGGAACGCCTAATCAATCGCTCCGCGCCGTGGTCGCGTTCCGCCGCGAGGACGGCGTGCCCGTGAGGTGAAGCGTTCTGAGGTCCGGCAGGTTTGCCAGCGGCGAAAGATCCGACACCCGCGTGTGCCGCAAGCTGAGCGTCCGAAGCTTCGTCAGGTCCGCCAACGGCCCGAGGTCCGAGACCGGCGTTCCGTCGATCCAGAGGTACCAGAGGTCGCTCATCCCGCCGAGAGGCCCGAGGTCCGAGACGGCCGTCCGTTCCAGCGAGAGCGACCTCAGGTGCACCAAGCCCCGCAACGGCTCCAGGCTTCGCACCTTCGTGTCCGTCAGGAAGAGCTTCGTCAGGCCTGTCAGGTGCGCCAGCGGCCGGACGTCGGCGACGCGGGTCCCTTCGAGGTTGAGCCACCACAGGTTCCGAAGTTCGACCAACGGACCGACGTCCGCGACGGGCGTGAAGCGGAGATCGAGAACGCGGAGGTTCGTCATCGGCCGAAGCGCCGAGAGGTCGCGGACGTCGCGCCCGACGAGGGAGAGCTCGGTGATGGTGGCGAAGTCCGCGTCCCAGATGCGATCGGGGGACGTCCCGAGCGCCTCGGCGACGGCCGCCCGCACGAGCGCCGCGTCGGATCGGCTCTCGGGCCGTGCCTCTGGGCCCTGAGCCGCGCAGCCGGCCAGAACGAGCGCCCACGCCGCAAGCCCGCACGCCCAGCGCCCGGGCCACCTCTCCGCCGCGGGCCTCACGGGAGGACGGTGGGGCAAGGGACCGCGCCGGACGCGTCCGGTCGGGCTTCGCCGAACGTGTACGTCGTCGTCCAGCGGACCGCCTCTCCGGGCGGCACGTCCAGCTCGACGAACGGCTCCGGGCAGATCGCGGTCGGCTCGGCATAGAAGGCGTATTTCGCCAGGGGCCGGTCTGTCCGCAGCGCGAGCGACGCCCCCGTCTTCGTGCACACGACGGTGGCGGCGTTGTCGGCGGCCGTGGGCCCGAAACCTTCGAGCGTGGCCCAGGCCTTCGGGCCCGGCATCAGGGCCCGTCCCTCGACGCGCAGCGTGCCTGTCATCTTCGCGACGGTCGGCCCGAAGGGCAGCAGGACGCGATAGTCCGGCCCGACCGGCACGTCGTCGATGCGGATGAAGTTGTGGCTGTAGTGGTCGGTGGCGATCCGCTTCGTGCCCGTGTTCGTCAGGGCGTAGGCGACGACGAATCCCCCGCCGCCCTCGAGAATCTCGACCCGTTTCGCCAGCCGCCATCCCCAGCCTCGCTCGCCCTTCATCTCCTGGACCGAGAGGATGTGGGTCGGCCCTCGGGTCACCGTCCACGGGGCGGGCTTGAGAATCCGGTACCGCTTGGCGAACCCGTAGGGCTCCCGCTCGCCCTCGGCGTCCAGCTTCGGCTCGGGCTTCTCGAGGGCTCCGACGCCGATCTTATAGAACGGTTCGCCGGTCTTCGCCCCCTCGTACCCGAGGGGCGACGCCATGCCGAACTCGCCGGCCGTCCCGATGCCGTGATCCAGCGCCTCGGGCTTGTGCGGCGTCTTCCAGGGACCGAAGAACGTGTGCCCGTTCCACGCGGCTCGGGCCACCATTCCCGACCAGTCGAAGCGCGGCCCGCGGTAGTAGCCCGTCTCGGGGTCCGGCAGGTAGACATCCAGGACTGCGCCGTCCCGCTCCAGGCGGACCTTCGGGTACGTCGCCTTCGTCTCGGGCGGGGCCGGCGACGCGGCGGCCAGCAGGGCCCCCAGGATCACGAGTCCAGGCATCCGCATCTCCTTCTTTGACGAGGCGCCCGCGGCCCTCTACGGCGGGGGGGCGGTGGTCGTGCCCGGCGCGAAGCTGAGCGGCACGACCTCGGTTGGCACGTGGCGCGACGGATCTTCGATCCGTTCCATGAGTCGTTCGACCGCCAACCGCCCCAGGTGCCGGTGTGGCAGGACCATCGTGGCCACCGCCAGTCCCGGCGTTCGGATCGGAAAATCGCCGATGCCGACGACCGACAGGGCCTCCGGCACGATCAGCCCGAGCCCGGCCGCCGCCACGATCACCGGGCACACGACCGATTCCCCGTTACATACGACGGCCGTCGGGCGATCCGGTTCGTTCAGGAGCAGCATCGAATGCAGCTCGCGCGTAGTGCTCGGCACGTGCCCCCGCCGGCCCCGGACGACGCGCGGCTCGAACCCCGCGTCGCGCATGGCCGAGGCATAGCCCGCCTGTCGATCGACCGCACTGTAGTGGCCCGCTTCGAGGCTCTCGCACCCATAGGAGTAGCACGCGTAGGCGATGTCCGTGTGGCCGAGGTCCAGCAGGTGCTGGGTGGCGCGGCGGGCAGCGTCGTGATCGTCGGGCCGGACGGCGTCCTCGTCGAACCGGGTGTTGATCCAGATGGCGGGCAGGTCGCACGCGGCCACGGCCTCGCGCAGGCCTTCGGGCAGGGCGTAGTGATAGTTGAGGATCAGCCCGTCGGCGTCGGTTCCCGCCCGCGCCTGTCGCAGCGCCTCCGCCGGCGGGACGCCCGCCGCCAGCCGTGCCAACACCAGCCGCAGACGCTCGACGCCCACCGCGTCCTGGAGACCGTGCAGAAACCCGGCGGGCAGGCGCCCGAACTGCTCTTCGGGCGCCGTCACCAAGAGCACCGTGCCGCACGGTTCCCGACTGTCGGCCGAAGCGGCGTCGGGGCGATAGCTGAGACGGCGGGCCGTGTCGAGGATGCGGTGGCAGACCCCCGGGGGACATCGGTCGCCCTTGCCACCCAGCACCCGGGAGGCCAGAATCGGCCGCACGGCGGCTTCGTCCGCAACGCGGCGGATGGTCACGTCCACGGTCGGGCAGTCCCCCTTGTTCGTGCGGCACACTTGCGCGCCGCCGCCCCGACACCTTAGCCCCCCGTCATGGCCCTTGTCAATCGACCGCCGTGGGCGAGCGCCGCGACCGTCCCACCAAAAGGATAGGCGACAGCACGAGCGGGGGGACACTCGGCTGCCGCCTGGTTTGCCGGGAGACACTCCCAGCACCTTGAATGTTAGGATTTTGCGAAGACCTTGGCAAGACAATTCCGGCCGATTTCTTGGCCGAAAAGCCGGCCTTCTCGCGCCGATGCGCGCCGGATCAATGGGAACAACCTCTTGCTTTCCCGTCGTCGCGACGGTAGGATGCATGCGGGTGGGGGACCCCAAATCTCGCCGTCGCCGGCGCGAGCGCACCTTGAGACGCGTGCATGGCCTCATTCATGTCATCTCCTTTTCTCCCTCTTGAGGTGGCGCGGTAGCACCGGCCGAGGCTGAGACGGACCGTCGCCTTGCGCGGCGCGGCCGGTCCGCACCACCGCGGACGCGGGGGGAAGGTTCTGCGCCGACGTTACCCGGACGCGGCAGTTGTGCGCGCCTCGGGGCGAGGCACCGCTCGGCTGTCCGAGAGGGGCGGTTCGACGTACGCCGCCTGCGCGGGACGTGCGGCGGCCGAAGAAAGGCCGCGGACCGGCGAAGGGAAAGGGAGACGGCGCGTGATCCCAGGTCTCGAGATCGTCAAAGCGCATCAGCAACAGCGACTGGCCGAGCAGCCTACCCTCGTCCGAATCCAGGGGTGGACCGACCCCGACAGCATGCCGGAGGTGATCGGCGACCGCGTCCACGGCTACGTCGGCTGTCTCTACATCCGCGACCTGTGCCCGTGGCCGATCGTCGGGCCGTTCGCGCGGAAGGAGGAGGCCATCGCCGCCCTCCGCCGAAGCGTGCGGGACCTCTATCGCCGCCGCGCCGCCGGGCCCGCCGCCGCCGAGGACGAGCGACGCGAGGAGGCCGGCCTCCCGGCCGCGGGCGACAACAGCGACAGCGACGACGACCCCGACCGAAAACGAAGGCGCAGACGCGGACGCTCTACCTGAACCGTCCGTGCTCGCGGGCCCACCACTCGGCCCACGCCTGAAGGACCGCCTCCCGCGCGACCTCATCGGCCGCCGGATCGTAGCGCCATGTGCGGTCCGTCAGCGCCACTAGGGCCTCGCTGATCCGCCGCCGCGCGTGTTCTCCTGGCTGCGTCAGTGCCCGAACCAGCGCCTCGATCACGTTCGACGCCCGGGCTTCCATCCGAGCGAGGACCGTGGCGGCCGTCGCCCGGACCCGCTCGTCCTCGTCCTCCAGAAGAGCGGCCAGCCGCGCCACGTTCTCGTGCGTCCGCTGTCCGGCCAGGGCCTCGGCCACGCGGGCGCGGGCCCGGGGGTCGTCGCTTTCGAGACCCGCGTCCACCAGCGCCGGCGGGGCCTTCCCGCGAAAGACCAGGAACCCCAGCAGCGCCCGCGACAGCAGGGCCGCATCCCGCCCCGAGGTTGCCGCCGCCACGATCGCCGCGTCCAGGGCTGCGTCCCGCTGCTTCGGCCCGTGATACGCGACCACGTGCCGCACATCCGCCCGGGGCTCCTTGAGCAGGACCGCGAGCGCTTCGGCTGCCTTCGGGTCACGGATGTCTGCCAAGGTCGCCGCCAGCCACATGCGGGCGTGGGGCGGCCGGCCCGCCTCCTTGGCCGCGTCGATCAGCCGTTCGAGGAGGGACGATCCGATCGCGACCGCCACGCCGTGGGCCTCCCGCGCCGACCACGCGTCCCGCTCGAACGCCGCCATGAGCCGCGCGACGAACGCCTCCCGCTCCGCCGGCTTCATCGACCCGACGTCGGGCGGCCCGACCGTCACCTGGACCGATTCCGACGCGACCACGAGCGGCTCCTGGGCCATCGCCGGCAGACAGACCGTCGCCTTGACGACCGTCGCGCCGGGCCCGATCACCTCGGCCAGCGGTCCGAGCGGCGCGGGCAGCGCGTCGAGCCCTTCGCCGTGCACATACGCCGTCAGGAGCGTCCGCCCGTGGGCCGCTTCGTAGGCGGCTTGGGTTCCGAAGTCGATGGGTGTGAAACGGAGAAGGGCCTCACCCTCACTCCCCGCGGGCGCAAGCGGCACAGCTGCCGTGTAGGCCCCGCGCTTGCCCTCGAGGCCCTTCTGGACCACCAGGAGCCAGGCCCGGGCCTCCTTGACCGGCCCGATGGGAACGGGCGGCGAGCCGACGCTTCGAAGGGCCAGGCGCGCCGTGAGCGGCCCGCCCACGACCGGGGCCGGATCGATGGCCAGTCCCAGGCGCAGGCCCGCCACCACCCGCCCCCATGCCCCGATCGCCGGGGCCTCGTCCGCCGCGGCCGACGACGCGAGGGCCGCGACCGCCGCGAGCGCCGGAATCATTCGAACGCGGACCATGCCGCCATCCTACGTCCCCCCGCTCACCGCCGCAAGCGCCCTGACGCGGCCTGTCGCGCCACAGCGATTATGTCACCCCCCTTCTGTCCCCCCGCACAGCGGGGGGAGACACCAGCCCGGGCTGCCGGACATGTTCGTCCCGCGTTGGTCAAGTACCGCGACGGCCACCAGAAGAACCGGTAATGCAATGCTGCGCATGTTTGTCTCCGCGCTCTTTCTGTGTAGCCGGCGTACCGTGCTGTCGGCGACACGAGTGCCGATTCACTCGGTTTGCCGCAGGTCGTAGCAGAATAGACCGCGCGCTCCGCGGATGATCAAACGGCCATCCACGAAGGCGTGGTTCATCAGGATCGGGTAGTAGGCGCTGGTGGTCGCATGCGGCGCGTCCCAGCGGTAGCCGAGGTATTCGAACGCATCCGGTTTGACCTCGAAGATATGAAATTCGGTGCGACTGTGGGAGGCTTCCTCCTGGACCCACACCCGGCCGTCGGCAAAGAAGTGGTATCCGCTGGATCCAGTCCCGGAGCCGCGCGTCTTGGCCAGCAACTTGCCCGTCGCCAGGTCGATCCGCAGCATGGTGTCGGACCGCGGGAAGGCACGCAGGAAGGCCTGTCCACCGTGCAAGGTCGGAAGGTGGTGCATCGCGCTGTACGGATGATCCTTATGTGTCCACAGATGCTTCAGCTTTTTGGGCGTCACACGGTAGCCCGCGAGATGGCCGGATTTCTTTGCATCCTCGTCGGGCACGCTGCCGACGAGGAAATCGCCGTCGATTACGAGGTTAACAGGTTCCTTTGGGGTGCTTATGGGCGATCAACTGAAAGAGAAAGGTCGAACGCTTTCGATGACGATCGGCCTCATCTCGGACTTACTTGGGTTGACGCAAATCCCAGCAGTAGACGCCGTTCTTCTGCCGGATATAGATGCGGCCGTCGATCAGGGGGTAGGTGACCGGGCTTTTGTAGCTGGTGGTGCCCCCGCCGACGGGCGGGATCCACATGCCCCGTTCGGGGTCCATGGTGGTCACCTGGCCATCGGGACTGACGCGGTAGCCGGCGAACTCGATGGTGCCATGGGTGCCGTCGCGGCGGACGCAGACCACGTCTTCGATCGCCTGCATGTACCCGCCGTTGCCCGGCTGGACGCCTTTGGTCTGACTGATGATCTTGCCGGTCTTCAGGTCCACGACCTCCAGGCCGCCGGTGAACAGGTACTTGCCGTGGACGATGGGCTTGGTGTTCGAGCCCTCCCGTCCGGTCATGGGGATGTCCCACAGATGCTTGGGCCCCTCGAGCGTGAGCCGGTAGCCGTGGATCGACTTCTCCAGAGCATCCCGCCTTCCGCCGCGGTCCTCGGCGTCGGCGTCGGTCTCGGCGAGCTGCAGAACGAGGGAATCGTCATGCACGGTGATGCCGCCGGGCCCGAGCCCTCGGCCGCGCGAGTTCAGCGCCGACAACTCGCCTGGCAGTTCGCTCTTCCACACCTGCTCGCCGGTCTTGGCGTTCAGGCACACCAAACTCTCGGGACTCTTTCCCCAGATCAGTCTGCCGCCCGTGCCGCTGACGAGGTGGTCGGTCCCCTTGTGGCGCCAGACGGCCAGCGTGGCGTGTGTGAAGCGCAGCGAGGATGTCCACAGGCTTCTGCCCGTGGCGGGGTCGAACCCAGCCCAGGTGTCGCCCTGCGGGGCGACGACCACGCCGGGCAGCGCCACGACCGTGGCGCTCCAGTGGTTGCCGCCGCCGGCGCCGGCCAGGCGGACCTCCCACAGCGGTTTGCCGGTTTCGGCGTCGAAGGCGTACAACCAGCCGGACATGCCGATCGCAAAGACGCGCCCCTCGGCATACGCCGGATTCATAATGAACGGGCCCTCCTTGTGGTGCTGATGGTTCACGCCGCGGCCGGAAACGACCGCCTTCCAGCGCGTCGCCCCGGTTGCCGCATCCATCGCCAGCACCACATCGTCGGACGCCTTGTAGATCTTCTCCTTCGCCCGCGCGGGCAGTTGCTCCACCGAGGATACACCGGCGTCTTTGACCATGTCTTCGGCGTGCTTTTCGTGCATGCCGCGGGCCGGGGAGGGCACGAAATAGGACAGGAAAATCATCCCATCGCCCCCGATCGGCGATGACGAGCCCGACGTTGCGCCCCGCCCGGATGCGTCTTTCCATTTATGCATGTAACGCGAGACCGACCCGATCCCTTCGCCGATGTCGGTCTCTTCGCTGCGCCAGACGAGTCGGGCATCGTGGAAGGAATCGACCAGCTCGACGCCCGTCGGCTCGGCGGCCACGCCTCCGCCGACCGGCCCAAGGAACATCGGCCAGCCCTTGTCCTCCGGCACGTCGTTTGTCTTCGCCAGGGCCTCTCCGGCAACAATGCTTCCGGTGACCTCTCCCTTGTGGCCGTTGACGGTGACCGTGCCGGTGATCTGATCGTCCTTGACGGTCGCATCCACGGACACCTCGGCGATGACCAGCCCTCCGCGTCGGCCCTCTGCGCGGTTGAATGTTCCGCTCAACGTATCGCCTTTGAGCTGCAGGGCGCCGCCCGGCTCGCGCAAGCGGTGGCCGTGGGCGATCGGCAGCCGTCCATCCCGCATCCCCCCGATGTATCGCCAGTTACGGAAGCCATCAGGGCCGTCGGGAACCGTCCCCGTAAGGGAAACCACGGCGTAGTCTCCCTTGGGTGTGCTGACCTCGACGTCTTTGGTCGGCCGCGGGCCGACCGGTTCGTCCGCCAGGGCAACCGGGTGGAAGAAGAAGATCAAACAAATCAACAAGACAGCGGCGAGCGTTTTCATGGGTTGCTCCTTGTGAGAGCTCTATAGGTCTGCGATAAATGTAGTGTAGAAACAATTCGCCTGCGCGTCACGCCGGATTGGGCAGGTTGGGCCCACCTACTCCGGCCCATCCACCGGCGACCGACCTGATGATTATCCTGCCCTATCACGGCTGCCTTTCCTCTTTGCTGTCCGCGGCCGGTCTTCGCAGGTCGAGGCAGACCAGGCCATCCTTGGTTCGGACGAAGATTCGGCCATCGGCGAGCGTGATGTCGCAGGTCGAGTGCAGATAACCATGCGCGAAGGCCGCTGCATATGCGGTCACGTGCTCTGCATCGGGGTCGGCCCGGACCATAGCGGGCTGATCGCTGGGGCGGAACAGATTCCCATACCCCGCGGTGAGTTGCATATACGAGCCCTGCCCGTCCGTGCCGGGGATGTGAGGATGAACTTTGCCGGTGGCGACGTCAAGGTTGGAGATCCGGTTGTCGCGATGCCCGCCGAGGTGCAGCCGACCATCCATAATGATCAGTTGGTGCGGCGCGCCGCCGATCTTGTCCAGATGATGCTCCCAGATTTTCTCGAAACCCTTTTCGGTGAGCTTGAACCCCGCCACGCCGGCCGGGTTGTTGTGTTGATGAAAGTAACCCGGCTGGAGCCCTGTCAATGCCACCACGCGGTTTTTCCAGGTGATGTAGCCGCCCACGTTGTCCTTGTCGCCGGTCTTGGGCAGTTCGATCTCGGTCTCGATCAAACGTTCGCCGGTCTTCGTGTGGAGCACGACGGCGCGGTGGAAATACCGGCCGTCCTCCTTGGCCCGCTCGAAGAGGCAGGGATGCTTCCCACCATCTGCCGTTTCGATGAGCCGCACGATGCCGCGCACGCCGAGTTCCGCCCCTTCACGCCAGAGCGGCTTGCCTGTTGCCGCGTCGTAGGCGAACACTGCGCCTATGTAGTGCGACGACACCAACAGGACGCCGTCGTGGTATGTCGCGACGCTGTTGGCCGGGCCGATGATCTTCTCGCTCGGCTGACCGGCGCCGGTTTCGCGGATACTCTCCCGCGCCTGCCGCAACTTCTGCCCCATCTCGCCGCCATGGGCCCCTTCCCACAGTAGTTCACCGCTCTCAAGGTTCAGCGCGTAAAGGTTGCCGGCGTACCCGACAATAAAGACCTTCCCGTCGGAGACGCACCCGGTGTTGCCCGGATTCGCCTTCTGATCGCCCTGCCAGTTGATCGCGCGGCGCGGCAGCACGGCCTTCCACAGCGTCAGGCCGGTCTTCGCGTCGAAGCAGTGGGTCACGTCGGCTGTGGTGGTAACGTAGAGGCGCCCGTCGGCCACGGCCGGCTGCGGGGCGTACCAGCCCTTGGTGGAGCCCATGCGTCCGGACATGGCCGGGTAGTACCGCCCACCGGGGATCTCCGCCTTCCAGAGCGTCCGACCGGTGGCGGCGTCGAGGCAGAGGACCCCATCGGTGGCCCGGGTTTTCCACATGTCGACGATCGTGCGGCGATCGTTCTTGATCTGGCTCTTGACGGTGCCCTCGCTCACCTCGTCGCCGGTCGGCTTGAAATACTGGAAGTACACCCGCCCGTCGGCCACCATCGGGCTGGCCCCGCCGCCCGCCAGGCCCCGCTCGAGGTACCGCACGATATTGCCTTCGCCGTAGCGGGTGACCTGCGAGCGGGCCGCCGGGGTGGTCTCGCTCTTCCAGACAAGCCGGGCATCGGTCATGTCGTCGATCAGTTCGCCTTCGAAGGGCGCCGCAGACCAGTTATCGTTCGGGCCGCGAAGCTGGGGCCAATCCTGGCCCTCGGCGAAGGTCTGCCCCTTGGCCGCGGCGTCGGCATCCGCCATCGAGCCCGAAACGTCGCCCTCGACGGGGATCTTCTTCTTGAAACTCCAGCGAACCTCGTCGGGGCGGACGGCGGGCTTGTCGCTGAGATACTCGATGTTGTCCTTGCCGAGTTCGCGAACCGCCGTCCAGCCTTTGTAGCTGCCGCGAACCGCTTGGCCTTCGACCTTGGCGTCGAGATTGAACTCGGCGGCCCGGCCGGCCTCGGTTCCGTCGCGGAGGTCGGCGATCGCCACCTTGCCCTGGAGCGTGCCGTCCTTCAACTTAAGTTCGGCCGCGTCGACCGCATCCGAAATGAGTTTCACGTCATCCACCGTGGCCCACGCCTGGAGAAAGCCGCCTTCGCCATGATGCCCGAAATGGAGCGTCACGTTCTTGCCATCGGGAAGCGCCGACTCGAGCGTGATCTCGACACGCGCATACTCCGGGTACTGAGTCACCAGCGGTTGGGGCAGCTCATCGGCGGAAAGGATCGAGGTCGATAAAATTCTCAGAAGCATCAATGGGCTGCGTACTGCGGAGGTCTTTATTGGGGGACTCCTTCGCATGGTGCTTGGATGGGGTTTGGCCGACTTCGTCCGCCTCATGTGTTGGCGTTCGGCGCCCACAAACGCTTCCCGCGTGGCCATCACTTTCGATCCTGTGTGTCGTGCAGTTGTCGCCAGGCCTTGGCCTGCTCTTTGTCGACGACCCAGAACATC
>CAYWVR010000054.1:0-13115 GCA_964461715.1 uncultured Anaerolineales bacterium
TACTCGCCCGTCTTCAGGGCGACCCAGAAGCTCGTGGTCTTGCGGCTCGAGTCGGCGGCGTAGACGGTGGTGCCGGTGCCGGCGCCCATGGCGCCGACGAGGACGCCCTCGACCGTGCAGGTGTATGTGCCCGCCTTCACGCCGCCCTTCGCGACCGTCACCGTCACGGTGCCGCGTATCCGCTCGTTCGACCAATCGAGGTCCGCCGCGTCGATGGTGCCCTCGAGGTTCGAGTGGTTGTTCCAGACGCGTCCCCCGGCGACCGTGCCGCCCTCGTACTTGAGGGTCAGAAAGCCCCGCCCGAACCCGCCGTTCTCGAGCTTGAGGGTCAGGCCCGTGACGCGGTCGAGGTCGGGTTTGGGGTCGAGTCCGCCCGCGACGTCGCCCTGGGCGTCGCTCTCGCCAAAGCGGCCGGTGAAGGTGCCGGCGGCGGCCCCGTGGGCGGCGGCGACGTCGAGCGTGTACGTGCACGGAACGGGCCGGCGGTCCCTCGGGATCCAGGCGTCGGGGATGATGGTGACGTCGGCCTCGCCCGTCAGGCGACCGCCCTCGAGCGCCAGGCCCCCCAGGTCGACCGTGTGGATGGAGTTGTTGAAGTTCGGCGTGGTCGCGAACCCGTGCAGCACCTTCCCGCCGCGCGTCGCGAGGCGGAGGTCCATGAAGTTGTGCGGCGGGACGGCCCCGTAGAGCGAAAGCCGATAGAGGGCGTCGCCGGGGTCGGGGGCCCCGGCGCGGACCTTGGCGAGGAAGTGCCCCTCCCCTGCCGCCTGGCCGTCCTCGGTCACGGCCATGCGACCGGCGGCCCGGTCGCCGATCACCCGGCCGTCGATCTCCCAGACGTAGGCGATGGGCTGGTCCTTGGCGTTCTGCGGCCGGACCGTGCCCTCCAGCCGCCCCGTCAGCCGCCCGTCCTCGATCCGCAGATCATGCTTCCCCGCCTTCGCGATCATCCCCACGTCGGTGATGCTTCCCGGCGGCACGAGGCGCGCCGCGACGACGCGGCCGTCCTTGGCGTCAAGGTCGATGCCGAGACGTCGGGCCCGGCGCTTGCCCTTCGTCTTGTAGACCGCCCCCTCGCAGGCGAGGTCCAGCCGCTGTGCGGCGTCGGCTTTCGGCTCCGGGAAGCGGCGGCCGGTCACGGCACCCTTGCGCGTCTCCACGCCCACGTGCGCCTCGTACGTCCCCTCGAGCGTTTCGCCGGAGACCTTCGCGTCCAGCTCGACCGCGACGGTCAGCGTCTCCCCGCCGCGCGGCACGTAGCCGTCGGAGGGGATCGTGACGGTGGCCTTGCCGCGCAGGCGCCCCTGGGAGACGTCGAGGGCGTCCGGCAGGAGGGCGTAGGGCATGCGATTGAAGCGCGGCCCGAGGCCGAAGCCGCGGAGGACCCGGCCTGCGGCGTTATCGACAACCAGGTAGAGGTGGAGATCGGCCCCCTCCTTGAGCGCACCGTCGAGGACGACGTCCCATTCCTCGGCCGCCGTCGCGGGGTCGGTGCTCGTTGCCCAGGTTGCCGCCATCGCCATCGCCAGGCACGCGTATCTCATGCGTCTCTCTCCGAGGTCGGGGTGCACGTTCCTTGAACCCATCGTACCGCGAGAGGGGCCGCGCGGGCAGAGGAAAGAAGCGCAGGCAACCGGGCGGGGCCGCCTGCGCTTCTCGCGTATGGCCTCTCGGGTGCCGCGCTACTCGATCATCGAGATGATCCGCATGACGGCGGCATGACCGGCGGGGGTCTGGCTGACGATGAGGCGTCCGCCGATGTACTGGATCGAGGCCGGGCCGCCGATGTCGTCCCAGGGGGCGATGTTCTTGTCATTCTCGTGGCGGACGTGGCGGAGGATAAGGTCGATGATGCGCTCGGGGGTGACCGTCTCCTCGGGCTCCTCGGCCAGTCCGCCTCCGCCGCCGAACAGGTCCGCGAACCCCGTGCCGCCCGCCGCCCCGGCCGCCGCCTCCGTCACGTCGCCGACCTCGAACCGCGGGGCCTGGCCGCCGAAGTTCGGGATGGCGGCGGTGGCGAGGAGGATCGAGTAGATGCGCGTCTGGAGAGGCAGCCACGACTTCTCGAGCGTCGTGACGAGGATGTACCCCGCCTCGACCTTGTAGCCGACCTCGCGGGGGAGGAGGAGCTTGAGGGCCTGCTCGTAGGTCATGCCCGTGAAGGTCATGGTGACGCGGCGGAACTCCAGGTCGATGCCGGCCTCCTCGAGGGCCTGATCGAAGACGACGCCGAATCCGCCGATCTCGCCGAGGAACTTGAGGGCATCGCGGACGGTCATCTCCTCGATCCGCGTCTCGGCCCGCCGCCGCACCCCGAGGGTCGAGCGGACCCGCGCGAAGTCCGCCGCCTGCGCGAGGGCCTCGGCCCGGGCGTCGTGCGCCGCCGCCTCGGCCGTGGCGGGCGCCCCCTCCGCCTTCTCCTCGTCGGCCTCCGTCTTCGGGGCCGGGCGCGACGGCGCCTCGTTCACCTTCTCCGTCCCCGGGCGGCCGGCCTCGGCCCCTTGCGGTCCGACCAGAAGCGCCAGGGCCGCAACGATCCACAGGATGCGTTCCATGGCTCGTCCCTCCATCGTTTCCTATTTATGGATACGACCAGGGGCCGCCCGGCGTGGACGGAAAACCTGGCGAACCTCGCGGCTCGCCGCCCGCGCCGCGTCCATCACGGTCCGCACGGGCATTCCCGCCTCGGCCGCCCGCCGCCGGCAATCCTCGAACTCCGGCTCGGCCGTGACGGTCTGCCCGTCGCGGCGTCCCACTTTGACGCGGACTTCGCCCCACGGCGTCTCGACCGTGATGCGGGTGCGGGCGAGCTTCGAGCGGGCGACCTCCGTGCGGCGCACGCCGAAGGTCGTCGTGTGGGCGAACATGGCCGCCTCCACCGCCTCGCGCCGCCCGGGCTCCGCCAGGCACGCCAGCACGACGCCCGGGCGCCCCTTCTTCATCAGCACCGGGGTCATCCAGACGTCCAGGGCCCCCGCCTCGAAGCAGGCCTCGGCCGCCGCGGCCAGTTCCTCGCCCGGCTGGTCGTCGAGGTTCGCCTCGAGAAGGATCGCCGTATCCGACTCGGCGGCGTCGGCGGCTGCGGCGCGGCCGACGAGGACGCGGGTCACGTTCGGGCCGCGCGTCCCTTCCCGCGCCCCGGCCCCGTAGCCGACGGCCTCGATCGTCATCGACGGGACGGGCCCGAACGCCCGGGCCAGCGTGACGACGAGGGCGGCGCCGGTGGGCGTGGTCTGCTCGCCGGGCTCGCCGCTCGCGCGGGTGGGCACGCCCGTGAGGAGCTCGACCACGGCGGGCACCGGCACCGGCAGCCGCCCGTGGGCGGCCTCGACGAACCCCGATCCCGTGGGCACGGGTCCGCATTCGATCCGCTCGACCCCGAGCATCGCGACCGCCGAGCAGGCGCCGACGATGTCGACGATGGCGTCGACGGCCCCCACCTCGTGGAAGTGGACCTTCTCGGGCGTCGTGCCGTGGACGCGGGCCTCGGCCTCGGCGAGGCGACGGAAGACGCGGCGGGCGGTGTCGGCGGCCCGGTCGGGGAGCGTCGCCCCTGCGAGGATCGCCTCGACGTCGGAGAGGTGGCGATGGGGATGGTCGACCGAGTCGTCCGGCCGGACCTCGACCCGCCGGGCTTCGAGGCCGCACCGGCGGACGGTGCCGACCTCGAGCGTGTACCCCTTGACGGGGAGCGAGGCGAGGGCATCGCGGAGGGCATCCTCCGGCGCGCCGGCCGCGAGGAGGGCCCCGAGGAGCATGTCGCCGGCGACGCCGCCGCAGGGGTCGATGTAGAGGAGGGTCATGGGCGGGGTGTCTCCGGTGGGCCGGCCGGGTCGCCCCCCGGCCCGTCGGGCGCGGGCTCCCGGGCCTTTGAGTCGGCGGCGGCCTCGCGGGCCTCTTTCTCCTTCTTGGCCTTGTAGGCCTCGTGGTAGGCCTCCTTGCCCAGGCCGACGCGTCGGATGTAGATAAGGTCGCCCAGCGTCGTGGCGATCTCGCCCTTCTGCCGCTTGTGCAGGATCCACCGCTCCGTCTCCCCCTCGAACGTGACGTAGAGGGGCTGACCGAGGATGTGGCCGTGGATCGTGTGGTCGTTGCGCAGGGTCAACGTCCACGCCAGCATCCGCACGGGGTAGGTGCGGCCGGAGTAGACCTTCTCGGGGTTCCCCGCCTCCTTGAACCGCCACTCCCGGTCGAAGCGCTCCCACTCGACGTCGGCCTCGATCTTCTTGATCGCGGGCACGGGGACATGTTCGTACGTATTCTTCTCGAGGTCAAAGATCTTGAGGCGTTTGGCCCGCGTCGTGTAGATGCGTCCGGGGATGATGCGGCCGTCCGAGAGCTCGATGTAGCCGGGGACGGCGTCCTTGCGGACCGGGTCGCCGGTCGAGGCGAAGGGGCTGGCCGCAGTCGGGCCGTCGCCGGGGGCCGCCTCCTCCTCGTCCCCGTCGACGAAGGTGATGTCCGGGCCGCCGCCCGCCTCGCCGTCCGTCTCTGTCTCGGTCTCGGTCGCCTCGGCCGGGGCCTCTTCGGCCCACGCCGGCGCGGCACACGCCAGCGCCACCGCGACCGCCATCATCCATCGTGCCATGACCGTCTCCCGTCTCCGCGGACCATCCTATCCGGCCCGCGCGCCGCCCTCAACGTCAAACCCGCGACGCTTGACACCCGGTCGCACCCGTTCCATACTCGCCCCATGGCTTCCGAGCGCGTGGGCATCCTGGGCGGGACGTTCGACCCGATCCATTACGGGCACCTCATCCCGGCCGAGTATGCCTTCGACCACCTCGGGCTCGATCGGCTCCTGGTCATCCCCGCGGCCGACCCGGTCCACCGTCCGCGGCACCGTCCCGCCGCCGCCGAGCATCGCTTGGCCATGTGCCGCCTGGCGGCCGGGCCGATCCCCGGTTTCGAGGTCTCGGATATCGAGATCGCCCGGCCCGAGCCGAGCTACACGGTGCTGACGCTGGAGGAGCTGCGGCGTCGCCCGGGCCCGGACGCGTCGCTTTTCCTGCTCATCGGCGACGACAACCTGCCCTCGTTGCATACCTGGTACCGCGTCCGGGACATCGTCCGCCTGGCGACGGTCGCCCCCCTGCCCCGCGGCGGAACCGACCTGCCGGACGAGCTACCGGAACTCGCGGACGCGATCGGGCAGGCCGAAGCCGAGGCCATCCGCCGCCGGCGCGTCCCCGGCCCGGCTCTGGCCGTCAGCGGCACCGAGATCCGCCGCCGCGTCGCCGCCGGCGAACCGATCGACGGGCTCGTGCCGGAGGCCGTCGCCACCTACGTCGCCGAGCACGGCCTCTACCGGGGCGGCGAGGCGGGTCAGTAGCTGACCATCAGCTTCCACTTGACGCCCTTGCGGCCCTCGGCGTCCCTGACCTCGCCCTCGGCCGGGGCCGCCTCGATCCGCTTCGGCACGTCCGTGTTGTCGAGCTTGCCCTCCAGCGCCTCCGCCCCGACACCCCAGGCGTAGAGCGGCACGTCGTCGCGGGTGTGACCGCCCGTGGTGAAGGCGGCCTCGGGCATCTCGCCCCGCCCACGGCCGGCGTTGACCTTCAGCCCGCCGCACTCATGATCCGACGTGACGACGACCAGCGTGTCCGTCCGTTCGACGGCCCAGCGCATCACCTCCTTGGCGGCGTTGTCGAACTCCAGCACCTCGAACACCGTCCGCTCGAGGTCGTTCTTGTGGGCCGCGTGGTCGAGCGTCCCGCCCTCGATCATCAGGAAGAAGCCCTGCCCGTTTCCCGCCAGGTATCGGACCGCGGCGGCGGCCATCTCGGAGAGGTGCGGCACGCGGTCGTAGCGGGGGTCGATGCGGAGCATGTAATCGTACTCGTAGGGCATGTCCGACGGGCTGAACCGGCCCGCCACGTGCGTGTCCTTCGCGGGGTCCAGGGACAGCATCTCCGCCCGCGTTGTGATGATCCGGTAGCCGGCGGCCCGGGCGTCCTCCACGGGCTGCTGCCACCCGCCGCCCCACAGGAGGTTCGGCCGGGTCCGCTCGTAGTGCCAGCGGTAAATCTCGTCGTACATCTTTCGGCTTCGGACGTGAGCCGAGAAAGCCGCCGGCGTGGCCCCGCCGATGCTCTCGGAGCTGACGAGGCCCGTGGATTTCCCGGCCTTGGCGAACCGCTCGAGGATCGTCTCCAGAATCTGCTCCTCCCGCCGGTCCTCGCCCTTGCCCCGGGCCGGCAGAACGCTGAGGATGCCCGGCTGGACCTTGTGGCCGGTGGCGAGGGCTGTGCCCGTGTTCGCCGAATCCGGGACGGACTTGCCGTCGGCGGGGTGCGTGGCTAGGGTGCCGTGGACGGGGAGCTGTTCCATGAAGAGCCGCCCCTCCTCGCCGTAGGCGAACAGACTGGCCGCCCGGACGTGCGGAAAGCCCATCCCGTCGCCGATCAGGAGAACCACGTTTCGCGGCGCGGCCGCCAGGCCCGTCGCCCATCCGATCACCAGCACAAGGGCCCAAAGGCCCCGCGTCACGTTCACTCGCCCTGCCCTGCGCATCCTGCACCTCGTTTCTCAAGCGGTTCGCGGTGTCGGGGTGATCCCCGGGCGCCTTGCGCCCGTGCTGAAGGTCCGACCGATTGCACCCATTATACGCCCCGACTGCTCCGAAGTCTCGGCTTCGCTTTCACCGGCCCGGCAAGCCCGGTCGCCCTTAACGCCCGCGCCGGGTGGAGCGAGGCCACGTCGCCGCGGGGACCGGTGCAACCGGATCCGTCCCTGCCCTCCTCCCGGGCCGATGCCGTAGTCAAGGGCGTCCCGCCCTCGCACTTCCAAAACACCCCACCAAGCCGGCGCTTTCCACGCGCGGAGGCCGGGCGTCCCCGGGGCCAAGTGGCTGGCGGAAGGAACTCGTCTTTGAGATTCGTGCGGGCCTCGCAATCGCGGTTGGCAGTCCCGGGGCCGAGCCGAGTTTCGCGCGGTGCCCCGCCGCCCTGGGTGCAGGCCCCCGCGGGGTGGCGTCAGGCCCCGCGGCGGCAACGATCTCAATGCTTGGATCAGCCGCGACGGCTGAACGCTTATCTGGGCGGTCGTCCGGTCCGGCCGTTCACTTGGTGGCCGGCCCGGCAGCTCCGGCGGGGTTGCTGAACGTGGCCCCTGATCAGGCCGCTCCGGCGGATCGCCGACGCGTGAAGCGCGGCGGCGGGTCCGCGCCGGCCCTTCCTTGCCCTCTCCGGGAGCCTCGGGCCTCCCCCGGCCGGGGCTGTTCCACGTGGAACATCACGAACCAAATGCCTCGCGATGAGCGCCCCCGGCACGTGCGTTCCACGTGGAACAGCACAGCCGAGCCCGTCTACGGCGTGCCCCTCGAACAGCTTGCCGGCGCCGGCACCTGTGAATCAAGCCCCCTCGCCCGGCCCCGTCATCCTGCCCTCAAAGATTCCCAATAGCCGGTCGAGCTCCTCAGCCGAGTAGAACTCCACGAAAATCCGCCCGGTGCCTGGCTTCTTGCCTTCTTGCACGCTCACCTTCGTGCCCAAAGCCTCGCGGAGCCGACCTTCCAGCTCGCGGACGTGCGGCGACGGGGCCTTGACGCGGCTCTTGCGGCCCTTCGCGACGGCGCTCGCCGAGGCGATCCGCTCCACCTGGCGGACCGACAAGCCCTCCCGGACCACCCGCTCGGCCACCTCCATCTGCCGCTTCGCGTCGCCGAGGGCCAGCAGTGCCCGGGCGTGCCCCATGGCCACCGCTCCCGCTCGGACCAGTTGCTGCACCTCACCCGGAAGCTCCAGCAACCGGATCATATTCGAGACGGTGCTCCGGTCCAGCCCCAGCCGCTGAGCCGCCACCTCCTGTGTCCGCCCTGAGCCTTCCAGGTATGCCCGGAAGCTCTCGGCCTTCTCGATCGGGTCCAGGTCTTCCCGCTGCAGGTTCTCGATAAGGGCGAGCTCCAGCATACGGTCGTCGGGAACGTTCCGCACCACGACCGGCACGTGCTCAAGGCCCACTCCCCGGGCCGCGCGGAGTCGCCGCTCCCCAGCCACGACCTGGTAGCGCTCGCCCTGCGGACGCACCATGATCGGCTGAAGGACCCCATGCTCCGCGATCGAGGCCTTAAGCTTCTCCAGCCCCGCGACGTCGATGCCCTGGCGCGGCTGATACGGATTCGCGTCCAGGAGCCCGACAGGGAGCGACGTGACAGACACATGTCCGTCGATCGCCGGTTCGGCCGCCTCCATCTCCTGCATCAGGCCGTCCAGGCCACGTCCGAGCCTTCGATCTGCCATGGGACTATTCTCCTTCTATGCGCCAAGCAGCGAGTCGCGGACCTCGGCGGCCAGTTCTACGTACGCCCGGGCGCCGCGCGACCTCGGGGCGTAGTGGATCACGGACCGGCCGTGGCTCGGGGCCTCGGCGACGGCGACGTCGCGGGGGATGACGGTGCGGAAAACCGGCTCCGAGAGCTTCTCGCGGACCTCCGACTCGACCTCGTAGCTCAGGGCCGCCCCCGCGTCGAACATCGTGAAGAGGACGCCGCCCACCGAGAGCCGCGGGTTCGCCTTCGCGGCCTCGCGGACGGCGCCGATGAGCTGGACGAGGCCCTCGAGCGGGTAGTACTCGCACTGGATGGGGATGACGACGGCGTGGCTCGCGGCGAGGGCGTTCCGGGTCAGCGGCCCGAGGGAAGGGGGGCAGTCGATGAACACGACCTCGTAGCGCGCCGGCCCCAGAGCCGCCAGATTGTCTCGAAGCGTATGGACGGGCACGCGGCCCGGCACGCTTTCGAGGTCGCGCCCGGCCGGAAAGCAGTCGACGCCCGGCCACCGGGTCGGCACGGGTTTGCCCCCGCCGCCGGGCGGGGCGAAAGCCGGGGCGCGCGGAACCGGGGCCAGGCCCATGCCGCTGGTGGCGTTGCCCTGGGGATCGATGTCGACGACGAGGACGGGCCGCCCCGCGAGCGCGAGACCGTGGGCGAGGGTCGTCGCGGTGGTCGTCTTGCCGACCCCGCCCTTCTGGTTGGCGATCGAGACGATGACCGGCACGGCGGGCTCCTTGTGCGGAGCATGATAGGGCGCACGCGGCGGGCGGGCCAGCAGAAAAGGCGTTGTTCCGGGGCCGGGAGGGGGCTATCATGGGTCGGCGCCGGAGGAGGGCAGGGCCGTGGCAGCGCGTAAGCACATATACTATAGTGGAGACGTCCAGGGCGTTGGCTTCCGCTTCACGACGCGTCGCGTCGCCGCGGGGCGCGACGTTGCCGGCTTCGTGCGGAACCTTTCCGACGGGCGCGTCGAGCTCGTCGTCGAGGGCGAGCCGCCCGCCGTCGACGCAATGCTCGGCGAGCTCGAGGGCTCGATGGGCGGCCACATCCGCGACCGCACTGTCCACGACGAACCGCCCGCCGGCCTCTCCGGCTTCGAGGTCCGCCCCACGCGATAGGCACGCGCCATGGCCCTGTTGGGCATCATCCTGAACAGCCTCCGCGAGACGATGCGGCAGCCGTTTTACCTGCTGCTGCTGGCGGGGGGCGTGGCGGCGCTGCTGGGGACGCTCCAGCTCCCGTTCTTCACGCAAAACGACACGGATATGTACAAGGATTTGGGCCTTTCCTTCATCCTTCTTTTCGCGATGCTCGTGGGGCTCCTGGCGGCGGCGACGGGCGTGGCGCGCGAGGTCGAGGACCAGACGGCCCAGACGATTCTCGCCAAGCCGCTCGGGCGCACGCGGTTCATCGTGGGCAAGTTCCTGGGGGCCGTGGCGGCCGTCGCGGTGGCCGTGGCGATCATGGGGGCGGTCTTCGTGGCGTCCACGTATTATCGCGTGGAGATGGATGTGGGCGTCCTGGAGCGGCCCTACACCGCCGGCGGGGTCGGCGTTCGAGTCGAGGCCTTCCGGGCCCGCCAGCTCCACCAGGCCCTCACGGTGACGCCGGGGCTCGTGCTCGTCCTTCTTCAGGTGGGGGTGCTGGCGAGCGTGGCGACGGCCCTTTCGACGCGGCTCTCGCCGGCGGCGAGCGTGGGGCTCGGCCTGGCGGCCTATTTGGTGGGCCATCTGGCGGCGTTTGTCGAGGCCGGAGCCCGGACGGCGTCGGGGGGGGGGAAGGCCCTCGTGGCAGGCCTGATGGCCGTGCTCCCGTATCTCGAAATCTTTAATATTAATTCGCGCCTCGCTCACGGGACGCTGACGCCGCTCGAACCCGGGAGCGCGGGGGCCGCGGCATGGAGCGAGACGTGGGCGTATGTGGGATGGTCCGCGCTGTATGCCGCGGCGTACGCGACGTTCGCGGTGGGCCTGGGGGTAATGCTGTTCCGGCGCCGCTCGATCGGGTAGCGCCGAGGGGGGGCCGCGCGAGGGGGCTGGAAGTCCGCGACTTTCGCTCAAGGCGTCCGGCCCCGCGGACCGATAGCACCTCTGACCCATCCCAGCGCAGGGGCCACGTGTTACCCGCTCGTGCGGGGGCGTCGTGGCCCGCTTTTTCGCGGGGCGTGAAGGGGGCCTTCGGGGCGTGCTTGCGTGCGGGCCGGAGGCGGACTGGAATGGGCGGATCGGGGGCCGTGCCGGTCCTCGCGGAGAGGGAAGGGAGGGTCGCGATGGCTCGCATCGTCGTCCTTTATTCGAGCCTCGGCGGGCACACGCGCGACATGGCCGAGCACGTCGCCGACGGGGCTCGCCTCGTGCCGGGCACGGAGGTCTCGCTCATGGACGCGGCGGAGATGGATTGGGAGGCGCTCGAGGGGGCGGACGGCCTGGCCGTGGGGTCGCCGAACTACTACTCGTACCCGTCGGGGCTGGTGAAGCACTTCTTCGACCTGGCGTTTCGGCGTGCGCCTTTCAAGGGGAAGCCGTATGTGGGTTTCTCGACGCATGGCGGGGGAGGGGGGGTCTCGGAAGTGGTGGATCGCCTGTCCGGATCGCTGGGGATGGTGCGGGTGACGGAGGGCCTGGACGTCGCCGGCCGGCCCGGGGGCGACGAGGTCCGCGCGTGCCGCAAGCTCGGCCAGACGCTCGCCCGGGCCTCTGTGTAGCGCGACACTCGGGCCCCGTTTCCTTCACTTTCTGATCGCCGCGCGCCCCCGTCCGCGGGTGGGTCATTTTCCCCACTTGACGCTATACGCTAGATGATTTACGCCTAAGCGACACACTTTTTGCGACTTTTCGGGGGGTAGTGGGGGGGAAGTCGGGGGGAACTCGCCCCTTTTTGACCCCCTTCTTGGGGGAAGTGGACGGCGTTGGGCGAAGTGGACCGCTTCCGCCGCGAGTTATCGGACCTTTGGCATCGCGGCCTGACGCAAATCACGAAAGCCGTGACGCAAGAAGCGAAAAGGCCGAGCCCGGCGTGGCCGCGCTGTGTGGTGTGGCCATACGCCGATGCGTTCGGGGTGGGGAGGGGGGTGGGGCGGGGCCCGGCGCGCCGGGACGGGTTCGGGTGCGCGCCCCGGTTGGTTCCCTTCGCGGGGCGGGGCGGGCCTTGACATTTCGGCGCGCGGGGATACGCTGTCGGGGGAATCGGGGGGCCGGGGCCTCGCGCTCCGGGTTTTGTCGCGCAAGGATACGTGCCCATGGCCGACGCTGCGCCGCCGGAGGTCCTGGCTCTCGTCGGGCGATTTGCCGCGCACGTCGACGCCTACCATCGCGGCCGCTACAACGAGACGCAGCTTCGGCGCGAGTTCGTGGATCCGCTTTTCCAGGCCCTCGGATGGGATGTGGATAACTCCAAGGGGTACGCCGAGGCCTACAAGGACGTCATCCACGAGGACGCCATCAAGGTCGGCGGCATGACCAAGGCCCCCGACTACGGTTTCCGCATCGGGGGGGTCCGCAAGTTCTTCGTCGAGGCCAAGAAGCCGAGCGTCGACATCCGGGGCGACCCGGGCCCCGCCTACCAGCTCCGCCGCTACGCCTGGAGTGCCAAGCTGCCCCTGTCGATCCTGACGGATTTCGAGGAGCTCGCGGTCTACGATTGCCGCGTCCGCCCCGCCCGGACCGACAAGCCCTCGAAGGCCCGGACGCTTCTGATCCACTATGAATCGTTGCCCGACCGCTGGGACGAGTTGGCCTCGGTCTTCGCCCGCGACGCCATCCTGAAGGGCTCGTTCGATAAGTATGCCGAATCGACGAGGCGCAAGCGAGGCACGGCGGAGGTCGACGAAGCGTTCCTCGCCGAAATCGAAGCCTGGCGCGACGCTCTGGCCCGCAACATCGCCTTGCGCAATCCGGGCCTCTCGCAGCGCGACCTCAACTTTGCCGTCCAGCGCACCATCGACCGCATCGTCTTTCTGCGCATCTCGGAGGACCGCGGCATCGAGCCGTACGGCGCCCTCCAGGGGCTCATCAACGGCCCCCACGTGTACCGGCGGCTGTTCGAGCGGTTCGAGCGGGCCGACGAACGGTACAACTCCGGCCTTTTCCACTTCACCCGCGAGAAGGGCCGCCCCGAAGGGCCGGACGAGCTGACGCCCGCCCTGACGGTCGACGACAAGGTCCTGCGAGACATCCTCGCCAACCTCTACTATCCCGAGAGTCCCTACGAGTTCTCCGTCCTTCCCGCCGACATCCTCGGCCACGTGTACGAACGGTTCCTCGGCAAGGTGATCCGCCTCACCCGCGGCCACCGGGCCAAGGTCGAGGAGAAACCCGAGGTCCGCAAGGCCGGCGGCGTCTACTACACCCCCACCTACATTGTGGATTACATTGTCCGGCACACCGTCGGGGCGCTCGTGGAGGGCAAGACGCCGCAGGAGGTCGGGGCGTTGACGAAGGCGTTCCGCCCGTCGCGGGCGAAGGGGGCGCGGCCGCTGACGGTGCTCGACCCGGCCTGCGGTTCCGGGTCGTTCCTGCTGGGCGCGTACCAGTTTTTCCTGGACTGGTACCGCGACCGCTACATCGAGGACGGCCCCGAGAAACACGCCGCCGGCCGCGAGCCGCGGCTCTACCCGCACGCCTCGGGCGAGTGGCGTCTTGCCACGGCCGAGCGGAAACGCATTCTCCTGGCGCACATCCACGGCGTGGACATCGACGGGCAGGCGGTCGAGGTCACGAAACTCAGCCTCCTGCTGAAGGTGCTGGAAGGCGAGAGCGACGAAACCCTCGGCGCCAACCTCCGCCTCTTCCACCAGCGTGCCCTGCCCGACCTGGCCGCCAACATCAAGTGCGGCAACTCGCTC
>CAYWVR010000055.1:0-12263 GCA_964461715.1 uncultured Anaerolineales bacterium
CCCCCCACTACCCCCCAAAAAGTCGCAAAAAGTGTGTCGCTTAGGGATAAAGCGTTTCTCGAATCCCGCCAAACGTATACCCGAGCATCGTAACATAGCCTGAGAAAAGCCCGCCCCAGGCCCTTCGCGGCCCCCCCGATCGGCCGCCCCGAGGTCCAAGTTTTCTTTCGGCCAACAGTTGCCTGAGCGCTTACTATCCACAAGAATTTACCGTTTTGGCCGGCCAGGGGAAATTGCCTATCTTTCCCACCTTGCCTGGATGGAAAAAATTCATGTGGGATGATTTTTCGCGCGGGCGGCCCGAACCGAAGGCCGCGGTCAGTACGTCAGGCCATAGAGGAGGATGTTGACGGCGAGGCGGCGGGCGTCGTCGGGGGCGACGGCCCGGGCCCCCCAGGTGCAAATGCCGTCGAGGCCGGGGCCGAGGGCGTAGGGGCTGTAGACGACCACCAGATGCCCGCCCCGCTCCAGGCCATAGAGGACCGGCTCATGGAGGTCCGGATCGGTCTTCCGGACGGCGTCGGAGTACCGGACGCGGTCGATCTTGAAGCCCGGCTCGCCACCGTAAAGGGGGTGATCGGGCGGGAGCCGCTCGAGCCTGGAATCCTCGAAAAGACCGTCCAGAAGGGCCCGAAAGGCCGTATCGAAGGCTGTCCGGCCGCAGCAGGCCTCGCCCCAGAGGAACCCCCCGCGCTCCAGGTACGCCCGCAGGGCCGCACGCTCCTTCTCCGAGAGCTCGAAACCATGGTGCCCCACCATGTAGAGGACGGGAAACTTTCCGATATTGGCAAGGATCGTCTCGGTGGTCGGATCGGCCAGTTGGACGGGGATCGGGCGGTCGTAGACCGAGACACCGAAGCGACGGCTCATGTCCTTCAGGAGCGTCGGCAGGGCGAACGGCCGCGGGCACCAGTCGCCCCCGTGCTGGACCTGGCCGATACGGAGGGCCCCACGGGGCGGCGTGGGGTCGCTGGGGACCGTGAGAATCCGCACCTCGTGGAGCCGCTCGGGCAGCGGACGGCCCGCCGTGGCGTAGAATGCCAGGTTCTCGCCCCACCGGAGGGCCTCGTTGCCGCGCTCCGGGTCGCCGCGCGCCCATTCCTCGGACACCCCCTCCGGGGCCAGCAGGACCGCCTCCCGACAGGCCAGGCCGAGGGATTCGATCTTCCGCGACGGGACGTCGTGGACGCAGTGGTAGAGGGGATGGGTGGGCGGAAGGGGCTCGAACTCGGCCCCGGGGAAGAGCCCGGCGGCAAGGCGGCGGACGCTCTCGGTGAAGGCGGAATCGCCCCTGACGGGGTCAAAAAGCACGATTCCGCCCTGCTCGACGTACTCGCGGAGGCGGAGCACGTTGGCCGCCAGCATCCGCAAGGGGCCCCGCCCCGCCACGTGCAGCAACGGGGCCGCCAGGTACTCCTCCAGGCCCGCATCCGGCCGCAGAACCTGCCAGGCGACGGGCTCGTCGCCGAGTCGGGTGCCGAGGTACTCGGTAAGGTGTTCGAGGTCCCGCGGATCGCGTCCCCAGCGGCCCTGCCACTCGATCCGCTGGATGAGGACGGGGCGGTCGCCCTTGGCCAGGAACAGCAGCGCCAGGGCCGTCTGGTAGGGCCGATCGGTCCAGGAGCCGTCGGTCCGCTGGCCCTTGACAAGGAGCTCGGTCCCCTCGCGGAACCAGTCGTGGCCGCCGAAGACGCGATGGCCGCTGGTGACGCCGGCCCGCTCCAGGCTATAGAGCCAGAACCAGTACCACGCCAGACCCCGGCCCGGGTTCTCGCGGAGGCTATAGTGCCCGGAAAGCCAGTCCACACCCCTCTGGAGGGCCTTCAGGCGGTCCTCGGTGGCGGCAGAGGACTCGTGTGCGGCGAGCCGCTCGTTCGCCAGGTAGAGGCCCGCCAGGACCGCCGCCGTAACGCTGCCGTAGGCGTCCTCCGGGGCGGAGTTCCGGGCCGTGTAGGCCCATCCGCCGGAGGCGAGCTGGGTGGCCCGCAGGTGCCGCTCGACCTTCCGCCAGACCTCCAGAGGGACCTCGGCCCCGGCCCGTTCGGATTCCGCGAGGGCCATGAGGGCGAACTGGGTGTTGGAGGCGTCGGTGCGGGCGTAGACGAGGCGAAGCTGCTCGCGGGTGCGTCCGGCGCCGAGGCCGGGAAGGGCCTCGGAAGGGTCCTCCGGAGGGGTCCCGTAGCCCCATCCGCCGGTCGGCTGCTGCATGCGGACGAGCCCGTCGACGGCCTTCTGGAGCCGGCCGGAAAAGGTTGCCGAGCCCGCCCGGGCCCAGGCCATGGCCTTGAGGGCGACGACGTAGGTGGCCCGGTCGGGGGCGTGCTCCAGGGCGGCCAGACCCCGTCGCACCGCCTCGTCGGCCGGGTCGACTCCCGAAGTGAGGAGGGCGTAGGTGGCCAGCGCCGTGACGCCGCCGGGGTGGGCGTAATCGGGCCAGGAGCCGTCGACCCGCTGGAGGCTCTTCAGGTGGGCCACGCCGCGGAGGATGGCGGCCCGGACCTGATCGCCGGTGACGTCGGCAGAGGCGGGGCCGGAGAGGGCGAAAGCAGTCAATAGACCGGCGCAAATGGTCGATATTCCCGCGTGAAGCGCGTGCGGCTTCGCCATCGTCAATCGGACTCCCGCTGAGGACATGCCATGCCGGCCGTCGACTTCGATACCCGCCTGGACCAGTTCAAGCGTCTCCGAGATCGTCTCGTGGCCGAGGTCGGCCGTCGCATTATAGGGCAGCGCCCTATTATCGACCAGATGCTGGCTACGATCTTCGTCCGAGGACATTGTTTGCTGGTGGGGGTGCCGGGTCTGGCGAAGACGATGATGGTCCGGAGTCTGGCGGGAGCCCTGGACCTGGAGTTCAAGCGCATCCAGTTCACGCCCGATCTGATGCCCTCGGACATCACGGGTACCGATATGATCGACCAGGACGCCGACGGGCGGCGTCGGGCACGGTTCATGCCGGGGCCCGTCTTCGCCAACATCGTGCTCGCGGACGAGGTAAACCGGGCCCCGCCGAAGACCCAGTCGGCCCTCCTGGAGGCCATGCAGGAGCGTCAGGTGACCACCGGGGGCCGCACCCGGACCCTTCCAGAGCCGTTTTTCGTGATCGCGACCCAGAACCCCATCGAGCAGGAGGGCACCTATCCCTTGCCGGAGGCCCAGTTGGACCGGTTCCTGTTCGCCATCCACGTGGGCTATCCGACCCCGGCGGAGGAGGAGCAGATTCTTCTGGCGGCGGGCGAGGAGGGGCCCCGCGAGCCGTCCGGGCCCATTCTGGCGGCCGAGGAAATCCGGGCGCTCCAGGAGGTGGTCCTCGCGCTGCCCGTGTCTCGGTACGTCGTGGCGTACGTGGCAAAGCTGGTGCGGGCCACCCGTCCGCACGACCCGAGCGCCCCGGACGTGGTCCGCGAAATGGTCGACTGGGGGGCCGGGCCGCGGGCCGGACAGCACCTGGTGCTCGCCGGAAAGGCCCTGGCGGCCATGGCGGGGCGGGCGGCGGTGGCAATCGACGACATCCGGGCGGCGGCCGTTCCGGTCCTCAGGCACCGCGTGGCGACGAACTTCGCCGCCGAAACGGCCGGCCTGGACGCGGTGGCCATCATCCAGCGCCTCTTGCAGCACGTGCCGGAGCCGCCTGTGACCGCCACCAGCGCCAACTGAAGCCGCTTGCGGCTTAGCCCCTTCATAACACACGGCATGACAACTGCTTATGACCCGCCCCGAATCCTACCTCCGACCCGACGTCGCCCGCCGCGTGGGCCGTCTGGACCTGGAGGCCCGGTTCATCGTCGAGGGGTTCCTGGCGGGGCTCCACGACTCGCCCTACCGGGGGTTCAGCCTCGAGTTCAGCGAGCACCGGACCTACACCCCCGGCGACGACCCCAAGACGCTCGATTGGGCCGCCTGGGCCAAGACCGACCGCCTCTACGTCAAGAGCTTCCGGGCCGAGACGGCCCTGGCCGCGTGGCTGGTCGTGGATACGAGCCGCAGCATGGGTTTCGCAAGTGGCGGCGCCGACGAGGCCATGACCAAGCTCGAATACGCGAAGGCCCTGGCGGCGGCCATCGGGTACCTGCTGGTGCGGCAGAAGGACGCGGTGGGCCTGGCGACGGTGGGCGAGGGCCTGGAACGGTCGATCCGTCCGCAGGCCACCCGGCGACAACTGGTGCGGGTCCTGGCGGAGCTGGCGAAGGCGGAAGCCGGGGGACAAACGCACTTGGCGGACGGACTTCATGCCCTGGCGCGTCAGGCCCGGCGGAGGGGGCTCGTGGTCCTGGTCTCCGACCTCCTGGACGAGCCGGAATCGGTGCTGGAGGGGGTAAGGCACCTGGCGTTCCGGGGGCACGACGTCGTGGTCTTCCAGGTGCTGGACCCGGCGGAACGGGCCCTGGAGGCCCTGGAAGGGCCGCTGGTGCTGGAGGACCCGGAGACGGGCGAGCGGGTCGCCACCGACGCCGACGCCATTCGCGACGACTACCGCCGCCGCCTCGACGCCTTCGTCGACTTCTACCGGCGGGGCGTGCGGGCCGCCCGGGGCGACTTTGCCGCCATGACCACCTCCACGCCCTTCGACCGGGCCCTGGTCAAGTTCCTGCACGAGCGGCAGAAGCGGGGCTAGCGCATGACCTTCACGCACCCGTCCATTCTGATCGGCCTGGCGGCGGTGGCCCTGCCGGTGCTGGTGCACCTTCTGGGTGGGCGCCGAGCCAGGCGGGTGCTTCTGCCGACGGCCCGGTTCGCGGCGGGGGCGGAGCACGCGTCGCGGGCCCGGCGGAGGCTACGGCGGGTAGTCCTGATGACGCTGAGGGCGATGGCGGTGGCCTTGGCGGTGCTGGCCCTGGCGGGACCGAAGCTGGAGCCGCCCCGGGCGCGGGCCGCCACGGGCGGTGAGCCCGCGAATCGGCCGCCCGAGGCCGAGGAGGCCACCCGGGGGCCCGTCCGCGTCCAAGTGGTCGATGCCGCCCGCGAGGCGCCCGGACCGGCGTTCTACGTGGCAGCGGCCCTGCCGGAGGGGGTGCCCGAGGCCCCGGTGCGAACGCGCCTGATCCCGGCGGCGGAGGCGACCGAGGCCGCCCTGGCAGCGGCGGACGTGGTCGTCTGGGTCGGTTCGACGGCACCGCCGGACTCGGCGGCCCTGGCGAGGCACGTGGAGGCAGGCGGGGGCCTCGTGTGGATGCCCGCGGGGCCGCAAGGGCCGCCCAAGGCCCTGGAAACGCTGCTGGACGTCCGGATCGGCCCCGCCGAGGAGACGGGCGAGGGCATGACGATCGACCCGGGCGGGTACACGGGGCGGCTCTTGGGGGCCTTCGAGGGCGGGACGGCGGCCGACGTCAGCCGGCCGGTCTTCCGCCGGCGGCTGAGCATGGAGGCCGACGGGCCGCATACGGTGCGATTCATGGACGCACGGCCCGCGATGGCCTTGGCGTGTCGCGGACGGGGTCGCGTCGCGGCGTTGGCGTTCGGACCGAGCCGTGCGTGGGGGGACCTGGCGTCGCGTCCGGAATTCGTCGTGCTGGCCCATTCGCTCGTGGAGGGGGTGTACGGGGGGGCGGGCCGGGCCCCCGGCGCGGGGGACGGGATGGGGGCCCCGGTAGTCCTGCGGTCTCAGGACCGCGGCTCCAGGGGGGCGGCATGGTCGGCCCTGGCGCTGCTGGCGGTGCTGGCTCTGGAGGGCTGGGTAGCCACAGGCGTGTTTCGCCGCCCCGCTTGCGCGGCGCTTTCTCCACGGTGACCGTGGGGGGCGGTTCGCCGACCGGGCAAAAGCGGCCCGGCGAAACGGGCCCGAGGATTTCCCCAGCCCATCTCCTGCCCGTTTTTCCCTTTGACAGGCCCCTTCATGGACCGGTAGCATGGGTCCGTGCGGGGCGGTTGCCGCCCGATCGCACGTTTCGCGAACCTTGCCCGAAGGAGCCTGGCATGGACGCATTCGACAGACTGAAATCAGTCGTCGCGGAGGCCGAGGACGATCTCGCCAAGGTCGAGAGGGGCAACAAGGCGGCCGGGACGCGGGTTCGCAAGGCCATGCAGGACATCAAGAAGATCGCCCAGGAAGTCCGGGTGAAGATCCTCGAGATGCGGGTCTAGCGGCCCACGCCCGAGCCTCAACCGCGGCGACGGGGGGCAAAGAGGCTCTCGATCGAGGTCACGGTAGCACGCTGCCGCGTGCGGAAACGCCGGGCACGAGGCGGCCCGGGCCGGGAGGTCCGGGCGCGGTGTCCGGCGTTTCCGCCCGCGGCGTTTGTCGCCCTGGAGAACCGTGAATGCCGCCTCGCGTGCTGGTGGATTTGGAGAAAGTGGACCTCGATACGGTGGCGATGCCCATCGAGGAGGTCCGCCGCTACAACCCGCACCGGTTCGAGATGGAGCAGCTCTCGGGCATCCTGTACGTGGATGTCGAGGCGGGCGAGATCGTCGCCTTCAAGGACGTGGGCGACGACGAGTTCTGGGTTCGCGGCCACATTCCGGGGCGACCGCTGCTGCCGGGGGTGTTGATGGTCGAGGCGGCGGCCCAGATGTGCAGCGTGTTTTTCAAGCTCCAGCAGCGGGACGAGCGGTTTCTGGGGTTCGGAGGCGTCGACGGCGTGAAGTTCCGCGGGCAGGTGGTGCCGGGCGACCGGCTGATCCTGGTGGGCAAGGTGGTTGATATTCGGCCGCGGCGCGCTATATTCGATACGCAAGGGCTCGTGGACGGGCGGCTGGTGGTGGAGGCCCGGATCACGGGGATGCCGATTTGACCGAAGGCGAAGCGGCAAGCCGCACGGCCGTTGAGGTTGAAAGGAACGCAGCATGGGTATGCCGGGACGGAAACTGTCGAGCAAGAAGCATCGGAAGCGCCACGGGTTCCGCACGCGGATGAAGACGCGCGGGGGCCGCGCGATCATCAAGCGACGGCGGCAGCGCGGGCGCCGGTTGCCGAGCGCGAAACGCTGATTCCGGCCGTTCGGCCGGGCCCGGACGTCCGCGTCGCCGCGATGCCGCGTCCGCCCGACCTTCCCGCCCGGCCGCCTTTTCCACCCTCCGATGGCGACGGTTCGGACGAGACCGGGCCGGTGCCCGCCGGGGGTCGCTGCGCCGAAGGGTCCGCTGAATGCCCGCGCGGCGCGGCCCGTCCAAGAAAGCGCCGCGACGCCGCCCGACAGGGCCGAGACGGCCGATTTTGACAGCGAACGGGCGGCAACGGCCGTATAAGGTAAGGCCGGTAGCCGAAGATTGGCAGGGGCGGTCTGACCTGAATCGATGGGGCCCGAATCATGGGTAAACGCGCTTTCGTGCTCATCCTGACCGGATGTATCGCGATCGCCGCCTGTGCGGCACCCGCCCGGGCCGTCGACGACGACGACGTCCGCCGCGCCATCGAGCAGGCCAAAGAACACCTCATCAACAGGCAGGACGGCCTGGGACGCTGGCCTGAAAGGGGCTACCATCGCGGCATCAGCACCGGGCACACGGCCATGGCGCTGCTGACCCTCGTCTTCGTGGGCGTCCACCCGAACCGCGGGGCCGTCGCCAAGGGCCTCGAGCAGATCATGATGGAGCCCGACCAGTACAGCTACGTCACGGGCCTCCACGTCATGGCTCTGTCGCGGGTGCTCATGCAGTACCAGCTCGTCAAGGAGAACCGGACCAAGCTCCGGCTGGCCCTCGTGCGCAAGACCATGTGGCTCGTCCAGGCCCAAGGCAGCCACGGCGGGTGGGATTACCTGTCGCTGGGCGGCTCGAACGCCCGCTACGACCTCTCGAACACGCAGCTGGCGATCCTGGCCCTCGGCGAGGCCGCCCAGGCCGGCGTCGAGATTCCCCCCCACGTCTGGCAGCGGAGCCAGAGGCTCTACTTCGAGCTCCAGCAGGCCTCCGGGGCCTGGAACTACGGCATGCACAATGCGGGCATCGGCAACGATACCCCGGGCTACGGCTCGATGACGGCGGCGGGCCTCGCGTCGATCTACATCTGCTGGGACAACCTGACCCGCGGCGAGGGGTGCCCGTGCCTCCGGGGCCGCTCCTCCCGCACGAACGACGACACCGCCCGGCGGATCGACCTGGCCCTCGACTGGCTCGACAAGAACTTCATCCCGAGCGGCAACCCCAACTCGCCCCGCAACCAGGACTGGCACCACTTCTACTGGCTCTACAGCGCCGAGCGCGTGGGCATCGCCGCCGGCTACAAGTACTTCGGACGCCACGACTGGTTCCGCGAGGGGGCCGAGTACCTCGTCAAGGAGCAGAGGGGCGGGGCTTGGGGCGACATCCCCGACACCTGCTTCGCCACCATGTTCCTCTACAAGGGCCGCGCCCCCATCCTCTACAACAAGGTTCGCCACCGCGGCGAGTGGCAGAACCACCGCCGCGACATCGCCAATCTCGTCCGCTACATCTCCAAGCAGGCCCAGGAAACGCCCTTCCAGTGGCAGATCGTCGAGCTGGAGCGCGAGACCGTCGAGAGCCTCCACGACGCCCCCATCCTCTACATCACCGCCGAGACCCCCTGCGACTTCAACGACGATGAGAAAGCCAAGCTCCGCCGGTTCACGGACACGGGCGGAACGGTGCTGCTGGAGGCGTCCTGCGGGGCCCCGAAGGCCCGCCAGTATCTCCGGGCCCTCATCAGCGAGCTCTGGCCGGAATGGGACCTCCAGCCCCTCGGCTCCGACCACGGCGTCTACCTCGACCTGTACCGCCTGACGAGGCGGCCGGAGCTGATGGGCCTCCACGACGGCCACCGCACGTTCCTTTTCTACGCCATGGACGACATCTCCTGTCCCTGGCACACGAAGGCCTTCGCCTCGAAGCAGTACATGTTCAACTGGGGCTACAACATGGTCCGCCACGCCACCGACGGGGCCCCCCTGAGGGCCCGCCTCCACGTCCGGCGGCCCGAGGAGGACCGCTTCACGAGCCCCGTCTCGGCCGGGCCGAAGTCGAGCCTCCGCCTTGCGCGGGTGCGGCACAGCGGCGACTGGGACGTGGGACGCAACTACCGCGTCTTCGAGCCGTTGGTCGAGTACCTCCGCGAGCGGGCCGGCGTCTCGCTGGACGTGGCCGAGGAGGGCGCCGCGGCGGCGAACCTGACGGCCTACGACATCGCCTGGCTGGGCGGATCGAAGGAGTTCACGCTGACCGAGGCCGAGCAGGCCGCCCTGGCCGCCTACGTCAAGGCGGGCGGGCAGCTCTGGATCGAGGCGGCGGGAGGATCGGCCGCGTTCGACGCCTCGGTCCTCGCGCTCGTCCACGAGATGGGCTGGCAGATGGAGGTCCTCCCGAAAACCGCCCCCGTCATCACCGGCCGCATGGGCGCCGCCCTGGGCCACGACCTCTCCCACGGCCTGCGGTTCAGCCGCACGCTGCGGACCGTGAAGCTGGGGTCGCGGGCTTTCGCGGACCTCCAGGTGATTCGCGACGCCTCCGGCCGGCGGGTCGGTCTGTACAGCCCGCTGGATGTCCTCTTCTCGACGACCGGCTATGAGGCCTACGGCCGGCACGGCTACCGGGCGCCGGACGCCCTGGCCGCGGGGACGAACCTCGTCCTGGCCCTCTCGACGCCCGAGGGGAGCCGCTGACGCTTGACGCAAACAGATTCGAGCCTTAGTCTGGTCCGCCGAATCGGACGGACGATACCATGGGGAATCGTGCCATGACGAAGCGATTGACGACGGTAGGCCTTGCCCTGATCGTGCTGCTGGCCCAGGCCCCGGCCCTCCTGAAAGCCGACGTCACCGACGAGGACGTCCGCCGCGCTATCGAGAAGGGAAAGGAGTACCTGATCAGCAGGCAGGGCGCCGACGGCGCCTTCGCCGGCGAGAGGGGCATGAGCGGGGACTACACCTGCTTCGTCTACATGACGCTCGCCTACATGGGCATGCACCCCAACCGGCCCGTCATGGACAAGGGCCTCCAGGCCATTCTGGCCCTCTCGGCCGACGCGGGCCTTTCCAGGCCCGGCTACTCGCTCCCCATGCGGACCATGGCCCTGGCCTACGTCCACAACAAGCTCCTCGGCGACCGCCGGACCGCCGTCCGCCAGGCCATGATGCAGGACGTCCTCCGCTACCAGATCGGCCAGACCGGCAACGGCGCATGGCGCTATCAGCTCGACGCCTCCAGCTGGGACAACTCCGTCACCCAGTGGCCCATCCTGGCCATGAGCGAGGCCTATAAGGTCGGCATCGAGATCCCCCTTGACCCCGTGCGCAAGGCCATGCAGCACTACTTCGAGACCCAGCATGCCGACGGGGGGTGGCATTACCAGACGAGGGACCAGTCCTACGGCTCGATGAGCGCGGCAGGGACGGCGTCGCTTTTCATCATCCGCGACCTCCTGGACCCCGGCTCGGGATGCCCGTGCGTCAACCAGCGCAGCCGCCGCAACACCACCGAGCTCGACCGCCGCATCGACACCGCCGTCAAGTGGATGAGCGACCACTTCGAGCCGACCTCGAACCCCAACGCCAACGGCACCCCCGGCAGAGGGCGGACCGTCTACTGGCTCTACACGGCCGAACGCGTCGGCGTCCATTCCGGCTACAAGTACTTCGGCGACCACGACTGGTACAAGGAGGGCGTCGAGTACCTCCTGAAGAAGCAGCAGGGCGACGGGTCCTTCGGCAGCCTCAAGGACACCTGCTTCTCCCTCATCTACCTCTACAAGGGCCGCGCCCCCATCCTCTTCAACAAGCTCAAATTCGACGGCCTCTGGAACATGCACCGCCGCGACGCCGCCAACCTCACCGAGTACATCAAGCGGACCAAGGAGCAACTCTTCCACTGGCAGATCGTCGAGATGAAGCCCCAGATGGGCATGGAGAAGGCCGTCGAGGAACTCCACGACGCCCCCATCCTCTACATCTCCGCCGAAAGCGAGATTCCCTTCACCAACGAGGAGAAGAAGCTCCTCCGCCTCTTCACCGACACGGGCGGCACGGTGCTGTTTGAGCCCTCCTGCGGCAACGTGGCGATTCGCAAGTGGTTCATGGACTTCGCCAAGGAGATCTGGCCCGAGTGGCGACTCGAACCCCTCGGCACCGACCACGGCGTCTACACCGACCCGTATCCCCTCACGAAGCGGCCCGAGCTCATGGGCCTCAACGACGGCATGCGCACCTTCCTCATGATGTCCCTCGACGACATCTCCTGCCCCTGGCACACGAAGGCGTACGCCTCGCGGCAGTACCTCTTCAACTGGGGCATCAACATGGTCAAGTACTCGACCGACGGGGCCCCCCTGCGGGCCAAGCTCCAGCCCCGCGTCGTCCGGGAGAAGGAGGAGCGGTACAAGGACCCCGTCTCCGCGGGCGGCAAGACGTCCCTCCGCCTCGCCCGAGTCCGACATCCGGGCAACTGGGAGGTCGGAGCCAACTATAAGACCCTCCCCGCCCTCGCCAAGCTCGTCCAGGAACGGGCCGGCGTCACCCTCGACGTCGCCACCCCCGCCCAGGTCCCCGTGACCGAGGGAGGCGTCGAGATCGCGGCCCTCGGCGGCCACGACGTCGCGTACTTCGCCGGGAGCGACGAGTTCACCCTCACCGACGCCCAGGGCCAAGCCCTGAAGAGCTACGTCGAGGGCGGCGGGTTCGTCTGGTTCGAGGCGGCCCTCGGGTCGGTCGAGTTCTACAACTCGGTCCGCGACCTCGCCAAAGACCTCGGCTGGACCTTCGAGCTGATGCCCACGACCGACGGGCTCCTGACCGGCCGCATGAACGGGGCTATCGGCTACAACCTGGCCTCCGGCGTCAAATTCCGCCGCAGCCTCCGCGTCAAGCGCCTGGGCCGCCTTTACGCCGAGTTCATCGCCCTGCGCGACGCAAGCGGCAAGCTGGTGGCCCTCTTCTCGCCGCTCGACACCCTCTACGGCCTCACGCCCTACGAAGCCTACGGCTGTGCCGGCTATCTCCCCCCCGACGCCAAGGCCGTCGCCACCAACATCGTCCTCTACCTCACGACGCGGGGTTCCTGAGTGCGAACGACACGACGGCGCAGCTGATGGATGACATGCCCCGCGCGCAACTTGGGTGGCATGCTCACGCCGCCGTTTGCGTGGGCATGTTCGCGCAACCGATGACCGAACGTCCGCGGGCGCATGGCCACGCGATACAGCGTGGCCATGCCACCCACCTCGGGGATAGCGCGCAACTTGGGTGGCATGCCCACGCCGCCGTTTGCGTGGGCATGTTCGCGCAACCGATGACCGAGCGTCCGCGGGCGCATGGCCACGCGATACAGCGTGGCCATGCCACCCACCGCGGGGATAGCGCGCAACTTGGGTGGCATGC
>CAYWVR010000056.1:0-11984 GCA_964461715.1 uncultured Anaerolineales bacterium
AGAAGCTCTATCGCCACATGAGCCGCGAGGTCGACGAGATGGAGGAGGCCGACCGGTGGAAGTACGGCGAGGAGGAGGACGAGGGCGAGGGCGAGGAAGAGAGCGGGCCGCCGGACGAGGATCGGCTGTAGAAGGGCCTCTCGCCCCTCTTTGCGCGGCGGGTCTTCCGACGCGCCGCGATTCGCGCTTGGACCGGCCCACGCCGGGCGGGGCTACTCGATCGTCTTGACGTCCGCCCGGCCGCGAATGATGTTCGGGGTGTCGGTCCGCTGCCACGTGAAGTGGTCCACGAGGCCCATCAGCTCCGAGAGGCCGACGAGCCTGGTGGCCTGGTCGAGCTTCTCGGCCCCCGCGAGCTTCTCGGCCCACTCCAGGACGAGCTCGGTCCCGCCCGCGGGCCGCACGGCGCCCCAGGCGGTGGCGGGCTCGGCCGGGGGCGCGTCGCCCGCCTCGGCCATCACGGCGCCGAACCCGCCGCGCCCGTCCAGAATCTGCCGCACCGCCGCCGGCGCGGTGCCCACGATCAGCCATCCGTCGGCCAGGGCCACCGTCAGGTCCGTCCCGTCGGCCCACCTCCCGAGCGGCTTGGCGAGGATCGCCCCGCTGCCCTCGACGATGAGGAGGGAGGCGTTCCCGACGGCCTCCTCGATCACGTTGATGCGTGGCAGGTCCTCGCGCTTCTCCGTGAAGGCCGCGATGAGCCGGGCCTTGGCCGCCAGGCCGTCCTTGAAGGCCCGGGCCACGGGCTCGCCGCCGTCGGCGATGCGGACCATGGCCACCATGGCGGGCGGCTGGCCGTCCACCAGGCCCAGGGCCGCCTCCGGCCCGAAGGCCCGCGTGATCGTGTCCATCGTGTGGCCGGGAAACCAGCCGAGGATGAACGTTTCGAGCCGCGGGAGCTTCTCGGCGACCTGCGGGTCGGCGGCCGCGCGGGCCCGGGCCTCCTCCCATAGGAGCGTCGGATGGAACGCCGCGGCCACCCCGGCCACCGTCTCGGCGGGCAGGAGGTCCGGCCCGGCGAGGGCGACGGGGCTCCGCGGGCCGGGGTCCTCGCGGCCCGAGAGGAGCCGCCACTCCAGGTGCACCCGTCCACCGTCCTCCGGATAAAGCGCCGCGGCCCCGGGGCGACGGTGGGGTCTGAAATCGGGGGCGTAGGCCCGGATACGCCACTCGGGCGGCAGTTCGAACACCGCCGCCGCAAAGAGGTCGTCGGCCAGCAGGGACGAGTCCTCGCCGACGATGCAGTCGATGACGCGCTCGAGGCCGTCGCCGTCGGAGTTCGTCAGCACCATCACGCCGCCCGCGTAGGCCATGCGGTCGACCTTCTCTTTGGTGCGGACCTCCCAGATGCCCACGTCCCGGTAGCGGACCACCTCGGCCCCGCCGGCGGCCAGGGCGAGCTTCCTGGCGGCGTCGTGGGTCGTGGTCGTCAGGAGCACGGCCTGGTCCCCTGCCGTGCCGGGCAAGAGGACGACGGCGGTGCGTCCGCCGAGGTAGGTGCGCAGGGCCGTCGCGCGGTCCATCTCGAGGCGGGCGAGCATCTCCTCGATGCGGGCCTGCATCTGGTCGTGCGGGTCGCCGGCGCGCCACCGGGCGAGGGCCTCGGTCTCCTCGAGCCCGGCCCAGAAGGCCGAGTCGAGCACGCTCTGCCGGAGGCCCGCCACGTCGACGGCCTCGACGAAGCCCTTGGCGTCGGCGGGGACGAGGGCGGCCATGTCGGGCTGGGCGGCCGGGAGGCCGGCGGCGAGGGCGGCCAGCAGCGCGGCGGCGAGGCCGAGGGTTCGGAGGATCATGGTTCGTCTCCTTCCAGGTTATCGACGCGTGTCGGAGGGTTTACGTTCACGGTCCGGGGCCGCCACGACGCCCGGCGCGGTCAGCATGAGCCGCCCGAAGGAGGCGGGCGCGGCGACGTCCTGCCAGAGCCCGGCCAGGGCGCCGGCGGCGGTGGGCTCGTCGGGCGTCTCGGGGGCCGGCGCGGTCTCCTCGGCCGGGACGCTCTCGGCCAACGGGCCGAACAGGTCCGCGAAGAGGGCCGTCGGGGGGATCGGCTCGCGCGTCGGCGTCGGCTCCGGCCAGAGGGCCACCGCCAGCAGGACGACGGCGGCTGCCCCCCCGCCGAACCAGGCCCAGCGGAAAATCCGCCGCGGGCGTGCCGCCGGGACGGGGGCGTCGGTCAGGATGCGCTCCACGAGGCGCGCCCGCCGCTCGGGATCGGGGGTAACGTCGGCGCCGAGCTTCTCACGCAGGGTCCGCTCGATGGGATCGATCTCGCGGGTCATGTCAGGCCTCCCGGTTGGGGCTGCGGGTTCGCCGGGCCGTCCAGCAGGGCCTCGGCCATGCGCCGAACGTCGTTCCGCGCCCGGTGCAGCCAAGTCTTGACGGTGCCGTCCGGGGCGTCGAGAATCCGGGCGATGTCCTGGATCGACGCCCCCTGGGCGTAAAAGAGCATCAGGGCCGCGCGCGGATTCGGCTCCAAGCGGGCGGCGGCCTGCCAGAGGGCGTCCAGCCGCCGCCGCTCGTCCTCGTCCTCGGCGACACGGTGCCAGGGCTCCTCGTGCGAGGGGGGCAGCGTGGCCTCCGTGACGGCGACGGTCGGCCTCTGCCGCCGCCACCGCTCCAGGACGACGTTTGTCGCGATGCGGGCCAAGTATCCCTCGAACCGTCCCGCGATGGTGAGCTTCCCGAGGTTGGGCAGGGCCCGGGCGTAGGTTTCCTGGGTGATCTCGTCGGCGACATCGGCCCGGCGGGTCATTCGCATGGCCAGGGCCCAGACGTCGTCGAGGGTCGTCTCGACCAGCTCGCGGAGGGCGTCTGGATCGCCTCGGGCGGCTTGCCGGACGGTTTTCCATGCGACGTCCTCGGCCACGGGTCGGCTCCTTCGGGGATGCTCGCCGGTCACCCGGTTCAATGCGCGCGGCGGGGGCGGGTTTCAGGAATTGCCCGTCTGACGTCTCCGGCCGCGAGGGCTACAAACCCAGCGTCTCGGCAAGCCATTCGAGCACCTTGCCGACCTTGCGGTCGAGGACCTGGGCGGTTTCGATGTAGGTGGCCCAGATGCGGCGGGCCTCGTCATCGTCGGGCAGGCAGGGGGGCAGTTCGACCGTCGCGGGGTCGATGGGCCGCTCGGGATCGGGCGAGAGGTCTTCGGTGTCGAGCCAGAGGATGCTCCAGCGCTTCCCGGGATTCGGCCCCCGGCCCTCGCCGCGGACCAGGGCGTGGACGGCCACGCTCGCGGCCCGGGCGGGGTGCAAAGAAAAGTGCGGCAGGCCGGGCGGGGGCCTGCCGCGCTCACAACACGGGACGTCAGAAAGCGATCTTACTCGGCTGCCGGGCGTCCGCCGCGCGGACCGCGCGGACGATCGCCGCGCGGACGATGCGGACGGTTGCCGCGCGGACGACGCGGGCGGCCTTCGCCGTCCTCCCCGACGCGTTCCTTGGCCCGCTCGCGTCGGGCCTGGCGGGCGGCCTCGCGCTCCTCCTCACTGAGCTTGCCGTCGCCGTCGGCATCGAACTTCTGACGCACCTTGTCGCGGTGCCTGTGGCGCTCGTGGGCACGACGAAGCATGGCCCGTTGCTCGGGGGTGAGGGTCTCGACGGCGGCGGCTCGTTCCTCGGGGGAGAGCTTGCCGTCGCCGTCGGCGTCGAACTTCGCGATGAGCTCCTCGTGGAGGTCCTTGGCCTTCTCCTTCATGGCCTCGAAGGCGGCCTTCCTCTCCTCGGGGCTGACGACGCCGTCGCCGTCGGTGTCATGCTTGGCAACGAATTCGGCCTTGCGGGCTTGCATGCGGGCCTTGTGGGCCTCGCGGGCGGCGGCGCGTTCCTCTTCGTTGAGCTTGCCGTCGCCGTCGGCGTCGAACTCCTCAAGGAGCTTCTCGCGCAGGTGCCCGCGGGGTGGGCGATGGCCGGGGGGCGGCGGGCCTTCCTCCTCCTGGGCCAGGGCGACCAGGGGCAGGGCGACCACGGCCGTCGTGATCAGAGCCGTCAGGATCAAGCGTGTCATGGCAGGTCTCCTTGGTTCAGCGTCGCATTCATAACCGGGTTCAGGCATGCCTCACCGGGACAAACGCGGCGGGGGGGGTCGTATTGCACGGAAGGAGAAAAGACTGCGGGGCGCGGCCCTGGGCGGTCCCGCGCCCCGTTCACGCACGTCCCCGGGTGGTCTCGTGCCGTTACGTTTCGTCCTCGGCGATGGGGAGGAGCACCGTGAAGGTGGAGCCGATGCCGACGGCGCTCTCAACGCGGATCTCGCCGCCCGCCTGGCGCACCAGGTCCCGCGCGACCGACAGGCCCAGACCCGTCCCGCCGCACGCGCAGCGCTCGGTCGGCCCGGTGGAGAAGAAGGGGTCGAAGATGCGCTCCAGGTCCTCCGGCGGGATGCCGCATCCGGTGTCCGCGATGCGGAAGGCGACGTACCCCTCCTGGACGTTGGGCCCGACGGTGACGGTGAGCGTCCCGCCGCCGTCCATGGCCTTGCGGGCGTTGAGGATGAGGTTCAGGAGCACCTGCTCGAGCCGCCCCGCCACGACGCGGACGCGGGCGGTCGAATCGTAGCGTTTCACGAGCTCGACGCCGCTCTTCGGCAGGTCCCACGCGACGAGGCTGGCGGCGGATTCCATGAGGACGTCGGCGGGGACGACCTCGCTCTTGGCCGCCTCGTCCGCGCCGTAGCCGCGGAGGTTGGCGACGATGTCGGCGGCCCGTCGGCCGGCCTCGACGACCTTTTCGAGGGCCCGGGTCTGGACGTCGGCGTCGCCGTACTTGAGGGCGTGCTCGGCGCGGCCCATCATGAGCATAAGGATGTTGTTGAACTCGTGGGCCATGCGCAGGGCGAGCTGGCCGACGGTGGCCATCCGCTGCTCGCCGACGAGGGCCCGCTCGAGCCGTTCGGTCTGCTCGCGAAGGTTCTGGAGCTCGTCGCGGAGGGACTCGGTAGCGATACCGCTCACAGGCGTTCTCCGGCGCTTGAGAAAGGCTTCTCCCCGTGGGTTTATCGGCGGCCGGTCGGGATGGATGAAGGCAAAAAACCTAGTCGGCGAGGGTGGCGATGTGGGGGAGGTTGCGGAAGCGGCCCCGAAAGTCCAGGCCGTAGCCGACGACGAAGCGGTCCTCGATCTCGAAGCCGACCCAGTCGGCCTCGAAACGTTCGCCGACCTCGTCCGGCCGCTGCTTCGCCAGCAGCACGAGCGTCCGGACTTCCTCGGGCCCGAGCGCAGCGACGGCGCGGCAGACCTCGGCCAGGGTGCGCCCCGTGTCGAGAATGTCGTCGACGATGAGGACCGACCGCCCGGGGACGACCTCGGCGAGTTCGGCGGGCATGGTGATCTCGACCGGCCCGGCCTCCCTGCCGCGATAGCTCCGGGCCGTGACGAACTCGATGTCCATCGTGGCGGGCCAGGCGCGGACCAGGTCCGCGAGGAACAGGACACAGCCCTTCATAATGGCGACGAGGACGGGGTCGCGGCCGGCGTAGGCCTCGGTGAGCTCGGCCCCGAGGTCGCGGATGCGCGCGGCGATGCGCGGGGCGGGGATGAGGACGCGGCCGGGGGCGGCAGGCATGGCGGTCTCCGGGTTCGCCTATTCCGGGATCGGATGGGCCTCGCAGAAGGCTCGGACGTCCTCTTCGAGGGCGTCGGCCTTGGCCTCGGGATCGTCGGCGGAGAGGACGGCGTCGATCCAGCGGGCCACCTGGCGGACGTCGTCCTCCCGGGCGCCGCGAGTGGTGACCGAGGGTGTCCCGATGCGCACCCCGCTCGGGTCCATGGGCGATCGCTCGTCGAACGGGATCGTGTTCATGTTGAGGACGATGCCCGCGCGGCCGGTCCACCGCTGGGCCTGGCCGCCCGTGATGCCGCGCTCCGTCAGGTCCACCAGCAGAAGGTGCGTGTCCGTGCCGCCCGAGACGATCCGGTGGCCGAGGGAGGCCAGTTCGTCGGCCATGGCCCGGGCGTTGGCGACGACCTGCCGCTGGTAGGCCTTGAACGCGTCGGTCATGGCGAGGGCGAAGGCGGCGGCCTTGCCGGCGATGACGTGCATCAGCGGCCCGCCCTGGAGGCCGGGGAAGACGGTGTGGTCGAGCTTGCGGGCGTCGTCGGCGCGGCAGAGGGCGATGCCCCCCCGCGGGCCGCGCAGCGTCTTGTGGGTGGTGGCGGTGACGAAGTCGGCCACGGGCACGGGGTCGGGATGGAGCCCCGCGACCACCAGGCCCGCGAAGTGGGCCATGTCCACCAGGAGGCGGGCCCCCACGTCCGCGGCGATCTCGGCCATGCGGGCCGCGTCGACGGCCCGGGGATAGGCGCTCGCGCCGGCGACGATCAGGTCCGGGCCGACCTCGCGGGCCCGGGCGGCGAGGACGTCGTAATCGATCACTTCGCTGCCCCGCTCCACTCCGTAGTGGACGATCTCGTAGAGGCGGCCGGAGAAGTTCGTCTTCATGCCGTGGGTCAGGTGGCCGCCGTGCGAGAGGTCCATCGAGAGGATCGTGTCGCCGGGCCTCAAGGCGGCGAAGTACACGGCCATGTTGGCCTGGCTGCCGGAGTGGGGCTGGACGTTGATGTGCTCGCAGCCGAAGAGCTCCTTGCCACGGTCGATGGCAAGTTGCTCGACGGCATCGACCACGCCGCACCCGCCGTAGTAGCGCTTGTCGGGGTAGCCCTCGGCGTACTTGTCGGTCAGCGAGCTGCCGACGGCCTCGCAGACGGCGGCCGGGCAGAGGTTCTCGCTGGCGATGAGGTCGATGGTCCGACTCTCGCGCTCGCGTTCGGCGGCGATGAGGTCGGCCAGCTCCGGGTCGTCACGTTTCAGGGCGGTCAGGTTCATGGGCGTCCTTCGGGGTCAAGGAATCTTGCTCGATGGCCAAGCCGCAGGCGGCTTCAAGGCGACACGCGCAGGGATGCCAGGGCCGCGTCGAGGGCCGGCTCCAGGGCGGCCCAGCGGTCGGTCCGGGCGGCGGCGGTGACGATGAAGGCCCGGTCCCGCACGTAAACGAGCACCTGGCGCACCGTCGTGCGCGGCCCGAGGGCGGCATGGGTCCACGTCAGCTGGTGGGCCGGCATCCCGCCGGCGAGAACCAGTTCGGCGTCCTCCGCCAGCGCGAAACCCTTGAACCCGGCCGCCTGCCGCTTCGTCTGCTCCACCAGGACCCCCAGCGTCCCGAGGTGCGGGGCCTTGGTCACGACGACGTTCAAGTTCGGCCTCCCGGGGCCCTCGTCGTCCGGGCCGACGGCGACCATGCACGGTTGCCCGCCGTACTCGCGAACCGTCCATCCCTCGGGCAGGTCGAGCCGGAACCGCTCGCCGCGATGGACGTACGGGCCGTCCTCGCAGCCCGCCGCCAGCAGGGCCGCCAGAAGCGTTGCCGCGAGCGTGGCCCGCATGTGGGCGGGCGTCACGGGTCGTCTTGTCGCATGTCTCGTCATGGGTCTCCCGCACGGGCGCTACCAGACGACAAAGGTCTCCAGGGTCTTCTCGAGCCTCCCGGCCATTGCCTCGAGGCGCGCCTTCGGCCCCGTGGCCAGGAGAGCATACGCCGAGTCGTCCGTCACCGCCAGTCGCATCCGCTGCGCCAGGGGCGCCGGGCCGCGCGTGCTGACGAGCACCAGGTCGAGGGCCTCGCGCCCGTCGGCCAGGGCCGCCGGCTGCCGGTTGACGACCTCGACGCCGGTCCAGTAGGCCCCGAGGTCGTCGACCGCCCGGCCGGCCCAGGTGTCCAGATCGAGCCCTTCGCGCGGCAGGACCGCCACGTGCAGGACGACGGCGTCCGAGTCGGCGCCGGCGGGCTCGGCGATCTCGACGACCAGGTCGCCCGCCAGGTCGCGGACGAGCCACCCCTCGGGCGCGTCGAGCGCGAAGCCCAAGTGCTCGCGCACCACAAGCCGGTCCATCGCTCCCGGCGGAGGCCCCGTGCCGCATCCGGCGGCGGCGAGCAGGGCGAGCACGCCGGTGAGGGTCGCGAGGCGCGTCATGCTAGGCCGTTCCCATGCGTGCGGCGGCGCGGCGATGAAGCTCCGCCTCGATGAAGGCGTCCAGGTCTCCGTCGAGGACGTCCTGGACCTTTCCGGTCTCGTGGTCGGTGCGATGGTCCTTGACCATGGTGTAGGGCTGGAGGACATAGGAGCGGATCTGGTTGCCCCAGGCGATCTCGCCCTTCTGGCCGTATATCCTGGCGAGCTCGGCGTCGCGTTTCTGCTCTTCGAGGCGCTTCAGACGCGCCGCGAGCATCTGCATGGCCACCCGCCGGTTCTGGTGCTGGGACCGCTCGTTCTGGCACTGGACGATGATGCCGGTCGGCAGATGGGTGATGCGGACGGCGGAGCTGGTCTTATTGACGTGCTGGCCGCCCGCGCCGCCGGCCCGGTAGAAATCGATTCGGAGGTCCTCCTCGTTGATCTCGACGTCGCCGACGTCCTCGTACTCCGGGAGGACGTCGACGCTGGAGAAGGAGGTGTGGCGGCGGCCGGCGGCGTCGAAGGGGCTGATGCGCACGAGCCGATGAACGCCGACCTCGGCGGAGAGGTAGCCGTAGGCGTAGGCCCCCTCGACGTGAAGCGTGACGCTTCTCAGGCCCGCCTCCTCGCCCTCGACCGAATCGATGACGGCCATCTTCCAGCCGCAGGACTCGATATAGCGGGTGTACATGCGGAGGAGCATAGCCGCCCAGTCGCAGCTCTCCGTTCCGCCCGCCCCGGCGTGGATCGACAGGTAGCCGTTCCGCGGGTCGTCGGGCCGCGAAAGGAGCGAGAGGAACTCGATCCGGTCGAGCTTCTTCTCGGCCCGCGCCAGCTCGGCGGCGGCCCCGGCGAGGGCCGACGCGTCCGATTCCTCGTCTGCCAGCTCGACGAAGATGGCGGCGTCCTGGAGGGCCTGGTCGATCTCCTCCACCGGGTCGACGACCGCCTTCAGGCCCTTGAGGCGCTGGACCTCCTTCCGGGCGGCGTCGGGGTCGTCCCAGAAATCGGGGGCGGCCATGCGGGCCTCGACCTCCCGGAGGGCCTCGCGCTTGACGCCGACGTCAAAGAGAGTCCCGTAGCGTCGTGAGACGCTCGTTCAGGGCCTCCAGCTTGGTAGGGATTTCATGGGGCTGCATGGGATGATCCTCGATGGCTCGGCCGCGCGCGGTCGTGCAGTACGCGGCGATTATAGGCTCGCGGCCGGGGGTGTCAACCGTCCGGCGTCGCGGCTTGGACAGGCCGCGGCGGCGCGGTATCATGTTGCCCATGACCCCCGGCCGCGCCAGTCCGCTCGTCGACCGCGTCTTTGAGGTCATCCGGCGCCACGACCTCTTCGACCCGGCGGGGGAGCGGGTCGTTGTGGCGACGAGCGGCGGGGCCGACAGCGTCGCGCTGCTTCTTGCGCTGCACGACCTGGCCGGGTCCGGTCGACTGTCGCTCGAGATGACCGTCGCCCACCTGAACCACGGTTTGCGCGGAGAGGCGGCCGAGGCCGACGAGGCGTTCGTGCGGGCTCTGGCGGAACGGCTGGACCTGCCGCACGAGGTGGGCCGGGCGGACGTCGCCGCGGGGGCCGCGCGCGCCGCCGGGGTGGGCCTCGAGGAAGCGGGACGCGAGGCCCGGCGGCGGTTTCTCGCCGCGGTCGCCGCCGACGCGGGCGCCCGCAAGGTCGCCCTCGCCCACCACGCCGACGACCAGGCCGAGACGGTCCTCTTCCACGCCCTCCGCGGGACGGGCGTCGAGGGTCTGGCGGCCATGCGGCCGCGGGCGCCGCTCGAGCCCGACGCGGGCGTCGATATCGTCCGGCCCATGCTGGAGCTTTCGCGCGGCGAGATCGTCGTGTTCCTTCGGGAGCGCGGCGAGGCGTGGCGCGAGGACGCGACGAACGCGAGCGCGGCGCACACGCGGAACCGCCTGCGGCACGAGGTCCTGCCGCTCGTGGCGGAGGCGGTGAATCCGCGGGTGACCGGTGCGCTTGCGCGCCTGGCGGACCAGGCCGCCGCGGCGTCGGAGGTCCTGGGCGACGCGCTCGACGACGCCTGGGCCCGGTGGGTCCGCGAGGTCCCCGGGAAAACCGCTCCCGGAGCGATTTTTCTGGTCGACGCGGAGGGTTTTGCGGCGCTTCGGCCGTGGCTGCGGGGGGCGCTCCTGAGGCGGGCCGTCGAGCGGCTCGGCGGGGGCCTGAAGCACATGTCGGCGGACCGGACACGGGAGGCGGCCCGCGCCCTCCTTGCCAAGCCCGTGGCCGGGCCGGTCAAGCTTCCCGGCGGCCTCGTCGCCGTTCGCCGACGCGAGGCGATCCGGATCGGGCGTCCCTTTCCCGGGCCGCGGTCGTGAGACCGCGGACACGCGGAAGCGGCGCACGCGTCGGCCTGTGCCGGATGGCTCCCGATCGCGCGGCTCGCCGACCTCACGCCAGCAGCGCCTCGAGGGCCTTCAGGAACGGGCCGCGTACGCCGCCGAGCCACGTCTCCAAGGCGTCGGCCCGCGCGTCCAGATCGTCCAGTCCGAGGTTTCCCGGGCCGCCCTGGAGGGTCTTGGCGCGGAGGTTCTCGACGGGGTCGCGGGATTCGAGGTCCTGCAGGTGCGTTCCGACATGTCGGTATGCGTCTCGGAACGGCTCGCCCTCGGCGACGCGCTCCAGGGCGACGTCGGTGGCGAAGATCTCCGGCAGGAAGCCCTTGCGGAGGTTCGCGGGCAGGACTTCGAGGTTCTCGAACGTCCGGGCGATGACGGCCAGGCTCCCGAGCGTTGCCTCGGCGGCCCGCATGAAGGGGCCCTTGGTCTCCTGGAAATCGCGGTTGTAACCGGAGGGCAGGCCCCGGAGCACCCCGGCGACGTGGTCGCAGGCGGCGAGGACGGAGGCGGCCTTGGCGCGCACGAGCTCGCACGCGCAGGGGTTCCGCTTGTTGGGCATCATGGAGCTGCCCGTGCAGAGTTCCTTCGGGATGCGGAAGTAGCCGAACTCGGGCGTCGAGCCGAGCATCAGGTCCTGGCTGACGCGGGCCAGGTCGAGCATGATGTGGGCCGCCGCCTGAAGGGTCGCCAGCTCCGCCTTGCCGCGCGAGTTCGCGCAGGAAAGGACGTTGTTCTGGACCTTGGCGAACCCCAGCAGGCGCGCCGTCATCGGCCGGTCCAGCGGCAGCGCCGACCCGTAGGCCGCGCCCGACCCGAGGGGCGACTGGTCCGCCAGGACGTGGGCGCTTTTGAGCATCTCGGCGTCGTCGAGAAGGGCCTCGGCGACGGCCCCCGCCCAGAGGCCGAGGCTTGACGGCATGGCGATCTGCATGTGGGTGCGGCCGGGCATGGGCACGAACTCATGCTGCCGCGCGAACGCCGCCAGCACCCGGACGAGGGCGAGGAGCCGCTCCGTGAGGGCGTGGATTTGCTCCTTGCCCCACAGGCGCAGGTCCACGAGGACTTGGTCGTTGCGGCTGCGGCCGGTGTGGAGCTTCTTGCCGAGGTCGCCGAGGGCGCCCGTGAGGTACTCCTCGACCGCCGTGTGGACGTCCTCCTGTTCGGGACGGATGGCGAACTGGCCGTCGCGCCAGTCGGCCAGGACGTGGCGCAGCTCGCCCTTGAGCCGGTCGAGTTCCTCGTCCGTGAGGATGCCGATCTCGGCGAGCATCGTGGCGTGGGCCGCCGACCCGAGCACGTCGACGCGCACCAGCGCGCGGTCGAGGTGGTAGTCCTCGCCCACCGTGAACCGCTCGACGAGCCCGTCGATGGCGTATCCCTTGTCCCAGAGCTTGGCCATGGACGTCTCCTGTGTCTCGAGGCGGCCGCATTATAGCAATCCGGCCCGGGGCATGCATCTGCGAGCCGAAGGCGAAAGCGATCATTCCTACGGTCCGGCCACCAGCGGACCGATCTCCGCTTCGACATCGTCGGCAAAAGGGGCGTAGCTTCGAGGACAGCAACGACGGAGCTCTTTGGGGCTGGCTTCTTGCGCCAAGCGGTGATACGCCTCACGCCGCGCCAGATGCTGAGCAGCCGCGCGCTGCTTGATGTACGCTTTGAGCTTTGCGGGAGGCGGCC
>CAYWVR010000057.1:0-11875 GCA_964461715.1 uncultured Anaerolineales bacterium
GCAACTCATCGGCCTTGAAGCACGGTCCCTTCACCACGGCCGCCAGCAGCCGCCCCTGGGCGGGGTACTCGGCAATCGTGGCTTCCAGTACCCACAGCAGTTCAAGAAGCTCCGTCGTAAACTCACTTGGCCAGCCGCCCAGCGTCGCCGGTGTGATTTCGTCCAGGGGCGAAGACTTCTTGCCCTTGGGCTTCTTCATCCGATACGCCAGCCACGATTGAACAACCTTCAAGCCGGATACTTCAAAGCCGTACACGTCCGGGGCGACGGGGCCAAACTCGCCCGTCCCGACGTGCAGGGTTTTCGTCGCGTCGTTGTATTCGTACTTCTCCGGGTAGTCGGCCTGGGCAGCGGGCACAGCCTTCTTGCACTTGGCCGCGCCTTTGGGCACTTGCCCGGCGTGCCTGCCTTTGGGCACAAACCTTTGCCCATAGGTATGCAGCCACAGCAACTTCGTCCCCACGTCCGCAACCTGGGCGAACAAGCCCGCGTCCTTGGTCAAGGGTACGCGAAGCTCGCGCGTGCCCAGTTCGGCGGCGAACCTTGCGGTAAACGCCGGCTGCGCCAGGACGCCGTAAACGTAGGCCAGAAAATCCTCCGGCGTCACCTTCCGACCGTAGGCTTCGGCCAGCACGTCCAGCAGCCCCGGCAGGATGTTCGCTTCTTTTCCGGCGGCGTCACGGTACAGGGCGATTGTGTCCTTGCCGCCGTACGAACCCTTGAAGTGGTGGAAGTCTGGCACAAAGATACTGGCAGTCAATGCCGGACCGTCCCCAAGCACTTGCCACAGTTGGCTTGTTATGAACACTTGTGATGATCTCGCGGGGTTCCCGGCGACTTCCCACAGAACCGGCTTCATAACGTCCCCGACGCGGCTATCCGCAATCACGAATTGCCGGTCTAAGGACCGAAAGGCATAGCGGACGGTAGCGGGGCATGGCTCCCTTGGGGGCAAGCTCGCAATGGGCTTCGCTCGATCCTGCCCGGCAAGAAGGGGCGTGCATGACTTGTCAACTTTCCTGTCGCGGCTTTCCCTGAATGCAGCGGAACGGTTTGGGGCCTTCAACAAGCCACGCCAACGGGCCTCCAACGTTGCCACGTCGGGCGCAATCGGCCATGACCTGAAAAGCTGCGAACCGGAATGTTGCCAGGGGAAAAGGTCCCTGATTATCGGCCAACTGAAGTAACCCCCTTGCCCACTCGGCAAGAATGACGCGGCCCATTCATCGGGGCAGTCTTCCCAGGTGAAAGAAGCGAAGTCGGCCACGGCGTCCAGGGCCTCTAGCTTCTCGTCGCGCGTGCCACCAATCCGCGCGTAATGCACCTTGGCCGGCGCGTCCCGCTTGGCCTTGCCGCAGCGGACGGCGACGGCGATTGCCACGGGTGTTTGAATGGCGAAGATGTTTTCGTCTTTCCTCCCGCCACGGCCTTCGCCGCCCAGGTCCAGAATCCAGATTTCATCGCACAGCCGGCGCATGTGTTCGCGCATGCCGCAAAAGGCGTCACTGAAAAGGTAACTCGACGCGCTGATGAAGCTCGCCACGCCCGGCCCGGCGGCGGTCTTCGCCTCGAAGACCTTCCACAGCGCCCAGCGCCAGAAGTAGACGTACAGGTTGTACAGCCATTTGGCGTGTACCCCATGCCCGCCAGCAATAACCGGGTCCAGGAAGTCCTTGAAGATCGCCGCCGTGCCCTCCCCGTCGTCGCCCCAGCGTACCCAATGGCCCGTGCGGGCCTTGTTGGTTTCGTCGGCGGCTTCGTGGCGGTCGTATGGCGGGTTGCCCAGGCAGACAATGACGGGCACGGCGGCCTTGACCTTCAGGGCCTTGGCGTGTTGCTCGGCGATGGGCTTCAGGTAGAACGGCAGCGCGGGCGGCGGCGTGTTGGGGCCTTCCAGCGTGTCGGTCAGGTAGACGTGGCTTCCGCCGGCGGGCAGTTTCGCGCCCCTGTCGGCCAGCGCCCGGCTTACGCGAAGTTCCGTGACGGCGAACGGGCCGACCATGATTTCAAAGCCGTAAATGTTTTTGGCCAGGGCCGACGCCTGCCCCGGCACGGCCCCCGCGCCTTGCTGGGCTTCCACCTTGCCCAAGGCGTGGTCGATGACGCCGAGAAGGTACGTGCCCGTTCCGGCGGCGGGGTCCAGGGTGATAACACCCGGATCGGCGAAGCCCAGGGCCTTGCCCAGGCGGCTGGTCAGCAGGTCGTCAATCAGGCGGACCTGGGCGCGGACCACTTCAACCGGCGTGTAGTACGCCCCGGCGTCCTTCCGCAACTTGGGGTCATAGGCGGCGAGGAAGTCTTCGTAGAAGAAAAGCCACGGGTCCTTCTTGCCGCCGGCGGCCCTCAGCACGCCCCGGGGGACTTCGCCGACCACGCGAATCAGCAGGTTCAGGGAAGCGGAGATTTCCGCCTGGGCGTTCAGGTCGGTCAGCACTTGCAGGGCGCGGGAAAGCAAGCTGTGCCCGGCGGCCAGGCCGGCTTCGGCGCTGGCCAGGTCCAGCGGGTCCGCGCCTTCGCTTCGCGCCAGCAGCAGGGCGAAGGTGACGGTTTGCGCGTAGGCGTCGGCGAATTGTTCGTCACTCGCGTCGGGAAACAGCAGTTGCCGCCAGTCCTTGGCAAGCTGCACCAGCGGCGACGCCGGGTCCTTCAGCGCGTCGGTCACGTCGTCGCGCAGCATCCGGCAGAGGGGCGCGAGCAGGGCGGCCAGGTCCTTGACGGCCTTGGGGATGATCGGCTGCCAGGAAAGAAAGTCGGCCAAGAGGTTGCCGAGGGCGGCGGCGTCGGTGGCGCTGGCGGCCTTTCGGCCGCCTGTGGCCACGTCGCCGGAGAGGCGGACCACCGGGCGGACGGCTTCACCGCTCCGGTACAGCCCCCAATCGTTGCCGTCCGAGTAGAGAAGGTTCGGTATGGCCTTGAAGCGCTGCCACTGCTCGCGGTTGTGGCCGGTGAACCGGGCGGGGTTCGCCCCGACGCCTGGGGCCTTGAGTTCGACGTAACCGGCCAGAAACTTTGCGGCGTGGACGGCGTAATCGGGCTTGCCCAGCCGCCCGGCCAGGCGGGTTTCGCCGGTCGAGACGACGTGCCCCTTCTGCCCGGAAAGAATGTGGCCGGCTTCCTGCATGAAGGTTTCAAACGGGCCGCGGAGTTGATCTTCCGGTTCGCCTGCGGTCAAGGTGTTCATCTTGGCCGTTACAGTCTCGGCAAACTTCCGCAAGGCGGGCAGTATCGCTTTACCGTCGGGCATAGCGGAAGGTTACTCCGTTTGGGGTCCTTCGGCAAGCGCAGGACTTTTCCGGGCGTCAATTTGGCGCTTCCGGCCGGTGGTTTTGGCCTTGCCGGGCCGGGGCTTGCTCTGGCCACGGGCGGCGGGTTCGCGGGCCTGGGGCTTGCCGTCGCCGTCGGCCGGGGCGGGCAGGGCCTTCTTTGGCGCGCGGCCGTTGGCGGCGGCCATGATCGCGTCGGCGGCGGCGTTGACGCTTGCCCGCACGGGGTCCAGGTCCAGGCGGGCGTGGGCAGCCGCATAGGTTCTCGCATCGCCGACATATCACAGCCCTCGGTAAACGTCTTTGCGGTGGGCGACGCGGACAACGTACACGGTCAGAATCCTATCCACGATCTCGTACACGATTCGATAGTCCCCCACGCGGATACGGTAGGCGTCTTCGGCCCCGACGATCTTCCGCACGCCGTCGGGCCGGGGTGTGTCGGCCAAGTCCGCAATGGCGGCCATTACCCGGCGCTGGTCGGGCTTGGGCAGACGGATAATCTCCTTCCGTGCGGAGTTCTTGATTTCCAGGCGATAGGGCATCTACAGGCCAAGTTCCTTCTTGACCTTCGCAAAGGGAATAGACGGCTCTTTCTTAGCCGCGCGGATCGCCTCAAGGTCCAGATTGTCTTCCATACGCTCCAGCAGTTCCAGGTCTTCCACGGGCACAAGGGCGAAGAGCTTCTTTCCCCGGCGCTCGACAATCACGCGCTCGCCCCGAAGGGAAACGCGGTTGCCCAGGTCGGCCAGGTGTTCGCGGGCTCCGGTAATCGGTATGGTGGTCATAGTCGGCGCTCCAATCTATCCTTCCGTACGAAGTGTACGTTTCGTAAGTTCGGCGGTCAAGGGGTTTCTTCGGCTTTTCTGGCGGGGGCCTTGACCTTCTTCGGGGCGGGCAGGGCCTTCTTTGGGGCGTGGCCGTTGGCGGCGGCCATGATCGCGTCGGCGGCGGCGTTGACGCTCGCCCGCACGGGGTCCAGGTCCAGGCGGGCGTAAACGGCCGTGGTGGCGACGTTCTTATGCCCCAGGCTTCGGCCGATGATGGACAGGCTCGCCCCCGTCGCCGCCTGCCAGCTTCCCAGGGTCCGGCGAAGGTCATGTAGGCGCAGGTCCTTGATACCGGCCCGCTTCAACAGGTCCTTCCAAGGCTTTTTCGGGTCGGTGACGTGCCCGGTCTTGCCCTTGCCCGGAAAGACGTAGGGGCTTTGATCTTCGGGGGCCAGGGCGGCGTTGTCGTCGGACCGGCGCTGAAGGATTTCCACGGCCTGGGGCGGCAGGACGCACAGTAGCGGCTCTTTGTTCTTAGACTCGGCTTCCGGTATCCGCCACAGCCCCCGCATTAGATTCACGTCCGCCCACTTCATCGACAGGACGTTGGCACGGCGCGCCCCCGTGAGAAGGGCCACGGTGAAAAAGTCACGCCACAGCGGCGGCGTCTTTTCGTCGCCCAGGGCGTCAAAGAAGGCTCGGAGTTCATCGGCCCGTAGGAAGCGGTCCCGTGACTGTTCCTTGAAATGCTTAACGCCCTTGGCCGGGTTTCCACCGGTGTACCCCAGGCGGGTGGCGTGGTTGAACATGGCCGACAGCAGCGCCAGCATCCGGTTTGCGGCGTAATGGCCATTCTCGCGGCCGATCTTGGCATGAAGGGCCGTCACGTCGGCCGGGCGGACTTCGGACAGCTTGCGGGCCTTCCAGCGGGCAAGGTAGCGGCCATACTGGGCTTGATCTTCCTTCCAGGTCCGTTTGTAGGGTTTGGCGTGGCCGTCCAGGTACAGGGCGAATAGCTCGCCCAGGGCCGTTTCGCCCCGCGCCTTGCGGCGGGCGTCGGCCGGGTTGTCGCCCTGGGCAAGCTGGCCGGTCATCCGGGCAACTTCCTTGCGGGCCTGTTCCACGGTGACGCCGGGAAACCGGCCGATCTTCAACCGCGTCGGCCGGCCGCCCATGCGCTTGTAGAGTTCAAAGGACTTCACGCCCGTATCCCAAACGCACAGCACAAGCCCCGGCGTCTTGGTGTCGGCGTAGTAGACCCGGCCGGTGGCGGGGGCGGGCAGGCGGTCGATGGCGGCTTGTGTGAAGTTGATCTTGTGGGCCATTTTCCTTGTCTCCGGGGCGTAGCGCCGAATCAGTGAGTTTGGGCGGCTCAAAGTTCTGCGCTACGCCTGCGCTACACTCACGGTCAAGAACGGTCAATTTCAGCGTAGCGCAGAATAAGCTATTCCGCCGCAACTGCAAGGAAAACAAAGGCTGAAGAATAAAGGTCAATCAGTGAGTATCCCCGGACTCTAAGACTCTTAATCAGCGGGTCCGGGGTTCGAGTCCCTGGTGCCCCACCACCTTTCCTTTGGCCTGAGGCGGGCGGGCCGACCGGTCCCTCTTGAGGTGCTTACCTCCGGCGTGCGCGAGCCGCCGTCCGGTCCGCGACGCCTTCCGGGCGAAGTAACTCGAGAAGAAGTAAGCACGTGAAGAAGGGAAGGGCCATGAGCCCCGAGCGCAACAGCGCGGGCTTGCCCGATCCGTCATGAGGCCGGATGCTCCCTTCCGTGTTCCCCGTGCCGCATGTCTTGAAAGAAGGTCCGACGAAGGCCAAGGGGCCCGCCTCGAAGCCCGCCGACACGCAGCCGCCCAGCCGGCCCGTGCCCGCCGACGCGGCTCTGAAGCGGGTGCTGCCCAGCGTGGAGTTTGCGGACAAGCCCCTGGACGACGCCTTCGCCGAGTTGGCCAAGATGTTGCACACTTCCATCTTGGTCCGGTGGCCGGCGCTTGAGTCGGCCGGCGTTGACGCCAAGAAGAGGGTAGACTTAAAGACATCCAATGTCACCGCCGAGACGGTGATCAAGCTGCTGCTGTCCGGCGCCGGCGGGACGGCCCGCCTGGGCCATGAGCTCCGGGACGGAATGCTGGTCGTGTCCACCCGGGAGGACCTGGACATGCGTACGACGGTCACCCGCAGCTATGACGTGTCACGCCTGCTGCACGTCGAGACGGTTGTCTCGACGATCAAGAGGAACGTGGCTCCGGGCGATTGGGCGCCCGAGGGCACCGTCGCCAGCATCACGGTTGGGCCTCACAACCACCTGCGGGTCACCGCTCCGGAGAGGATACATTGCCACGTCGCCCCGGCGCCAGGTGAACGGGACTTCCAGATGTATAGGGATCTGTCGGGCAAACGGGCCCGCAGTCGCGCCGCCCCTTTGGGGCCGCATGGCATTCGGACTGCCGAAAGAAGCGCTCGACCCATCGCCCGTAGGAGGGGGCGCGCGGCGCAAACGGACCACCCCCTCGGGTGTGGGAAAACGGGAAGGGGGCGAAAAGGGGGTCAAAAGGGGGGCAAAAGTCGCAAGAACCCCCCCGGTACCCCCCGAAAAGGTGCAAAAAGTGTGTCGCTTAGGGATAAAACGTTTCTCGAATCCCGCCAAATGGGCGTCTTGCGCCGCGCGCGGTTGCCCAGATTGCCGAGGTTGCCTGGATTGACAGGCGGGGCGACCTTATGATCCGCGCACCTCGAATGCCAACCCCCCGGGGTCGGGCGATCCCCCCGGCTTGAGGGCCTTGCCCAAACACGCCCCGGCCGGTCGCGATATTGCTTTGCAGCGGGCCGGGTCGTGGCTATAATCGCTGCGGGCCGGCTGGAGCGGTTCGGCGACTCAGGGGAATCCCCGCGGGAGGGGCCGTGAAGCGGTGGGCGGCGTACATGGCGCTGGCGGCGGGCCTCTTCGGGGCGGGGTGCACCGAGGACACCGACACGCTCTGCCGCCGCCTCGACTGCGACGTCCCGCGCGACCAGGTGGCCGCCGTCGCGACAGCCGTGCGGACCGGAAACACGGACGTCATCCCGGCTCTCATTGAGATGCTTCGCTCCGAGGACGAGGGGGTCCGTTTTAGCGCCGAGGCGGGCCTTCGGCGCCTAACCGGCGAGTATTACGGGGTTTACCGCGCGACCACCGAGGAAGAAAGGGCCGAGCGGATCGCCCTCTGGGAGGCGTGGTGGGAGCGCGAGGGCCGGGCGCGATACGCACCGGGGGCGGAGGACGAGGGGTCATGACGCAAGCGAATCAGTTTGATATGGACGATCTCTCCGTTCGCATCCGCCGCGAGGGCGCCGCCGCCGTCCTCGAAACCGAGGGCGAGATCACGGTTTTCAGCTCGCCCGAGCTGCGGGGGCACATCCGCGCCGCCGCCGCCGGGGCGGACCGGCTTGTCATCGACCTCTCGGGCACGCCGTATGTCGATTCGAGCGGCGTGGCGACGCTGGTGGAGGGGCTCCAGATCGTGCAGGCGGAAGGCGGGACCATGGTCCTGGCGGGCATGAGCGACCGTGTCCGCGGGGTTTTCGAGATCGCCCGCCTGGACACGGTGTTCGAGGTTGCGGACACGGTGGAGGAGGCCCTTCGAACGTGAGCGGGTCACCGGTGCTTCGGCCGCTGGAGCGTCTCGGAGCGGGGGCGCAGGGGCTCCTTGAGTACCTGGGGGGCCTGGGGTGGCTGACGGCCGATACGGCCCGACACGCGGCGGCGGGGCTGGTGGCCAAGCCGCGGATCAAATTCGATGAGACGATCTACCAGATGGTCCGGCTGGGGGTGCGGGCCATCGGGATCGTCGCGATGGTGCAAGTCTTTGTGGGCATGACCCTTGCGTTCACGCTGGCCCCGACGCTGGCCGACTATGGGCAGCTCGACAAGCTGGCCACGGTCATCGCCAAGGCCGAGTTTCCGCAGCTCGGGCCCCTGATCGCGGCGGTCGTGCTGACGGGCTTCGCGGGGGCGGCGATCACGGCGGAGCTGGGCACGATGGTCGTGGGCGAGGAGATCGCGGCCCTTCGCACCAGCGCCATCAACCCCATCCGCTTTCTCGTCGTGCCGCGCGTCGTGGCCTGCGTGGTCATGATGGTGGCCCTGACGGTGCTGGCGAACGTGCTGGGGACGGCCGGGGGCGGCCTGATCGCGGACCTGGTGCTGGGGATCAGCCCCTACGAGTACTTCCACACGTCCATCGATGCCCTGACCGTCAAGGACATCGTGACGGGCCTGGTCAAGGGCGGCGTGTTCGGCCTGATTATCGCGACGGTGGCGTGCTACGAGGGCCTGAACGTCTCGGGCGGGGCAGGGGGCGTGGGCATCGCCACAACCGCCAGCGTCGTCCGCTCCATTTTCCTCATCATCACCGCCAATTGTGCCTTCACGGCCTTCTTCTACTTCTTCTGGTAGGTCCCATGGCCAAGGCCGATCCCATCCTGGAGCTTCGCGGCATCCAGAAGTACTTCGACGGGCGGCAGGTCCTGAAGGACGTGAACCTGGCCGTGGCCCCCGGCGAAACGCTGGTGATCATCGGCGGATCGGGGTGCGGGAAATCGACGCTCCTGCGGACGATTATCGGCGAATACGTCCCCGACGGCGGCCACGTGTACCTCTGGGGCGAGGACGCCTGCTGCGCCTCTTCTGAGCGTCTCGGCCGCCTCCGCCGCCGATTCGGAATCCTGTTCCAATCCGGGGCCCTCTACAGCTCCATGACGGTCGGGGAGAACGTGGCCTTGCCCCTGCGCGAGCACACGGACCTCGACGAGAAGATCATCCGCATGGTCGTCAAGATGAAGCTGGAGCTGGTGGGCCTGAGGGATTTCGACGACCTGATGCCCAGCCAGATCTCCGGCGGCATGCGGAAACGCGTGGGCCTGGCCCGCGCCATTGCCCTGGACCCCGAGATTCTCTTCTACGATGAGCCCACCTCGGGCCTCGACCCCATCGCCACGAGCGTCATCGACCAGCTCGTCATCGACCTCCGCGCGAAGCTGGGCGTGACGAGCATCGTCGTCACCCACGACATGAAGAGCGCCTGCCGCATCGCCGACCGCATCGCCATGCTCTATAACGGCGAATTTATCGCCATCGGTCCGCCGGAGGAGTTCGAGGCGTCCCGGGACGCCCGCGTGACCCAGTTCGTGGAGGGCCAGGCCGACGGGCCCATCCCGCTGCGGGTCTCGAAGACGGACTACCTGGAGGACCTGATGGGGATGGAAGTGCCGAAACGGTAAGGAGTTACGTATGCCCCGCCCCCGTGCCCGCAACCTGACCCTGGCCGGCCTGTTCATCGTGCTGATGGGCGCCGTGCTCGCCGCCATCCTCGTGCTGGTGGGCGGTCGGGCGGCGTGGTTCGAGCCGATGCAGGAGGTCCGCGTCCGCTTCGAGCAGGCCCCCAACGTGAAGGTCGGAAGTGCCGTCCTGCTGGTCGGACAGCCCATCGGACGGGTCCTAACGGTCCGTCCGGTCCGGGTCCAGTGTCCCCCGCCCGCCGAGCCCGAGACGTGCTTCCAGGCCGAGGTGACGCTGGCCTTGCCCGAGCAGTACACGATCTACGAGAACGCCCGCGTCGTCATCATGCAGAGCCTCGTGGGCCAGATGGCCAACATCAACATCGAGGATACCGGTTTCGGCGACCCCCTACAGGGTGTGCTGGAGGGCAACCAGAAGTCGCCCTTCGCCGACGCCGCCGGCGAGCTGGGCATCGGCGAGGTCGAGAAGACAAACATCCAGCTAATCCTCGCCAACCTGAAAGACCTCTCCGAGGAGCTCAAGACGGACGTCCCGCCCGTCGTCGAGCGGGTCAAGCAGCTCTCCGGCGACCTGGCGGCCGTCTCCGGCGACCTCAAGGAGCACTTCCCGAAGCTTCGGGGGGACCTCGTCGAGGCCGCCGGAAACCTCAAGGAAGCCACGGAAACGGCCCAGGGAGCCGTCGCGAAGCTCGATGCGCTCCTGGAGGAAAACGGCCCCAAGGTCAGCGAGGCCCTGACCGACGCCCGCAACTTCGCCGGGAAACTCGACGCCGGCGGCGGGAAGCTGCTCGAGAATGCCGCCGCGGCCTCTGAGGACCTGAAGGTCGCCCTGGCGGACGTCCGCGTCATGGCCGCCGGCGCCAAAGGCCTGATTGCGGCCAATAAGACGGGTTTCAGCCGCACCGTCCACAACATGTTGGCCACGAGCGAGAACCTGAAGGCCCTGGCAAAGGAGGTGCGTCGGGCCCCCTGGCGGCTCTTCGCGAAGCCCGAAAAGGAGGAGGTCGAGTCGATCAACCTCTATGATGCCGCCCGGGCCTTCGCCTCCACCGCCACCGAACTGGAGACCGTCGCCGACACCCTGACGGCCCTCAAGGAGGCCAAGGAGGCCGGCATCGAGGTCGATCCGGAGTTCCTCAACGCCATGCTGGAGCGGCTCCAGGAGACGTTTGAGAACTATCAGGACGCCGAGGAGGCCCTCTGGGCCGAGTTTGAACGGATCTCGCAGTGAGCCGCCGATGGGCCACGACGGGCCTGGCACGCCCCTTCCGGGCCGCACCAGAGACAGCCTGAAGGAATGCTATGACGTACGACGTGCTGGTGGTGGGCGCCGGGCCGGCCGGGTCGAGCCTGGCCCTGCGGGTGGCCGAAAAGGGGGCCTCCGTGGCCCTCATCGATGCCGACTCCTTTCCCCGCCCGAAGTGCTGCGCGGGGTGGCTGAACGGCCGGGCCGTCAAGCGCCTTAAATTCCTCGATACGGCCCGTAGACGCACCAAGGCGACCCCTTTTCGGCATCTGGTCTTCCACACGGCCGCGCTCGACGAGACGGCCGTCTACTCCTCGCGCGGCCATCTCGGCTACATCGTCGACCGGGCCAGGTTCGACGCCGACCTCGTCCGCCAGGCCCGGGCCGCCGGGGCCACGCCCATGCTCGGAAAGGCCGTCAAGGCCATCCAGACGGGCGAACGCGAGGTTTCCGTGGCCCTCGAGGGCGGCAAAGAGGTCGTCGGACGCCTCCTCATCGGGGCCGACGGCACCCAGAGCCACGTCGCCCGCGCGGGCGGCCTCCGCGAGCGATGGGGCCCCGCGCAGCTCGTTCACTGCCTCGCCGCCGACGTGCCGCTTACGAAAACCCAGGCCCGAAAGGGCCTTGGCAGCGCCCAAATCCACATTGCGCCGGCTTTTGAGGAGGCGCCCGGCTACGCGTGGGTCTTCCCCGGAAACGGCCACGCGAGCGTCGGCATCGGGGTCCGCGGGGCGGCGGCAGCCAAGCGGCTCCCGGCGCTCTACGCCCTCTGGGTGAAACGCCTCGTGGAGGCCGGTAAAGTGCCCGAGAAGCCCGAATTGGCCTCTCCGTGCGGGGCGGCCGTGCCGGCGGGGGCGGCCATCGAGTTCGAGCACCACGTGGGGAAACGAACGTTGCTTATCGGCGATGCGGGAGGCTTTGCGGCGGCGGCCTCCGGCGAGGGCATCTGGCCCGGCATCCAGAGCGCCGAATTGGCCGCCAAGTGCGTTCTACGGGCCCTGAAGGCCGATCGGCCCCGCTCCAAGGGCGCCGACACCTGCCAGGACGAGCTCCTCCGGTTCAAGCACCAGTGGCGCCAAAAGATGGCCCCGTACCTTCAGATGCCGAACGTGAACGTCCAGTTCCTCCTTCCGCTCGTCTTCACGAACCAGGAGATCGCCGACCGCTTCGCGAAGGCGTTTCTCTTCGGCGAGCATCTATAAGTCGATTCGGTTCCCCGCCCCGCGCTCGGGCGCTCATCGGAGCATCGTTTTCTATCCCAGACCATCGATTTGGCGGGATTCGTGAAACGCTTTATCCCTAAGCGACACACTTTTTG
>CAYWVR010000058.1:0-11405 GCA_964461715.1 uncultured Anaerolineales bacterium
CTGTTCATTCTACCCAACGCAAACGAGTGTCCAAGCTATCCCTGGGGCGGGAGAGCCGCGTCAACCCGAAACCGGGCGTCTCGACAAAAGCTTGAAAAGTGGTGCGGGGAGGGGCACACTGGGAACCTGCGCATGCCCCGGCGAAGGGAGCCTATGGACACGACGACCCTCGGACGCAGCGGCCTCCGCGTCAGCCGCCTCTGTCTCGGGACGATGAACTTCGGCACGCATACGTCGCCCGACGACGCCAAGACCATCCTCGACCGCGCCCTCGACGCCGGCGTCCACTACATCGACACGGCCAACGGCTACCCGTCCCACGAGAAATCGGGCCTCACGGAAGAGATCATCGGCGAGTGGATCGAGGACCGCGGGAACCGCGACCGCATCGTCCTCGCCACGAAGGTCTACGGAAAGATGGGGCCCGGTCCGAATGATCGCGGCCTCTCGGCCTACAACATCCGCCAGGCGTGCGAGGCCAGCCTCCGCCGTCTCCGCACGGACCGCATCGACCTCTACCAGATGCACCACGTCGACCGGTCGGTCCCCTGGGACGAGATCGCGGGGGCCATGGATGTCCTCATTCGCCAGGGCAAGATCCTGTACGTCGGCAGCTCGAACTTCGGCGGGTGGCACATCGCCACGGCCTGTCAGGAGATGGCCCGCCGCGGCATGGTGGGCCTCGTGAGTGAGCAGTCGAAATACAGCCTGGCCGTGCGGCAGGCGGAGCTGGAGGTCGTCCCCGCGTGTCGCCACTACGGCCTCGGGCTTGTCCCGTATAGCCCGCTGGCGGGGGGCTTGCTGGGCGGGGCCCTGGATCTGGAGGGCGACGAGGACCGCCGCGCCGACGAAGGGATGCGCCGGCGCGTCGAGCAGTGCCGCGACCGGCTCGAAGCCTACGATGACCTCTGCCGCGAGCTGGGCCACCCGCCCGCCCACGTGGCCCTGGCATGGCTTCTGGCGAGCCCGGCGGTGACGGCCCCCATTATCGGCCCGCGGACGGTCGAGCAGCTCGAGGACGTGCTGGAGGTCCCCATGATTCGCCTCGATCGGGAGACGCTGGCGCGGCTCGATGAGATCTGGCCCGGCCCCGGCGGCGAAGCGCCGGAGGCATACGCGTGGTGAATGGCAGGCATTGGGCAACGGCAGCAACGCACGGCCAAACAGCCCCCGGGAGGCTCACGTGAAACGTTCCTTTGATACGGCTCTGGCTCTTCTCGTCCTGTGTGCCCCGACGCTTGGGGCGGCGCCCGCCCTCGTGGACCTCGGCGCGCAGGCGTTCCCGGGCGCCGAGGCCGCCGACGGCGGCCAGATTCTGCGCTTCGACATGGGCACGGATCGCGTCAACTGGAACCACGCCCGCTGGAGCGTCCTGAATCTCGGCGGCGAGCGCGACCTCTCCGCTCACGGCGGCGTGCGCCTGGAGGTCACGAGCCCGAAACCGCGCACCGACGCGGGCGTCTACCTCGCCCTGCGCGAGGCGGACGGGTCGTGGTACATCCACGGCTGGGCCGCCGAGCTCGACGAGCCGGTTAACACCGGCGTCGCCCGTTTCCGCGACTTCCGCCTGGGCGAATGGTACTCGCCGCCCGACGGCAAGCATCACGACGAGAACGCGGTCTTCGACCCGGAGGCCGTCACGCATGTCGCCCTCGGGTGCGTCAATCCGCTGGGCGTGGGCGAGGTGGCCTTCACGGTCCGGGCCCTCGAGCTTGTGCCGGCCGAGGGCGCCGTGACCCCGAATGCCACGGTCCGCGTCTCCGGCAAGCTCCTTGCGATCAACGCGACGGAGACGGTGCCCGCGGGGCTCTTCGGTACGTATGCCATGCGCGACGGATCGAAGCTCGCGCGGTACCGCATGGCCATGCAGCGTCACCTCTTCGGCACGCCGAAGCACGCGAACCCCATCACGCACATGCAGGTCCATTGCTGGGGCGAACGGGTCCATAAGCCCATCCGCCTTGAGGAAGGGTGGCGGGAGCGGTGCGCGAAGGCCGCCCGCGGCTGGGCCGCCGCGGCCGCCGAAGCCGGCCAGGCGCTCTACGCAGAGTTCTGGAACGAGCCGTACCTGAACTGGGCCAACGCCAACCGCAAGGCCTTCAACCCGGCTCACTACGACGCGAGCCGAGCCGCCGAGGACGGTCCCGTGCACATCAAGACCGACGGGGCCGAGGCGCCGCACCTGCGGTGGACGAAAGACTTCGAGGCGCCGCCCTGGAACTGGACCCGGTACGGACGCCGCGAGTGGCGACGTGGACGCGACGAGAAGGGCCGCGTCTATCCCGGCGAGCACGCCATGCCCTACGGCTGGTCGCCGCCGAAGTGGAAGCAGCATATCGAGAAATGGTGCCCGCCCGACGACGTCGCCGACGGCGAGACCTACACCGCCGAGGGTAAGAACCTCACGGCCTTCACCCCTTGGCATCTTTACGACGAGACACAGTTCACGTACTGGTCGGGCGAGGGCATGCTCAAGATGTACGTCGAGCCGATGCAGGTCTTCGGCAAGGCCCTCAAGGAGGCCGACCCGAAGAGCGTGTTCTACGTCGGCTGGGGGTTCCGGCCGAGCGAGGACCACTGGGCCGGGTGGCACATGCTCTACAAGCCCACCCTTGATGCCGCCATCGAATGGGCCGACGGCGTCCACGACCACGATTACGGCAGCGACCCGCTCAAGATGCCCGCCAACTACGAAGTGCTGGAGGCCTACGCCCTCGCCGCGCACGGCAAGTGGCTTACCTTCGTCAACACCGAGCAGGGGGCCCAGACCGATCCGCAGGCCTACCCGGAGGCGGGCGAGGTCTCGCGGCAGGGATACGAGGACCTCAACAAGTTCCAGTGGGCCGCGCGCAAGATGATGCACGCCCTCCGCTACACGCCCGACAAGGCCCGGGCGTTCACGCACTTCGGCCACTGGTGGAGCGACCACGGGGAGGGGGTCCTCTTTGACATCCTCATCAACTTCCGCGGGCGGCTCGTCCATCTCGAATGCGACGATCCGCACGTCTATGCGGTCTGTGCCATCGACGGTACGGACCCGGAGAACCCGCGTCCGGAGTCGATGCCCGACCGGCGGGAGCTGGTCGTCGCGGTCCTCAACAACAACGTGACGCCGAAGGAGATCACGATCGACGTCGCCGCGCCCGACGGCATGACGTTTACGGGCCAGGTTGTGGCCCGCTCGGTGGCCATGAAGGGGGAGGGCGGGCGGCCGAAGATGATCGAGGAGACGCTCGGGAAGGCGTCCGGGACATCGTACCCGTTGAAGCGCAAACTCGACCCCGCCCGTCTCGTCGCGATCACGCTGCCCCTCGAAGGCGACCTCGGCGCCGAGCCGCAGGTCCGCCGCCGCCAGTTCTTCGGCAAGACGATCCTCGCCGACGTTGCGCCGAAGACGCCCGTGGCCGAGACGATCGTCCTCGACGCAAAGGCCCTGGCCGGGGCCAAGCGGGCATGGGTCAAGTTCGTCGCCCAGCGTCTGGGCGAAGGGGAGGGCACGGTCACGGTGGGCGGCCGGACGTATCCGCTGCCGAGCGCGATCACCCCCGAGAACGCCCCGTGGATTCGCATCCTGCCGATCGACGTCGCGCTTCTGGCGCGGGAGACATCGCTCGTCTTCAAGGCGTCCGACGGGCGGGTCGGGTACCTGCTGGGCATGAGCAGCATCGTGGTGGAGGGGGACTGAGCTCGCCCCATGCGCGCCGTCACCTTCCACATCTCGGTGCCGAAATGGGTGGTGTGCAAGGCCCTGGGGCGGTTCTGGCGCGGCGTGTTCTGGAGCCGCCTCTCGACGCTCGGCCTGCGTGACATGCCCGATCTGCCGCTCCCCGGCGATGACTGGGTCCGCATGCGGCCGCGGCTGGGGGGCATCTGCGGCAGCGACGTCGAGTTGGTCACTCTGGGTTCGCCGCCAGACTACTTCGGGCGCGGCTTGATCATCGAGCCGATCGTCGTCGGGCACGAAAACGTTTCGGAGGTCGTCGAGCGCGGCCCGGACGCGGGCGGCGTGGAGGGAGGTGTCCGCTACAACGTCGACCCGATCGTCGCGTGCCGGGCGCGGGGCCTGGAGCTCTGTCGCTCGTGCCGCGCGGGACAGTTCTCGGCGTGCTGGAACGTAGCGGAGGCGGAGCCGCACCTCGGCTTTTCGGTGGGGCACTCGGCCCCGTTGGGCGGGTCGTGGGCGGACGCCTTCGTCGCGCACAAATCGCAGCTCGTGCCCGTGCCGCCCGAACTCTCGGACGAGCAGGCGGTGCTCGTCGACCCGCTTTCCTCGAGCGTCCACACGGTGCTCCGCCGGCCGCCGACGGCCGAGGACCAGGACGTGCTGGTCTTCGGGTGCGGGCTGATTGGCCTGGGCATCATCGAGTTCCTTCGGGCGTGGGGTTTCAAGGGACGGGTCCTCGCGACGGCTCGACACCCCTTCCAGAAGGCGCTCGCCCTCGGGTTCGGGGCGGACGAGTGCTGGGACCGGGCGGACCTCGCCCGGCAGAACCTCATCCGCCGCATCGCCGACCTGTACGGCCTTCCGCCCGTCAAGGGCACGGCGGGCAAGCCCCTCGTCCTGGGCGGTGTGGACCTGGTGTACGACGCGGTGGGGGTCCGCGCGAGCGTGGAGGACGCGCTGCGCGTCACCCGGCCGCAGGGCACCGTCGTCATCGTCGGGATGGGGCATCCGCGGTGGGTGGACTGGGACCCCCTGCCGCACAAGCAGCTCACGGTGGTGGGGGTGCACGGGCGGGGGCTGGAGGACTGGAAGGGCGGACGCGTGCACACCTATCGGATCGTGCACGAACTGATGGCCGCGGGTCGCTTCCCCGCCGGGAAACTCCTGACGCACGTTTTCGCCCTGGACGACTACCGCCGGGCCATGGAGGTCCTCACGCACAAGGGCCCGCACGCCGCGGTGCACGGGGCGTTTCGGGTTGAAACGTGAAGGTCAGGTGGCCAAGTGCCGGAAGCGGTGGCGGCCCACCTCAACCACGATGAAGGCGTCATGCCGCTGGTCCTCCGAGTCGGCATGGAAATCCCGCGTGATCTCCTGGATGGTGTGCCCCCGATGAAGGAGCTCCAGGACGTCGACGACGGGGATGCGCGTCCCCGTGACACAAGGCTTCCCGAAATGCACCTGGGGATCGACTGCCATGGGCTCGGCCACGGGTCCGACCTCCTGAGCCGATTCCCCGAGATGATGAACAAGGGCGTCAATATGCGTCATACTGCCGATGGGCCTCAGCCCACCATCGCCCGGATCGCCTCGGCGTCGGGTCGCTCGATCAGGCCCTTTTCGGTGACGATGCCGGCGACCAAATCCGCCGGGGTCACGTCGAAGGCGGGGCAGTAGACAGCGGCCCCCTCGGGGGCGGTGCGGCGGCCGAAGCCGTCGGTCACCTCCTCGGCCCCGCGCTGCTCGATGGGAATGTCCTCGCCCGAGGCGATCGCCAGGTCGAACGTCGACGACGGGGCCGCCACGTAGAACGGAATCCCGTGGTGCTTCGCCAGGATGGCCACCGTGTAGGTGCCGATCTTGTTGGCGACGTCGCCGTTGGCGGCAATGCGGTCGGCGCCGACGAGGACGAGGTCCACGCGTCCCTCGCGCATCACGACGCCGGCCATGTTGTCGCAGATCAGGGTGCAGTCGATGCCCGCCTGCTGGAGCTCCCACATCGTCAGCCGCGCCCCTTGAAGGAGCGGCCGCGTCTCGTCGGCGAAGACGTGGAACCGGCGTCCCTTCTCGTGGGCCCGGTACAGGGGCGCCAGGGCCGTCCCGTACTCGGCCGTCGCCAGGCTCCCGGCGTTGCAGTGCGTCAACACCCCGCACCCGTCGGCGATGAGGGGCTGGCCGTGGTCGCCGATGCGGGCGCACATTTCGGCGTCCTCCTCGCGGATGGCCTTGGCCTCGGCGAGCAGCGTCTCCTTGATCTCGCGGGGCGCCCGGGCGCGGCACTCGAAGGCCACGCGGCGCATCCGGTCGAGGGCCCAGAAGAGGTTCACGGCGGTGGGGCGGCTGGTGGCCAGGTAGCGGCAGGCCTCCTCAACCGAGCGCAGGAGGTCGTCGGCGGAGTCCTCCGGCGCCTCCCGGACCGCCACGACGACGCCCATCGCCGCGGCCACCCCGATGGCCGGCGCCCCACGGACGCGGAGCGTCTTGACGGCCTCCCACACCTCCTCGACCGTCTCCAGGGGGATGACGACGTGCTCGCTGGGGAGGCGGGTCTGGTCGATGATGTGAGGGCGCCCCTCCAGGCCGCCTTCCCACCGGACGGTCGGCTCAGGCATGGCCGCGCCTCACCCTCTGGTCGGCCTCGGTGACGGCCTCGGCCATCTTGGCCTTGTAGGCGACGACCGCCTCGTGCATGGCCTCGTCGCCGGTGGCCAGAATCTGGGCTGCCAGCACCGCCGCGTTGTGGGCCCCGGTTGACCCGATGGCCACGGTTGCCACGGGCACGCCTCGCGGCATCTGGACGGTCGAAAGCAGGCTGTCGAGGCCCCCCAGGTCCCGCGTGGCCATGGGCACGCCGATGACGGGCAGGGGCGTGAGACCGGCCATGACGCCCGCCAGATGGGCGGCCTTGCCGGCGGCGGCGATGATGACCTTCAGGCCCCGCCCCGCGGCCGTCGTGCCGTACTCGTGGGCCGCCTCGGGCGTCCGGTGGGCTGAGATGACCCGCACCTCGTACCCGATGCCGAACTCTTCGAGCACCTTGAGGCACGGCTCCAGCGCTTCGAGGTCCGAATCGCTGCCCATGACGATGCCGACTTGGGCCTTCCGACTGGCGTTGGCGCTCACCTGCGAGCCTCCTAAGGAACCTGCGGGCGCGAGTATAGGGGAGGGCGTCCCGGCCGTCAAGCGCCGCCCGAGTTGGCGCATAAACGCAACGCGGCATTTGACTTCCGCGAGAAATGTTGTATTTTTACAACGCAGATTCGGCCCGAGGATGATCTCGGGCAACACGGAAGGTCTGGAGTTGGCCAAGATCCAGCCAACAGATGCAGGACGCGACCGGACCGAGGACGAGGTCCGTCGTCTCGAGCTCGTGGCCGACCTCGTCGAGCGCCTGAGCGCCCTCGGCGACCCGAAGGACCTCCAGGAGGAGATCCTGGCCCAAGCCCTCCAATTCTTCGACTGCACCGCCGGCACGGTCTTCCTGTGGGACGGTGACATGCAGAACGCCCGCCGCGGACCGGCCGTCGGACGGGCCGGGGCCTTTCGGCTGGACGACGTGCTGGCGGGGAAGGCGGTGCGGCAACGGGTGATCAGCCAGGGCCGGCCGCTCGTCCTGCCGGAGCCGGGCGTCTCGCTGGGACGCAAGTTCGACGGGATCTTCGGCTTGGCCGTGGTGCCCGTCGTCGCCCGGGGCCGGGTCGCGGGCGTCCTGGTGGTCGGAGACCGCGCCGACGGCCGCCCGTTCGGGGAAGCGGACGAGGCCATGATGGCCGCCGTCGGGAACGCCGCCGGGTCCGCCCTGGCGACCAGCGTCGCCTTCACCTCGTTCCGCGACAAGATGACCCGCCGCATGTCGGAAGCCATGGCCCAGCTCAGCCGTGCCTCCGCCGAGCTCGCGCGGGTCAAGACGTTTAATGAGAACCTGCTCTCCTCGACGCCGGTGGGACTGGTGGTCTTCGACCCGGAGATGCGGATCACTTTCCGCAACGCGGCCGGCGAGCGGCTCTGGCCCGAGGACCGATCCGTCACCGCCGGGGCGTGTCGCTGCGATCTCGCTACGCGCGATCCGGAGTGGCACGCGGGCCTGAAGGCCGTCCTCCAGATGCAGCGGCCGTGGCGGGCCGAGCAGGTCGTTTTCCGGCGGGGCGAGGAGACCGTCCGGGTCAACCTGACGTGCTCGCCGCTCCTGGGGGCGGGGCGGAAGGTCCTGGGCGGCGTCCTGGTGGTCGAGGACGTGACGCAGCACGTTCTAATGGAGCAGCGCCTGGAGGTCAGCGAGCGCCTGGCTGGCGTGGGTCGGCTGGCGGCGATGGTGGCTCACGAGATCAACAATCCGCTCGACGGCATCATCCGCCTCGTCAACCTGGCCCGCCGCGTCGCCGGGGACGAGGAGGCCGAGGCGCAGCTCGATGAGTACTTGGCGCAGGCCGACAAGGGCCTGGCGCGCCTGGCGACGGTCGTGCGCGACCTCCTGGCCTTCAGCCGCACGGCCGACGGGACTCTTGAGCCAATGCCCATTCGCGAGACGCTCCTGGAGGCCGCCGATGCCGTACGGCCGCAGGCGGAGCGGGCGGGAGTTTGCGTTGCCGTCGAGTGCCCGGACGATCTGCCGGCGCTGCGGTCCGGGGCGCTCTTCCAGGTGGTCCTGAACCTCGTAAAAAACGCGGTCGAGGCGATGCCCGACGGGGGCGAGGTGGCCGTCGGGGCCCGGATCGAGGAGGACGCCCTCGTCATCGACGTCGCCGACACCGGCCCGGGCCTGCCCGAGGACCGCCTGCGGGACCTCTGGCAGCCGTTTTTCACACGTAAGGCCAGCACGCGGGGGACGGGCCTGGGGCTGGTGATTTCGAGGGACCTCGTGGAGAAGCAGGGGGGCGGCATCGAGGCCGCCAACCGGCCCGAGGGGGGCGCGCGGTTCACGATCACGATCCCGCTGGCCCCGCATCACTAACCGGAGTCGCCGCAACCGAAGGGTAACCCGATGGCAAGCGCACGCATCCTCGTCGTCGACGACGATGAGATCATCCTGACCAGCCTGTCGGAGCTTCTGAAGCTCGAAGGGTACGAGGTCGAGACGGCCGATCGCTTCGCCTCGGCGAGCGCGCGGCTCGGGGCGGCGGAATTCCACGTGGTCATCGCCGACGTCTCCATGCCCGAAGTCTCGGGCTTCGAGCTCCTCAAGCTCTGCCGTAACCGCTACCCCGACACCGCCGTCATCATGGTGACCGGCTACGGGACCATCGAGGACGCCGTGCAGGCGATGCGGCACGGGGCGTTCGATTACCTGACGAAGCCGATCATCGACGACGAGATCAAGGTCGTCGTCGAGCGGGCCATCCGCCAGCAGTCCCTGACGGCCGAGAACCGCGACCTGAAGCGCCGGCTCGGCGAACGCTACAGCCTTACGAACATCATCGGCCACGACTGGCGGATGCAGAAGGTCTTCGACCTGGTGGAGGCCGTCGCCGACACGCCCACGACGGCGCTCGTCACGGGCGAGAGCGGCACGGGCAAGAGCATGATCGCCCGGGCGGTCCACCAGCTCTCGCCGCGGCGCGGCGGGCCGTTCGTCGAGGTGGCGTGCGGGGCCCTGCCGGAGACGCTCCTCGAAAGCGAGCTCTTCGGGCACGCCCGGGGGGCCTTTACCGGCGCGGTCGGCGACAAGGCCGGGGCGTTCAAGCTGGCCGACGGCGGGACCATCTTCCTCGACGAAATCTCCACCGCCACGCCCGCCCTCCAGGTCAAGCTTCTCCAGGTCCTCCAGGAGTTCGAGTACCGGCCCGTGGGCGGGCAGAAGGCCGAGCGGGTCGACGTGCGGGCCGTGCTCGCGACGAACGAGGACCTCGAAGCCAAGGTGCGGCGCGGCGAATTCCGTCAGGACCTTTACTACCGCATCAACGTCGTCACGATCCACCTGCCGCCGCTCAGGGAGCGGATCGGCGACATCCCGCTCCTGGCCGAGCATTTCCTGAAGCGGCACACGGAGCGGACGGGGCGCAGGGTCGTCGGCTTCCAGAACGAGGCGTTGCAACGGATGCAGCGCTACGGCTGGCCGGGGAACGTGCGGGAGCTGGAGAATGTGGTCGAGCGGGCGGTGATCCTTTCGAAGAGCCCGACCGTTACGGTCGACGATCTGCCGGAGACGATGACCCGCCATGACGAGACCGCGGGGTTCGACGACGGGCGGATTCTGCCCTTGAAGGCGGCCCTCGAGAAGCCGGAGCGGGAGATTATCCTCCGGGCCCTTCGCCAGCACCACGGCGGCCGCCAGGCCACCGCCGCCGCCCTCGACATCAACCGCACGACGCTCTACAAGAAGATGAAGAAGTACGGAATCGAGCTGGAGGAGACGGGGTAGGGGGGCGGCGACAGCGCACTGCGCCCTTGGCGGGGCCGGTGCGAGACAAGTGCGACGGGCCTCGCGGCCCGATCGTCGAAGGGGCACGAGACGGCGTTGCGGATGGCGGCGCGGAGGTCCTGCAGGGCTTCGGCCTCCGTGAAGATCGAGGCGTCTACGGCTTGAGCCGTGAAACCGCCCTCCGAATCCTCGTCCATCTGGAACACCAGCTCGGTCATGGCCGGACGGCCTTCCTGCCACCCGGACTATGCCGCGCCTCGCCCGCACGACAAGCGCGGCGGGCCGCACTGGACGACCCGCCGCGCCTCGGTGTCTCGGTTCGGTCCGTGCGGACGCGTTTACATCATCCCGCCCATGCCGCCGTGGCCGCCGCCTTCCTCCTTCTTCTCGGGGATCTCCGAGACGAGGGCGTCGGTCGTCAGCAGCAGGCCCGCGATGCTGGCCGCGTTCTGGAGGGCCGCCCGCTCGACCTTCGTCGGCACGATGACGCCGTCGGCGACCATGTCGACGTACTTGCCGGTCAGGGCGTTGAAGCCGAAGGCGGTCTCGTCGGACGCCTCGACCTTCTGGGCGACGATGGCGCCGTCGAGGCCGGAGTTGGCGGCGATCTGCTTGATGGGGGCTTCGAGAGCGCGGCGGACGATGTCGACGCCGACCTTCTGGTCGCCCTTGACCTTGACCTTGTCGAGGGCCTTGCGGGCCCGGAGCACGGCCACCCCGCCGCCCGGCAGGATGCCTTCCTCGACGGCGGCGCGGCAGGCGTGCAGGGCGTCCTCGACGCGGGCTTTCTTCTCCTTGACGGCGGCCTCGGTGGCGGCTCCGACCTTGATGACGGCGACGCCGCCCGAGAGCTTCGCCAGCCGCTCCTCGAGCTTCTCGCGGTCGTAGTCGCTGGTGGTGGCGTCGATCTGGGTGCGGAGGGTTTCGAGGCGGCCCCGGATGGCGTCCTCGTCGCCGGCGCCCTCGATGACGGTCGTCGTGTCCTTGTCGATCGTCACCTTCTTGGCCTGGCCGAGGTCGCTGATCTGGACGTTCTCGAGCTTCATGCCCAGGTCCTCGAAGATGGCCTTGCCGCCGGTGAGGATGGCGATGTCCTCCATCATGGCCTTGCGGCGGTCGCCGAAGCCGGGGGCCTTGACGGCGCAGCAGTTGAGGGTCCCGCGGAGGCGGTTGACGACGAGGGTCGCGAGGGCCTCGCCCTCTATGTCCTCGGCGATCAGGAGCAGCGGCCGACCGCTCTGGGCGATCTTTTCCAGCAGCGGCACCATGTCCTTGACGTTCGAGATCTTCTTCTCGTGCACGAGGACGTAGGGCTTCTCCAGCTCGCAGGTCATCGACTCGAAGTCGTTGACGAAGTGGGGCGAGATGTAGCCCTTGTCGAAC
>CAYWVR010000059.1:0-11361 GCA_964461715.1 uncultured Anaerolineales bacterium
CCCCGAGTTCCCCCACGTGCAGGTGGACGTGAACTACTGGAAGACGTTCGTGCACACGGGGCTCGCCACGGCCGCCGGCGACCGCGGGGCGATCACCCTGTTCGGGAAGAAGGGCGTTTCTTGTATGTGGGGACTGGAAGCCATGAGATACCTCGTCCGCGACAAGCACCTGACGCCCGCCCGGGCTGACCATGTAGCCACTAGAATGGTCGAGGCGAATCCTCTTCTTGCCGATGAAATCCTCCAGCGGTTCAGGAAGCAGATAGGCCGCTGATAGCCTCGGTTTCCGGCCTTCAATTCCATATCTGTAACCATTTCCCTTTCCCGCCCGAAGTCCTTTGCCCGCCCTCCGCGGGCGTGAGACAATAGTACGCGACAAGATGACCGGGCGACCGCCGGGCGGATGCCGAGAAGATTTGAGGCCGTGTGGGGCCACACCCCTGCGCGGCCCGCTGTACGGCGGGGCGAACCAGAAGGTCCTGCTCATGCTCGAAGCCATCGGCGAGCCGTCGAAGGCCGAGGCCTGCGTCAAGGACCTCCTGGCCCGCAAGGAGAAGGTCATGGGCTTCGGGCACCGGGTCTACAAGACCGAGGACCCCCGGGCCGCCATCCTCCGCACGTGGTGCGGCGAGCTGGGCGAGCGGAAGGGCCAGCCCCGGTGGGCCGAAATCCGCGAGGTCCTGGAGCGGGTCATGCTCGAAGAGAAGGGCCTCCACTGCAACGTCGATTTCTACTCCGCGAGCGTCTACCACATGCGGGGCATCCCGACGAACCGGTTTACGCCGATCTTCGCGATCAGCCGGGCCGTGGGCTGGACGGCCCACATCCTCGAACAGTACGCCGACAACCGGCTCATCCGGCCGCTTTGCGAGTACGTGGGCCCGTGGGACCGGAAGGTCGAGCCGATCGACGAGCGGACCGGGGGTTGACCCGCCGCCTCGCCGACCGCGCCGAGCCGTCCAGCGCCACCCGGATCGTCCGCCCCCTCGGCACCCCTCGAACCGGGTCCCCCATCCCGTCCCCCCATTGAACGGACCCGCCGCGGACCGGTCAACCGTGGAGTGCGTTACGGGTGGGGGCGCTCAAGGAGCAGCGACGCGACGCACACACGGTACCCGTCGGCCTCCGAACCGTCGGCGGTGAAGACGAGGGTGTTCTCGGCGCGGACGAGGGAGGCGTCGAGGGGCAGCTCGACGGTCCAGTTCCGCCCGCCGAGGTCCAGGCGCGTGCCGTTGAGCGTCACGCTTCCCTCGCCCGGCTTGACGCCCTCGAGGACGAGCTTCAGGCGGGCCCAGCCCGTGCCCTTCGCGTACGCCGCCTCGACGGGCACGTGCAGCGTGACCGGCTTGCCGGGCGCGACGTCGTGCAGGACGCCCTCGGCGGCAAAGAACTGGCGGCGCTGGATGTCGGGAGCCTGCGGCGGCGCGCCCCGCAGGGGGAGGATGAAGCGGACGGCCTGGCGCGGGCCGAGGGCCCGGGTGAGCGTCACCTCGCGGCCGCCGGCTTCGAGCGGCGCGTCCTTGACGCGCGGCCGGCCGCCGTCGACCTCGATCCAGGCGACGGTGCCCTTTCGGAGCTCGGTCCCCTTCGGGGCGGCGAGCGTCAGCTCGACCTCGCGCGGCTCGGGGGCGTTGCTGAAGACAACGACGACGATCGTGTCCTCGGCGAGGCACGCGACCGGCCAGACGTCCGGGTCGGTCCGCTCGGTGCGAAGAAGCGGCCCGCGCAAGGGGCGCAGGAAACGCAGGGCCTCGGCCACGCCGCCCGTCGGGCTGACGGCGTGGGCCGTCCGCGCGCCGGCCTTCGCGGGGGCCTGGCAGGCCAGTTCCAGGATATCGCGGAGGGCATAGGTGGAGGCGGGGTCGGTGTTGACGGGCACGGTCTCGCGGCTCTCGGCGGCCCGTCCGTGGACGGCCGGGTCGAGCTTCCCGTCGCATTCGGTATTGTAGCCGCGTATCCACTTGCCATGCTTTGCCACCGCGTACGCCGTGGCCACCTCGTACCACGCCGTGACGGCCCGCGAGTCAACGCCGTAGTGGTGCTCCGTGACGCCGTCGAGGGCGGCGATGCCTTGGTCAATGACGGGGGCGACGAGCTCGCGGAAGACGGCCCAGTCGCCGTGGCTGAAGCCGAAGTCCCACCCGGCGATGATGCGGACGTCCGGGTTGGCCTCCTTCATGGCCTCGGCCCAGGGCAGGAACATCCAGAGGTAAAAGTCGAGGTTCTGCCGCCCCGACCACCAGTCGACCTGGGTCGGGTCGTGGACGTGCCACTCCTGGACGACCGTAAACGTCTGCTCGTGGTTCTTGGTCCAGTAGTAGCGGTTGCGGCCGCGGAAGGTGTCGCCGGGCCCGAGGCCCTCGGGAATCGCGACGCCCCACCCGATCTTGCCGTCCTCGCCCTTCGGCCAGAGCTTCTTCCATTTCAGGTGCGCCAGCGGCTTCTCCCACCCCTGGATGGTGACGGGCCCGCCCTCGACGGCCTTCGAGACGTCGTACCATTTGTTGTGGTAGTGATTACGCCCGCTGCCGTAGCTTCGGTTCGCCCAGTTCAGGTACGGCTCGTTCCAGAACTCGGCCACGCCCCGCCAGCCGGCGGCCTTGCACGTCTCGCCGTACTCGCGGCCGATGCGGCGAAAGAAGGCCTCGTAGTCGGGGTTCGAGAGGACCGTGGCGGGGCAGTAGCGGTCGCCCTGGCAATCGATGACGAAGCTCATCCGGTCGAACGGGCTCTTGACCCGGCCCTCCTTCGTCAGGGCCGCGCATCCGGAGCTCGGCCCGAAGTGAATCTGGCGGTAGCACTCGACCCCGAGCTCCTTCACGATCTCCGCCGAGAGCTTCGAGGCGTGGAGGCCGAACAGTCCGCGCGGCACCTCGGCCTGGCCGTTGACGACCATGAGGCGCCCGTCGACGCGCACGGTCGTCGGCGAGGCGGCGAGCGCGAGGCCCGCGGGCACAGTGATGGCAAGTGCGGCGACCAGCCCGATGCGCATCGCGTTCTCCTTTGCCTGGCGTCCCTCTTTCAACCGGCCCGCGCGGCACAAGTTCGGGTCAAATCCGACCTTCGCCCGGCCGGGCCTCTTGACTTCGCGACCGGCCTCGGCCAACAATGTTCGAGACGCCGAAGGAGATGCGATGAAGCTGGCGGCGTGCATCGTGGTGGCGGGGGGACTGGCCCTGTCGGGGGCCGTCCGCCCGCCGTGCGAGATGCCCGCGCCGAAGGAAGAGACGTCCGCGACGCCGTGCTCGTGTTGCCGGGCCCGGATGGACGCCCCGTGCACGGGCTGCCCGTCCCGGCCGCCGGCCCCGGCCCCGGCGCCCGAGCGGCGGCCCGAGGAGACGACGCGGACGCAGGTCGGCCTCGACTCCCGCGCCCTGCCCTCGGCGCTTCTCGAAGCGGGCCCGTCGGCCGTCAAGGCCCCGGCGACCGCTCCGGACGCGTTCCTGCCCCACTTCCGCCGGCCCGTGTTCCTGCGGGTCGAGCGCCTGCTGGACTAGCCTTCCCTCGATGCCGCGCACCCGCTGCGCGCCGCGCAAATTGCGGTCGCAATTGCGGGCGCGCCCCACGCGCCCTGATAATCGCACGTGGACGACCCTCGAGGAAAGGAATGCGGCATGCTTCGAAGCCTTCTCGTCTGGTCCACCGCCGCCGTGCTGCTTGCCGCCGGATGCCAAAGCCGCACCGACCGTCGCGCCTCGCTTCCCCCGCCGCGCGCGGACCGCGCGCCGGCGGCGCCGCCTGCATCCTCCCCCGAGCCGCTCCCCACGCTCGACGCCGACGCGGCGCTCGAAGACTACCTCGCCTACGCGGCCATGAACAATCCCGGCCTCGAAGCCGCCTTCCACCGCTGGCAGGCCGGACTCCAGCGCGTGCCCCGGGCCCGGGCCCTGCCGGACCCGCGGATCACGTATCGCTATTACATCCGCGAGGTCGAGACCCGCGTCGGCCCGCAGCGGCACGGGCTCGGGGTGGCTCAGACGGTGCCCTGGCCCGGCAAGCTCCGCGAGCGGGCGGGCGTCGCGACGGAGGCGGCCGAGGCGGCGCGGCGGCGGTACGAGGCCGAGAAGGTCCGGCTCTTCCATCGCGTCAAGGTCGCCTGGTACGAGTATGCCTACCTCGCCCGGGCCATCGACACCGTCCGCGAGATACGCGAGCTGATCGCGTACCTCGAGAGCGTCGCGCGGCGGCGGTACACGGCCCGGGCGGCCGAGCACCCGGACGTCCTGCGGGCCCAGGTCGAGCTGGGCAAGCTCGACGATCGCCTGCGGACACTTCGGGACCTGCGGCCCGCGGCGGCGGCCCGGCTCAACGCGGCCCTGGCGCGGTCGACGCTGGAGCCAACGCCCTGGCCCGCGCTCGCGGCCGAGCCGCCCCTCGAAGTCGCCGACGAGGCGCTCCTTGCGTGGCTCGCCGAGTCCAACCCGGAGCTGGCGGCCCTCGACGCCGAAATCCGCCAAGCCGGCCGGGCCGTCGACCTCGCCCGGCAGGCCTACTACCCGGACGTCACCGTGGGCCTCGACTGGATTCCGACGGACGACCCGCCGAGCCCCGCCCGCCCCCGCGATGCCGGGCGGGACCCGGTCGTCGCCATGCTGAGCGTGAACGTTCCGATATGGCACGAGACGTACGCCGCCGGCGTGCGGGAGGCCGAGCATCGCCGCCTCGCGGCCGTCCGGACGCGGGCCGAGCGGGCCCACCTCCTCTCCTCCGAGGCCCGCATGGCCCTCTACGCCTACCGCGACGCCGCCCGCAAGGCCGACCTCTACGGCGACGCGCTCGTGCCGAAGGCGCGGCAGGGGGTGGCGGCGACGCAGACGGCCTTCGTCGGCGGGACGGCGAACTTCGTCGACCTCGTCGACGCCGAGCGACAACTGCTCGAGTTTCGTCTCAGCCACCAGCGGGCCCTGGCGGACCAGGGGGTGGCGCTCGCGCGGCTGGAGATGCTCGTCGGGCGGACGCTCCCGCGCGGGGCCCCGCCCGCAGAGCCCGACGAAGGAGACGCGCCATGAGGTCTCGACGTCTCACCTCGCTCGTCGGCCCGGTCGCGCTTGCGGTCGTCGTCGCCTTCGGCTTGGGGTACGCGGTGCGCCGGGGCTGCGCGCGGCGCGAGGCGCCGAGGGAAGCGGACCATGCGCATGGGGCCGGGGCCGAACCGGCCCAACAGGAGCAAGCCCCCGAGGTCTGGACCTGCTCGATGCACCCGCAAATCCGCCGGCCGAAGCCGGGCCTCTGCCCCCTCTGCCGCATGGAGCTGGTGCCCGTCGAGACCGAGGGCCCCGACGTCGGCGAACGCGTTTTCGTCACGACCGAGGCGGCGGCCGCCCTCATGGAGGTCCAGACGGCCCCGGTGGAGCGGCGTTTCGTCACGGCCCCGGTGCGGCTAGTGGGCCGGGTCGCGTACGACGAGACCCGCATGGCCGCCATCACCGCCCGGGTGCCCGGGCGCCTCGACCGGCTCTACGCCGATTACACGGGCGTCCCCGTGCGGCCGGGAGACCATCTTGTGGAGATGTATAGTCCCGCGCTTCTCTCCGCCCAGGAGGAGCTCCTCCAGGCCCGGGCCGCCGTCCGCGAGCTCGAAGCCGGCGGCGTGGCCGTCCTGCGCACCACAGCCCGGACCACCCTCGAAGCGGTGCGCGAGAAGCTGCGGCTGGCGGGCCTCAAGGCCGAGCAGATTCGAGCCATCGAGGAGCGCGGCAAGGTGGCCGAGCACGTCACCATGTACGCCCCCATCGGCGGCATCGTCGTCGAGAAGGCGGCGGTCGAGGGCGTCTATGTCGAGACGGGAACCCGCATCTATACCATCGCCGACCTCTCCGTCGTCTGGGTCCGGCTTGACGCGTACGAGTCCGACCTCCCGTGGCTCCGCTACGGGCAACCCGTGGAGTTCTCGACCGTCGCCCACCCCGGCGAGACGTTCACCGGCACGATCGCCTTCATCAACCCGGTGCTCGACGAGCGGACGCGCACCGTCGACGTCCGCGTCAACGCCCCGAACCCGCAGGGCAAGCTGAAGCCCGGCATGTGGGTGCGGGCCGTGGTTCGACCGACGCTCGCCGCCGCCGGGCGCGTCATGGACCCGGACTTGGCAGGCCGCTGGATCTGCCCCATGCATCCGGCGGTCGTGAAGGACGCGGCGGGCGACTGCGACGTCTGCGGCATGCCGCTCGAGGCGGCCGAGTCGCTCGGCTACGCGCCGGCGGACCCGTCCGCGGCCGAGCCGCCGCTCGTGATCCCCGCCTCGGCGGCCCTGGTGACGGGGACGCGGGCGGTCGTCTATGTGAAGGTTCCCGATACCCGCACGCCCACATTCGAGGGCCGCACCGTCGCCCTCGGGCCGCGCGCGGGCCAGTGGTACTTGGTCGAATCGGGCCTGACGGAGGGCGAGGAGGTCGTGGTACGCGGGAACTTCAAGATCGACAGCGCGCTGCAAATCCAGGCCAAGCCCTCCATGATGCGGCCGGAGGAGGACGCGGAGGCGGCCGAGGCGCCGCCGAAGCCGGAGCCCCCGCCCCTTTCTTCCGCCTCCGCCGAGGGGCTCGCCGCCGTCGTGCCGCCCTACCTCGTCCTGGCCGAGTCGCTGGCCGCCGACGATTTCGAGACCTCGCGGACCCGGGCCGCCCGGCTGGCCGATGCCGTCGTCGGCCTCGACGCTTCCCCCTTCCGCGACCGTCTCGCCCCGGCCGCGCGGAGGGCCGCCGAGGCCGCCTCGATCCAGACGCTTCGCGCGGCGTTCGAGCCGATCTCCGACGCGCTCATCGCCGCCGCGCGAGGCGCCGGGTCGCCCTTGGACGGCCCGCTCTATCGCATCCACTGCCCGATGGCGTTCGACAAGGGCGGGGCCGACTGGCTCCAGGACACCGAGACCGTCGCCAACCCGTACTTCGGCACCGCCATGGAGCGGTGCGGCAGCGTGGTCGAGGTCCTCGCGCCGGCCGAGGAGGGGGGCCCCGACGATGAGTGAGCTCGCCCCGCCGCCGGAGGGTCCGGAGCACGGCCTCGTGGGCCGGGTCATCGGGTTCTGCCTTCGCAACAAGTTGATCGTCGCGCTGGCGGTGGCGGCGCTGGTGGGGGTGGGCATCTTCGTCGCCCCGTTCGACTGGGAGACGGGCGCATGGGAGCGGTCGCCCGTGGCCGTCGACGCCATCCCCGATCTCGGCGAGAACCAGCAGATCGTCTTCACCGAATGGCGCGGCCGGAGCCCACAGGACGTCGAGGACCAGGTCACGTACCCGCTGACGACGGCGCTGCTGGGCTTGCCCGGCGTGCGGACGATCCGCTCGACCTCGATGTTCGGCTTCTCATCGATCTATGTCATCTTCAAGCCGGGCATCGATTTCTACTGGAGCCGCAGCCGTTTGCTCGAGAAGCTCGCGAGCCTGCCCGCGGGCGCCCTCCCGGAGGGCGTCCGGCCCACCCCGGGGCCCGACGCCACGGCCCTCGGGCAGGTATTCTGGTACACGCTCGAGGGGCGCGACCCGGAAGGCCGCCCCGCGGGCGGATGGGACCCGGCGGAGCTTCGGCGCATCCAGGACTGGACCGTCCGCTACGCCCTCATGGCCGCCGAGGGCGTGGCCGAGGTCGCGAGCGTCGGCGGCTTCGTCCGCGAGTACCAGGTCGACGTCGACCCCGACGCCCTCCGCGCCCACGGCGTCACCCTCCCGCAGGTCTTCGAGGCCGTCGGGCGGTCGAACCTTGACGTCGGTGCCGGCACGATCGAGATGAACGGGGTCGAGTATTTCGTGCGCGGCGTGGGGTTCGTCGAGGCGATCGAGGACATCGAGCAGGCGGTCGTTGCGGAGCGCGACGGCGTCCCCGTTCTCGTCGAGCACGTCGCCCACGTGGCCCTCGGGCCGGCGCTTCGACGGGGGGCGCTCGACAAGGCCGGGGCGGAGGCGGTGGGCGGCGTGGTGGTCGCCCGCTACGGCGCCAACCCCCTGGAGGCCATCAAGAACACGAAGCGGGCCATCGCCCGGCTCGCCCCGAGCCTCGACGAGAAGGTCTATGTCGACTTCTCAAAGACCACGGGGGCCGAGGTCCGCGCCTGGGCCGCCGACCGCGGGTTCGAGGCCTACGCCGGTGGGGCGCTCGATCAGGCCGTCTGGCTCAAGGCGATCCGAGCCCTCGCGCCCGAGGACCGCCCCGCCTGGGCAACCCTCAGCAAGGTCACCGTCGTCCCCTTCTACGACCGGACAGGCCTCATCTACGAGACGCTCGGCACGCTCGAAACCGCCCTGGCGCAGGAGATTCTCATCACGCTCGTCGTGGTCCTGATCATGCTCCTGAATCTTCGGTCCAGCGCCGTCGTGGGGAGCATGCTGCCCCTGGCGGTCCTTTTCTGCTTCATCCTGATGCGCCTCTTCCGCGTCGATGCCAACATCGTGGCCCTCTCGGGCATCGCCATCGCCATCGGCACAATCGTCGACATGGGCATCGTCGTAACGGAGAACGTGCTGCGACGGGCGGAGGAGGCGGGCGAGGAATCGGTCCGCCTCGAAACCGTCCACGCCGCCGCGTCCGAGGTCGGAGGCGCGGTGCTGACGGCGGTGCTGACGACGGTCGTCTCGTTCCTGCCGGTCTTTTTGATGACGGGCCCCGAGGGCCGCATGTTCCGGCCGCTCGCGTTCACGAAGACGTTCGCCCTTGTCGCCTCCATCATCCTCGCCCTCACCGTCGTGCCTCCGCTGGCGCACACGCTCTTCGGGTGGCGGCTGTCGGGGCGGTGGATGCGGCGGATCGTGGGCGGCGGGCTGGTGGCGGCGGGCGTCGCGCTCGCGCTTCTGGTCGCGTGGTGGGTCGGCGTGATCGTGGGCGGCGCGGGGCTCTATTTTCTTCTCAAGGACTATCTCCCCACCCGGGGGCCGCGCGTCGTGACGGTCGGGGCCGCCCTGCTCGCGGCCGTCGTCGTGGGCCTCGTGCTGGCGTCGGACTGGGAGCCGTTGGGCCCCGCGCGCGGCACGGTTCGGAACGTGGTTTTCGTGGGCGGGCTCCTAGGGCTGGTCCTGGGCTTTTTCCGCTTCTTCCAATGGGTCTACCCGTGGGTGCTGGGGTGGTGCCTTCGGCACAAGATGCCGTTTCTGACGCTGGTGGCAGGGGTGCTGGTGCTCGGCGTCCTCGGGTGGCGTGGGTTCGACGACGTGTTCGGCTGGCTGCCGCGTGCGGCCGAGCGGGTCGGCCTGGAGGGCGACTCGGTCCGCTCGACGACGTTCTGGTACGAGGGGCAGCACACGTTCGGCGGGCTCGGGAAGGAGTTCATGCCGCCCCTGGACGAGGGCAGCTTTCTGCTCATGCCAACGACGATGGTCCATGCGTCGATTGGGGAGGCCCTCGACGTCCTCGCCAAGCAGGACCGGGCCCTGGCGTCCTTGCCGGAGGTGGACACGGTCGTCGGGAAGATCGGGCGCGTGGAATCGGCCCTCGACCCGGCCCCCGTCTCGATGATCGAGACCCTCATCACCTATAAGTCCGAGTATAAGACCGACGCCGCCGGCCGCCGCCTGACCTTCCGCTACGACGCCGCGCGCGGCGAGTTCGTCCGCGACGACCAGGGCCGCCTGGCGCCCGACCCCGGCGGCCGCCCGTATCGCCAGTGGCGGGACGCGATCCGCTCGCCCGACGACCTCTGGAACGAGATTCAGCGCGTCACGCGCATTGCCGGCACGACCGGCGCCCCGAAGCTCCAGCCCATCGCCGCCCGCCTCGTGATGCTGCAAAGCGGCATGCGAGCCCCCATGGGCGTCAAGGTCAAGGGCCCCGACCTGTCGACCATCGAGGCGGTCGGCCTCGAGATCGAACGATTCCTCAAGAAGGCGCCCGGCGTCGATCCCGCCACCGTCCTGGCGGACCGCATCGTCGGGAAGCCCTACCTGGAAATCGTGCCGGACCGGGCGGCGCTGGCGCGCTACGGCATCACGGTCCGGGCCTTCCAGGACGTGGTGGAGATGGCGGTCGGCGGCCGGCCCGTCACCGCCACCGTCGAGGGACGCGAGCGGTACCCCGTGCGGGTCCGGTACCTGCGAGAGCTTCGGGACCGGCCGGCTCTCGTGCGGCGGGTCCTCATTCCGGCGGCCGACGGGACCCGGGTGCCGCTCGCCCAGGTCGCCGACATCCGGTACGTGCGCGGCCCGCAGGCCATCAAGAGCGAGGACACATTCAAGACCGGCTATGTCGTTTTCGACAAGGAGCCCGGGCGAGCGGAGGTCGACGTCGTCGAAGCCTGCCGCGCGTACCTCGAAGCGAAGCGCGAGGCGGGCGAGCTGACGATCCCGGCGGGCGTGACGTATGAGTTCGCGGGCACCTACGAGCACCAGGTCCGCAGCGGGCGGACGCTCGCGCTGGTGCTGCCGGCGGCCCTGGTCATTATCTTCCTCATCCTCTACGTCCAGTTCCAGGCCGTGCCGACGACGCTCCTGGTGTTCACGGGCATCTTCGTGGCGTGGGCGGGGGGCTTTACGCTCCTCTGGCTCTACGGGCGGCCGTGGTTCCTGGATTTCGCGGTCTTCGGCGTCGAGATGCGCGACCTCTTCCAGGTGCACACGGTGAACCTCTCGGTGGCGGTGTGGGTGGGGTTCCTGGCGCTGTTCGGCATCGCCACCGATGACGGCGTGATCATGGCGACGTATCTCGACCAGAGCTTCCGCCGCCGCGAGCCGACCACGGTCACCGAAATCCGGGCCGCCACGGTCGCCGCCGGGACGCACCGCGTGCGGGCGTGCCTGATGACGACTGCGACGACGATCCTCGCGCTGCTGCCGGTCCTCGCGAGCACCGGACGCGGCAGCGACGTGATGGTGCCGATGGCCCTGCCCTCGGTAGGCGGCATGGCGATCGAGGTTCTGACGATGCTCGTCGTCCCGGTCCTCTACGCGTCCCTGAAAGAGTTCCGGCTGCACACGAAGGTCCGCGAGGGCATCCTCGGCGCCGGCCTCGTCCTGACGGCCCTGACGGGCTTCTTTCTCGTCGCGGCGTACTGCGCCGCCCATGACCTCCGGTCCGCCGCGCGCGGCCGAAGGGTTACGGAATGACCCCTTCTCGCTTGAGGGGAGAGGAGTGAAACGACGCGCCACAACCGCGGACAGACAAGCCCCGGCGCCGCCATGGATCGCCATGCGTGTGTCCCTGAAGGCCGAATGCCACTGCGTTCGGTTTTGCGTCACCCGCTTCCCTTCTTGCGTCACGCCCCGCCGAAAGGTTACGCATGCCGATACTGGGAAGTTTGAACATGCGGCCTTGAGCCGTGGCGGGTTGGCTGCCGCTTTCGCGTAAACTCCTTACGCCCCCGCGACACGCCGCCGCCGGTCCGGCTCGTTCTTCGCGCCAAGACCCCACCGGAAACCCGCAAGAGGTCCCCCGCTACCCCCC
>CAYWVR010000060.1:0-10762 GCA_964461715.1 uncultured Anaerolineales bacterium
CCGCTTTACGAAAGCGGTGCTCTACCGCTGAGCTAAGGTGGCTCGCCGTCCCCGGGGGGAAGGCCGGAGATTATATCGACCACGGGGCGGCGAAGGCAAACGATTTCCATCCGACCCGGGGCCGGCGGGGTCAGGGGACGGGGCCGGGCTCGGGGGCGGCAGCGCCGACGGGGCGGAGGGTGAAACGGCCCATCGTGGACTCGACGAGGCGGCCGGAGGCGTCGTAGGTGGCGGTCATGAGGTCCCGGGCGTTGCCGCCCGAGAACGTCTGGCGGAGGCTGATGCGGAAGGTGCCGTCCGGATCGATGCCTCGCCGCTCCAGGACGCAGCCGCCCTTGAAGTTCGCGAACTCCGGGAAGTCGAGGTCGTCGGGGATCTCGGCCGAGACGACCCCGTCGCGGTTGCCCGTGTTCGTGAGCAGTTGCGGGGCGAAGTGGAGGAAGGCGGGGTAGGAGAGGACGAGGCCCGGCGGGACGGACACCTCCTTCTCCTCGGTGCGCGGCTCGGCCAGCGGGCCCTTCTCCTTGTCGGCGTAGCCGGTAACCTTGATCTTGGCCGTGAGCGTGTCGCCGGAGGCGCTGAAGACGGCCTGGCCCTCCATGAGCTTCAGGTCGCCGAGGGTCGTGGTGGCGGTGGCCCGGGCGGGGACGGGCGTCTCGCGCTTCGTGTAGACGAACATGGCGGTGAAACCCGCGTCCTTGCCCTTGTAGGGGGCGCGGAACTCCTGGTTGAGGATGACGGCGGAGGCGGCGCTCATCGCGCGGAGGGTCATCGACCCCACCTTCTCGGGCCCGACGTAGAGGTCAAACTCGGCCCGCCGGTCGGAGGTGGCGAGGGCGGGGCACAGGAGGACGACCAGAAGCGTGACGACCAGTCCGGTGCGCATGGTTCGACTCCTCGACGGCAAAGCGCTCGTCAACGGCAAAGCGCTCCGCCTACGGCGTCGCGGCCCACGGGATGTCCTGTCCATGACATCGTGATGAAGCGCGTCACAAGCGGCCCGACCGGAGGATCGCGATGGCGAGCCAGACGCCGAGCATCCCCGCGACGAGGAAGCCCAGGAGCCCCAGCATGGGCAGGTCCGTGCCGGGCACGACCGGGCCGACCTGGGCCTGGAGGATGACGGCCGAGCCGAGGATGACGCTGGCGACGATCATGGCGAAGGCGATGCGGTTGCTGGACCGGTCCATCTCCGTGATGAGCCGCTCGAGGTTCTCGTGGCGGAACAGAATCTGGAGCCGGCCGCGCATCAGCTTCCGCGCCAGTTGCCGCAGGCTCTTTGGGCCCTGCTCGAGGATGGAAACAACGTGGTAGGCGCTCTTGAGGCCGTGGCCGGCGACGCGTTTCGGCGAAAGCTTCTCGGCCACCACGCCGCGCAGCTTCGGCTTCACGACCTCGACCATGCTCGTGTCGGGATCGAGGTCGAGGGCCACGCCGCCCATCGTCACGAGGCTCTTGCCCATGAGGACGAAGTCGCGGGGCAGGATGACCCGGTGCCACCGGGCCGCCGACGTCAGCTCCTCAAAGAGGCCCCGCAGGTCGACCCGCTTCAGGGGAATGCCCGCGTACTTGTCGACGAGGGTCGCCAGGTCGCCCTTGAAGCGCTCCTGGTCGAGGTCGTCCGGCAGGGCCTCCAGGTCGTCCAGCACGTCGACACAGATGTCGTACTCGTGGTGGACGGCGGCGATGAGGGCCGTGCCGAGCTTCGAGCGCATCTGGTCGCTCATGCGGCCGACTTGGCCGAAATCGAGGATGCCCAGGCCCTCGGGCGGCACGACGACGAGGTTCCCGGGATGCGGGTCGGCGTGGAAGAGACCCATCTCGAAGAACTGCGTCATGAAGCACCCGGTCAGGTGGTCGGCCAAGGCCTTGAAGTCGACCCCCGCCTCCTCCAGGCGGTCCCGTCGGTAGATGGGGATGCCCTCGATGAGCTCGAGCGTCAGGACGCCCGGGCTCGTCAGCGGCCAGAGCACCTCCGGCACGAGGATGTTCGGCGATCCCTCGAAGGCGCGGCGAAAGCGCTCCGTGCTGGAGGCTTCGGCAATGAAGTCCACCTCCCTCCGCACCGTCTGCGCGAACTCGTCGACCAGCAGCTTAGGCCGGAACACGCGGTACTCGGGGACGTACCGTTCCGCGAGGTCGGCGAAGCGGGCAAGGATGTCGATGTCGGCGTCGAGGGTGGCCCGCACGCCGGGGCGGCGGACCTTGACGACGCAGGGCCGGCCCTCGCGGGTCCGGGCCTTGTAGGCCTGGGCGATGCTGCCCGCGGCAAAGGACTCCGGGCCGAACTCCGCGAAGAGGGCGTCGACGGGCTCGCCGAGTTCCTCCTCGATGACGCGGCGGGCCTCGGGCGTGGGAAACGGCTCGACCTTGTCCTGGAGCTTGCGAAACTCCTCGATGAACGTTGGGGGAAGGAGGTCCTGGCGGCTGCCGAGGACCTGGCCGAGCTTGACGTACGTGGGCCCGAGCTCCTCGAGCACCGCCGCCGCCCGGGCCGCCGTCGCCGACGTGGCCCCTTCCGCGGGGGCGGCCCGAATCTTCAGGAGGCGCTTGCGGAAAGGAACGAACCGGTCGAGGTGGAGGCTGACGACGACCCAGCCGAAACCGTGCTTCGTGAGGACGGTGATGACGTGGCCGAGGCGTCCGAGTTCCTTGAGACGTCTGCCGAAGGGAATCAGCGTCATCGCCTGCCCCTGCCTGGTCCGCCCGGGCTGTGCATCGAGAGCCATTCTAGCGGGCCACGCGGCCGCGTGCAAGCGCGCCGGGCCCGCACCGACTCAGCCGTCTTCTCCCGGTTCAGGATCGACCTCCCCCGCCAGGGCCGCCTCCGGGTGGGTGAGAAACGCCCGGTAGAGCCGCCAGTGGTCCGTCGCGCGGTAGTCGACCTCGGCGACGGGAACGTGCTCGAAGCTGAGGACCCGGCCGCCGGGCGTTGCCAGGAGGATGGGCGAGTGCGTCGCCACGATGAACTGGGCCTCGCCGCGACCCGCCTCCTCCGCCAGGAGCCGGGCCAGCCGGACCTGGGTCCGCGGCGAGAGGGCCGTCTCCGGCTCGTCCAGCAGGTACAGCCCCCGCCGCCGGTACCGCGTCCGGAAGAACGCCATCAGCGACTGGCCATGCGACCGCGTCAGGAGCGACCTGTCGGCGAAGTATCGGAGCTGGCCCGGATCGGAGACGGCCAGGTCGTCGAGCATCACGGCGAAGTGGCGGAAGATCTGGCTCGCGAAGAACGAGCCCGGCACGACGCCGTCGGTCCACTCGAGGTCCAGGTGCCGCCACAGCCGCTCCTCGTACGGGTTGTGCTCGACGCGGCGTCGGGCCTCGGCCTCCCAGATGTGGATGCCGCACCGGCGGGCGATGGCCTCGAGGAGCGTCGACTTGCCCGTCCCGTTCTCGCCCACGAAGAGGGTGACGGGCGTCGTGAAGTCGAGAGCGGGCGTGGCCCTCAGGACCTCCAGATCGAAGGGGTAGCGGTCGTCGACGGGGAACGTCTCGGACCTCAACCGAACCCGCTTCAGATGGACGCTCATGCCTCGCCCCCGCCGGGGGCCCGGAGGGGGAGCCAGTCGAGGACGCGCCGAATCTGGCGGTCCCACGCCCCCCACTCGTGCGTGCCGGGGCCTTCCTCGTACTCGAGGTCCAGCCCCAGCCGCCGGGCGTGGTCGCGGAAGACGAGGTTCTCCGGATAGAGAAAATCCTCCGTGCCGCACCACTGGTAGAGGCGCGGCCGGGGTCCGTCGGACTCGGCCATGCGTCGGGCAAGGTGCATCAGGTCGTTGGCGCCGCCGGCGAGGTCTGCGGGCGGGCCGAAGACGCGCTCCAGCTCGACCTGGAACTCCGGCTCCTCGGCCTCGCCGGCCCGGGCCGCCACGTCCAGAGCCCCGGAGAGGCTGGCCGCGGCGGCGTAGCGGTCCGGGTGCGCGAGGGCCAGCTTGAAGGCCCCGTAGCCGCCCATCGAGAGGCCCGCCACGAAGTTTCGCTCCCGCTCCTCGGCCAGCGGGAAGAACGAGCGGGCCAGGGCCGGCAACTCCTCGCTCACGTACGTCCACCACCGAGGCCCCACCGCCATGTCCGTGTACCAGCTCCGCCCGGCTGCGGGCATGACGACGGCCAGTCCCTTCGGCGCGGCATAGCGTTCGATGCTGGTGCGGCGCTGCCAGATCGTGTGATCGTCCGAGAGGCCGTGCAGAAGCCACAGCGTCGGGTGCCGCCGGCCGATGGCCTTCGACTCCAGACCGATCGGGCCCTTGGTCGTCGGGGGCAGGATGACGCACATCGAGACACAGAGCTGGAGCACGTCGGAGAAGAAATCGCAGTGGATGAGGGCCATGGGAAAGTCCTTCAAGTTCGCGAGACTACCACACGTCGGGGATGGCGCGGCGCTCGGCTTCAACCTCCTCGAACCACGTGTCCAGGCCCCCGCCGAGCCACCTGAGGACCATCGGCACGCGCTTCCCGCCCTCGTACACGTGGCCCTTCGCCCTTGACGAAACAGATCGGGAAGAGGTCCCAGTGACAGATCGAGAGCAGAACCAGCGCGAAGGGGCCGCTCCACACGGCCGGCACCGCCCATCCCTTGACCCGTCGCGCCAGAAACCGCGGCGCCGCCGCCAGGGCCGCCGCCCCGAGGACCGTCCCCCCCGTCGGCCACCGCTTCGTTCGTCCGGCCATGGACTCGCTCGCCGCTTTCCGGGTGACCCCGCACCCCGGCATCGGGTACACTGCTGCCATTATGCGGCGTCTGGCCATGATCGTCCAGTACGATGGCACGGCTTATCACGGTTGGCAGCGTCAGCCGGGCCTGCCCACGGTCCAGGGGACGCTGGAGGCGGAGCTGGCGCGGCTCCTGGGGGAAGCCCCCGCCGTCGACGGCGCCGGCCGCACCGACGCGGGCGTCCACGCCCTGGGCCAGGTGGCCGCTTTCTCGACCGGCCGGGACCTGGCCCCGGGCCGCATCGAGCGGGCCCTGAACAGCCGCCTCCCCGACGACGTCGCCGTCGCCGACGCGCGCGAGGTGGCCCCGGACTTCGACCCCTCCCGCGACGCCGTCTCCAAGCACTATCGCTATCGCCTCTACACCGGCGCGCCCAAGCCGATCTTTCGTCGCCACGTCGCCTGGCACTGGTACCGGCCCCTCGACGTCGCGCCCATGCAGGCGGCCGCGCAGCTGCTGGTGGGGCGGCACGACTTCGCGAGCTTCGAGTCGCGGGGCAGCGCCCGCGAGAACACCGTCCGCGAGGTCTTCTCCCTCGACGCAACGCGCGACGCCGACGAGGTCCGCGTCGACGTCACCGGCGACGGGTTCCTCTACCGCATGGTCCGCAACCTCGTGGGCACGCTGACCGAGGTGGGCCGCGGGCACCGCCCGCCCGAATGGGTCCGCGAGGTGCTCGTGGCCCGCGACCGGACGGCGGGCGGGCCGTGCGCCCCGCCTCGGGGCCTGTGTCTGATGAGCGTCCGGTACCCGGCATGAAGATCGTCCACGTCATCACGCGGCTGATTCTCGGGGGCGCCCAGGAGAACACGATCCTCTCGGCCCGCGAGGCCGCCCGCGCGGGCCACGACGTCCTCCTCCTGACGGGCCCCGAGACGGGTCCGGAGGGCAGCCTGATGGACTGGGCCCGGGCCGAGCCCTTCCGGACCGTCCTGGTGCCCGCCCTCTGCCGGGCCGTCCACCCGCCCCGCGACGCCGTGGCCGCCGCCGACCTCCTCAAGCGGTTCCGGGACGAGCGGCCGGACGTGGTGCACACGCATTCCTCGAAGGCCGGAATCCTGGGCCGCTGGGCCGCCCGGCGGGCCGGCGCGGACGCCGTCGTCCACACGATCCACGGCTTGGCCTTCGACCGGTACGGACACGCCGCAACGAACATCCTATACCGATGGGCGGAACGCCGGGCTGCCCGCTGGACCGACCGCCGGATCGCCGTCTCCGAGGACATGGCCGCCCGGGCGGCGGAGGCGGGCCTCGCCCCGCGGGAGGCCATCGACGTCGTTTACAGCGGGATGGACCTCGCACGGTTCCGCGCTGCCGCCCCCGAGCGGGACGCCGTGCGGGCCGCGTGGGGCGCCGGACCGGAGACCTTCGTCTTCATGAAGCTGGCCCGCTTGGCCCCCCGAAAGGGGCACCCCTACGTGCTGGCAGCCTTCGAGCGGGTCCTGGCGGCCTATCCGGAGGCCATGCTCGTCGTGGCGGGCGAGGGCGCGTGGCGGGAAAATCTGGAGCGCCAGGCCCGCGCGCGCGGCGTCGCCGACCGTATAAGATGGACGGGCCTCGTGCCCCGCGCCCGGGTCCCCGCCCTGCTCTGGGCCTCGGACGCCGTCGTCCACGCGGGCCTGCGGGAAGGCCTGGGGCGCGTGCTGGTGCAGGCGGGGGTTTGCGCACGGCCGGTCGTCGCGTATGATGTGGGCGGCGCCCGCGAGGTGATCCGCGACGGAGGGAACGGGTTTCTCCTGAAGCCGCCGCCCCCGCGACGCCGAAGCGCCGAGGACGCCGCCCCCATGGCCGAGGCGATGCAGCGCCTCGCCGCGGACCCGAAGGCGGCCCGGGCGATGGGTGCGGCATGGCCGGCGGAGGTCCTGGCCCGCTTCGACGCGGGTCTCATGGGACGCCGCCTGCTCGAAATCTACGCCTCAGCCCGGAAGACGTCGAGGGAAAGGTGACGGGATGAGCATGACGAGAGGCATCGCACTCGCCCTTGCCCTCGCGGTCGCCGCCGTGGCCGCCCACGGGGTCGGCCCCCCCGAGGAGGCCGACCGCGCCCATCGCCGCGCACTCACGGACCAGGCCGCCCAGCTCCAGGTCCAGCTGCGCGCGGCCGAGGACGCGCGCCAGCGCAAGAAACTCGCCGATCAGATCGAGGCCCTCTTCCACCAGATCGGACCCGTCGATGCGAACGGCAAGGACGTCCAGCCGAAGGCGATGTGGCATGCGGCGGCGATCGCAACCATGGAGACCGACGCCAAACGCCTGGAGCGACCGGCCTCCATCCCCGACAGCGAGCTGGGGGCGCGCGGCAAGACGGCGGTCCGGAAGATGGCGGCGGCGTGCCTCGCCCTCGGGTGGGCCGCCTACCAGCCCGAGCCGGTCAAGTACCAGGTCGACGTTTTCGGGGCCTATCTGGCCAACAACACGGACTTGCTCGACCCGTTCTTCGACCGCCTCTCGGCGTGGGCCGCGCTGGAAGCGTCGCTCCGGGAGGCCGGGGCCGACCCCCAGTCCGTCGCCCCCCACGTCGCCGCCGCTCGCACGGCCGTCGACGCCATGACCTCTGCCGCCGAGCGCCTCGCCGGCCTGAAGCCGACCCAGGCCGTCTCGGCGCCGGGTCCGATGGGCGCCTTTCTGGGGGCCCTGAAGGACGCCCGGGCCGCCGATGCCGCGCTTCGCGCGTGGCAGGCCGCCCGCGAGGCAAATCCCGAGAAGGAGCCGGGCGAGCCGGGCAAGCCCCCCCCGCCCGTCCCCGCGGCCGCGCCGGAGCCTGCCCCGCCGCCCATGACGGCACAGGAGCGGGACGCCCTCGGGGCCGTCCGCGCCGCGGCCGCCAAGCTCGAAGGCGACGCGTGGCACGACATCCGGCGGTCCCTCGAACGGTACGCCGACGCCATCGAGAACGGCTTCGCCGTCCCCAGCGCCCGGCCGCGCGTCCGAGAGTTCCTCGAGCACGTCGACCGGGCCGCCCGCCTGGCCGAGGGCCTCGCCACCACCAAGGCCGTCTACCCGGAATACCGCGAGGAGATGCGGGGCCGGCTGGAGCAGGCCGTCCGGTCGATGGAAAGCCCCCTGGACCGGCCCCGCGGCTATGACCTGCTGCGACGGGTCGCGGAGGACGATGCGTACCGGCGAAACCTGGAGGACGGGGGCCTTTCGGACGGGGGGGCCCTGGGCGTCCTCTACTGCCGGCGGATCTTCTACTCGGCCCGCTACGCGACCGCCGACCCGGCGATCCAGCATGAGGCGGTCGAGATGCGCAACGCCTGCGACGCCATCGCCCACGTGGGCGGCCGCCTCGAGGACTGGCCCCCCGCGGACATGGCCGGCAAGCTCCGCACCATGTACGCCCGGGCCGAGGAGATTTACCGGCGCGAGGCCAGCGCCGCCGGGGCCCACTTCCCCGACCGCCGCACCGCCGGCATCCGACCCATCCTCTCGGCCGGCGAACACGCCCGCGACGTCGAGCGCATCATCCGGGCCGACCGCGTCATCAAGGCCGTCGCCAAGTACATGCCCAACCGGGCCCGGGCCATGTACGCCCAGCTCGCGCTGGCCTCCGCCGAGCTCGTCTCGCAGAAGGACATCCGCGGCGGGCGGCGGAAGCTCGAGCACCTCATCCGCCCGTTCGAGGGGCTCGAGGGCTTCCCCATGCCGGAGCCCGAGTATCACGCCGCCGCCGCCAAGATCGCGGGCCGGGCCTACACCCCCGCCCGAAACGTCTTCGCCCGCCGGGTCGCCGAGGGTATCGAGGCCGCCTCGGAAGGAAACGGCCGCCCCCTCAGCGACGCCCTCGAGGTCCGCCGCCTCTTCTCCCTCCTGCGGATCCGGGCCGTCGCCGACACCGTCGGCCTCGACGAGCCCCGGCCCGGGTGCTACTACGCCTTCTCACTGCCCGAGCCGGTCTGGGAGGCGTTCGTCGAGAGCACCAACCAGCTCCTCCGGTCCATGGTCGCCGCCTATGCCAAGGACGGCCCCGGCGATTATTCCTGGCTTCGGGCCCCCGACCCGTGGAACCACGTCTACCGGGCGGGCGCCGGGGCGGCACGCCAGACGCTGGATGCCCGGGCGGACGGCGAGACGGACCTCGACTTCCTCGTGCGATGCCTCGAACGGGCCACCGCCACCGAGCCGGGCAGACGGACGTGGTATTCCTGGGCCGCCGGCTATCACCTTACGGAGGCCGCCGCCGGCATGAACGCGGGCCTCTCGCACACCGCCGGATGGCATCGCGGCCAGTTGGGCCGCTTCGATCGCTACGTCAGCCGCCTGGACCTCGAAACCGGCGACCGCCGCGCACGCGGACGCCGCGGACGACGACGATAGCCGAGGAGACTCCGGAACCTCGCGAATCCGCGATTCCGGAGCCGCCGGGCCATGTTCAAACGACAGGTCGAAGAAACTTCGGCGCTATTCTCGCGTCGAAGACCGTAGTACTCTCTCGACTGGGAGGTGGTGCATGCCGCACATCGGATGGTTCGTTGCAGGGGCCGCGAGCCTGGTGGTCCTGGCCGCGCCGGCGGCACGGGGGGCCGAGGACAGCGGTCCGTTTCCGCCGTCGCCTGCCGTCTACACCGCTCGCGTCAGCAGCGTCGGCGAGATTTACGGCGACCGGTTCCGCTTTACGCCGGGCCTCGAGACCATGACGATCCGGCTGGCCGACGCCACGTGCGACAGCCTCGAGGACGACCGGGCCCGCCGCGCCGCCTCCCTCGCGACGGACCTCCTGCGGGACGAAGCGTTCTGGATCTTCCCGCGGGCCCCCTTGAAGGCCGGGGCCGAGGTCCCGGCCCGCGTCTGGACCCGCAAGGGATGGCTCTCGGAGGTGCTCATCAAGGCCCACCTGGGGCTGAGGGCCCCGTCGGTGCCCACGGCGTCGGCGGAGGTGGGCGAAGCCTCGCTGTTCGCCTCGAAACGGACGCCCGGGGCCCCCTTCGCTCCCGCGTTCCGGGCGACGCTGAAGCGCGTCCTGGCTACCGACCGCTACGAGCTCGACCGAAACGGCCGGCCCATGGGCGTCCGCCTCTTCGACGCCGAGGCCGCCGGCACGAACGCCGAGGCCGCAATCCGCGAGACCGTCGGCGACGGGCCCGTCTGGGTCTTCCCCTCCAGCCAGCGCTCGTTCAAGCCGGACCAGAACCTGCCCGTCCGCATCTGGACGGCCAAGGGGTGGCTCTCGGACGTCCTGATCGCCCGCGGCAAGGCCAAGCGGTTCCGCGACCCGGACCTCGCGCAGCTCGAAGTGGACCCGCCGAAAGCCGACCCGACGCCCCAGCCGACCCGACGCCCCCCCGGCCAGAAATACGACGTGGACTGGGTCTGGGAACCGGTGTCGGTCTCGACCGCCAAGTCCGCCACCCACGGGTGCGAGAGCTCGGTCTTCACGATCCCGGCGGGCACGGAGTGGCGGCTGGCGTGGGACTTGAAGCGGAGCCTCTCGGCCGTGGCCGTCATCGTCAACGTCCTCTGGATTGACGAGGGCCTCTCGGAGGTGAGCCGCGCGGGCAAGAACGTCCGCACCTTCGCCCGGGACCGCGGCGTGGAGGTCATCCGTCACCGTCCGGACCGCGCCTGCCGCTTCTACGTCCGGGTCAGCGGGGCCAGCGATTTGAACATCCGCATCGACTACAAGAAGCCCGTCAAGGAAGGCGCCCAAATCGTGCCGCGGTACTGAGGCCGCGACCCCCGCCCCGAAAGCATGACGCATACGCAACCGTCCATGCTTCCCGGCGGCCCCTCCCGTTTTCCCGGCCGGACGCTCCGAATCGCCCCTGGCGGGACCGCCAGGGCGGTTCGCGCGGTAAGATAGGCAAGCTGCGCGCGGCGCATTCGGTCCCCCCCGCGCCAAAGCCTGTACGAATCCTCATCTTCAAGGGTACAAGTCACACGAAACCGACCCCTTTTTGCCCCCTTTTGCCGCGTTTTTTGCCGTTTTTGGCGTTTTCCGATTTTCGGGGGGTGCGTCTTGCGCCGCCCCCTGGGCAAGATGCACAAGATAGGGCATATCGCCCGCGCCCCATTACACAAGACTCCCATCCTTCCCCGCTTGCCCATCTT
>CAYWVR010000061.1:0-10227 GCA_964461715.1 uncultured Anaerolineales bacterium
CCCTGCGTCGCGCGGCCCTCCAGCCGCCACGACCTCTATTCGCTGGACAATGACGCGTCTATCTGTCCGCCGCATCTACGCCCCGCGTATCCCGGTCGGCGCCGCGCCACGCGCGGACACCCTCCCGCCGGCCAGCGGAATGGTTCGTGTCGTGCGTTCGGTCGTCCGGCCTCCTTTCTCCCCCCCGGCGCGTTCCTGCGTGCGTGTTCCCGTCGCGGCCTCAACCTTGCGGACACCCCCGCCGCGACGCACGAATGACTCCGTGGTCCCCGCCGCCCGCGAAGGCGGCTCTTCGCACCTGCCCGTTCGGGGCCCAAAGAAAGCGGTCCCCGGAAGGCTTGTCCCTCCGGGGACCGCACACAGCGTCCCTGTGCGGCCAAGGCCGCGCTCCAGGCGCACCTCAACCGCGCTCTATCCCCATTCGTTCGCCGCGCCGCGCGCACGCACGGCGCAATGAAAAACGGACCGCGGAAGCCCGGCCGGGCCGGGAACCACGATCCGTCTATTCCCCAATTCGTGAGTCGTCGCTTTCCCGGGGTCCCTCAACCCCACACGTCTCCTGCGCGACTCTGTGGTACTATACCTCAGATTCCGGCAAAGTCAAATGCGCGTCGCGAGAAAGTGCCACATCCTTTACCTGTAGTACACAGAAATACGATTCCCCATACAATACCAACCCGCCACGCCTCGGCGAGAGGGGAACAGCGGTCCGCCGGGAAGAGGGCGGCTCAGGCGGGCGGTTCGCCCGGGGCCATCTCGGACGCCCGTTCGGACGCCTCGACCAGGTTCACGTCCCGACGCATCCACCAAGCCAGCCCCAGCAGCATCGGGCCGAGCACGAGCAGCAGGATGCCAAAGACGACGTTCCGGTACCCGAGCGTATGCTGCTGCCCGACGTTGGCCATGACGGCCTCGTAGACGGGGTTGCCCTCGGCGGGCTCGACGCGGAGGTCCCATTCCGCCCCCCCGTCGGCCGTGGCCTTCGCGACGGGCTGGACGTACGCCCCTTCCGGCGCCTCGGCCCACGCCTCGTCGGCTTGCTCGGGCGAGACCTCCTTGGACTGCGGCTGCGGCACGCCCTCGGCGTCGGGCCCGGTCCAGGTGATCTTCCAGACGAGTTTGTCGGCCTGGTCGCGGATGAGCCAGTCGCGGCCGTCGGGCCCCATGATGAGCTCGAACCGCTCCGTCTGGCCCACCTTGTCCTTGGAGGTGAAGACGCGGCCCCATCGGCCCCGCTCCTCGGTGATGCCCAGCTCTTCGAGGTCCTGCGTCTCGACGGTACCCTCGGTGCCGTATTGCATGGCGGCCATGAGCAGCGCCCCGACGCCGAAGACGGTGCAGGCCAGGCCCAGGAGCAGGGCCGGGACCCAGAGGACCTTTTTCATGCCCAGGTGCGTGGCGGCCCGCTCGACGCCCTTCGGAGGGCGGCGTTTCGGGCGGGGGGCCAGACGGCTCACGCGACCACCGGGAAGCGGCGTGCCGCCCGGCGCCGCCGGACCCGTCGGCGTCCGGACCTCGCGCATCTGGCGGGCCAGCTCGTCCGCGCCGCCCCTCGGCGAGGGGACCCTCATCTCGCGTCCGCACTTGGGGCAGGCATAGGGCATCCCGGCCAAGGCCTCGTCGAGGACGGTCTCGGCCCCGCACTCGCACGTCCGGTTGATCGGCACGGCGTTCTCCTTCGTCTCACCTCGAACGCGGTTATTGTAGAGCGGCCGCCCGCGGGCCGCACGTCTTTTTGTACGTGAGCCGGCCCCTTACGTTTCGTCGCCGCGTCGGCTACAATGGTTCCCATGTCCGAGACGCCCGAGGAAACACACGTCTTCAACGGCACCAACCTGGCCGGCCTCCGGGCCCTGCTGGCCTCGGGGGCCCGGGGCGAGCTGGCCGCGCGCCTGGCCGAGCTTCATCCGAGCGACGTCGCCGACCTCCTGACGGACTTCGACCCCGAGGAGCAGGCCGCCCTCTTCCGGCTCCTGGAGGGCGAGCACGCCGCCAACGTCCTGGCGGAGATGGACCCGGAAACCCGCGAGGACGTCATCGACGCCCTGCCCGCCGAGGCGTTCCACGAGATTCTCGACAAGCTCGACCCCGACGACGCCGCCGACATCATCGGCGAGCTCGAGCCGAAGGAGGCCCTCGAAGCGCTCGCCCGGATCGAGGACCGCCGCGACATCGAGGCGCTGCTCGCCTGGCCGCCCGAGACCGCGGGCGGGGTCATGACGACGGAGTTCGTCGCCGTGCCCGCCGAAGTCACGGTCCGCGAGGCCCTTCAGAAGGCCCGCACGAGCCCGAAGGACGCCAATCGCGACACGGTCTACGTCCTCGACGCCGGCGGCGCCCCCGTCGGGCGGCTGGGCCTGGCGAAGCTCGTCTTCTCGCAGCCCGACGTCCCGGTCCGCAGGATCATGGACGAGGACGTCCACGCCGTCGCCGCCGACCTCGACCGCGAGCAGGTGGCCGAGATCGTCCGCCGATACGACCTGTTGACGGTGCCCGTCCTCGACCCGGCCGGGCTCCGGATGCTGGGCATCATCACGGTCGACGACGTCATGGACGTGGCCGCCGACGAGGCCGCCGAGGACATGTACCGCCTCGCCGGCACCGGGGCCAGGGACCCGCTGCACCAGCCCATCTGGAAACGGGCCATGCTGCGGCTGCCGTGGCTCCTGGTGACGCTCGTGCCGGGGTTCCTGGTGGGGAGCATCATGCGGTGGCTCGGCTACGACCCCGGCGGCGCGGGGAGCCTGCTCCTGTTTGTGCCCGTCATGATCGCCATGGCCGGCAACGTGAGCATCCAGTCCTCGACGATCATGGTACGGGGCCTCGCCACCGGCGACGTGCGGGCCCACCGGGCCGGGGCGATTCTCGTCCGCGAGATCGGGGTGGCGGCCCTGGTGGGCCTGGGGTGCGCGGTCATCGCCGGGTTCGTCGGCTACGCCTTCTTCGGAAGCAGCGCCTACGGCGTGGTCGTCGCGGGCAGCATGTTCGTCGGCATCCTCAGTGCCGCCGTCACGGGCACGATCGTCCCGATGGTCGTCCACGCGATCGGCGTCGACCCCGCCCTGGCGAGCGGCCCGTTCGTGATGAGCCTGAACGACATCTGCGGCACGCTGATCTTCCTCGGCCTCGGGGCCCAGCTGCTGGCGTTGCTCGGACCGTAGGTTCGGAAAAGCTTTGGCCCCGCGCGCCGCGGGCGGTACAATCGGCGGCGGATTCGCTTGAATAGCGCACCCCCAGGACCGTCCAATGGCTGGAGACAACGAGCCGGCCGAGAGCACTCAGGCAACGGCCCAGCGCGAGAACGAGCGCGACGCCGAGCTTGTCCGGCGCCTCCAGGACGGCGACGCCAAGGCTCTGGATGAGCTGTTCCGGCGGCATCGGGACACGGCCTACGCCATCGCCTATCGCCTGCTCGGGAATCGGGACGATGCGCTCGATGCGGTCCAGGAGGCGTTCATCCACGTCATGCGAGGCATCGGCGGCTTCCGCGGCCAGGCCGCCTTCCGCACCTGGCTCTACCGTATCGTCACGCATGCGGCCCTCGACTACCGGCGCTACCGGGCGGTCCGAAACACCGGCAGCCTGGACCACGAAGCGGCCGTCGAACCCGAGGACCGGCGGCCCGGCGACGAGCGGCCCGACCAGGAGGCCCAGCGGCATGACCTGCGGGAAGCCATCGAGAAGGCCCTCGAAAACGTCTCGGAGAAGAACCGGGCGGCCCTGGTCCTGTATGCGATCGAGGGCCTGAGCTACAAGCAGGTGGGCGAGGCCCTGGGCATCTCCGTCGGCACCGTCATGAGTCGCATCTTCAACGCCCGGGCCCGTCTCAAGGAACTGCTGGAGTCTGAAATCGGGTAACGTCATGGACTGCGAGGACGTGAGATACCAGCTGGCCGGCTACGCCGACGGCGAGCTCTCGCCCGTCGAGGCCGAGGCCGTCGAGGCCCACATCAAGGGGTGTGGCCGGTGTCGGCAGGCCGTGCACGACCAGCAGCGGGTGCAGCACGTGCTGGCCTCGTTCGCGCCGCCGCCGGTCGAGGACAACCGTTGGGCGGCCATGGGCAAGGTCCTGAAGGCGGAGCTGGAAGGCGAAGGCGAGCCGGTGGTCCTGAAGACGCGTCCGCACGTCGAGTCGCTCGATCCGACGCCGCCCGAGGAACCCGCCGAGCCGACCCCCGCCTCAGCCCCGACGCTGGAGGTGCTGGAGCCGGGGTCGGCAGAGCTGGAGTCGCTGCTGAAGAGGAAGAAGAGGGCGACGGAAGAGGAAGTCGAGGAGACGCCGACGCCCGAGCCAAAGCCGGCCCCGCGGGTCGCGCAGCGTCGGCCCCCGGCCATCAGCGTCCTGACCGTCACGCCCCGGCGCCGCCGCGCCCGGCAGCCCCTGGCATGGGTGGCCCACGCGTTCGGCGCGTTGGCCGCGATGCTCATCGTCGCGTTGGGAGTCCTTACGATCTTCTTCCCGCCCGAGCCGAAGCCGCTGCAGGCGGAGTCGCTGGCGCGGCAGCGGGACGTTCAGATTCACGGCATCGAGATGAACGCCGATTACGACCTGGTTCTGTATGCGGCCGGCCCGGACGACGTGGCCTCCGTGTGGGTGACCCCCGCCGAACCCGAGCCCGGCCCGAGCTGAGAGGAAGCCCCATGCGACACGTCCCCTTGTTCGTCCTCCTGGCGGCAACGCTGCTGGTCGCGGGTTCGATCGGCGCGGCCCGCGCCGGCGAGCCGGCCAAGGAGTCCGGCCCCAAGGTCGACATCCTGGCCATCCACGCCTCCAAGCAGGAGAAGCCGCACTGCGACCCGGCCCTTGCGTCCATCAAGGACGCCCTCACACGCTCCGGCTACAACGCCTTCCGGCTGCTCTCGCGGGACACGCGGCCGGCCCAGATCGGCAAGCCCCTCGAGCGTACGCTCGCCGACCCGTACGCCATCGCCGTCCAGATTCAGGAGATCAACGACGAGAACGTCAAGCTCGTCCTCTCCTGGATCGAGTACACCAAGGACGACGAGGGGAAGGCGAAGAAGACCGAGCGCCAGCGGCTCCCGATGACGCTGCGGCTCGGGAAGTACTTCCTGAGCGGCGGATGGAAGCTGAAAGACGGGGCCCTTCTCGCGGCGGTCGCCGTCCAGTAGACGCCCCGGCCGTCACCCCGGCCGATTCGTCAGGTCCTCCAGGTGCGCGAGGACCATCCGCGTCCGGTCGCCCGTGTCGGCCACCGCCTTGCCCAGGCCGCTCAGGTACCGGGCCCCCACGAAGGCGAGCACGCCCAGGACCAGCGACCCGGCGAACGCCGCCACCCCCAGCATCGGATGTCCCCCCATCGCCAGGCCGATCAGCGACGCCAGCCCCACGAGCACCGTCAGCACCGCCGCCACGATGCCCACCACATAGAGGATCGCCGCCGTCAGGCGGAGCGACGTGTACGGGCTCGTGCGGGCGGCGAGGCGCTCGATGGTGGTCGCGCCGGTGGTGGTGCCGGTGGGCGGCGGGGACGAGGGTGCGGCCCCGACGGGGGCCGCGGCCTCGCGGGCCAAGTCGCGGCGGGCCGCCGCGGGGATCTCGACGACCCCGCCGCAACCCGGACACTTGGCCTTGCGTCCGGCGGCGGAGTCGGGGGCCTCGATCGGACGACCGCAGTTGGCGCACGTCACGTGGATGGGCATGCCATGAGTCCCGCCCCCCGACGGTCGACCCATTCTACACGCCGACGGCCCCGGATGCAAACGGCCTCGCCCTTGCGGGCCGCCGGGTCAGCCCTCGGCGTCCGGGCCGAGGTGGGTGTCGACGAACTCGCTCACCCGCTGGCGGTCGACGTCGCTGATCTCCGTAAACGCTAGCCCGATCTCGTAGAGCTCGGGGTCGATCTTGGAGGTGCGACACCACGCGATGCGGGCCCTGCAGACGATGGCGGCGGGGTCGTCGGGGAGCTCAAAGGAAACCTCCGGCACGAGCCCCTCCCGGAGCGGGTCCGCCGTCAGCACGCACATGCCCCCGGCCGAGATGTTCATCGTCGGCCCGATCGTCTGGACGGTGATGCGGGTGGTCACCCGCGGGTGCGTCCGCTGTTCGGTTCGCAGCATCGGTGATCTCCTCTTCAGAATGGGCCGCGACCCTGCGCCGGCCCCCACGGTTTATCGGATGCGTTTCCGCCGGCCCTCCAGCGAATTCCGGAGCCTCGGCGCGGCCTTGCATGGCCCGCCGCGGGTCGCTAGAGTCAGCGCCCATGGACGCCCCGGAAGGCCTGCTGCGGCCCTTGGCAATCGGGCCGCTCGCGCTCGAATCGAATCTCATCCTCGCCCCGCTCCACCACCTGACGCACCGGGCGATGCGACGGCCGGCCAGGCGGTACGGGGCCGCCCTTGCCCATACCGAGATGGCCGCCCCGGAGGCCCTCGTCCGCGCCCCGAAGGTCGCCGACGAGGTCCTCGCCACCTCCCCCGACGACCACCCGCTTTCCGTGCAGCTCGTGCCCGGCGACGCGCCGACGCTGGTCGAAGCGATCGCCCTGGTGCGCGAGCGCGGCGTGGCGGAGGCCCTGGACCTGAACTTCGCGTGCCCCAGTCGCCGCCTCACCGGCGACAACCGGGGCGCCGCCTTTTTGCGCGAGCCCGAGACGGCGGGGCACCTCGTCGAGACCGCCGTCCGGGCCGCGCGACCCTTGCCCGTCACCCTCAAGTGCCGCGTGGGATGGACCCATGACCCGCAGGACCGGGCCCTGGCCCTGGAGACGGCCCGCGCGGGCGTCGGCGCCGGGGCCGTCGCCGTGACCGTACACGGGCGAAGCGCGCAGCAGCAGTACGCGGGACGGGCGGACTGGGCGACCGTCGGCGAGTGGGTCCAAGCGCTGCCCGTGCCGGTCCTCGGGAGCGGCGACCTTCGGAGTCCGGAGTCCGTGCTCGCGATGCTTCGCGAGACGGGGGCCGCCGGCGCGAGCATCGCGCGCGGAGCCATCGGGGCCCCATGGATTTTCCGGCAGGTTCGCGAGCTGGCCGATCGCGGCTCGTACGCGCCCCCGTCGATGCGCGAGCGGCGCGAGGCGATCCTCGAGCACTTCGCCGACTTCGTCGACCAGTTCGGCGAGGTAGGGGCGGTCCGCCTGATGCGCAAGATCGGCCAGACCTATGCCCGAGGCTTCGCCGGCGCGCGGCGCGCCCGGGTGGCGCTTCAGCGGATTCAGACGCGCGAGGACTTCGAGTACGCCGTGGACGCACACTTCACATGAATGGCCCCCGGGCCCGTTTCGACGACCCGCTGCCGCGCCAAGGGTCGAGAGGCGAGCCTCAGAAGCTGAACGTCAGGGCCGAGAAGAAGAAGTCGCGGGGCTGGCGCTCGCCGTAGGCATCGCCGGGCCAGAACCGCCCGTAATGGATCGACCAAGCGAGGTCCGAGAAGATCCGCCACTCGGCAAAGAGGTCCAGCTCGTGCCCCAGGTCGGCCGAGTTGTTGATGGCGGTCGGATCGCTGATCGGGCCGGCTTCCTTGGCCTTCCAGAGGAAGTAGAAGTTGGCCCCGAGGTCGATTCGCCCGCACTCGGTCTTGCGGTCGTACGGCGTGAACCGCCCGCCCAGGCGGACAAACTGGAGGTTCGTGAACCGGGCCCCCAACGCCAGGCCCGAGTTCACGTACCCGAAGCCCTGGAAGGCCTTGTCGTCGGTGCCGACCCGGTTTCCGAGGATCGCCGTCGTGGCGCTCTGGCGGTCGGAGTCGCCCGATGCGTAGGCGTACTCGACGCTCACCACCGGTTGGGCCGGCGCGTCGAAAAAGTGGTCCACCTGGGTATCGAACGCGAACCCGCGGACGGGCTCCGTCTCGATGTTCTGCCCGAACGCGTGACTCGTCCCGTGCTCCCAGAGGGCCTCCACCTCGTATCGCGTCCGCGTCGAGAGGCTGCCCCGGCTGCCCACGCCGAAGTATTGCGAGTCGTAGCGGTAGCCCTGGGTCGGGTCCTCCGGCTTCTCCTCCGACCAGTCCCGCTGCATCACCCAGAAAACGTACGGCTCGTGGTTCGGGATGCGGGCGCACTTGATTTCGAGGCCGTACCAGGTGCGGCGGCTGCGCGTGAAGTGCGGAGCGGAGCGGTCGATGTTGTCCTGGCTCTCGATGCTGCGGCCCGCGAAGCCCATCATCGTGAAGTCTCGCGTTTCCAGCTCAAAGAGGCCGACGTCGAGGTAGTCCGAAAGGGCGATGCCCCGCCCCACTTCGACGTACTGCCGCCCCCCGCGCACCAGCAGATTGACCGGCCACGCCTGTCCCGCGTACTTGGCCGCGGCCCCGGAGACATCCAGCTCGTAGTAGCCGACTTCGAGGTTCATGCCCTCGAGGTCGTGGGCCCGGAAGCCCTGGCTATCGCCGGCGGACCAGTCCGTGTAGCGGAGGGCCCCGCGCGCGTAGATGCGATGGACCGAGTCGATCTGAATCTGGGTCCAGAGCCTCAGGTCCTGGATCGTGACGCCCGCGTGGTCGTTGGCCAGGTCGTTGAAGAAGGTGTAGGAGGGGATATAGACGCCGCCCCACTCGATGAGGGCCTTCTGCTCGGCGGGGGCGGCCCGCTCCAGACGCGCGCGCGTGTCGCGGTCGAAGAACTCCTGACGTTGGAAGACAGACTCCGGGCGCGGTGGGGCGGGTGGAGGCACGGCCGCCCGGACCGTTCCGACGAGAACGCCCACGGCCACGAGGGCCGACACCAGTGCCCTGCCCTTCGGCATACAATGTCCCCCTGCCGCCCTCTGGACACACCTTTCCCTGCCGCTCACACTATCGGCAGGGCGCCGCCCGCGTCAACAGAATTATGCCTCCCCGCCGCTCCCGGCACCGCCCGGTAGTAGACCTCGCCGCCCGTCCGTTCGGCGCGGAGACGGCCCTCCGAGAGGAGCGCGTCGACGTACTTGACGGCTTCGTTGCGGTGGATCGAGAGGCCCGAGGCGACGTCGTTGATCGTGCAGGGACGGCGACGCAGCATCGCCAGCACGTCCTCGCAGCGGGCGGCATGGGCCGGGGTCTCGGTCGAGGGGCCGCGGGCGGCGATGACCTCGGCCTTGGGACCGAACCGGGGCGCCAGACGCTCGAGCGTCTCCCGGTCGGCCGGACGGGCCGCGGGGTCCGCCGGCGGACGCGTGGCCGTGTTGAGCTGAATCCGGTCCGGTTCGACGGAGCGGGCCGACTCCGCCAGTCGCCCCGCCGCCTCCTCCGTGGCCGTCAGGCCCGCCAGGAGCATGACTTCGAGCCACAGCTTGCCCGCGAACTCTCGTCGGAAGGCTCGCAGGCCTTCGAGGAGCCGGGCAAAGTCAAGGCCGGGATGGGGACGGTTGACGCGGCGGAACGAGGCTTCGTCATGGGCGTCCAGCGACGGGCAGACGATGTCCGCCTCCCGAAGGGCCGCCCGCACCGCCGGGTCGCCGAGCAGCGACCCGTTCGTCAGCACGACCACGGGCCGCTCCGTCATGGCCTTGAGGCCTGCGATCACCTCCCCGACCTCGGCGTGCAGCGTCGGCTCGCCGGAGCCGGACAGGGTCACGACGTCGGGCTCGGAGGCCAGGGCCGCACGCACGTCGGCCAGAACCGTCGCCACCGGCACGAAGACACGGCGCTCGAGGGTCGGCCGGGGCGTGGGCCCGAGCTGGCAATAGATGCAGTCGAAGGTGCACGTCTTAAAGGGAACGAGGTCGACTCCGAGCGACCGCCCGAGGCGGCGGGACGGGACGGGGCCGAAGACGCAGGAACCCATGACGCACCATCGGAGCGAAACGGAAGCGCGCGGCACGCCCACCGTGTGCGGGAGTGCCGCGCGAGACGACGCGAACGTAATCTTCCGCGGGCGGGCGCCGCGGGCGCCGACCCCCGTCGGCTACAGGTCGTACGGACGGACCGTACCGCGCTTGTTCTCTCTGGCACGCTCGACGGCGGCCTTGAGCATGCAGAGCACCTTCTCGTTGACGGCGTCGGGCAACGATCCGTCGGAGCGCATATCATGGGCCTTCACGACTTCCTTGACCCGGCTGGCCACCACCACCTGGACGTCCTTGTCGTTCGCCATGCATTGTCCCTTTTCGGCTCAAGCGTGCTCGGACACTCATCCCGTGGATGGGACCCGCGGAAAACCGTTTTCCTCGGGCTTGAAGGGGGGTTTAGCGTGTTTAGCCGGTCGTGTCAACAGAATAAGACGCGAGAAAACTGCCGCCGTGTCCCCCGCCGAGGGAGGGCGGCGTGGGCGGCGGCACCCCGCAGCGTCC
>CAYWVR010000062.1:0-10054 GCA_964461715.1 uncultured Anaerolineales bacterium
GTAGAGCCGCGACCCGGCCAACACCATCGGCCCCGCCGGCCGCCCGAGCCACGAGACGTCCGTCCACGGCTGCGGCGCCGCGTTCGGGTCGTCGAGCGGCATCTGCATGATCGCGCCCTCGCCGATCCAGTAAACCCGCGCGCGCGCGATCATGGGCGTCGTGCCCGGCACGGCCCCGGCCACACGCCGCCGCGCCAGCCCGTCGAGCCGCCCCCCCAGGACCAGCTCGCCTTCGACCGTGATGCACGCCAAGAGGTCGCCCGCGACGGCCAGCTCGCCCGCGACGCCCGCGCACGCCAGGTCCCACGCGGGCACCGGCCGCCCGTCGAAAAGGCTGCGGGCCAGAACGCCGACTCGCGTGCCGAGGTACACGGCGCCCTCGCGGACAACGGGCGCCGTCGCCGGCACGTCCGCGACCGCCTCACGCCAGAGCACCTTCCCCGTCGGACGGTCCAGGGCTGCCAACGCCGGCGGCTCGACCGTCGCGACGACGAGCATCGCGTCGAGCACCTCCGGAAGACCCGCCATCCGCCCGACCTCGACGCTCCACGCCTGACGACCGTCCAACTCGAAGCGTGCCAGGCGCCCTGCCTCGCGCTGCACCAGGACGCCCGTGTCCGTCGCCGAGACGATCCCCGTCGCCGCGGCCTCGACCGGCCGCGTCCACCGGACCGCGCCGCCGGCCGCCGCGAGGGCGACGAGCGTCCGCCCCTCGTCGCCCGGCGCCCCGTCGACCACGAAGACCGTCTCGCCGCGCGCCGCGGGCGAAATGGTCACGGGATGCGTCGTCTCGTGCGTCCACGCGGGCGGCGGGGCCTCCGCGGCGGCCTTCTGGACGGGCAGGCACACGAGGCCGCGCCGCGCCTGGCCCGCCAGCGGCACGTAAAGGCGGCCCGCGAGGACGGCGGGCGAGGCCGTGACGAGGGCGGCGTCGTCGGTGCCCATCGCCTCGGGCGGGTACTGCCACCGGAACTCGCCGAAGGCCGGGAGCGGCGACTCGTCGCTCCCCGCGCGGCCCGGGCCGCCGAGGTGCCCCGGCCAAAGCGGCACGGGCGGCCGGCCCGGCTCGCCCGCGCACACCAGCCCGTCGTGCTGCGACCCGACGTACACGTGCCCGCGGCCCGCGGCGGGCGAGCTGATGAAGAGCGGCTCGGTCCCGACCTGCACTTCCCAGACCGGTTCGAGCGTCTCCCGCACCAAGCCGTAAAGCGTCCCGGCGTCCGTCATCACATAGACATACTCCGAGGTCACCGCGGGGCTCGTGACGATCGACGCCCGCGCGTTCCACTTGCGAAGGAGCGACCCGTCGCGGCCGAGCCGATAGACGAACCCGTCGCGCGAGCCGAAGTAGAGCGAATCGTCCGCCACCGCGACGGCCCCGAGCACCGTCCGGCCCACCTTGAACCGCCAGTCGGCCGTGTAGCCCTCCTCGCCGATGCGGGCGAGGTCGAGACACCAGACCTCGCCCGCGGGCTGCTCGCCGAGGGTCTCGGCCTGATTGACATAGTCGCCCGTCCCCATGCCCACGTAGAGCTTGCCGCCGGCGATGGCGGGCGGGCTGAAGACGGGCAGTCCCGTGCGAATCCGCGCGAGCTCCTCGCCGGTGGCGGCATCGAGGACGCACAGGGCCATGCCCCCGAGCCCGAGTCCCGCGTAAATCTTGCCGTCGGCGGCGGCGAGGCTTGTCTCGGCGTCGGGATATCGCGCTCCGTCAACGTGCCAGAGGAGGCGGGCTTCGCCGTTCTCATCCGGTTCGAGGGCGAAGCAGTAGTAGCCGTCGTCTCCCGCGCCGACGACGACGCGGTCCTCCAGGATGACCGGGGCGCATTCGACGTGGCTCGAGGTGCGCCAAGTCCAGAGGACGCGGCCGCCGCGTGCGACGTCGAGGCAGACGACGCGGGCGTCGCGGGTCATGTGGAGCCCCTCGCCGACGACCAGATACCGCCCCGAGACGACGGGCGAGGAGAAGGTGGCCCGGTAGCCGTCGGGCGCGGACTGCCAGACCGTCCCGCCTGTCTCGGCGTCCAGGCAAAGGATGACGCCGCTCCCGCCGCCGAACATGCCGAGGCGCGCGGTGGTCACGTAGAGGCGGTTGCCGACGAGGGCGGGCGAGGCGAAGAAGGCGGGCCCGGTGCGGGTCCATCGCACCCCGCCGCGCGCGGGGCCCACGCCGCCGGGCGGCGCGCCGAGACGGGCCGGTCCGCCGCGGATCATCGGCCAGTCCTCTCCCCCCTCGGCCGCGCCCACGTCCGGGCCGAACTCGGGCCAGAACGCGTGGGCCGCCCAGATTCCCCCGCCCAGGACAATCGCCACGACCGCAAGCGGCAGCTTCGACCGCCACGCGAGCTTCGCCGCCGCCTTCAGGGCTTGCGGCCGGAAGAGGCGCACGAGGATGCCCGCCACGGCCACGGCCATGCCCGCGAGGATCGGGACGAGCACCAGAAGCGGGTTGATGAGGACGGGGACAACCGCGATCATGATAGCTGTCTATGGCTCATGTAGCACTATCCGTGTGGGCTTAAGGACAATGATCCGTTTCGTGTGCGCGCGGCCGTCGGCGCTGCGCCACGCGAGGTCGAACGGCCCCTTGTCGACCTTGCCGAAGAACGCCGGTCGGCCGGGGCGCGCGACGCGAGCCCCCAGGGAACGCTTGCCGTCCGTGGCCGTCACGGTCACCGGCCCGAGTTGCTCGGATGGCAGGGCGACTTCGAGGCCGAGCGTCGGCCCCTCGTCGGCCTCGCGGAAGAGAACCACGATCGTCCCGTCGCGCGTCACCAAGGCCAGGTCGCGGGCCCCGTCGCCGTTGAAGTCCGCGGCCGCGGCGGCCTGCTGGCCCGCCTGGATGGCCTCGCCCTCGGCCAGCTCGCTCTGAGCCGCCTCCAACGCGATGCCGTAGCCGAACGTGCGGAACCCGCGATTGAAGAACGGTTGCATGCCGATGTACTCGTAGCACGCGACGAACTCCGTCCGCCCGTCGTTATTGATGTCAAAGGGGGCCGCGTCGGCGACGTTCGACTTCGAGTTGTAGGGCACCTCCCCGGAGGCCGCGAGCGTGTCGCGGAAGCGACCCTCGGCCTCGTGGGCCAGGATGAAGAGGCCCCGCGCGCCCCACACCAAAAGGTCCAGCCGCCCGTCGCCGTCGAAGTCCGAGGCAAACGTACCCGCGAGGTTCCCCGCCAGCGCCGCGGCGCTCAAGACGGGCTCCGTCGCCCAGGCGCCCGGCCCGGCGCCCTTGAAGTACCGCACGCCGCCCGGCCGCACGTCCACGAGGTCCGTGTGCCCGTCGCCGTCGAAGTCCGCCGCCACGCATCCCGCCGGCCGCGTGGGCGCCGCGAGGCGCACGCTGATCGGCTCGGCCTTCCACACGCCGCCCTCGCCCTGCACGAGGAGCACGGGCCCGTCCTTCGTCCCGGCGACGAGCCCCGCGGCCTTCGCCCCGACATCGACGGTCGCCAGACTCACGATCTCGGCCCCGAGGTTCGCCTGCGCCCCCGCCGACCGGAACGTGCCGTCGTCGTTCGCCAGGCGAAGGACCACGCCTTGGCCGTCGCTGGAAGCCAGATCGAGCCGCCCGTCGCCGTCGTAGTCGCCGACGGCGGCACAGGCGGAGGTGGTGTCGAGGCCCGCGTCGGCGGTGGCATCCTGAAGGGCCCCGCCGGGACCGGTGGGTCGGAAGAGCCGGTCGCCGCCCGGCGAGGCGACGAGCAGCCCGGGCCGCCCCTCGCCCGCGAAATCGGCCGCCAGGAGCGACGCGACCGGGCACGTCATCTCCCCGAGCCGCACGTCCATCCACCACTGGACGCCGACCTGGACGGGCACGTCGGCCCGGCCATCGTCGAGGATGTACCGGACGACGGCGCCGAGCATCTCGTTGTCGCCGGCCCAGACGGTTTTCATGGCGAGGGTGTCGGCACCGACACGGAATCCGGCGCCCGCGGCCGGGAAGAGGCCGAACCACGCAAGGTCAACGTGTAGGACGCCCACCGGAACGTTCGCCGCCAGGGCCGCATCGTCTGCCGCGCCGGAGAAGTCGCCCGCGAAGAGGTAGGCCTCGGCCCCGGCGCCCTCGCCGACGGCCTCGGCGAACTCGTCGCGAACCTTGGCGTCGGCCCGTGCGATCGTGAGGGCGGGCTTCGGGGCGGCGGCCCCGGCAAGGGCCTGGGCCACGCGCACGGGCACGGCGCCGCTCTCGTCGGGGGGGCCGACCTCGATCTTCAGAATCCGCTCCGATTGCCGCACCAGGTCGACGGGCGTGTAGCGGAGGTTGATGAGGGCCTCGGCCCGGGCCGCGAGCGCGGCAGCGAGGACGAGGGCCGCGGCGAATCGGGACGGACGATTCACGGGCGCGTCTCCCACGTCAATCGAACGCGGCCGGGCCCGCTCGGCGAACCCGGCCCGCGCATCGGCGTCCCTTTGAACGCGCCACACGCGGGGCGGGTTACGGGGGACTTGGCCCGTCAAGGTCAGAGCCCCAGCACCAGCAGGATCACGTCAAGGATGAACAGCAGGACGATCGTCGCCTCCAGGACGACCATCCAGAAGTTCATCCGGTCCTGCTGGAGGAGTTCGTAGAGGTCGCCGAGGGTGCTCAGCTTATCGTCGATCGCGCGGTGCCAGTCCGAGAGGTGGAACCGGGCGTGGACAATCTGGTACAGTCGCGCCAGGTGCCAGTCGCCGAAGAACTTCGAGATGTTCGTGATCTCGTCCGAGAGGCGCGCCAGGTCGACCCGCAGCTCCCGCAGGTTTCGCCGCACCCCCCGCCGAAACGCCGGCGTCCGCCGCCCCAGGTCCCGGTATGACCCTTCGAGCGACGCGTCGAGCATCCGGTCGTAGACGGTCAGCTCGGTCCGCTGGACGTTCGCGAGCTCCATGACGTGGAGGACGTCGCCAAGGTCCTCTCGCTCGCCCGCCACGATCGCCGCGTCCCAGTCGACGACGACGAGATCGTCCTCGTAGTAGCTGAGGACGCGGCCGGTGGTCTCGGCGATCTCGCGCGGGCTCAGGCGCGCGGCCTCCGGTTCGCACGCCAGGAGGCCCGCCACCTCCTGCCGATGGGCTTCGAGCCACGCCTCCGCCCGCGCGGGCGGCTCGGCGTCCTCGCCGGGGAGCGACTCGAAGACGAAGACGGTGTACGGCTCGCCCGGGTCGACGCGCTCGACCGGCCGCACGCACCACGGGGCGACGTCGTCGCGAATCCGGCTCGCCAGCCCGTCGACCTCCGTTTCGAGCGTCCCGGACTCGAACGCGAGGTCGTGCCAGGCGACCAGCTCCGCGAGCGTCTCGGCCTCGAAGGGTACGCGGATCTGGAGGCTGACCGCCCCGACGCGGAAGAGCTTGACGCTGCGGTGCACCTCGACCGTACGGCCGGCGACGCGGCGGGTCTCGGGCGGAAGGGTCGCCGTCAGCGGGCGGTAGAAGAAGAGCCGCTTCGGACTCCGCTTCGAGGGGGCGAGGGCGTACTCCTCGACCGGGCACCCCAGGAGCTGCGGCACCGGCTCCCGGCGCATGTCGTATGCCAAGTCGAATGCATAGATGTAGACTGCGTCCCCATGAAGCATCGCTCGCCTCCTCTCGGGTATTGTACCATCCGGGGGATGAAGAAAGGAGGTGCGGCGCGATTCGGGCCCGCTCTGGCGTCGAATCACGAGGGGGCGCCACGAGCGGCTTGCCCGCCCGTGCGCTTCGAGCGCCGGTTGCGTTGAACACGAACAGGCAAGCCGCCCGTGGCGCCCGGCCTCCGGCCCTACGCAAACAGGTTCCGATCCAGCCTCCGGTACTGGATCGCCTCGGCGAGGTGGGCTGCGCCGATGTCGGCGGCGCCGTCGAGGTCGGCGATCGTCCGGGCGACCCGCAGAACCTTGTCGTGGGCCCGGGCCGAGAGGCCCATCTCCATCATCGCCTGCTTCAGGAGGCTCTCCCCCGCCGCGTCGAGCTTCGCGTGCGCGCGGACCTGCCGATGGGTCATGCGAGCGTTGGTGGTGCGGCCGTCGCCGAAGCGGGCCGCCTGCGTGCGGCGCGCGGCCTGGACGTCGTCGCGCATACGGGCGCTGGTGGAGCCCTGGCCCTTGCCGCGCAGCTCTCGATAGGGGACCGCGGGGACTTCGAGGTGGATGTCGATCCGATCCAACAGCGGCCCGCTGATCTTGCCCATGTACGCCTGGACCTGGCGGGGCGTGCAGTGGCACTCGCGTTTCGGGTCGGTCATATAGCCGCAAGGACACGGATTCAGTGCGGCCACGAGCATGATCCGCGCGGGGAACGTGAGGCTGGCCTGGGCCCGGCTGATCGTCACCAGGCCGTCTTCGAGGGGCTGCCGCAGCACCTCCAGCGTGTGCCGGTTGAACTCCGGCAACTCGTCCAGGAAGAGCACCCCGTGATGGGCGAGGCTCACTTCGCCCGGCGTCGGAATCGTCCCGCCGCCCACCAGGCCCGCCTCGCTCGTCGTGTGGTGCGGGGCCCGGAACGGGCGCGTGCCGAGAATCGCCCGCCCGGGCGGCACGAGGCCGACGCTCGAATGGACGCGGGTCGTTTCGAGCGATTCCTCCAGCTCCAGCGGCGGCAGGATCGTCGGCAACCGCCGCGCCAGCATCGTCTTGCCGGCCCCCGGCGGTCCGATCATGAGGACATTATGCCCGCCCGCCGCGGCGATCACCAGGGCGCGCTTCGCGTGCTCCTGTCCGCGCACGTCCGAGAAGTCGACCTCGCCGTCGCGCGACGCCTCCAGCGCCGCCTCCAGGTCCACGGCCGACGGCTCGACGGCCAGCTCGCCCGCCAGGAACCCCGCCGCCTGCGCAAGCGCGCCGACCGGGACCACCTCGACCCCCCGCACCACCGCCGCCTCCCGCGCGTTGTCGGCCGGAACGATGAGGCCCGCCAAGCCCGCGTCGCGCGCGGCCAGGGCCATCGAGAGGGCCCCTCTGACCGGCCGCAGCGACCCGTCGAGCGCGAGCTCGCCGACGGCGGCATAGTCGCGGAGGCGATCGGAGAGGAGCTGGCCCGTCGCCGAGAGGGCGGCCAGGGCGAGCGGCAGGTCGAAGGCTGGCCCCTCCTTCTTCGTGTCGGCGGGGGCCAGGTTGATGGTGATCCGCACGTCGGTCGGCCATCGGTACCCGGAGTTCCGGATCGCCGCGATGACGCGGTCCTTCGACTCCTTCACCGCCGCATCCGGCAGCCCGACGACAACGGTGGCCGCGATCCCGTCGCGGACGTCGAACTCGACCTCCGCCATATACCCATCAATCCCGAAGACCCCGACGCTGCGGACCTTCCCGAGCATGGCGGTTCCCGTCCTGTCTGGAGACGTGCAGCGCTTTCGATGCGCGACATGCTACCGGTGGCGCGGTCGGAGTGCAAGGGCGAAGGGCGCCACGAAAAACGACGAAACCCGAAATCCGAATGCCGAGTCCGCATGGAAACAGCCCATGACGAAGCCCGAAGCAGCGGCCCGCGCGGCGGAAGCCGGAGGGCGATCCTTGCCGTTTGCCGTATCCTCCGTCCTTCGGATTTCGGGCCTCGCCGTTCTTTGCATGAACCGCGACGGTTGGCTTCGCGTCCAACTCCATAGGCACCCTCAGCGCCGCCGCACGACGGCAAGGAGACGGACCATGAGACTTTCGCGCAATCGACCATGGACGGTTCTGTCGCTCACAATCCTCGCGGCCGGGACCCTCGCGGCCGTCGTCGGGGCCTCGTACATCGAGGAGGCGGAGGGCGAGAAAACCTCGCGACGCCCGGCCCCCGACGTCGAGCCCGTCCCGCCTGCGAAGGGCAGCCACGTGCCGGAGGTGGCGACGCTCCTGGAGGACCTGGCGGTCGACGCGCCGCGCACGCACAAGAACATGCTCGTGTTCCCCCTCCGCTTCGGTGGGAAGCAGGCCCCGGGCGACTGGGCCACCATGGACCAGGCCGCGGCCGCCGGGCATCTCACGATCACCGAGAAGGACGACGCCGCCGTCCCCGAGGTTCTCATGGAGAACACGGGCGACCGAACCGTGTTCCTGATGAGCGGAGAGATCGTCAGGGGCGGAAAGCAGACCCGTATCGTCAAGAAGGATACCGTCATCGAGGCCCGCCAGCGGGTGGCGGTCGCCGTCTTCTGCGTCGAGCGGAGCCGGTGGGCTGGCGGCAAGGATTTCGAGGGTTCCGCGAACCTCGCCCCGGCCCGCCTGCGGGACCGCATCAACCGCGGGGCCGCCCAAGGCGAGGTCTGGACCGACGTTCGCAAAGCCGCCCGCTCCATCGGGACCGCCAGCCCGACCGAAAGCCTCGAAGAGGTCCTGAACGCCGACAAGGTCCAGCAGGAGCACGACGCGGCCCACAAGTCGCTCGGCAAGTTCAGCCCGCCCGAGACCGTCGGGATCGCCGTCGCCGACATGCGGACCGGCCGGGTCGTCGGCCTCGAGCTCTTCGGCTGCCGCGCGCTGTTCAAACATCTCCAGGCGAAGCTCATCGAGGGCTACACGACCGACCTCGTCGTGATCGGCGCCGGCGAGGCGCCCGCCGCCAAGGAGCGCGTCTCCACGAAGGACGTCGCCGCCTTCATCCGCCGCGCGCTGGCCGGCACCAGCCGCTACGAGGACACGCCGGGCAGCGGGCGGGGCCTGGATCTCGAGTCCGGGGCCCTGCGTGGCAAAGGCGTCGCTCTGGGCCGCCACGCGATCCACCTGTCGATCCAGGATGTGCGGCCGGAAGTGACGCCCGCGAAGCCGGTGGTCGACTGACGTTCCGGGTCCCGGGTTCAAGGGACAAGGTGTCGCGCGGCGAGCCGTGCGTGGATTGCGGCGGCTTGCCCCCGCCTCCGCAGCGCCTTGGGCACGGGCGCCACGGACGCGTGCGGTCTGTCGCCACCGATCCCGCTCGCTATCGCAAGGCCGGAATTAACAGTGTCGGCACGGGGGCGTGTCGAGCGACGTTGTGGCTGACGCTGCCGAGGAATATCTCGCGGATGAACCCTCGGCCCTGGTTGCCCATGACGGCCAGCGAGATGTCGCCTTGGCGCGTGCGGCGGAGAATTTCCTCGAACGGCAGGCCGTAAGGCAGCTCGACCTGGACGTCCTCTGCGCCCTGTGACATGAGCTGCTCTTTCATCCGCTCCAGCCGCTCGCCGTCGATGGCGTTGAACTCTTCCAGTCGCTCCTTGAGATGGCGGTCGATCTTGGTGCGATCCTGCACGTGCATCAGGACAACCGACTTCACACCACCGGCGGTCAGCATCCGGACGGTTTGGAATGCATGCTCGGCGTTTTCCGAGAAGTCGGTAGGGAACAGCACGCGATCCAATGAGGCCGGCGGACCTTCTCGCTGACCGTCCTTGTCCTGATGGATGCGGGCAACCAGCAGCGGCAGTCGGCAGCTGTGCAGCACCTCCGCAGCGGCGCCGCCCAAGAACACATCGCCGGCCAGGCTGTGTACCCGGGAGCCGACAACGACCAGGTCGCAGCTCTTGTCCATAGCCAAGCGGTTCACCTCGACGCGAGGGTCGCCGAGAAGCATTTCGGTTTCGGCCGCGTATCCCTCGGTTTCCAGCCTCAGCCGGCATCGGTCAAGATCGTCCCGGAGAATGTCTTCGACATGGGCACGGACGCCTCGCACCTCGTGGAGGCGCAGGCAGAAGGCCAGGACGACATGGTCAACGCCCAGGCTGCGCAGGCCGACCTTGCCTTGGAGGAACTTTTCGGACGGCTCGCTGAGATCCGAGACAATCAACGCCTTCTTGAATATGCTCATGTTCCGCCTCTCTCTCAGAATGACAGACGCAGCCCATAGATGTGCGTCAGGGTGTAATAGACGCCGACCATCACGAAGATGAGGCCGGTGATCAACCGGAACCACCATTCGATCTTGGTCATCGCGTTAAACGCCTTGCCGACGTACTGGCTAGCGAAAGCAATCACCAGCGCGAAGGCGATGACCGGAACGGCCGTGCCGATGCCGTAGGCCACCGGCGGCAACACGGTTGAGCCATGTTCCAGCGAAATCACCAGGGCGCTGAGAAACAAGGCAATCGACGGCGGGCAGAAGGCCAAGGCGAACAGGATGCCCAGCGGCAAAGCCC
>CAYWVR010000063.1:0-9767 GCA_964461715.1 uncultured Anaerolineales bacterium
CTTGCCCGAGCCGCCCAGCGTCTGGCTGCCCTGGAACCTGAGGTACGTGCCGGCGCTGCTGCCGCCGGTGGCGTTCAGATTCCACGTCCCCTCGTTCACCAGGCCGCCGACGATGTCGACGATGTCGCCGTTGGCCTGGTCCACCGTGGTGTCGGCGTCGACGGTGACGGCGTCGAAGTCGCAGCCGTTGCCGGCGAGGATTTGGCCCGTGCCGGCGCCCGTGGCGGCGAGATGGCCGCCCACAAGGCCGGCGTTACGGAGGTCCAGGACGGAGCCGTCGGCCACCTCGACCGTGGCCCCCATGTTGAGAAAGGCCCCGTTCTGGAGTCTCAACCCGCCGGGGCCGATGGCCCGGAGCGTGCCCTGGTTCGTGAAGCCGGGCGTCCCGGGGTCGATGAGGAGGGGATGGGCGCCCTCGGCGAGGATGGTGCCCTGGTTGATCATCCCGCCGATGTTCTTGACGAGTTGCCCCGCCCCGCGGATGGTGTGGTCCGCCCCAAGCGTGAGCGTCTGGTCGTCGGCCCCGTTATAGAGGGCGTTGTTCGGGTCGTCCGTCATGACGACCTTGCCCGCGCCGCCCAGCGTCTGGCTGCCCTGGAACCTGAGGTACGTGCCGGCGGTGCTCGCGCCGATGGAATTCAGATTCCACGTCCCCTCGTTCACCAGGCCGCCGACGATGTCGACGATGTCGCCGTTGGCCTGGTCCACCGTGGTGCCGGCGTCGACGGTCACGGCGTCGAAGTCGCAGCCGTTGCCGGCGAGGACCTGTCCGGTCCCGGCGCCGGTGGCGGCCAGGGTACCGCCCACCAGATCCACATTATCGAGGTCCAGGACGGAACCGTCGGCCACCTCGATGGTCTCGCCGAAGTTGTTGACCGAACCGTTCTGAAGCCTGAGGCCGCCCGTGCCAACCGCCCGGAGCGTGCCCTGGTTCGTGAAGCCGGGCGACCCGGGATCGATGACAAGCGCATAACCGCCCTCGGCGAGGATGGTGCCCTGGTTGATCATCCCGCCGAGGTTCTGGAGCAGTTTCCCGGCCCCGCGGATGGTGTGGCCGGTCTCGTGGGTCAGGGTGTCGGCGTCGGTGGCGGGCCGGACGATGTTCTGCGGATCGTCGGAGAGGACGACCTCGCCCGTGCCGGTCAGCGACTGGTTGCCCCGGAAGTACAGGTACGTGCCAGCGGTGCTCGTGCCCAGGGCGTCGAGCGTGATCTGCCCGTCGTTGGCCACGCCCCCGCCGTTCACGTCCAGCAGGGACCCGTTCGCGATGCCCAGGGCGTCGCCGGCGTCCACGGTCAGCGAGAGCACGTCGGCGTTCATGTCGAGCGTGACGGTGGAGTCCGTCCCCGTCTTGCCGCCGTCAATCTCGACGTCGACGTCCGTGGCATTGGGCGCGGTGGCGGGCGTCCACCGGGCGTCGTCGCGCCAATCTCCGTTGCCCCCGTCCCAGGTGGTGGCCGCGTGGGCGGCGGCGTCAAGGGCAGGTCCCGTCGCCCAAAGCAGCAAAGCGGTAGCCAGAACGAGGCGGGTCAAACGGCGCGGGGAACGAAGCGAAGTGGTCTGACGAGTCATGGAATACCCCCCTTTGGGCAGGCTCACGGTCTTGCTGCCAACGTGACGAATGTGGCCGGCGCACCCCTTGCACGCCGACCCATCCCAGCTCCCGTGCGTTCTCAGTGTAGCACAGGAATCGGCGAAGTCAAACGACTCGCCGTGTGAAAGGAGGAACGGCAGGCACCCGGAAATCGCTGGCCCGGGCCCTGCTGGGCGTCTATCAACGAGGGAAGCTCCCCACGGCCCCGCCAACTTCCGGAGCGAGGGCGTCATCTTCGGCCGCGACGATTTCAACATCCATCGCGACGGGACCGACATCGTGGCCGAGGGGCGTTGGTACGCCTCGAAGTTCCTCGCCCGCGGGACCTCCGAGGCCTCGCACCGATACGCGGCCGCCTCCTGCTACGCCCGGGAACGGCCGGTCGGCCGCGAGGCTACTTGCCCTTGCCGTGGGGGCAGGGCTTCATGACCATGAACCAGTCGAGCACCTTCATGCCGGCGGCGGGCTTCTCGACCCGCTCCTTCGCCGTGCCGCACGAGCCGGGCGGCGGGACGATGACGTCGTCGCCGAGCTGCCAGTTGGCGGGCGTGGCGACGCCGTGTTCGTCGGAGTGCTGCATGGCGACGAGCAGGCGTTTGACTTCCTCCATGTTGCGCCCGTTCGACAAGGGGTAATAGAGGATGGCCCGGACGACGGCCTTCGGGTCGATCAGGAAGACGGCCCGGACGGCCTGGGTCGTGCTGGCCTGGGGCTGGAGCATCCCGAACGCCTTGGCCACCTCCATCGTGAGGTCGCTGATGACGGGGAACTGGACCTCGACGTCCTTCATGCCCTTGTACTCGATCTTTTCCTTGATCGTCCGGAGCCACGCGATGTGGCTGTAGGTCGAGTCGATCGAGAGGCCCAGCAGCTCGCAGTTCAGCTTGCGGAAGTCCCCGGCCATCGACGCGAACGTCATGAACTCCGTCGTGCAGACGGGCGTGAAGTCCGCCGGGTGGCTGAAGAAGACCACCCACTTGCCCTTGAAGTCGTCGGGGAACGAGAGCGGCCCCTGGGTCGTCTCGGCCTTGAACGAGGGGGCCTTCTCGCCGATCAGCGGCATCCTGCCTCCATTTTCCATCGTGCGGCTCCTTTCATGCTGCATGGGGGTTCGTTCCATCGTTTCCAGCATCGTACCACGCGTCGCGGTTCACGCCGTGGTGGCTTTCACACGGTCCTCCTGGGACATCGCGGCCAGCTTCTCGACCTCCTTGACGTCCAGGCCCAGCCCTTCGGCGACGCGCCGGCCGTAATCCTCATCCGCCTTGAAGAACAGGGCCGCCTGGCGGCGCCGGATGCGTTTCCGGGCGGCGCCGAGGTGCGAGACGATGTTTCCGATGAGGCGTTCTCGGGCCCCGTCGTCCATGACGCGGCGGTAGAGCTCCCCCGCCTGAACGAAATCGTCGTCGGTCAGGGTCTGCGGATGGCGGGCGACCGGACCTTGCACGTCGAAGGGCGGCTCGCCGGCGGAGGGGTCGGGCTCGGGCCCGCCCATCGAGTTGGGCCAGTAGTTTGGCCCGCGGCCGCCGTTCGCGTCAAAGCGCATGGAACCGTCGCGCTGGTAGTTGGCGGCGGGGCAGGCTTTCGGGGCGTTGACGGGCAGGAGCTGGTAGTTTGTGCCCAGACGGTAGAGGTGGGCGTCGTGGTAGGAGACGAGCCGGGCCTGGAGCATCTTGTCGGGCGAGGCGGCGATGCCCGGCACGAAGTTTCCGGGACAGAAGGCGGCCTGCTCGACGTCGGCGAAGTAGTTCTCGGGATTGCGATTCAGGGTCAGGCGGCCGATCTCGATGAGCGGGTAGTCCTCGTGGGGCCAGACCTTGGTGATGTCGAAGACGTCCCAGCGGTAGTCCTCGGCCTCGGCGACGGGCATGATTTGGACGGAGACGCGCCAGGAGGGGAACTCGCCCCGCGCGACGGCCTCGTAGAGGTCTTTCGTGGCGTGGTCGGGGTCCTCGCCCGCCAGGCGCGTCGCCTCCTCGCGCGTCAGGTTCTCGATGCCCTGATCGGTCTTGAAGTGGTATTGGACCCAGAAGGACTCGCCCTCGGCGTCGTACCACTTGAACGTGTGGCTGCTGTAGCCGTTCATGTGGCGGTAGGAGCGCGGCGTGCCGCGGTCCGAGAAGAGGATCGTGACCTGGTGGATCGATTCGGGGGTCAGCGAGAGGAAGTCCCAGAACATGTCGGCGTCGGGGGCGTGCGTGGCGGGGTGCCGTTTCTGGGTGTGGATGAAGTCGGGGAACTTGAGGGGGTCGCGGATGAAGAAGACCGGGGTGTTGTTTCCGGTCATGTCATAGTTGCCCTCCTCGGTGTAGAATTTGACGGCGAAGCCGCGCGGGTCCCGCGCCGAGTCGGCCGATCCCTTTTCCCCGCCGACCGTCGAGAACCGAACGAACACCTCCGTCTTCTTCCCGGGCTTCGAGAGAAACGCCGCCCGGGTGTACTTCGACATGTCGGCCGTGCACTCGAAGACGCCGTAGGCCCCCGCGCCCTTGGCGTGGACGACGCGCTCGGGGATCCGCTCGCGGTTGAAGTGGGCCAACTTCTCCGCCAGGTGCACGTCCTGCATGAGGGCGGGCCCGTGCGGACCGGCGGTCATCGTGTTCTGGTCATCCTCGACGGGCATACCCCAGGCCGTGGTCAGTTTCTCTTCCGCGGCCTTCTTCTCCTTCTTTGCTTTTGTCTTCTTCTTGCCGGCCATGGCGGTTCTCCCTTTTTGTAGGCGTTCCTAAATCGTAGCTCTTACTGAGAAAGGCGCAAATGGAAAACGGTCTTTTCCCGTGATCATCCCGGGCCCTTGTCGCCGAGGCACGCGCGGCACACGCCGCGCACCTGGACCTGGGTGGAGCCGACGCGCCCGAAGGACGCGACGGACTTCGGCAGGGGCAGATCGTCAAGGGCCTCGCTCTGGAAGTCCTGGACGGCCCCGCACTCGGTGCAGATGAAGTGGTGATGCTCGCCGACGTTGGCGTCGAAACGAGCCGGTCCGCCCAGCACCCCGGTCCGGCGGATAAGCCCGTGCTCCTCGAGCGTCGCCAGCGTCCGGTAGACCGTATCGAGGCTGATCGCCGGGATGCGGCCATGCACCTCGCGGTGGACGGCTTCGGCGTCCGGGTGCGCGTCGGTGGAGGCGAGGGTCCGGAAGATTTCCGTCCGCTGGTGGGTGACGCGCAGGCCCTCGGCGCGGCACGTCTCCTCGAACGTGCGCATCCGCCGCTCAACCTCGTCCCTCGTCACCGGCACCCGGGCGCCCTTAGTCTGAGCAATTCCTATCTGGGAACGATACCCGCTGCCGGGCGCCGGGTCAAGGGCCTATCGGGTTTCGGGTCGCGGCGGTCATTCGCCGCCGATGGGCACGTCCAGCTTCTCGACGTTCATGACCTTCAGCCACGCCTCGGCCAGGTCGCGGTCGGGAATCCAGAGATAGTCCTCGCGCTCGGCCTCGGGCACGTCGGTGGCCTTGCGGATGAGGAGCTTCGGGTCCACCTCGCCCTGCTCGGTGTCCCAGACGGGGTGCTCTTCGTCGGGCCAGGGGATGATCGGATACGTGCCCTCGACCTCGCGGAAGGCGAACCACTTCGTGCCCAGCAGCTCCTCCACGGCCCGTGGGTGCACCAGGTATCCCCGGGCGGCCTCGACCTGCTTGAGCGTCAGCGGCCCGTCCGTCGGGTAGCCCGTCTCCGGCAGGCGAAGTTCGAGGGCCTGGTCCACGAATCGCGTGATGTAGTCCCAGATGCGGAGGACGCTCATCGTGCCCTCCGACACGGGCTTGCCCCAGCCGTCCGCGCCGTGGGCGTCGACGTAGTTGCCGTGTCCCACGCCGTGGCCGACGATCTGGTGGGGCAACCAGGGCGTGTTGCGGCGGTAATTCAGGAGCGACGGCCGCACGGCCCGGTACCACGTTCCGGACCACTCCTCCTGGCCATTGGCGCTCAGGTGCAGGATCGTCTGGTCCTGGGGTGCGGCCCAGTCGGGGATAGGCCACGTGGGCGTCTCGGCGTGGTAGGAGATCGAGGCGATGGTCCGTTTCGGGTAGATCCACCCCATCCGGAACGGGAACTCGCCCCGCGACGACTTGCCGAACGTGATCCATGGGGCGTGGCGGAACTCCTTGATGCCCGTCTCCTGGACCACCAACTCCAGGAGCTTCAGGATACGGTCGGGGGCGGCGGGAGGCGTCGAGACGGGCTTCTTGTGGTGGTACTCGATGCCGGTGTAGAAGGCCCGCAGGTAGACGATGCCCATCTCGTACTTCGCGAGGACCTTTCGGAACGGCTCGTACTCGTGGAAGTTCTTCGAGTCGGTGTTGTTCGGGACGAGCGCCATGGCTCGGATGCGCTTGGCCTCCGGGGGCAGCCAGATCAGGACGTCCGCCTTGCGGTCCTTCCGCTTGGCGGCCTTGGCGCCGACCATCTCGTCCGAGAGCCGCATCCCGATGGGCCACGCGGGCGGTTCCGCCAGCGACTCCGCCGCCTTGGCCTTCGCCGCGTCCTCGGCCGCATATGCCGCGGCCCCCATGACCAGGGTCCCCACTCCCAGCACGGCCAGTGTCAGAACGTGTCGCATCCATCCACTCCTTTCGGGACAGGCGGGTCTACTTCGCCCCGCCGATCTTGACGTTGCGGTCCTTGACATTATGCAACTCGAGCCACGCCTCCGCCTGATCGCGGTCGGCGACCCAGAACATCCGCTTGCGCTCGTCCTCGGGCACGTCGGCGGCCGGCCGGATCAGGGCATCGAGCGACGGGCCGCCCTCGGACTCCAGCTTCGCCTTGGCGGCAGCGAGACGATCCGCCTCCGCCTGGATCTCGCGGGCCAGGGCGACCTCCTCGGCCGTCACCGTCTCGAACCAGGGCCCGATGCGGCCCCACTTGACGGCCATCCGCACGGCCACCAGCAGCGGATACCGCCCCGGGGCCAGCTCCACCACCTGCTTGTCGCGAAGCCCAACCCCCGCCAGCACCACCTGCTGTCGCGTCGCTGCCGTAAAGGGGGCCCGGAGCTTGAACGTCGTCTCCTTGGGGACCTCGATCACCGCGTAGGCCAGGAGCGTGTACTTGCTGCCGGGCACCCGCACGCCGCCTTCCGGGGCCACCTGTTTCGGCTCGATGCGGCGGAAGGTGAGGGTCCGGCCGTCGATCGTTACCGTGTCGCCGGGCTTGGGAGTCAGCTTTGCCAGGTCGCCCAGATCGAGCATCGGATCGGCCTTCATGACGTGGCCGCCCTGGTCCGCCAGGACCCAGTCCTTCAGGCCCTGGACCTCCGTATCCGGCGTGACGACCGGCACGCCCTCCGGCACCTCGAAGCCCTCCGGCGGGGCGAAGGCCGCGTGCCCGCTGACGGGCGCATCGTCGACGCCCGCGTTCGGCAGGTACCCGTTCGGGCCCTTTTCGAGCGTCAGGTGCGGCACGCCGAAGAGGTCCTCCACGGCGAACGGGTCGATCAGGTACCCCGTGGCCGGGTCGACCGGCTTCAGTTCGACGGGCCCCTTCGTGGGGTACGCGTCGGCCGGGACGCGGAGCGGGAGGGCCTTGTCGATGAACAGGGCGATGTAGTCCCAGATGCGGAGGCAGCTCGTCGTCTCGCCCTGGACGGGTTTGCCCCAGCCGGAGGAGCCGTGGGCGTCGGGATAGTCCCCGTGCCCCACGCCGCGCGCCACCACCTGGTGCGGCAGCCACGCGGTGCGGGCCCGGTAGTTGAGGAGGGCCGGCCGGACATGATTGAACCACGTGCCGCCCCACTCCGTCTCGCCGTTGGCGCTCAGGTGCAGGAGGGTCTCGCCGTCGAGCTTCGCCCACTCCAGCATGGGCCACGTGGGCGTCTCGGCGTGGTAGGAGATCGAGGCGATCGTCCGTTTCGGGAAGAGCCACGCCATGCGGAACGGGAATTCGCCCCGCGACGACTTCCCGAACGTGATCCACGGAGCGTGGCGGAACTCCTCGATGCCCGTCTCCTCGGCCACACGGTCCAGGACCCTAAAGATGCGATCCGCCTCCGTCGGGGCCTCCTTACGGTGCTCGATGGCCGTCTGGAAGTGGCGGAGGTAGACGATGCCCATCTCGTGCTTTGCGGCCACCTCGCGGAGCTTCCCGTGCTCGGCGACGTGTTTCGAGTCGGAGTTGTTGGGCACGATGAGCATCGCGCGGATGCGCTCGGCCCCGGGCGGCGTCCAGACGCCGACGTCCGCCTTTTCCGACCCCTTCCCCTCAACCTTGCCGCCGAGCGCCTCGGGCAGCTTGAAGGCCACGGGCCAATGCGGCGGCTCGGCCAGGGAACCCTCCGCGGCCCCCTGAACCGACCCTGAGATCAGCGCCAAGCCCGTCAAAAGCCATGCGAATCGCATTATCCGACGCCTCCCAAGCGGTGGTTTCCCCTCTCTTCGCCCGGTGCTTGAACCCACGACGGCCCCGCGCGGACCGGCGACTCTCAAACGAGGAGTCGGCATGGGTTCCCCGGCGCTTGACAGGACGGGCCCCCCGGCCGCATAATCTGCGGGTCCCTGTGACGTCCCGCCCCTGGTCCGGAGACCCGCCCGATGAGATGCCTTGCACCGCTCGCCCTTCTTGCCCTCCTTACGGCCCTTACGACCGGTTGCCGCAAGCCCGAACGCCTCGAAGGGCCCCTCGAGATCGACTACGAGCGGCCCCTCCCTCCCGGCGAAGCGGCCCTCCGGAAGCTCACCGACCCGGCCGAAATCCCCGATTTTACCCTCGCCTGCACCAATCTGCGCTCCATGGAGGCCGCCATCGACCGCAGCCTTTCCTATCTTGCCAAGCCCTCCAGCCACGGGCCGTACCCGGTCGGCGATATCACTCACGAGGATGTCGTCAAGAGCCTCCGGGCCCTCCGAGCCCTCGTGGCCATGCGCCTCCCGGCTACGGAGATGAACGCCGTCCTCCGCCTCGACTTCGACGTCTACATCTCCATCGGGTGCGACGATGGCGGCACCGTGCTCTTTACGGGCTACTATACGCCCATTTTCGACGCTTCGCCCGTCCGCCGGGGCCGCTTCCGGCACCCCCTCTACGCAATGCCGCCCGCCCTCGTCAAGAACCCCGACGGCTCCCCCGCGACGCCCATGCCCGACCGCCGCACGATCGAGTCCGAGGGCCTCTACGAGGGCCTGGAGCTGGTTTGGCTGGCCGATCCGTTTGCGGCCTATGTCTGCCACGTCCAGGGCTCGGCCCGCCTCCGGATGCCGGACGGCACGATGGAGACGGTCGGCTATGCGGCCCACAACGGCCACGCATACCGGAGCCTCAGGGCGGAGATGGTCGAAAGGGGCCTGGTTGGGCGTCGGGCGGGTCTTCCGGCCATGCTGGCGTACTTTGCGGCCCATCCGGACCAGGTCCGTCCCCTGACGTGGCAGAATCCCCGGTTCATCTTCTTCGAGGACATCCCCGACGGCCGCCCCCGCGGATGCCTGAACGAGCCCGTCATGCCCTGGCGGTCGATCGCGACGGACAAGTCCATCTTCCCGCCCGCGGCCCCGGCCTACGTCGAGACCGTCCTGCCGCAACACCGCGAGAACGGGGTCGTAGAGGCCCCTTACAGGGCGTTCATGCTGGACCAGGACGCGGGCGGGGCGATCCGGGCCCCCGGCCGGGCCGACGTGTACCTGGGCGTCGGCGACGCCGCCGGCGACCTGGCCGGCCGCGCCATGCACGAGGGCCGCCTCTACTATCTGATCCTGAAACCCGGCCGCCCCGCCCCCGCCCTCTCATCCCTCAAAGCATCCTCGCCGCGCTGATCCCCGACCCCTTGGGCGCCCTCCTCTTGCCTTTCGCACCCGAGACAGTCCGCATCGCGACGACATTGGACCCCTGAGGGGCCTCTGCACCGGCCCCGGCCACACCCAGCCATGGCGATATGGTGGCCGAGAGACTCCGGCCATCCGGCCGCGTGGGAACGGTTTCATGCTTTGCCTGTGTGATCTTCGTAACGCCGTTACGCCTTTCACGAGCATTGTGGCGGCGTCCGTTTCCGGGGGTTCGCGCGGGATTTGGGAATTCTTTCACGATCTCTCGGATTTCGGATGAGGACGGGGGTCGGGCCGGGGAGTCGGGGGCAATCCTGAAGAATACGTTCATATCGTATGCCATACGTTTGGCGGGATTCGTGAAACGGTTTATCCCTAAGCGACACACTTTTTGCGACTTTTCGGGGGGTAGTGGGG
>CAYWVR010000064.1:0-9678 GCA_964461715.1 uncultured Anaerolineales bacterium
ACGAACCGTTCTGGGGCGTTTTCGAGTACGACCTCTACACCCTCGACCACATCCGCGAGGTCCAGCCCGTACACGACACGGCCCCGCCCGAAAACGACGCCCCCGGGACCGCGCCGCTCTTCTACCGGTTCGTCTTCGACTACGGCACGGTCCAGACCGACTACAAGCCCAGCCTCCAGGCCACGTCCATCGCCGACTTCCTGACAAGGGACAGGCTGAAGAAGCAGGAAGACCTCAAAAAACTCGAATGGGCCCAAACGAAGGGTGCCGCAACCGAGTGGGAAGTCGCCCACGCGCGCCTCGACGTTCGGATCGCCGAACTCAGCCTCAAACTCGCCCGTTTTGAGCACGCCCAGGACGGCCGCAAGGCCGAGGAACTGAAGGCCCGGATCGAGCGGATGCGGCTCGTCAGCCCCTTGGCGGGCCGGGTTGAAGAGGTAGCGGTCGAGGCCGGCGAGTCGCCGGAGCCCCTCAAGCCCGTCATCCGCATCGTCACCATCGATCCGTTGTGGATGGACGTCCCTGTCCCGCTTGCCGAGGCTCGCGGCCTGGCCAGCGGCGGGGCGGCGCGAGTGGCCTTCGCCGGCTCGTCCAACGCAGCGGCCGATTCGGCCAACGGCCGCATCGTCAATGTCGCGGCGGTGGCAGATGCGGCCAGCGACACCCTGCGTGTCCGCGTTGAAGTCCCGAACCCCGCTGGCCGTCCTGCCGGCGAACGGGTCCGAGTAACCTTCCTCGCCGGGCCGGCCCAGGCGGCAGCAGGCGGCGCCGGTACTTCGACATCAGAAACCAACAGGCCCCTTTCAGGCAAGGAGTGAGAGAATGGTGGACCATACAGAACCGTCACCGGCGGGCGAGAAACCTATCGAGGAGCAGGCCCGGGAGCAGACCGGCCAGCGCCAAGTTCGGATCCGCATGAACGAACAGAACATGAAGACCTGTTACGCCAACGCGTTCCGCACCAACGGCACGGCCGAAGAGGTGATCCTGGACTTCGGGCTGAACCTCGTGAATCCCGCGGCCCAGCAGCAGGGCCAGCCGGAGATCGTCTTTCAGATCTCGGAGCGGGTGATCATGAACTATTACTCGGCCAAGCGGCTGGCGATCACGCTCTCGCAACTCATCCGGCGGCACGAGCAGCAGTTCGGCGAACTCGAGATGGACGTCGCCAAGCGCCGCAAGGCCGACGCATAGCTGTACCCACAGACCGGGGCCGTGACCCATGCCGGTTGACCGCGCACACACTGCCGAGCCGTCTTCCAGCGGCCCTGAGCCGGGGACGGCCGAACTTCTGGACCGTCTGAGCCGGTTCGACGGCTCGCCCGCCGAGTTCCTGGGCGGCCTCCTGATGCTTCAGTGCCGCGTGGGGAGCGCGAGCGGCGGGGCGGTCCTTCGCGGCGCTCCGGACGGCCGGGCGGAGGTGCTGGCGGTCTACCCGCCGCTGCCTGAGGGCGCGACCGCCCCCGTCTGGCTTGCAACGGCAGTCGAGGCGGCTTCCCAGGTCGCCGCCGAGAACGCCTGCGTCACCGGCGCCGTCCATGCCCCGGACGACCTCTACGGCCAGCCGGACCGGCGGCACCTGATCCTCCTGCCGCTGAGCGGGCAGCGCGGCGTCCAGGGCGTCGGGGCGTACCTCGTGGAGGCGGCCGACGAGGGAATGCTCCTCGCGGCCCGCGAGCGGCTGGCCCTGACCTCCAGCCTTCTCAACCTGTACGAGATGCGTCTTGCGCTGGCGCGCCGGGGGGCGGACCTTGCGCGCCTCAGGCAGGCCCTGGAGACTTTGGCGGCGGTAAACGAGCAGGCCCGGTTCCACGGGGCCGCCATGGCCTTGTGCAACGAAGTTGCGTCGCGGTGGGGCTGCGACCGGGTGGGCCTGGGGTTCCTCAGGGGCCGGTACGTCCGCCTTCGGGCGATGAGCCACACCGAGAAATTCAGCCGCAAGATGCGGCTCGTCCAGGATATCGAGGCGGCGATGGAAGAGTGCCTCGACCAGGACGCCGAGGTGATTCACCCGGCGGGCCCGGAATCGACCACGGTCAGCCGCGCGGCCGGGGACCTCTCGGCGCGGCACGGACCGACCGCGATTGTGAGCCTGCCGGTTCGGCACAATGGCGAGGTGCCAGCGGTCCTGACGCTTGAGCGGCCGGCCGATCAGCCGTTCACGGTGGAGGAGGTCGAGACGCTGCGCCTTGCGGTAGACCTCTGTGCGGCGCGCCTGGTGGCCCTCGAAAGAGGAGACCGCTGGTTGGGCGCCCGGGCGGCGGGGGCGGTGCGAAGCGGCCTGTCCGCGGTCATCGGACCGAAACACACCTGGATGAAACTCGCGGCCGTCGCCTGTCTGGGCGCCGCAATCTTCCTCGTCTTCGCCAAGGGCGAGTACCGGGTCGAGGCCCCGTTCGTCCTCAAGGCAACCGAGAATCGGGTCATTTCGGCGCCGTTCGAGGGGTACCTGGAGGAGGCGACCGTCGAGCCGGGCGATCCCGTCGAGGCGGGAAAGACCGTCCTGGCGCGCCTGGACACCGAACCGTTCTATGACGAGTTGGAGGACGCCCAGATCGCTCGGGCGGCGCACCTGAAGGAACAGGCCATCGCCATGAGCAAGGGCCGGACGGACGAGGCCCAGATGGCCGAGATCCAGGCCCGCCAGGCGGAGGTCCGCATGCGCCGGGCCCAGCGGCACATCGACCAGGCGACCGTCATCTCGCCCATCGACGGCCTGGTGACGAAGGGCGACCTGAAGCACCTCTCCCAGCCGAAGGTCGACGCGGGGCAGGTGCTCTTTGAGGTCTCGCCCATCGAGGACATGTACGCCGAACTCGCCGTGCCGGAAGACCTGGTGCCCGAGGTCAAGGTGGGGGGCACGGGCGTCCTGGCGACGGCCGCCCACCCCGAACGTCCCATCACGTTCGAGGTCACGCGCGTCAGCCCGGTGGCCGAGGTCGTCAAGGGCAACAACGTCTTCAAGGTGCGGGTGCGCCTCGAGTCGCTCGACCGGTCACGGATGCGGCCCGGGATGGAGGGCATCGGGAAGGTCAACGCCGGCCGGCGGCGCTACGCCTGGATCTGGACGCGACGGCTCGTCAATTGGGTGCGGATGAAGTTGTGGCTGTAGGCGCCATGCCGTGAGGGGGGACCGTTGCCGGTTGATCGCCCGACATTCAGCGAGTCGTGGTACCGGGTGGCCGACCTCCGGCCGCGCTTGCGTTCGACGGTCCAGGTCTGCCGACAGCACTTCCGCGGGCAGCTCTGGTATGTCCTTGAGGATCCCGCGAGCAACCAGTTCTTCCGGGTGAGCGAGGCGGCGTACCGGTTCGTGGGCCTGCTGGACGGCCGCCGGACGGTCGCCCAGGCCTGGCGCACCACGGCCGAGCACCTGGGGGACGCCGCGCCCACGCAGGGCGAGGCGATCAACCTCCTCGGCCAACTCTACACCTCGAACCTGCTGTACGCCGACCTGCCGCCGGATGCCGAGGGCCTCTTCCGGCGCTACCGCCGCCGGGTGACCCGTGAGGTGCAAGGGTATCTGCTGAACCTCTTGTTCGTCCGGATCCCGCTCCTCGACCCGGACCGGATCCTCGAGCGGTGGGCCGGCGTGGTGGGTCGCCTGTTCACCTGGCCGGGCTTCATCCTCTGGCTGATTCTCATCGGCTTCGGCCTGCACGCCGTCATCGGCCGGTTTGGGGAACTCTCGCGCCAGAGCGAGCACATCCTCGAACTCGACAACCTCTGGCTCCTCTATGCCAGCATGGTGATCGTCAAGGTCATCCACGAGTTCAGCCACGCCTTCGCCTGCAAGTGGTTCGGCCGGCGGGAGGGCACCGGCGGCGAAGTCCACGTCATGGGCGTCATGCTTCTTGTGTTCATGCCGCTGCCGTACATGGACGCATCGAGCGCGTGGGCCTTCCGGAGCAAGTGGCGGCGGGCCGTGGTCGGGGCGGCGGGGATGCTGGCTGAACTGGCCATCGCGGCCGTGGCGGCCGTCGTCTGGTCGCGGACCGCCCCGGGTACGCTCCGCACGATTGCCTTCAACGTCATCTTCATCGCCAGCGTCTCGACGCTCCTCTTTAACGGGAACCCCTTGCTGCGGTTCGACGGTTACTACATTCTGTCGGACCTGCTGGAGATTCCGAACCTCTACCAGCGGGCCCGCGGCTACCTCTATTACCTGGCGCGGCGATATGCCTGGGGCGTGCGGCGGCCGCAGAACCCCGCCCATTCCTGGGGCGAACGGGCGTGGTTCATCGTCTACGGCCTCGCCTCTCTCGTCTTTCGGATTTTCATCTCGATCCGGATCATCCTGTTCCTCGGGAACCGGCTGCCGAAGGAACTCTTCTTCGTGGCCGTGGGCTTCGGCCTGGGGGCCCTGGTCGGCTGGATCGTGGTGCCGGCGGTGAAGTTCGTCCGGTACCTCGCGACGAGCGGCGAACTGGAGCGCGTCCGGCTGCGGGCTGTCCTCTCGACGGTCGTGGCCGTCGCCCTCCTGGCGGGGGGCCTCGGCGTGGTCCCCGCGCCCGAGCGGCACCGCGTCGAGGGGATCGTCGAGCCGGTCGAGTTCGAGGTCGTCCACATGGGGGCCGATGGTTTCGTCGCCGAGTACCTGCCCTCGGACAGAGAGGTGCAGCCCGATGGGCCGCCCCTTGTCAAGGCCGAGAACCCGGACCTCAGGGACGACCACAACCTCCTGCTGCTCGACATCGACCGCATGGAACGCCAGCGCCGCAGCGCCGAGACCGAAGCCGAGAGGCAGTTCTATGAAGAGCGCCTGGCGATGCTGCGCGAGAAGAAGCGGCCGCGGCTGGAGCGCGAGATCGCGGCGCTCGACCTTGCGCCGCCGATCACGGGTGTGTGGATCGCGCCCGAGATCGACGAGACGCTGGGACGGTACCTGAAGCGCGGTGAGCAGGTCGGCCTGGTGGCCCGGCCGGGCGAGGTGGTCATCCGCGTCTTCGCCGACCAGGACGTCGGGCCGATGCTCATCGAGAAGGCGCCCCCGAGGAAAAGGGCGAATGAGGCCGCAGGCGCGGCCGAGTCCCTGCACCTGAAGGCCCGGCCCGAGGTCGAAGTCCGCGTCCGCCGCCGGCCCGATATCCACCTCGTGGGGCGCATCGAGCGGGTCCTGCCGGCGGGGCAGGAAGAGTTGCCGTTTGCGGCCCTGGCCGTCACGGCCGGCGGGTCGGTCCAGGTCGATCCCCAGGACCCGAAAGGCCGCCAGGCGGCCGAGCGGCTCTTCGAGATCCGCATCCGGCCCGAGCGGCATGACCTTCTGCACCTGGGCCAGCGGGTCATCGTGCGGTTCGAGTTGCCGCCTCGGCCCCTCGCCTTCCAGGCCTGGCACGCCCTCCTGCAACTCATTCAGAGGAGGTACCACCTCTGACGTGACCGGGGTTCCGAGCACAATGTGGCGGGTGCTTGCGCGGCGGCCGTCGGGCGGCGACCTCCCGAAAGGCCTCGATGCCGCCTGGCAGGCGGCGACGGGCGCGGCAGGGCGGCTCGTGCCGCGCACGCGCCGATTCCTCGCTCTGGCCGCGCGGGTCGTCGCGCTCGAGAAAGAGTTCGCCGAGAAGACCGACGCGGCGCTCCGGGCGATGGCCGAGGACTTCCGCGAGCGGTTCCGGCGGCGGCGCGAGTCGCCCGAGGACCGGCGGCGGGCGTTCGCCCTGGTCCGCGAGGTGGCTGCCCGCCAACTCAGCGAGCGGCCGTTCCTCGTCCAGGTGGCCGCAGCGCTTGCTCTCGAAGCGGGCTGCATCGTCGAGATGGCAACGGGCGAGGGAAAGACCCTTGCCGCGACGATGCCCGCAGCCGTTGCCGGCTGGCGCGGCCGCGGGTGTCACGTCGTCACCGTAAACGACTACCTGGCCCGCCGCGACGCCGAGTGGATGGCCCCGGTCTACCGCTTCCTGGGTCTTTCGGTCGCGCCGATCGAGCAGGCCACGCCGCCGGCCGAGCGGCGCCGGGCCTATGCGGCCGACATCACGTACCTGACGAACAAGGAGGTGACGGCCGACTTCCTGAGGGACCGGCTGGCGATGGGCCGCCTCAGGGGCCTGGAGGCGGCGCTCCTTGCGAAGATCGCCGACGGCCGCGGGAGCGGCACCGACCGGCTCGTCCAGCGGGGCCTGGAGTTCGCCATTGTCGACGAGGCCGACTCGATCCTCATCGACGAGGCCGTCACGCCCCTCATTATCTCGGGCGACGCCCCCAACCCGGAGGAGGTCGGAGCCTACCGGGAAGCGGTCGACCTGGCCGCGGGCCTGGAGGTCGGCCGCGACTTCCGCTCAGACGAGCGGTACCGCGAGGTGAATCTGACGGCCGACGGCCAGAAGCGCCTGGCCGGCCTGGCGGCCCCCCTCGGCGGCCTCTGGAGCGGCGCCCGCCGGGCCGAGGAACTCGTCGTCCAGGCCCTGACGGCCCGCGAGTTCTTCCTCCGCGACAAGCAGTACGTCGTGCAAGAGGGCAAGGTCGTCATCGTGGATGAATTCACCGGCCGGCTGATGCCCGACCGGACGTGGCGCGACGGCCTCCACCAAGCCATCGAGGCCAAGGAAGGCCTGACGGTCAATCTGCCGAAGGATACGTATGCGAGGATCAGTTTTCAGCGGTTCTTCCGGATGTACCGGACGCTCTCGGGTATGACCGGGACGGCGGCCGAGGCCTGGAAGGAGTTCTGGCAGATCTACAGGCGCCCTGTGGTGGTCATCCCGACGAACCGGCCGTGCATCCGGCGGGTCGAACCCGACCGCGTGTTCGCGACCGAGGAGGCCAAGTGGGCGGCGGTGGTCGAGGAAATCCGTCGCGTTCACGCCGAGGGGCGGCCGGTCCTCGTGGGCACGCGGAGCGTCCGGGCGAGCGAGCACCTAAGCGAGATGCTCCGGGCCAAGGGCCTCGAGCACCAGGTTCTGAACGCCGTCCGCCATGCCGAGGAGGCCCAGATCGTCGCCGGGGCCGGGCAGGCCGGCCGGATCACCGTCGCGACGAACATGGCGGGGCGCGGCACCGACATCAAACTCGGGCGAGGGGTAGCCGAGGAGGGCGGACTTCGGGTCCTTGCGACCGAGCGGCACGAGGCCGGCCGGATCGACCGGCAACTCTTCGGCCGATGCGCCCGACAAGGCGACCCCGGGAGCGCCGGCGCCTTCGTCTGCCTCGAGGATGAACTCGTCAGGCGGCACGCGCCGCACCTTGGCGGGGCGCTTCGGAAGCGGTTCGGCGCGAGCGGCCGCGAGGTCTCCTCCCGCACGACGCGACGCCTGTTCGACGCCGCCCAGCGCCGGGCCGAGAGGCAGGCCCTCCGCCAGAGGAAAGGCGTCCTTCGGACCGATGACTGGCTGGACGAATACCTCGGCTTCGCCGGAAAGGAGACGTAATGCACAGGTCGCCGGCGCTCCAGTTGGCAGGAATGGTCGGGCTGGCGCTTGGCGCCGCCGCGCTGGCCGTCGGCTGCGGCACAGGCTTCGAGGCAATGCGCCGCCAGGCGCCCTTGCCACACACCGGTAGGGGCGTGCCGCGCGCCGCGGCCCCGACGCCAGCGCCGCCGACGCCGACCCCCGAGGCCAAGGTGCCAGCGCCCGAAGGGCCCGTGTCGCTCACCATGCTGGAGGCCATCCGCTACGCCCTCGCCGGAAACCATGATGTCCAAATCGCCGGTTACGAACCCGTGCGGACGGCGACTGATATCACCCTGGCCGAGGCTGTTTTCGACCCGGCTGCCTTCGCCTCAACCACCTTTGGCGGCGTGGGCCGGCCCATCCAAAGCCTTCTCGACACAGGCGTCACGCGCGGCGAACTGGACGAGGAGACGTGGAACTTCCAGGGCGGGCTTCGGAAGCGCTTCATCACGGGTGGCGAGTTCGCCCTCTTCGAGAACCTCGACTACCTGGACACGAACAGCACGCTGACCTTCCCGGACCCGCAATACCGCGCCAACCTCACGGCCCAACTCAAGCACCCTCTCTTGCGCGGCGCCGGCCCGATGGTCAACCGGGCGGTCATCCGTGTGGCCACCCTGAATACCGAAATCTCCTTCGAGGACTTCCGCCAGAAACTTATCGATGTCCTGGCCGAGGTCGCCGGCGTGTACTGGCAACTCGCGTTCGACCGGGAACTCGTCCGCATCGAACAGGAATCGGCCGACCAGGCGGCCGAGGTGCTCCGCCGCGAGGGTGTCCGGCGTGACCAGGGCATCTCGAAGGACGTCGACGTCGAGCGGGCGAAGACGGCCCTGGCGACCCGTCGCGCGCGGCTCGTCCGGGCGCAAATACGCACCCGCAACACAGGCGACCGGATCAAACTGCTCCTCAACTCGGGGGCCGTCCCGCTGGATAGCGACGTGGAGGTCCTTACGGCCGACGCACTTGCCTTTGTCCACGTTGCCGTAGACCGGTCGGAGGCCGTCTCCAAGGCCCTCGCGAACCGGCCCGATGTGGCCGGGGCCCGGACGGCCATCGAAGCCGGGCGGATTCGAGTCGACGTTGCCGGTCACGAGCGGCTCCCGAAACTAGACGCCGTCTTGAAGTACACGATGAATGGCCTCGACACGGGGCTCGGAGGCGCCGTGGGCGATCAGAACCCCGGGGGGCCGTTCGATTGGTCGGCCGGGTTGGAACTGGAGGTTCCCCTCGGCAACCGCGCCGCAGGCGCCGAGCATCTGAAGCGCCGCGTGGAGTACGAGCAGGCGCTTCTCGTGGCCGACCGCGCAGCGGCCCGCGCGATCCAGGAGGTGAACCTGGCTGTCCGCGGCGTCACAGCCGCCAAGGACGAGGTCGATGCGGCACTCAAGGCACGTGAGGCCGCCCGCGCGACCGTCAGCGGGGAGCTCGCCCGCTTCGAACTCGGCCAGACGTCGAACTTCGACCTTCTCGCCGCCCAGGACGTTCTCGCCCAGGCCGAGCGCGACTACGCCCAGGCGTTGCTCGCCTTTAACACCAGCCTGGCTGACCTCGGCCGTGCCCAGGGCACGCTCCCCGAGGACCTTGGCATCGAGCTCCTTCGCCCCGGCGCGGACACGCGCCAACACCCGCTCGAGCCCGTCCACGGCCGCATGACAGGCCGGGCAAGCGAAGTGTCGCCCAGAGACTGATTCACGACAGACACCAAGTCCTTTGATTCCAGCACTGCCGCGCGTAGAGTGCTCAGCGTCCTGCGGCCCCTCAGCCTTGCTTCCGGCGGCGTTTCGTGGTATTCCTGACGCCCGATTCTTCGGTCGGCGGGACGCCGAAGTCGGCGTCCAGGCGGTCAGGGCAGGCAGGAGGAAACGCGCCATGGAAGACCCACGCGCGAAGTTCCAGCGGCTGCTGCGAGACATGTTCCAGTTCGACTGCGCCGACCTGGACTTCGGCATCTACCGCATCATGAACCTCAAGCGCGACGCCGTCGAGCGGTTCATCCGGAAGGACCTCCTGGACGCGGTCGGTCAGGAGCTCTCACGCGGCATCCTGGCCGGCGATGCCCGCGCGGCCGAGGAACTCAAGGAACTGGCCGAGCAGATACGCGAGAATTTCGGCGAGGACGCCCTCGACGGCGACGGCGTGCTGGCCGAGAAGTGGCACGGCACCCCCCCGGGGAAGCGCTACCTGGCCATCCAGGCCCGCGCCTCCGGCGCCGAGACCCGGCCGGCCCTCGAAGCCGCCATCCTGAACCACCTGCACGCCTTCTTCAGCCGCTACTACGACGCCGGCGACT
>CAYWVR010000065.1:0-9549 GCA_964461715.1 uncultured Anaerolineales bacterium
CGGTACCGCGTCGTCTGCTTTTGCCATTCACCCCTTTCCGAGGGCCGCGTATAATCGAGTACGAACGCCGCCGCCGGCGCACCCGCCGCGCCAGTGAGCAGGAACGAGATGAGTCCGGCAGGGGCGGCACCATGATCGACGTCCGTGAGAGGAATCGAGCTTTCGAAGTTCGGGTGCCCGCCAAGATCAACCTCACGCTCCGGGTGCTCGGGCGACGGCCGGACGGCTTCCACGAGCTGGAAAGCGTCGTGGTCGCCGTCGACTTGGCCGACACGCTCCGCTTCCACCCCGCCGCAACCCTGAGTCTCGAGGTCTCGGGTCGCGAGGTCCCCCCGGGCGAGGACAACCTCGTCCTCCGGGCCGCGCGGGCGCTGGCGAAGCTCGTCCACGAGACACGCGGGGCGCGGATCGAGCTGGAGAAGCGCATCCCCCCCGGGCTCGGCCTGGGGGGCGGATCGGCCGACGCCGCCGCCGCCCTCGCGGGCCTCGACGCCCTGTGGGGATGCGGCCTGGCGACCGAGGCGCTCGCGGCCTTGGGGGCCGAGATCGGGAGTGACGTGCCTCTTTTCTTCTCGACGCCTGTCGCCGTGATGCGCGGCCGGGGCGAGCGCATACAGCCCACCGACGCCGCCTGCCGATGGTGGGCCGCCCTCGCCTGGCCCGACTACGGTCACCCGACGGCAGAGGTGTACGCGGCCTACGACGGTCTGGAGCCGGCCTCGGACGGCCCGCCCGCGACGGCCATTCTCGCGGCGCTCGGCGGTTCGGCGGCCGAAGCGGTCCCGTTGCTCGTGAACGATCTCGAACCGGCCGCCCGGAAGGTGCAAAAGTCACAAGTCGATTTTCGTCGAATATTCAGGGAGGCCGGGGCACGGGCCGTCGGCATGACCGGCAGCGGCTCGGCCTGGTTCGCCTTGGCCGACACGGCCGCCGACGCCCGACGCTGGGCCGACGCGGCCCGAACGACGGGCGCCGAGAGCCTCGTCGTCCAACTGGCCCGACGCACGAAAGCTCAACAGGAGATACCCCCATGCAGGTCACCAACGTCACCGTGAAACTGTCGCCCCACTCCGCCGACCGGCTCAAGGCGTTCTGCACAATGACCCTCGACGGGGAGTTCGTCGTGCGGGACCTCAAGGTCATCGAGGGCACCCACGGACTGTTCGTCGCCATGCCCTCCCGCAAGCTGACGGACCACTGTCCGAAGTGCGGCGGCAAGAACCATCTGCGTGCCAAGTACTGCAACGACTGCGGGAACCGGCTCTCGGAGAACCGCGTCTCGGACGAGGATGAGCAGGGCAAGCTCCACGCCGACGTCGCCCATCCCATCAACTCCGAGTGTCGCGCCCGCTTCGAGGCCGCCGTCCTCGAGGCCTACGACGAGGAACGGGCCCGGGCCGGACGGCCCGAGGAAGCCCCGCCCGCCGAGGACACACCGGCCGAGGAGGAGACGACCTCCGTCGCGGAGGCGACCGAGCCGACGCCCGCTCCCGAGGAAACGCCCCCCGAGCCCACGCCGGAGCTCGAGCCCGCGCCGGAGCCCGAGCCGGAAGGCACAGCCGAGCCCATCATCCCGGAGTCCGAGGAGGAGATGCCCGGCAAGCCCCCGCCACCCGGCCAGGCCAAGGCCGGCCCGGAGTTCGGCGCGGGAATTATGTAGGCAGAGACCCGGGGCAGGCCCTTGCCATGGGCCGTTTTGCCGTCCCGCTTGCGGGCGCTTTAGGGGCGATGGGCAAAGGCAGACGTCCCCACGCCCAAGCCGGAGAGAACGGGCCCAGGGGCGGCGAAGCTTCCGGGGCCACATCCTCTTGCTTTGTGCGCAAGGCTGATGTATAGTTTCTCAGCCCCCCTGAAGGGGCGGCTTACGGAGGACGGTGGTCGGCTGCGGAGGCCGGTCGCCGGGGCGCGGCGCCTCGCCGGCGTCGCGACCACGGGGTCGGGATCAGGTCCCGACTCGCAGGAACCGGGCGATTCGTCCCACCGGCGGACGCCCACGACGAAAGGAGCCGTCCCATGTCCGAGCGCAACGGTGCGCACGTTCTCTTGGAAGCCCTCAAGGCCGAGGGCGTCGACGTCCTCTTCGGCATCCCCGGTGGGGCCGTCATCCCCATCCTCGACGCCCTCTACGACGACCCGGACCTTCGGTTCGTCCTGATGCGGCACGAGCAGGGCGCGGGCCACGCGGCCGACGGCTACGCTCGGGCCACCGGGCGGGTCGGCGTCTGCCTGGCCACGAGCGGCCCGGGGGCGACGAACCTCGTCACGGCCCTCGCCACCGCCAACTTCGACTCCGTGCCTATGGTCGCCATCACCGGCCAGGTCAAAACCCACCTGATCGGCAACGATGCCTTCCAGGAGGCGGACATCACGGGCATCGCCCGTCCATGCACCAAACACACGTACCTCGTCAAGGACGTTCGGAACCTGGGCGAGGTGCTCCGGGCGGCGTTCCACATCGCCCGCACCGGCCGGCCAGGCCCCGTGCTCATCGACATCCCGTCCGACGTCTCCGTGGCGACGACCGACCGGCCCCTGCCCGACCGGGCCGAGCTCCCGGGCTACAAGCCCGTCGTCAAGGGAAACCGCCGCCAGATCCGGCGGGCCGCCGACGCCATCAACGCCTCCGAGCGGCCGGTGCTCTACGCGGGAGGCGGGGTGGTCATTGCGGGCGCCTCGGAACTCCTGACGAAGGTTGCCCGCAAGGCGAACGTGCCCGTCACCACCACGCTCATGGGCCTCGGGGCCTTCCCCGAGGACGATCCTCTGAGCCTCAAGATGCTGGGCATGCACGGGACGGCCTACGCCAACTACGCCATCCAGGAGGCGGACCTCCTGATCGCCGTCGGCGCGCGGTTCGACGACCGCATCACCGGCGACATCCGCCACTTCGCCCCCGGCGCCACCATCATCCACATGGACGTCGACCCCTCGTCGATCTCCAAGAACATCCGGGTGGACATCCCCGTCGTGGGCGACGCGGGCAACATCCTCGAAGGGCTCCTCGAGGGCGTCGAGCGCCGCGAGCGCAAGCCCTGGATGGACCGCATCGCCGAGTGGAAGGCCAAGCACCCGCTGGCGTACGCCAACGGGGGCACATTGAAACCCCAGCACGTCGTCCAGCAGATCTGCGAGGCGTCCGAGGGCAAGGCCGTCGTCTGCACCGAGGTGGGTCAGAACCAGATGTGGGCGGCCCAGTGGTTCACCCACACCCGGCCGCGCCATTTCATCTCCTCCGGCGGGCTGGGGACGATGGGTTACGGCTTCCCCGCAGCCATCGGCGCCCAGGTCGGCCGACCCGACGCCATCGTCGTCGACGTGGCCGGCGACGGGTCCATCCAGATGAACATCCAGGAGCTCGCCCCCGCCGTCCACGAGGGCATCCCCGTCAAGATTTGTATCCTCAACAACGGGTACCTGGGCATGGTGCGGCAGTGGCAGGAGCTCTTCTACAACCGGCGCTACGCCGGGACGGTCCTGACGGGCAACCCGGACTTCGTCCGCGTCGCCGAGGCCTACGGGGCCCGGGGACGACGGATCACAGACCCGGACGACGTCCGGCCCGCCCTGGAGGAAGCCTTCGCCGATCGCGAGGTCTGGGTCCTCGACTTCATGGTCGACGCCGAGGAGAACGTGTTCCCCATGGTCCCCGCGGGCGAGGCCATCGACCGCATGATCGGGGGCATGGCGTAACGCCAAGGGACGGAGGCACAGAGGGACGAAGGGCGCTGTGCCGCCTCTTCGCTCGCTCGTCCCCCGCGTGCCTCCGTCCCTTTGTCCTTTCGCTTACGTCACGTCTCCACGTGCTCCTCCGGCTCCAGGAGATTCAGCACGTCCTGGAGCTTCGCCACGGCCAGGCAGATGGTCGTGTCGGCGGCTCCGTAGTAGACCCAGAGTTCGTCGCCCCGAAGGAGCATGCCCGTCGGGAAGACGACGTTGGGGACGAGGCCGGCCATCTCGTAAATCGCCGAGGCCTTGAAGATGTTCTCGCGGGTGCGGCCGATGACCTTGTGCGGCTGGTCGCGATCGAGCATCGCCGCGCCCACGCGGTAGGCCATCTGCCCGGCGTACATCTTGACGCCGTGGTAGAGGATCAGCCACCCGTTGTCGGTCTCGACGGGGGGCGGCCCGGCACCGACCTTGTGGGCGTCCCAAGCGGGCCCGGCCCCCTCCGGGAGGACGCAGTGCGGCTCGCCCCAGTGAAGGAGGTCGGGCGAGAAGGCGATCCAGATGTTCTCGATGCCCCCCCCCGCGTCCGGCCGGTGCACGACGACGAACCGCTCGCCCACCTCCCGCGGAAACAGAGCCGCGTCCTTGTTGTTCGGCGAGAAGATCAAGCCCACCCGCTCGGCCGTCTCCAGGTCCGCCGACTTCGCCAGCCCCACCGCCGCCCCCGCCGGCGAATACGCCGTGTACGTGATGTACCAGCACTCGTGTTCCTCGAGGAAGACGACGCGCGGGTCCTCGCATCCCCAGGACTCGTAGCGCATCTTGGGCAGGCCGTGCTCCAGGAGCGGCTCCGGGGCGACCTCCCAGTCCGTGACCCCGTTCGAGCTTCGGGCCACGTAGACGTCGGAGAACCCGCTGGCGTGCTCGGCCCGCACCAGCAGGGCCACCCTGCCGTCCTGCTCCGTGGCCCCGGGGTTGAGGACCGCCTCGGCCCGGACGGGCATGTCCTCGGACGTCAGGATGGGGTTTTCCTTGGCGCGGCGAAAGATAGGATCCATGGGCGTCTCCCCTGTGGTCTCTGAGAGCACGGGTATTGTACACAAAAGGGCCTGTTGTTTGGCCTGAAAGAAGCCTTAAGCCGGCCCCCGGGCCCGCAGCCCTTGAATGGTCCGGGGTTTCCGCTTGCTGGGGGCCTCCTCAACAGGTAAAATCCCGCTTCGTTTCGCGCGAGGAGCCTCGGGCCATGCGCCATGTGATCAGTGCCGTCGTCGAGAACAAGCCGGGCGTCCTGGCCCACATCGCGGGCCTCTTTGCCGGGCGCGGATTCAACATCGACAGCCTCGCCGTCGGCGAGACCGAGGATCCCACGCGCAGCCGCATGACCGTCGTGGTGCGCGGCGACGACGCGGTCCTCGAGCAGGTCCGCAAGCAGCTCGGCAAGATCATCGACGTCATCAAGGTCTCCGACTTCGCCGGCAAGGACGTCATCGAGCGGGACCTGATGCTCGTCAAGGTGGCCGCCCGCCCGGAGAAACGGAACGAGATCTTCGAGATCACGAACGTCTTTCGCGGCAAGATCGTCGACATCGGCCCGAAGCACCTGACCGTCGAGATCGCCGGTCCCGAGAAGAAGATCGAGGCGTTCCTCGACCTCATAAAACCCTATGGCATCCGCGAGGTGGTCCGCACGGGACGCATCGCCATGGACCGCGGCGACTGACCGCGCGCGGCCCGGCACGAAAACGCGAGAAGGAGAGACCCATGGCCAAGGTGTACCACGACGACGACATCGACTTCGAGCCGATCCTCTCGAAGACCGTCGGCATCATCGGCTACGGCAGCCAGGGCCACGCCCAGGCTCAGAACCTCCGCGACTCCGGCGTCCAGGTCCTGGTGGGCGAGCTCGAGGGCACCGACAACTACAAGCTGGCCGTCGAACACGGGTTCAGGCCCACCTCTGCCGCCGACGTCACTCAGCAGGCCGACCTGGTGCAGATTCTCCTGCCCGACGAGATTCAGCCGAAGGTCTATGAGGCCGAGATCGGCCCGAACCTCGAAGCGGGCAAGGCCCTCGGATTCTCGCACGGCTTCAACATCCACTTCAAGCAAATCGTGCCGCCCGAGAGCGTCGACGTCATCATGGTGGCCCCGAAGGGCCCCGGCCACACGGTCCGCGAGCAGTACGTCGACGGGGCGGGCGTGCCGGCCCTCTTCGCCGTGCATCAGGACGCCTCCGGCACGGCCCGCGACCTCGCGATGGCCTACGCCAAAGGCCTCGGCGCCGCCCGGGCGGGCGTCCTCGAGACCACCTACGCCGAGGAGACCGAGACGGACCTCTTCGGCGAGCAGGCGGTCCTCTGCGGCGGGGTGACGAGCCTCATCAAGGCGGGCTTCAAGACCCTCGTCGACGCCGGGTACCAACCGGAGCTCGCGTACTTCGAGGTGCTCCACGAGCTGAACCTCATCGTCAAGCTCCTCGTCCAGGGCGGACTCAGCTACATGTGGTACAGCGTGTCGAACACGGCGGAGTACGGGGGCCTGACGCGCGGCGACATGCTCATCGACGAGGCCGTGCGGGAGCGCATGAAGAAGCTCCTGGCCGACATCCAGGACGGCACCTTCGCGAAGGAGTGGGTCGAGGAGTGCCGCGCGGGCAGTAAGCGGTTCAAGGCCCTCGAAGCCGAGGAGCGCGAGCGTCACATCGAGACGGTCGGCCGCGAGCTTCGCCGCCTCATGCCCTTCATCGACGCGAAGGAGGTCTGAAACACGTTCAGGGCTTGAAGTTCAGGGCGACGGTTCGCACGCCCTTTGGCCGTGTTCTAGCGTTTCTCCGTCTCCAAGCGCGCGAGCGCTTCGCTGACATCGGGCACGAACTCGAAGATCGCGTCGAGCGCCGTCGCCAGGAACACGCTCCAGACCCGATCCTCCGGCGAGGCGAGGATCAGCCGGCGGCCCGAGTCGAGCTGACGTTTTCGAATCCGGAGCAGCTTCGAGATTCCGCTCGAAGTCAGCAGCTCCAGGTCCGTCAGGTCGAGCACCACGTCGCCGCACGCGACGTCGAGGCGGGCGTGGATTTCGTTCATGTCTTCCGAGAGCTGCGGGTCGTCCGCGAGCCGCACCACCAGCGTATCGTCGCTCCACTTCTGAACGCCCATCGGCGGCTCCCGCTCCCCTATCGCATGCGCAGCATCGCCTCCATCGGCACCCCGTCGGCCTCCAGCGCCGGGCGGACCTCGGCCGCGAACCGCAGCCCGTCCGGCCCGTACCCCGCCGTCGGGGCGAGCTCGGGGAGGAGACGGCAGAAGTAGCCGTTGATCTGGTACATGTGCAGCTCCCGCACATACTTCGCGGTCATCGACGCCAGCGCCGCCGCCAGACTCCACGTCTCGGCCGCCGGGCCGATTTCGAGAACCAGCGGCGCGCCCCCGGCGCCCGCCACCTCATAGCGCCGGCGCGGCCCGGTCTCGTCCACGGTCCGCACCCGGTGCATGGGGAACGCCCCGGCCAGGAGGTCCTCGTAGTACCGGCGGCCGCCATGCTGGTCCATCGTCGCGAAGACAGCCTCCCGCGGGCGCGCGCCGCGAACGTGCTCGAGCAGCTCGACCGTCAGAGCAAAAAGCGCCGCGGCCTTGTTCCGCCCCTCGCCGCCCACGAGACGGTTGAAGCGTATGGCCGGGGCGGCGTTGATCCGAAGCCCGGCGGCCCGGGCCCCGGCGCGCGCGAGCGATTGCGACCACATCTCGCCCGCCGCCTCCACTTCCGCCGGCGCCGCCCGAGCCGGCAGACGCAGCGCCACCGGCGCCTCCCACGGCAGGGGCGCGACCGCCGGGTCGCGCGGGCCCACGTGGAGCGTCGCCATGAGCGAGGCCAACGTCCCGGGACGCGCCCCGCACGCCGCCAGGAACCCCAGCACCGTCCGCTCGAGCACCGCCACGGCCGCGTCCCGGTCGGGCCGACCGATGAACACATCCTTCGAATCGCAGACGACCACCCGCTTGGAGCGACCGTTGACCTTGCGGCGGAGATGATGGCGAAGCGGACCCCAGAGGTCGGCGATGGGCTCGAAGCCCTCGTCGAACTCCAGGAGGGCCCCGCCGACGACGAGCGGCCCGAGGTGCGGTCCGTAGCCCGCCTCGTCGATGCCCAGCAGAAGACTCATCCGCGTCCCGCGTCCCCTCGGCGTGCACGGCGATTCTAGCAGGCGAACCGTCTCGGGGACAAGGGGCTTTGTTGGGGCGCGCCGGACGGACAAGGGGGACGTCACGTCGCGTGAGCGGCGCCCTTCAGAACCTCGGCCACGTGCTCATCCATCTTCTCCTGGCTATCGGTGAACGCCCCGAGGCCGGCGAGGTTCATCAGGCTGTCAAGGCCGACGGCCCTGCTGGCAAGCCGCTCGCGCCATGTGGCGAGGCGCGGGATCTTTCCCTCGGCGCGGATCGTGCGTACCTCCTCGTCGGTCCAGTGGACCAGAGCGTCGCCGCACCCGTGCCTCTCGAAGAAGTCGACCAAGTCGCCCGGCGTCATGGCGTCCACGGCCTCGTGTTCCAGGGCCTCGACCGCCGTCACGAACCCCTCGTCCACGTCCCAGAGCGTGTGCAATCCGACGGCCGCCGGGTCCACACCCTCGGCGAGCGGCGGATGGTAGTCGGCACCCGACCGATCGCGCAGATCGTCCGGCGCGAGGCCGAGCGACAGGAACCCGTCGACCGCCTTGGGCGGCATGGTGAGGACGTCCGTGCCGGCGAGGTCGCGGATCTGGCCGCCCGCGCGGATGCTGGCGGCGATCTGGCGCGTGGGGACGCGCCGCGTCTGCCGCAGCTTCCGCACCACGGCCTGCGACGCCAACGTGGCCCGCTCGCCCACGTACGTCCCGTCGCCGAGGCCGTTGTCGGCAACGAAGGCGTTCAGCCGGCCGAGAAACACGTTCACGTAATCCGGCCGCGCGATGCGCGCCGAGAGGTAGTTCTGCCGGGCGCCGAACCCCAGCGTCTGGTTCACGGGCACGCCCTCGTCGGCGAGCCGACGGGCCGCCAGCACGCCCGCGGGCGTCAGCGGCACCTTGACGATGAACCGTTCGGGGCAGACCTCGTGGAACCGCCGCCCGTAGGCCACGGCCTCCTGCGACTCGTGGGCCAAGTCCGTGTGCTCCTCCACCGAGACGTACGCATCGAACCGCTCCACGAGCCGCAGCCCGTGGTAGGCGTTCAGGATGAAAGCCAGCTCGAGCCGCCGCCGGCGCTTCGAGAGGTCGTACCGGTCCAGCAGGCCCGCGGCCTCGCGCACGAGGGCGTCGTAGCGGCCGGTCGCGACCTCGTCTTCGAGGAGCGAGTTGTTGGTCGTGAGGGCCGACGTTTCGGCGGTCCAGAGCCGCCGCACCTCCTCGATGGCTCCCGTGTCGAGCCACAGCAGGCTTCCCACGCTCCGCATCCGCCGCCACAGGATGTGCGTCGGGAAGACGTCGTCGAACTGATCGAAATGCGGCTGGAAGTCCTTGCGGACGAATCGCCGCACCTCGCGGTCCAGCCCTTCGGGAAACGATGCGGGTGGCATGGGAACTCCTTTCCTCTCACGTCCTCGATCAATTGTACGCCCGCGCAGCGCGGGGCTTCAACCGGCGGCGCACTTTGCCTTCGGCGTCTTGCCCCGGCGGCCGCACCGCGGCATGAGCGTCCGCGCCGCGGGCGGCGCGGACGAAAGGAGCGGTCCGGGAGGCCGAATAAGGTCGCCTTCATCGGGGCGGGGAGCTGGGTTTCACGCGCGGGCGACTATCGCGGGACGCGCACAAGCCGCGGTGCCGCCCGTAAGAAGGTCCGCTCCGTCGCCGCCCTTTGCAAGGCGAAGAAGCGGCGGGCGCAAAATGGACAACAAAGAAGGGCGGCATGT
>CAYWVR010000066.1:0-9352 GCA_964461715.1 uncultured Anaerolineales bacterium
GGCCGCGCGAGCCGGCGCTTTCGCCCTCGCAGTCCGGGCTTTTCGTGCGTAAACTGGAACCGATCCTGCGTCCTTTCGGCGGACGCCGCGCGGCGGGAACAAACTCGTGCGAGACACCCTGGAGGCCATCTATTGGCGGCACCGGCAGGGCCTGTACACGCTGGCCCTGGCGATCACACGGTGCGCCGCGAGCGCCGAGGACGCCGTCCAGGACGCCTTCGAGCGGCTCTGGCGGACGCGGCGGGTGCCCGACGGCGACCCGGTCCCGTACGTCTTCGCGTCCGTCCGCCGGGCCGCCATCGACCAGCTCCGCCGCCGGCCGCGCCGGCCCGAGTGCGCCTCGATCTTCAACGGGCGCCCGGCCGACCCGGCCGACGCCGTGGCGACCGCCGAGAACGAGCGTCGGGTCCAGGCGGCCCTCGAGCGCCTGAGCGACGCCGATCGCGAGGCCATCGTGCTGAAGATCTGGACCGACCTGACATTCGAGCAGATCGCCGCGGCCCTGGGCGAGCCGCTCTCGACAGTGGCGTCGAGATATCGCCGGGCCCTGGCCAAGCTCCGCGAGGAACTGGAGCCAAACGCATGAACGAGACCGACCTGGAACGGACGCTCCGCCAATTCCCGCTGGCCGCGCCGCCGGCGTCGCTCGACGACTGGGTGAGGGGCCGGCGGCGACGGCCCTGGCGGCGGGCTGCGCTTCTGGCGGCCGCGGCGATCCTCGTGGCCGTGGGCGCGGGCGCGCTGGTGCACCTCCGGCCCGGCGCCGCCGACGACGCCGACGCCCGCGGCATCGAGGCCCGCGAGACCTGGACCCGCACGAGCGACGAAGGCATCGTCGTCCTCGACGGCGAAGGACCCCACCGCCTCATCGAACGCGACACCGTCCGACGCATCTGGTGGCACGACCCGGAGCGCGACGTCGACTACGAGGTCACGGTGCCGGAGCGGGAGATCATCCTGGTGGCCGAGCGGTCCTATTAGGACAGGAAAGGACAACGCGATGCGACTGGCGATCCTGTTGACGACGCTGCTGGCCGCCGCACCGGCTCTGGCCGAAGACGCCCCGCCCCCCCGATCCGAGGCCGCCTCGGTCACCGTAAGCGTGGCCGGCGCCGGCGGCGAGGCCGAGGCTGTCGCGTTTCTCGGCGTCTCCACCATCCCGGCCGATCCCCGGACGCGCGCGGCCCTGGAGCTGGCGCCGGGGTTCGGCCTGGCGGTCCGCTCGGTCGAGCCGGGCAGCGCGGCCGAGGAGGCGGGCCTCCGGAAGGGCGACGTTCTCGTCAAGCTCGACGACCAGCGGCTCGTCAACCCGGCCCAGCTCTTCGTCCTCATCCGCGCGAGGAAGCCCGGCGACCGCGTTCGCCTCGGACTGCGGCGAGGCGAAGAGGCGGTGACCGTCGAGGCGACGCTGAGTGAGCGAGGCGGGGGACCCGCGGCCGGCGCGATCCGACTTCAGGCCGGCGCCGACGGCGCCGTCATCCACCTCGGGAACGTGCCGCGCGGCGGGGTCGCGACGAGCTCGTCGTTCGTCCTGATGGCCGAGGACGGGACGCAGTACCGGGCCCACTCCGCCGACCAGGGCGGGTACGTCCTGACGATCGTGCGGCCGAACGGGACGGTCGAGACGAAGACCGCCAAGACGCGGGACGTGATCCGCGAGATGCTGCCGGAAGGCGCGCGGGCCTTCTTCGACCGCGTCCACGCACGCCGGGCTCCCCCCCCGTCGCCCGCGCCCGCCGAGGCCGAGGGCGACGCCGCCGAACCCCGCATCCACGTCCAGGCCGGGACCCGGATGCGCTCCCGCGACGCCGAGCACGACCTGATGATCCACACGGACGAGTCCGGGACGCCGCACCTGACGGCCCGCGACGCCACGAGCCGAAAGCTCCTCTTCGAGGGCCCCATCGGCACGCCCGAGGACCGGGCCGCCGTCCCGCCCGCGATCCTCGAGAAGGTCAAGGACCTCGAGAGCCGGAGCCGCGTGCGCATCAAGACCCATCTCGCCGCGCCGGACGAGGAGGCGCCATAGGTTCCGCTCTTCCCGTGCAGTCGCTATTGCTCCTGCTCGCCCCCCAGCAACCCCTTGAGCCCTTCGCCGATCTTCTTGGTGCCCTCCTCCAGACCGGTCCTCACCTCCTCGACGCCCGCCTCGAGGCCCGCCGAGAGGTCCGCGAGGCCCCCCGTGATGTTCGCCGCCAGGTCGCCCGGCAGCCGCGTCCCGCCCTCCTTGACGATGCCCTCCATCACGGCCGCCACGATCAGGGCCGTCAGCTCGCTCGTCGTCACCCCCTGCCCGTCCGGGCCGTGGACGTCCTTGAGCTCGATGCCGGGCACGGTGACCTGCGTGCCCTTGCCCTCGCCCGAGAGGACGTGGACGTGGGCGACGACGTCGCCGATGCGAATCAGGTCGGCCTTGATGCGCCGGCCCTCGGCCTCGGGCTCGGCGCCGGGCTCCTCGCCGGTCTCGAAGCGCTTGAGGTTCGCAAGCACCACCGAGACGTTGCTCCCCTCGAGCCGCTGCTCCAGGTGCACGTCGAGACCTGCGATCTCAAACCGCCGCACCTCGACCGGCCCGCTCCACAGGCTCCCCGGCCGCACCGCCAGGTCGAAGGCCCCCGACTGCATGAGGTGCGGCGACGTGAAGCCCTCCGGGTTCGAGACGGTCAACTGCTCCAGGCCCACCGTCCCCCCCACGAGGCCCACGTCCATGTCGTCGACCTCGACGTCGACCCCCAACGCATAGCCGGCCCCCTCCTCCACGCCGCGTGCGACAATGGTGTCGATGGCGAGCACAACGACGACGGCGGCGACGATGAGCACGACGACGATGCCCGCGACGAACTTCAGAGCGGTCTTCATGACGGGTCTCCTGACGATGGTCTCTCCCCCCCAGTCATGGTACCGGGGCCGGGGGCGCGGCGAAAGGGTTGAGGTGGAGCGGGGGACGTGCGCCGCAGGCGCGGTCCCGAGGAAGGGGGCGTGCGGGCGCGGCCGAGGTCCTCGAAGCACTCAGCGCGCACCGTCCGGGCCCCCGCGCGGGCGGCGACGGTCGCGGCCATGACCCCGGCGGGACCGCCCCAGAGCACCGCCACGTCGGCATCCGCCAGAACCGGCACGTCGCCGGCCGGCTCGTGGATCGTCTCGCCGGACGGGACCTCCGACAGGAACTCGGGCAGCGGCATGGACGGGCGCCGCGGGGCCGGGAACGAGGGCATCGCGGGCTCCTTCCTGAAGGTGCGGCGACACTCTGGCAGGGCCCGGGGTGCGCTTCAAGCGAAAAGGACGGAGCGGTCCGGCCGGGCCGAACCGCTCCGTGAGCCTCAGCACAAACCGCGCGCGGCTTACAGATCGGGGACGTCCAACTCCGCGTCGACCTCGTGCTTCTCCTTCTTCTCGCCCCGGAGCTTCTTCTCCTTCTTCTCGCCCTCGGGCTTGGGCTTGCGGCCGACCTCGACCTTGACGCCCTGGCCTTCCTTGACGACGACCTTGGCCTTCATCTCGACCTTGAGGTCCGCCAGGGCCGCCGGCTCGCCGTTGATGACGACCCGGACGTCGTCGGCGAGGGGGACGGTCTTGGTGAGCGTCTCGACCTTGATCTCGGGCTTGCCGCCTTCCTCAGCGGGCGGCTTCTTGGTCTTCTTGGTGACCGTCAGGGTCAGATTCTGGCCGTCGATCTCGGCGATCTGGCCGGCGACGATCTCCGGCTTGGGCGGCTTGGGCTTCTTCTCCTTCCCGGCCTTCTCGGCCGCCGACGCCCCGGCGACGGCCATGACCAGCACGGCCACTCCAACGATAAGAGACGTGATTCGCACCATCGTTCTGCTCTCCTGGCCGCGACCTTGCGGCGATTCCGACCGCACACCCGTGCGATCCGTACCGAGTATAACCGCCGCCGGAGGCGGGGAGGTCTCGATCATTCGCCCTCCGGGAAAGAGAATATTTCTCGCCCCCGGGCATGTCCCACAGGTCCTTGTGCCGCCATGCCTTACGGCGCACCCGGGACCCGGGGCCGCCTCGCTCGCTCCGCCAAATCGATCCGACCCTCGATACGGCCGCCCGAGGGGGTATACTTAGAGCTTGTCCGGATAACCCCTCGTCGGCCCGAGGCCGAGCGAGGCGTCCGCAGGCAAGGAGGGCGAAGCAGGCAGCCCGCCTCTGGGCTGGGGATGCAGCCCGACGCCGCCTGCGGACGCCGTAGCCGGCCGAAGCCAGAGGGTTATCCGGATAGGCTCTTACAGCAAGAGACGACCGCGGGAGGAACGTCATGGCGAACGCCGAGAAGCAGCAGGCCCTGCTGGTGGTGGACATGCTGAACGGGTTCCTGGACCCGGAGGGATCGCTCTACTGCGGGGACGCGGCCCGGGGGATTGTGCCGTTCGTCCGCGAGCGGATTCAGCAGTTCGCCGAGCGGGGCGACCCGGTCCTGTTCGTCTGCGACCATCACGAGGAGGACGACCCGGAGTTCGACCTCTACGAGCCGCACTGCGTCAAGGGCACGTGGGAGGCCGAGATCCTCGACGCGCTGCCCGTCCCCGACGGGGCCCCCATCATCCCCAAGACCACCCTGAACCCGTTCTACAAGACGGCCCTCGACCGGGCCCTCAACCGCACCGGCGCCGAGATCGTCGAGGTGGTCGGCGTGTGCACGAACATCTGCGTCCTGTATGCGGCGATGGAGCTGAAGGTCCGCGGCTACACGGTTCGCGTCCCGCCCAAGGGCGTCGCGACGTTCGACGCCGACGCGCACGAGGCGGCGCTCGAGCAGATGGAGAAGATGTTTGGCGTGGAAATCACATAAGCGCAAGGCTCAAAGTCGCGGCGCCGGCGTCGCCTTCCACTTTGGACCCCAAACCATGACTTTCCTGGATATCCCATGACCGTCACCAATCAGAAACGCCTCAATCCGTCGCTTTTCAACCTCGACCCGCGCATCCGCGAGGGATATTACACGGACCAGTACTTCGTCAACGTCCGCGACATCCTCGAGCGGGTCGCGGCGGAGGGGTACCGGTTCGAGGGGCGAAGCCCCGCCCTGGCCTCGCGCGGCATCGAGGCCGAGGGGGTCGACGTCGGGGACATCGACGCCGAGATGCAGTGCTTCACGAAACGCGAGCCCTTCGCCGTGGCGTGCGGCGTGGACCAGGCCCTCGCGATCCTCGCCTTTGCCGCCGGCCACCGGGAGGAGGACGAATGGGCCGGCGCCGCGGCGGACCTGGAGGTTGAGGCCGTCCACGACGGGGCACGTCTCGACCCGTGGGTCCCGGCCCTCAAGGTCCGCGGCCGTTACCGCGAGTACGGCATCCTCGAGACCCTGATCCTCGGCGTCATGGCCCACGGGACCGCCGTCGCCACGCGCACCTACGAGCTGATCGAGGCGGCGGCCGGCAAACCCGTCTTCTTCTTCGCCGCGCGGCACGATGCGTACGTGGTGCAGTCGATGGATGGCTATGCGTACAAGGTGGGCGTCGAAGCGCACAACCGGGCGACGGGAGGCGACCATCCCGTCAAGATCACCACCGGGGCCCAGGGCGCGTGGTTCGGGGGGACCGGGGGCGGCACGACGAGCCACTCCTACGTGCTCGCCTTCCTCAAGGACTGCGCCGAGTCGATGCTCCACTTCGCACGCCTGATGCCCGTCGAGGTGCCGCGCGTCGCCCTGGTCGATACCCGCGGCGACTGCGTCGGCGATTCGGTCAAAACGGCCGTCCGCATGTTCCGCCGGTGGTGGGAGCGGAAGGCCGCCGGACGCGACGAGGAGGCCCGACGCTACGAGCTGGACGGCGTCCGGTGCGACACCGGCAGCGAGGTCCGCGACGCGAGCATCGAACCCCTCGGCGCCAAGAACCTCGACCTGGGCGTCGTGCCGCGCCTCATTACGAACGTACGCAAGGCGCTCGACAACCTGCACACGGCGCCGGACCTGCCGGAGGGGGCCGCCGACGCGGCCCGCGCGTACTTCCGCAAGGTGAAGATCGTGGCGAGCGGGGGGTTCGACGTCGAGCGAATCCGGCAGTTCGAGCGGCTGGGCGTCCCGGTCGACCTCTACGGCGTCGGCTCGGATTTCCTCCACGGCCCGAAGTGCGACTACACGGCGGACGTCGTGCGTCTGAAAATCCGCGGCGAATGGATCGACTTCGCGAAAACCGGCCGCCGCCCCGTCCCGAACGCGAACCTCGAACCGGTGGACCTGACGGAACTGTGACGCAAAAACTTACGCTGTTTTAGCGAAAACGGCTCCCGGAGCGGTTTTTTTCTCAGTCGGTCATGGCGGCGCGGACTTGGGCGATGAGCGTGCTCATCTGGAAGGGCTTCCGGACGAAGCCGGCGAGGTCGAGGCCGGCGAAGCGGGCGGCGGCGTCGGATTGGCTGTAGCCGCTCGCCAAGAGCACGGGGACGTCAGGGCGGACCTTGCGAAGGGCCCGGAAAACCGCGTCACTGCTCATCCTGGGCATCGTCAAGTCGAGCAGCACCAGGTCTACCTGGTCGGCGTGCTTGCGGAAGACGCGGACCCCCTGGCGCCCATCCGCCGCCATCAGCACCTTCGCTCCGTGTCGCACAAGCATCCGGCGGGCCGAGCCTCGGACGGCGTCCTCGTCGTCGATGACAAGGACGGTGCTTCCCTGCACGGGCCGCGCCGTCGTCTCGCCGCCCTCCCTCTCCGGCTCTCGCTTGAGGCGCGGCGGGGGGCGTCGGCGGAGGCGGGCGGGCGGCAGGAGCACCTCGAAGGTCGTGCCCTCGCCGGGCCGGCTCCGGAGGCGTATCGCCCCGCGGTGACCGCGGATGATCCCCAGCGTCGCGGCCAGACCGAGCCCGCGTCCCGCAAACTTGGTCGTGAAGAAGGGCTCGAAGACCCGCACGCACGTCGCCTCGTCCATGCCGCACCCCGTGTCCTCGACGCGGAGGTAGACGTAGCGTCCCGGCTCCAGGGCCTCGCCGCCCAACGCATCGGTCAGGACCGCGCCCCCCGCGTAGGTGATGCCCGTCCAGAGGGTCACCGTGCCGGGCGCCTCGCCGAGGGCCTCGCTGGCGTTCGTGATGAGGTTCATGACGACTTGGCGAAGCTGGGTGGCGTCGACCTCCACCGGCGGCAGGCCGGCGGCGAGCTTCAGGCGGAGCTCGGTATGCTTCGAGACGGAGGCCCCGAGCAGCTCGGCCATCTCGCGCACCAGGCCCCCCAGGTCGCAGGCCTCCACCAGGAACTGGCCCCGCCCCGAGTAGGCGAGCATCTGGTTCACCAGCTCGGCGGCGCGGAGGGAGGCCTTGCGAATCTCGTTGATGGGGTCGCGGGCGGGGTGATCGGCCTCGATGTCATGGGCGACGACGTCGGCGTTGCCGAGGATCGCCGTGAGGATGTTGTTGAAATCGTGGGCGATGCCCCCCGCCAGGGTCCCGAGGCTTTCGAGCCGCTGGGCGTGCTGGAGGCGGGCCTCGAGCTTGTGGTGCCGCTCCTCGGCGCGGCGTCGCTCGGTGACGTCGCGGATGATGGCCGAAGCGCCGACGACCTCGCCCTCGGCGTCGGGGATGGGGAAGAAGCTGAGGGAGACCTCGACCGGGGCTCCCTCCCGCGTCCGGAGCCGCGTCTCGACGGCCTCGATGCGGGTGCCTGCCCGGATGCGGCCGAGGGCCTCGGGCACCTCGTCCGAGCGGTCCTCGGGCCAGAGCAGCGCGAGGGGCCGGCCCATGACGGCGTCGGCGGCATAGCCGAAGAGGGTCTCGGCCGCCGGGTTCCAGCTGACGACGGCCCCGCCGAGGGTGGTGCTGACGATGGCGTCGTCGGACGATTCGACGATCGAGGCGAGCCGCCGCCGCGACTCCTCCGCCAGCCGATGCCACGTCACGTCCCGCCCGTACACGTTCACCCAGCCCGCCGCCTCGACCGGCACGACGCGCAGGGCGTACACGCGTCCGCGGGCCCGGAGCTCGACGTCGGCGGCCTCGCCGGCTTGATCCACCGTCCGGACGGTGCGGCGGAAGGTGGCCGGCACCCGCTCGCCGACCGAGCGGTTCCAGTGGTCCAGCAGGGGTCGGGAGGCGGCATTGGCAAACAGAAGCGTCCCGTCGGCCCGCACGCGCAGGACCGGGTCGGGGTTCTCGTTGGGAAAGCGGGCCATGTCCGCCCGCTCGGCCTCGGCCCGGGTCCGGTCGGTGACATCGCGGCAGGCCTCGATGACGCGGACCACCTCGCCGCCGGGTGAAAAGACCGGGGCCGCGGTCACCTCGACGACCCGCTCCTCGCCGGCGGCGGTGGTGTGCGTGTGGGTGACCCTCATGGGGGCCTTCGTCTCGACGATCGTGCGGAGGGGACACGCATCCGCCTCACCCTCGCACCGTGCCGTGCGGGCGTGCGACAGTTCGTAGCACCGCAGGCCCGCCAGGACCGGGTCGACGTCGCCGGCACGGGCGGCGGCGTTGGCCAACACGACGCGCTGGTCCAGATCGATGACGACCAGGTGCTCGGGGATCGCGTCGATCACCCGCTGGAGGAACGCCTGAGAATCCGCCAGCGCCCGGGCCGCCCGGTCCCGGTCCGTCACGTCCCGGAGCGCCCACCGGAGGCCCATCACCGCGCCGCCGGGGTCGCAGACCGGGGCCAGGGCGACGGCGGCGGGGAAGGCGCGGGCGGCGGAGGTGCGCAGGACAAACTCGACGGGCGCCGCGGATGCCTCGCAGGTGGTCCGTGCCAGGGCCGCGTCGAAGCAGTCCCGGTCTTCCGGGGCCACGAAGTCCCGCATGGTCCGGCCCGCCAGGACCGCCGGATCGACCTCGAGCATCGTCCCGGCCGCCCGGTTCGCCTGCCGGACGCGACCGGCGGGGTCGGTGACGACGTAGCCGTCGGGGGCGGACTCGAACAGCTCCCGGTAGTGCCGCACGTCCGCCTCCGCCCGGGCGAGCCGCTCGCGCAGTTGGTCGGCCTCGCGCCGGAGGTCGGAGTCGGCCTCGGCCACGTCGGCCATGGCGGCCCCGAGGTCGTCGAGAAGCTCGGGCCAACGGGCGGGTCGGTCGGGGAGACGGTCCGGCGGATGGGCGCGGAGGTCGGCCAGCCGTTTCCGGACCGACGCCATCCGTTCGACAAGGTCCTTGCCGTCCATCCAGGGCACTCCCCTACCGGGCCGCGGGTCGTGCGACGTGTGCGCTATTCTACTCGGCCGGGGGGCCGCGCATCAAGCAGTCGAATCTAATGTGCCGCGACGGTATGATCCGGGCCGTCGCCCGGACCCTGGAGGATCGAGCATGCCTCGCGAGCCGTGGGCGGCCGTTCCCAGGGTTCGGCCCCGATGGGCGAGCAGGGGCGCGGACCTCCTGAGGACGCCCGCGCGACCGGGGCGTATAAGAAGGAGGCGTGGCTTCGGGG
>CAYWVR010000067.1:0-6243 GCA_964461715.1 uncultured Anaerolineales bacterium
CCGCTGCGTCCTCCGCTCCAGGTCCAAGGCACCCGCCGCCGGCGTCCGGGCCTACTGGTCGGTTTCGGCCGACCGGGCAATCCGCACGACCCCGGCCTCCGCGCGGCAAGAGGCCAATCGGTCGACCGGAAACGTGCCGGCCCGGCGTACGGTGCGCGGCTCGTCGATGGGAACCCAGAGGCGAAGCTCGCCGTCGCCGGCCTGGAGCGCCTGAAGGGCACTCTCGGGAAGCGACAGGACAAAGTACCCGTTCCGGTCGATGGGGGCGACGATGCCCGTCGGCTCGCCGCGCACGTAGACCGCCACCGACACCCCTGCCTCCGGCCAAGGCGGCGTCTCCAGGTACGCGGCACAGCCGTCCTCGAAGAGCACGCGCCCGTACCATGTGCGGCGCCGCTCGGCGTCCGGCAGCACGACGGTGCTGACGCCGTCCGACGCCGCATCCAGCGTGACTTCGCCCTCGGCGAACGAGGCAAACCGCGTTCGGTCGGCAGCAAACGGCAGCACGGCCAGCCGGTACGTTCCTGCCGGAAGTCCCGAGAGGTGGAACCTCCCGTCCGGCCGCGCTACCAGCCAGCGGTAGGCGAACCGGTGGACGCGCGGCCCGTGCCAATCCTCCACCTCGTTTCGAAGATCGACGACGAAACGTTCCAATGGCCGGCCCCGCTCGTCCACCGCGCGCCCGTGGAGCGTCGCCGAGCCCGTCGGAAACGGCGGGACACGTAGGTCGACCCGGGCATCAACGTCGTGCGTTTCTTCCCGAACGTACTGGTGCCGCTTGCCGAGATACCCTGGCATGGGCTCTTCCCACACGGCGCCCACGCGATAGATCGTCCCCTCCCAGGGCACCCTATAGGTTCCATCCGACCCGGTCCGGATGTCGGCGAACTGTCCGAGGCCGGCCACGCCTCGGATCTGAACCAGGGCGTATGGCAAGGCCGCGCCGTCGGGGCCAAGGACGCAGCCGTGGATCACCTGCGTGCCGCGCCGGTCGTCCGCGACGTCGCGGGTGCGTCCTGGTTGGGCCGCACGCGACCACCGAGCGGACCAGAGACGCAGCCGCACGCGGGCCGGGGCGGAGGAGGAAACACGCAAGGGAAGCGGCCACGTCGCGGGCACGCCGACCGCGTCCTTGGCCACCGCCCCGACGTGCCACGACCCGGGCGGCAAACCGTCGAGTGTGTACACCCCGGATCCCGGAACGGCACGGACGCACGCGGGCGGATCGACCCCGGCGGGCTCCGTGAAGAGGCCGAGGAGGGCCTCGCCCTCGACGCCCTCCTCCGCCGTCACGTCAACCGTCAACTCCCCGCCCATCGTGACCTCCTGCCACGGCCCGGCCGCACGGTCGGCGGCCAGGTCGTGAAGGCGGCGGCTGCGGTCGGCCAGCAGGTCCTCGGTCACGAGTTCGTCCTGCCGCAGCAGGAACCACGCGTCGCCCCCACAATCCGTGAAGGCCCCGGCGTTCGGCCGGACGTCCGCCGGGCCCGCGCAGCCCAGGACTCCCACGAGAGACACGAGAACGAATCGCGGCAGAAGAGCTTGCATGTTCACAGACGTAGTCTCCTGAAGCCCGTGTCCGTCGTCCCCTCCTTGGACGCCTCAGCGGGTCCGACGTTCGTACCGAGACTTGTGGGCAGCGACCGGTGGGGGGGTAGGATCCCCGCAGTCCATGAAAACCATCTGCCGGTGCCCAAGCCCCCCGAGATGGAATCGTCGCCGGCCATCCCATGCTGTGTGGAGCGACGAGGCGCGCCGGAAGGACGCGTGGGAGGAGCGGTGGCCAAAGATCTGCGCGGCGGGCCTGATGCTCATGGACCTGGGGCGGCCCTGGCGGATGCTCGGCATGACCCGCACTCCGCTCCTGGCTCCGGAAGCCTGGCACGAGATCGGCGAGGGCGCTGCCGACCCGGACTGCGGTTTCCCTCGGCACAACGTCTTCCCGGGCGGGATGATCCTCGAGGATTCGGGCGAGGTCAAGATTTACTACGGGACCGCCGACGTCGACGACCTGCTGGCTCTCTACACCCCCTGCTCACCGCCCCCGTGGAAAAAACCGCTCCGGGAGCCGTTTTCGCTAACACGGTGTAAGCGTTTGCGTCACGCGTCAGGCGAGCAGGGGCTTGAGGGACGCGGCGTCAGGAACCTTGCCGGCAACCTTGTGGGCCAGCGGGCGGCGGACCTCCGGCTCGCGCACGGCGGCCTGACCGCCAGCCTTCGCCTGCTGCTCCTTGTGATAGATGAGGTGCATGATCGGACCGATGGCGATGCTGAAAACCACCGCCCCGACTTGCTCCGCGATGTCGCAGACGCACTGCTCGCCGTCGGCGAAGCAATGCATGATGGCGAGGCGGATTGGATGCCCCGCCGCCTGGATGACCTCGGCTTGGAGCCGATGGAGCTCGTCGCTCTTGGAGTCCATGGTTCGTGCCGACCCCGTGAGTATACGACTGCGTGCCCACAGCGGGACGCAGCGGAGTTGACAGTCAAGGGGATTCCGGGGCCACCGTCGGGTTGGTGGCACGGGCCCACGCGATACCGCATGAGCATGCCACCCGCGTGCGGCGCAAGCGCCGCGGCTAACTCGACTTACGCCCCGCCGGGATGTCCTTTCCGTGGGGGTCTCGGGTGGGACGATCGGACTCGGCGGCGAGACGGCCCTGCATCTCGACCGTCGTGACGTGCTCAAGGCGTTCGGCCGGGGCGTGGACGTGGTCGGGGGCGAGGCCCAGCCGCTTCGCCAGATACGTCTCCCACAGTCGGTGGGCCCGGACAAGCCCGGCGGCCTCCTCGCGGCCGGCCTCGGTGAGCCGCAACGTACCGTCACCCCCGATCTTCCCCTGCGACCGGAGCCGCGCAAGGGCCAGCCGACTGACCCATCGCCGCACCCCCATCATCTGGTCGAGCATGACGGGCGCCTCGCCGGCCCGCTCGCTCGCCCCCGCCTCCTCCAGCCGATACAGGAGCCCCAGCAGGTCCTGCTGAACGATGCGGAAGCTGAGCCGCGCCCGGTCCGCGAGCTTCGAGAGGACCCCGTGCCGCGGGGCCGCCAGCAGCACCACGACGAACAGGGCCCCCGCCACGACCGCCATCATCCCCGACGTGTTCGTATCCGCATAGCCGAACCAGTCGGGAACGGTGACCGCCGAGACGTACCCGAGCGCGGCGCTGGCGGCCCCGACCACGAGGCTCATGAGAAGCATCACGCCCAGGCGGTCGGTCAGCAGCCGGGCCGTCGCCGCGGGCACGATGAGCATGGCGATGACGAGGATGCTGCCGATCGACTCGAACGCCGCCACCGTCGTCACGGCCACCATAGTCATCAGCAGGTACCGCATGACGCGGGCATTGATGCCCACAGTCGTCGCCAGGGCCGGGTCGAACGAGCTGATTTTAAGCTCCTTGTAGAAGAGGGCGACGAAGACGATGTCCGCAAGGAAGACGCCCCCGAGCACCAGGGCGGCCTGCGGCACTTCGTATCCGAGAACCGTCAACGTGTAGATGGGCGTATATTCAATGGCCCCGTAGAGGACGCACCCGGGGTCGAGGTCGACGTGGTCGGCGAAGCGTCGAAGCAGAATAAGGCCGACGGCGAACAGGGTCGTGAAGACAACGCCCATGGCCGCCCCGCGCTCGACGCGGCCGAAGGTCGAGACCCACTGGATGAAGACGGCCGTGAGCACCCCCACCGCCGCCGCTCCCAGGAACATGAAGAGGCTCGCCCGGCTCCCCGTGAGGAAGAACGCGATTGCCAGACCCGGCAGGACGGCGTGGCTGATAGCATCGCCCATCATACTCATCCGCCGAAGCACGAGGAAGCAGCCCAACAGCGCGCAGCTCATCCCGCACAGGGCGCCGATCGCGATGATCCAGAAGTCGTACATGCTTCCTCAACCGGCCTCCGGGCCCACCGACGCGGGCCGACCCAGGGCGTGGGGACTGGGCGGCACGGCCAAATCCGGGTACCGGTCCTTCAGGAGCCCCTCCAGCTCGCGCACGAGGCCGGGGCCGAGCACGTCCTCCACGTCGTCGGCATCGCGGTCCACGTGGCTGGCCGCGACGTCGGCGTAGCTCACCAGGTACATCTCCCAGAGACGATGGTTGCGGACGACACGGGCCGCCTCCTCGACGCCCGTCTCCGTAAGGGCCCACGTGCCGTCCGCCTTCCGGCGCACGAGGCCCGCCCGGCGGCCCCGGACCAGCAGCGCGTCGAGCCGGCGCGGGGTCCAGGACCGCATGCCCAGAAGCTCGCCCCGCCCGATCCCCCGCTCGGCCATGGCGGCGACGTCCTCGTGGGTGCGACCGGCGGCATCGGCCTCCGCAGCCTCGTAGACGGCCCGCAGGAGGTGCTGGCGCCCCGTCTTTCGGACCAGACGCCGGTGGCGGAGCAACCGCGCCAGCACGCCGCGCGACGGCCCGAAGATCATGCTCACCAGAAACAGGCCCGCGCTCGTCACCACAATCACCGCCCCGGCGGGGAGGCGCGGGAGGAGCGCCGAGAGACTCGCCCCGAACCATCCGCACGCCGCCCCCACCACCGCCGCCCCGATGAGCATGGCCAACAGCCGCTCGGTCCAGAACCGGGCCGCCGCGGGCGGGATGATGAGCATGGCGATGATGAGGATCAGGCCCACCGCCTGGAGGCCGATGACCGTCACCGCCGCCACGAGGGCAAGCATGACCCCGTCGATGCGTATGACGGGCCAGCCCCGGGCGGCGGCGTATGTCTCGTCGAAACAGACGAGGGCGAACTCCTTGTAGAGGAGCACGCATACGAAACCGACGACCCCCGCCGCCCCGAGGATCAGCCACAGATCGCTCCGGACAACCGAGGCGGTCTTTCCGTAGATGAACGACTCCAGGCCCGCCGCGCTTCCTTCCGGCATCTTCTGGATGACGCCCAGCAGGGCGATGCCCAGGCCGAAGAAAACGCTCAGGACGATCCCGAGGGCCGCGTCGTCGCCGAGGATCGTCAGCCGCTTGATCAGCAGCACGCACCCCACGCCCCCGAGGCCGAACGCCAGCGCTCCGGCTAGCAGGCCGGGCAGCGACTTGCCCGACCCGCCCATCAGGGCCATGACGATGAACGCCGCCGCCACCCCGGGGAGCGTGGCGTGGCTGATCGCGTCGCCCATCAGGGCGCGCTTGCGGAGCGTGAGGAACGTGCCGATCAGGCCCGCCGCCATCCCCAGGACGGCCGTGCTGAGGACGACGAGACGCGTGTTGTAGTCGCGGAGGCGCAGCACGTGCCCCACCTCCTCGAGGCTCGGCCAGTCGATCCGCGTGTCGGTGATGGAGCCGGCCGCGGGACGGTCGGCGGCTTCGGCAAAGCGCGCCACCGGGCCGACACCCACCGCCGTCGCACTGACGACGAGGGCAACGAAGAGCAGACGCAACCGTCGAGCTCGAAAGGCCGAAAGCATCGGCGACGTTCCTCTAGGGCCGGGCGCGGGCCATCTCCCGGGCGGCCTCGTCCAGCAGCGTCAACTTCCCGCCGTACGTCTTCTTGAGGTTCTGGGGCGTGAAGACCTCCTCGGTCGGGCCCACCGCCACGATCCGCATGTTCAGAAGAACCACCCAGTCGAAGTACTCCGCCACGGTCTGGAGGTCGTGATGGACGCACAGGACTGTCTTCCCGGCGGCCCGCAGGTCGTGGAGGATGCGGACGATGGCCTTCTCGGTGGCCGCGTCGACGGCGGCGAAGGGCTCGTCCATGAAGTAGAGGCCGGCGTCCTGAGCCAGGGCCCGCGCGAGGAACACGCGCTGCTGCTGGCCGCCGGAGAGCTGGCTGATCTGGCGATGGGCAAAGTCGGCCATGCCCACCCGATCGAGCGCCTCCATCGCCGCCTCCCGATGCTTGCGCGTCACGGGCAGGCACCAACCGATCTTGCCGTAGCGGCCCATCGTGACGACGTCCAGGGCGCTGACGGGGAAGTCCCAGTCGACGCTCTCGCGCTGCGGCACGTAACCGACGAGATGCCGCTGTCGCCGATACCGCTTGCCGTAGATGAGGACGCGGCCCGAGACCGTCGGCACGAGGTCGAGGCAGGCCATGATGAGGGTGCTCTTGCCGGCGCCGTTCGGGCCCAGGATGCCGATGACCTTGCCCTCGGGCGCGTCGAAGTCGATGTCCCAAAGGACGGGCTTGCGGTGATACGCGACCGTCATGTCGTGGACCGAAAGGGGCGCGTCCGCGGAGTGCTCGGCGCCCGAGGCGACGGGGTCAAGGGGCGGCGCGGCCGA
>CAYWVR010000067.1:6343-8802 GCA_964461715.1 uncultured Anaerolineales bacterium
TGGACTCATGCGTTCTCCATCAAGTGAAGGGGGTCAGCCCCCCGGTGCCTTCCGCCACGCCTGGAACCCGCCCCCGGGCGCCGTCCCCCCGAGGGCCCCCACGACCGTCGTCACGTTGTGATCGATCATGCCGACGTACGTGCCCTCGTACGTGCCGGCCGGGCCCATCGCGTCCGAATACAGCGTCCCGCCGATCGTGACCTCGTGGCCGCGCGCCGCCGCCCCCTCGACGAGGGCCCGGACGTTCTTGTCCGCGACGCTCGTCTCCACGAACACCGCCCCGACGTTGCGCGTGACGAGGAACTCGACCAGGTCGTTGACGTCCTTGACGCCCGCCTCCGACTCCGTCGAGAGCCCCTGGATGCCGCGCACGTCCAGCCCGTAGGCCCGACCGAAGTAGTTGAACGCGTCGTGGGCGGTGACCATGACCCGCTGCTTCTGGGGGACCGTGGCGACCGCCTCGCGGGCGTAGGCGTCGAGCTTCTCGAGGGTGACGAGGCAACCCTCGGCGGCGGCCCGGTACGCGTCGGCATTCGCCGGGTCGTAGCCGGCCAGGGCCCCGGCCACCGCCTCGACGGCCTTCATCCATCCGGCCACATCCATCCAGACGTGCGGGTCGTCGTGGCCCGGCATGCCCTCGGGCTCGAGGAGGTACGCGTCGTCGATGAGCTCGGTGACGGCAAAGACGGGCTTGCCCCTGCGAGCGACGCGCACGAGGACGTCCTGCATCTTGCCCTCGAGCATCAGGCCGTTATAGAAGATGACGTCGGCGGCCATGAGCCGTCGGACGTCGCCGGGGGTGGGCTTGTAGAGGTGCGGGTCGACCCCCTCCTTCATGATGCCCTCGACCTCGGCGTGGGCGCCCGCGACCTGGCGGACGATGTCGGTGATCATGCCGATGGTCGTCGTGACCTTGTACGGATAGGCGTCGGGTCCCTCGCCCACTCCGCCCGGGGTCCCCTCCGGTTCCTGGCCGCATCCCGCCACCCACAGCATCATGCCGGCCATGAGCACGGGCAACCGTCCCTTCGTCACGCGCGCGACGGTCTCACTCAAGGCGCTCTCTCCTCTCTCCGCAAGCGGCCCTGAGACCATTATTGGACGCGAGGCAAGCCTTTGCAATGCCGCGGAAAGGTCGGACGCCGGCGTCCCCCGTGCCCGAAGACATCCTCGTCAACGATGGCCTCGTGCTCGCCCCCCTCATCAAGGCGATCCCGACCGGATTCCGAAGCCTTTCCGGCAGTGCAAGATGGCCGCGAAGACTGCGTGTTTTCGCGGCATTGGCGGAGGCGAAACACGCCTCGGGCGAGGATCGTCGCGACCTCGTAGCGGCGCTGGGATGGGGTCATCGTGGTCGGGTCGCCCCGCATGTCGGTCATTGCGGGCTCCTTGCGGAAGCGCCCACAACGGCCTTCGCTTGGCGACCGGCTCGCTGTCTGGCAGGGTTACGATGCTCGTCTATTAATCAATTACCCGGCGCAAGTTCGAAATGACGACCAGGGTCCGAAAGCAACCCGGCAACGTCCGGGCGCGTGTGGCCTTGAATCATGAAGGCGATCACTGTGAAATGAATGTTCGCAAAGCCAAGGGAGGTACAGCATGACACCACGCGTCATTCAAGGCGTCACCATCGAATGCTTACAGGGCGACATCGCCAACCAGCCGGACATGGACGCCGTGGTCAACGCCGCCAACGCCCAGCTGCTCATCGGCGGCGGCGTGGCCGGGGCGGCGATCCATCGGGCGGCCGGACCGGGCCTCGAAACCGAGTGTCGGCCGCTCGCTCCCATCCGGCCGGGCGAGGCAGTCATCACGGGTGCGCACAACCTGTCCAACCGCCATGTCATTCACTGTCTCGGGCCGGTCTACGGCTCGGATGAGCCCGCCGACGCACTGCTGGCCTCGTGCTACCGCAACGCGCTGCGGCTGGCCGAGCAGAACAACATTCGGTCCATCGCCTTCCCGGCCATCTCGACCGGAGCCTTCGGTTACCCGATGGAGCCCGCCGCACGCATCGCCTTCCAGACGATCCTGAAAGAACTGGACGGCCTCTCGTCGGTCAAGCACATCCGCTTCGTGCTGTTCGACGAGGCCGACCGTGACCTCCACGACCGGATTCTCCACCACGTTGCCGGATCGAACGGATAGGACATCCCCCTCCGACCGGTGGATCAACACCGAGAGACGCCAGATTCAGCCCACGAGTTCGAAAACACGGCTGGTCCCGAAAGCAACCCGGCGGTTAACCCGTTTCAACCTGTTCACGAGAGAGTCCGAGAGTTGTCCGCCGGCGGGCGTGGTTCGCGAACTCCAGAAGTGTGTTAGATACCGGCTCCTTGGTCAGTGATCCGAGTCGTCCCCAGGCGAAGCAGGCCGCATGTCGATTGTGGTGATATCGTGCAGTGTGAACAGGGCATCTGGCTCGTGCGGCTTCAGGTCATCCAGAAGGGTTTGGAGTC
>CAYWVR010000068.1:0-8626 GCA_964461715.1 uncultured Anaerolineales bacterium
AGGAGGAGTTTCGAGGCCCGGGGTGGGGTCAGTTTCGGGGCCTCCGATTCGGCCGCCTCCAGGAACGGCCGCGCATGGGCCGCCCGGCCGGAAGCGAGCTGGAGATAGCCCATGGCCAGGTTCAGCATGCGGTCTCGCGGGCGCAGCTCCAGCCGCTCCCGCAGGCCCTTTTGGACCCGCGCGAGGACCGCCTCGTCGGGGTAGACGCTGGCGGGGTCGGGAAGGCGGTTGATCCAGTCCGGATGGGCCTCCAGGGCCCGTTCCACGGCCAGGGCGGCCTGGCTGTAGGACCCGGCGGCCAGGAGGGCGTGGATGCGTCCGAAGACGGCCGACGGGCTGTCCGGGCGTTCGACGGTGGCATCTCGGTAGAGGCGTGCGGCGGCGTCGAAATCGCCCTTTCGGAAGGCCTCATGGGCCCGTCCGACGATGCGTCCGTATCGGGTGGGACCGGGGAGCGGCGGGGTTTCGCCGTCGGTGATCCGGCCGCCCCAGACGCCCTTGGAGGGGTCCTGGGTGGGGTTCAGGGACGCGTCGGGGGCGATGTCGCCCTCGGTCGGATCGGTTTCCGGGCGGGTCCCGGCGTCGGGCGGCTCGGTCGCGGCGAAGGGGCGGAGACGGTCGCGAATGATGTTGCGGGGCTCGAATTCAAGGCGCAGCAGGGGGGTATCGATACGTCCGATCTCGCCCTCCGGCTGCCTTTCGGGGCCATAGCGGCCGATCTCGCCCTCCGGGGCCGCCCAATCGGCCGGCAGGCCCATGGCTTCGAGGTAGGCGTAGACATTCTGCGGCAACGGGGCGGACCGGGGCAGTTCGAGCGTGTTGGTTGCGTCGGCGGGGTCGGAGGGGGCCCGGACCCCCTCGAAGGCGGGCAGATCGGGCTCCGGAAGGGCAAAGTAGCCCGGCACGGTCTCTCGGTAGGCGCCGGTCCGTGGGCCTCCACGCGCGAGGGCGGCGTCGGTGCGATAGGGCAACTGGGCCGTGAAGGAGGTCGTGACGCGGGCCGTCTCCGGCACGTAGGGGATGGGGGCCCCGAGCTCGACGCCGGTGCCGACATCCTCGATTCCGATGGAATCGCGGCGGAAGTTGCCGAGGTTGAGGGTGGGCAAACCGCCCGAAAACTGGCTTCCGGGGGAACTGTAGGGCACATTGCCCTGGAAAGCCTTGCCACCGCGCACGTTTCCGGTGACGAAGAAGTTGCGGCTCTGGACGGCCGAGAAGGAGTAGGGATCGGGGTTGGGGGCATCATAGGCCCCGTATCCGTATCCGGGCTGATTGGCCCAGGGCTCGCGTCCGGGGACGTAGCGGGGGGATCCCTGGCGCATGTCGTAGCGCAAGGGCACATAGCGCTGGGCCCGGGCGGCGCAGGGCACGGCGAGGACGAGGGCGACGGCGGAAAGCGTCAGGATGAGGCGTTTGGCGGCGTTCATAGCGACCTCCCGGCGGGCCGGACCCGACGAGGCGGCCGAGGCCCGCCTTGGTGTATCGGCTCTCTGCGAGCTTCTTCTCTTCTATTATACCCCTGGACGGGGCCGGGAGGGGCGGAAAAGCGGGACGCCCCGCGCGCCCTTTCGAGCGTGGCCCGCGCGAGGCGCAAGTGTCGACGGTTCATACGCTTACGTACCGTGGTGGACCTCGACGGGCTTGTCCTCGGGGACGGACTGCCCCTCGAAATAGAGGTGATCGTCCTTGACGGACACGTGGATGCGGTTCTTGCCCTTGTAGCTTCCGCGCAGGAGCTCCTCGGAGATGTGGTCCTCGACGAGGTTTTCGAGCGCTCGCCGCAGGGGCCGGGCCCCGAAATCGGGGTTGTAGCCCTTCTCGATGATGTGCTCCTTGGCCTCGTCCGTGAGGACCAGGCTGAGTCCCTGGGCCTTGAGGCGGCTGCGGACCTTTTCGAGCTCGATGTCGACGATCTCCTTGAGGTCCTCGCGGCTGAGTTGGCGGAACATGATGATATCGTCGACGCGGTTGAGGAACTCGGGGCGGAAGTGGCGCTCGATCTCCTTCATGAGCATGGCCTTGGTCTGCTCGTAGGTGGCCTCGGCGCTCTTCTTGCGGAAGCCCAGCCCGGCCTGGTTCTTGATGATGTCGGCCCCGATGTTGGAGGTCATGATGATGACGGTGTTTCGGAAGTCGACGCGGCGGCCGAAGCTGTCCGTGAGGTTCCCTTCCTCCATGATCTGGAGGAGCATGTTGTAGACGTCGGCGTGGGCCTTCTCGATCTCGTCGAGGAGCACCACGGAGTAGGGGCGGCGGCGGATGCGCTCCGTGAGCTGCCCGCCCTCCTCGTAGCCCACGTAGCCGGGCGGCGCCCCGACGAGACGGCTGACGTTGTGCTTCTCCATGTACTCGGACATGTCGATCTGGATCAGCGCGTCCTCGTCGCCGAACATGAACTCCGCCAGGGCCTTGGCCAGGTGGGTCTTCCCGACGCCGGTCGGGCCGATGAAGATGAAGCAGCCCATGGGGCGGCGGGGGTCCTTCAGGCCCGAGCGGCTCCGCCTGAGGCATTTCGCGACGGCCCGGATGGCCTCGTCCTGGCTCACGACGCGCTTGTGGAGGACTTCCTCCATGTTGAGGAGCCGCTCCATCTCCTCGCTCTCGAGGCGCGTCAGGGGCACGCCCGTCATGCGGCTGACGACCTCGGCGACAACGTCCTCGTCGACGATGCCCTCGACCTCCTTGCCCTCCTTGCGCCACTGGGCCAGGAGCTGGTCTTTCTTGCGGCGGAGCTCGTCGACCTTGTTCCGCAGCTCGGCGGCCCGCTCGTAGATGGAGGCGGCGACGGCTTCCTCCTTCTCTTGGTTGAGTTTGTCGATCTCCTGCTCGATGTGCGTGACGTCGGGCGGCCGGGTCATCGCCCGCAGATGGACGCGGGCCCCGGATTCGTCGATCACGTCGATGGCCTTGTCCGGCAGGTACCGGCCCGAGATGTAGCGGTCCGAGAGCTCGACGGCGCCGGCGATGGCGTCGTCGGTGATCTGCACGCGGTGATGGGCCTCGTAGCGGTCGCGGAGGCCTTTCAGAATCTGGACGGTTTCATCCGGGGTGGGCGGCTCGACGAGGATGGTCTGGAACCGCCGCTCCAGGGCCCCGTCCTTCTCGATGTACTTGCGGTACTCGTCGAGGGTGGTGGCCCCGATGCACTGGATCTCGCCGCGCGAAAGGGCGGGCTTGAGGACATTCGAGGCGTCGATGGCGCCCTCGGCCCCGCCCGCCCCGACCAGGGTGTGCAGCTCGTCGATGAACAGGATGATGTTCTTGGCCCGCGTGACCTCGTTCATGACGGCCTTGATGCGTTCCTCGAACTGGCCGCGGTACTTCGTCCCGGCGACCATCATGGCCAGGTCCAGGACGACGATCCGCCGCCCCAGGAGCAGCTCCGGCACGTCGCTGGCGACGATCTGCTGGGCCAGGCCCTCCACGATGGCCGTCTTGCCGACGCCCGCCTCGCCCAGCAGGACGGGGTTGTTCTTGGTGCGGCGGCACAGGACCTGGACCACCCGCTCGATCTCGTCCTTGCGGCCGATGACCGGGTCGAGCTTGCCTTCGGAGGCGAGCTGCGTCAGGTCGCGGCCGAAGGAGTCGAGGGCGGGGGTCTTGGACTTGCCGGAGCGCTGCTCGGCTTCCTCCGCCTCGACGCTGGCGCCGAGGATGTTGAGGACCTCGGCCCGGACGTCGTCGAGCTTCAGGCCCAGGTTCATCAGGACTTGGGCGGCCACGCCGTCGTGCTCCCGCAAGAGGCCGAGCAGGAGGTGCTCGGTGCCGACGTAGTTATGGCCCAGGTTCCGGGCCTCCTCGATGGCGAACTCGATGACCTTCTTGGCCCGGGGCGTCTGGGGGAGCTTGCCCATGGTGACCATGTCGGGGCCGCTCTTGACGATCTTCTCGACTTCGAGGCGGATCTTCTTGAGGTCGATGCCGAGGTTGTGGAGCACGTTGGCGGCGACGCCCTGGCCTTCCTTCACCAGACCCAGGAGGACGTGCTCGGTGCCGACGTACTCATGATTGAAACGCTGGGCCTCCTGGTTGGCCAGCGCCATGACCTTTCGTGCCCGGTCCGTGAATCGTTCGAACATCAAGGGCCTCACTTTTATGCAGGGGGGATCGCGTCCCCGGTCAGCTCTTTCTTGGACGTACCCATACCGCGTCCATTCGACCTATTCTACCCCACCCGTCAAGCCCGTTCAAGCCCGAGGGGCTGCCGGGCGTCCCGGCACTGTCTCTATCGTCCAATCGCGGGCGGGAATCAAGCCTTCGGCGGGGCCACGTTCCGGGGTGGGCCCAGCTCACGGGCGATCTCGAAGTCCCAGCGGCCCTCGTCGTCCATGTACCGGGCCCGCTCGAAGAGCCGCCGCGCCTCGGCGGCGCGGCCCTGGCGGCGGCGGATGGAGGCCAGGCGGAGGGTCAGCTCGACGTCGCGGGGATCGCGCTTCAGGACCGCGCGGCACGTCTCGGCGGCCTCGTCCAGGCGGTCCTGGAGATACAGGGCCACAGCCCTCCGGAGGGCCTCGTCGGCCCCCTCCGGGGCCGGTCGGATACGGCGCCGGACGGCCAGGGCCCCCTGGGCGAAGACGTAGCCGGCGGCGGGGAAGGCCCAGAGCCACGGGCTCGCGACCTCCGGCGGCGCCACGACCATCGCCACGACCGCCGCCGCCGCGGCCACCCCCCACGCCACCGCCAGGGCCGCCCCTGCCCCGACCGACCCCGAAAGCACCAGCCCGGCCCCCGGCAGGAGCAGGTTGGCAATCCAGGCGGCGGCGGGATGGCCGGGCGTGCGGCTCACGGAAGACCCTCGTCTTCCCGGTCGGCGGGCGGCCGGATACCGTCGGGCACAAACGCGGCCGGATAGCGCTCGCGCAAGGCCTGCAGTTGCTCCTCGAGGAACCGCCGGACACCGTATGCCTCCGGCCGCGCCCGCGCCAGGTCGGCCATGGCGTACTCCAGCTCCTGCCGCCACTGAACGGGATTCAGCCGGGCCTCGGACCGGAGGAACTCGAGCTCGGCGTCGACCTCGCGGCGAGGGCTGGGCGGCTCGCCCGGGACGAAGGCCTGGGCCTCGGCGAAGTGGGAGACCGGATGGAGGCCGCCCTTGGCCTTCTCCTTGCCGGCCACGGCCCAGAGCGACCCGGCCCGCATCGTCCCGGGAAGCTCCGTCAGGCCCGCGGGGCCGACGGGTACGGGCTCCAGGGCGGACAGGCGATACTTGACGGCCGCGCCCGCCGGCATGCGGACGGCGATGGCCCGGCGATAGCCGAAAGCCTCGTCGAGGACCTGCTGGTTGCGGACCGTACGGTCGCCCTCGGCCACGCCGGAACCGTCGTAGCAGTAGATGCGCAGGAGGACGGTGCCGCCCGGCGCGGGCCGGCCCGCGGGCGTCTCGACGCGCAGGGTGTGCCCGAAACCGGTCGGCCACTCGGGCCAGACGGCCAGGGGCGCCGCACAGCCCCCCGCGCCCCAGACGACGAGGAGGAGACCGGCCGCGAGATGAGCCGTGCGCTGGGCCACGGCGCCCTTTATAGGGATGCAGCCACGAGCGTCAATCTTTTTTGGCGGCCCCCGGACCCCGGCCCCGCTTGCCAAAACGGCAGAAGCGCGCCCGCGAACTGGCCGCCGCCTGCCGCATTGGCAGTCGACGAATCCGGGGCCGACTTGTGCCGGCCTCCGAGGGGGTCTAGAATGGGTCTGGAGGGCAAGACCGGGCGGGCCGCCCACTCGGCTTTGGCATGGCTTTTGCGATATTCCGCACCCAAGGGCCGCGTGCGCTGCGGCCAGTCGCTGAGACGGACACGCAGAAAGGAGCCTCAACATGGCCTCGGAGAAAGTCATCGGCATCGATCTCGGCACCACGAACTCCGTCGTCGCCGTGCGCGAGGGCGAACAGGTCACCGTGATCCCGAATTCGGTCGGCGCCCGCACCACCCCCTCGGTCGTCGCCATCACCGACAAGGGCGAGCGACTCGTGGGCCAAGTGGCCAAGCGCCAGGCCATCACCAACCCCCGCAACACCCTCTTCTCCATCAAGCGCTTCATGGGCCGCCGCCACAACGAGGTGAAGGAGGAGGAGAAGATCGTCCCCTACGAGATCACCGGCGGACCCCAGGAGCTCGTGAAGGTCCAGGTGCGCGGCAAGGAGTACACGCCGCCCGAGATCTCGGCCATGATCCTCCAGAATCTGAAGCGGACCGCGGAGGATTACCTCGGCGAGGAGCTCAAGAAGGCGGTTATCACGGTCCCGGCGTACTTCAACGACTCGCAGCGCCAGGCCACCAAGGACGCGGGCCAGATCGCGGGCCTGGAGGTCCTGCGGATCATCAACGAGCCCACCGCCGCCAGCCTCGCCTACGGGCTGGAGTCGAAGAAGAATGAGAAGATCGCGGTCTTCGACTTCGGCGGCGGGACGTTCGACATCTCCATCCTGGACGTCGGCGAAGGCGTCTTCGAGGTCAAGGCCACGCACGGCGACACCCACCTCGGCGGCGACGACCTCGACCAGAAGCTCATCGATTACATCGCCGACGAGTTCAAGGGCGAGTCGGGCATCGACCTGCGGGAAGACCAGATGGCCCTCCAACGCCTGAAGGAAGCCGCCGAGAAGGCCAAGTGCGAGCTCTCCACCACGCCCGAGACGGACGTCAACCTGCCCTTCATCACCGCCGACGCCGCCGGACCGAAGCACCTGACGACGAAGATCACCCGCTCGAAGTTCGAGGAGCTCGTGCGGCCGCTCGTCGAACGCTGCCGCAAGCCCTGCGAGCGGTGCCTCGAGGACGCCGGCTACGACCCGAAGGACATCGACGAGGTCGTGCTGGTGGGCGGCTCGACGCGCATCCCCATGGTCCAGGAGCTGGTGAAGGAGATCTTCGGAAAGGAGCCGCATAAGGGCGTGAACCCGGACGAGGTCGTCGCGGTCGGGGCGGCCATCCAGGGGGCCATCCTCGCGGGCGAGTTCAAGGACAAGGACCTCCTGCTTCTGGACGTGACGCCCCTGTCGCTGGGCATTGAGACGCTGGGCGGCGTGATGACCAAGCTCATCGAGCGCAACACCACCATCCCCACCCGCAAGACCGAGGTCTTCTCCACCGCCGCCGACAATCAGCCCGCCGTCGAAATCCACGTCCTCCAGGGCGAACGGCCCATGGCCAACCAGAACCGCACCCTTGGGCGGTTCCAGTTGACGGGCATCCCGCCGGCCCCGCGCGGCATGCCGCAGATCGAGGTGGCTTTTGACATCGACGCCAACGGCATCCTCAACGTCAGCGCCAAGGACCTCGGCACCGGCAAGGAGCAGTCCATCGAGATCAAGTCCTCCTCCGGCCTCTCGGAGGAGGAGGTCGAGGACATGCGCAAGGAGGCCGACTCCCACGCCGAGGAGGACAAGAAGCTCCGCGAGCTCATCGACAAGCGCAACCAGGCCGACTCCCTCGCCTACCAGGTCGAACGCACTCTCTGCGAGCACGGCGAGAAGCTCGGCGAGGATGACCGCACGCGCATCGAGGAGGCCGTCAAGGAGGTCAAGGAGGCGATCGAGGCCGAGGACGTCGGACGCATCGACCGGGCCGTCGAGGCCCTCAACCAGGCCTCCCATTCCCTCGCCCAGATGCTCTACCAGCAGACCGGCGCCCAGGAAGCCGGTCACCAGGCCGGCCCCGGCGCGGCCGGCGGTGGAGGCCCCCGGGCCCAGCAGGCCGCCGACGATCTCGGACGCATGTACGACCAGACCCACGGCGCCAAGGGAGGCGAAGGTGGCGAAGGCGGCGACGAGGACATCATCGACGCCGAGTACGAGGTCAAAGAGTAGGCCGGAAGCCCAACCTTAAGATGCGTCTGGCCCGGGGCCTTCCAGGCCCCGGGCCCTTATCAGGACAGGGCCTTGCGCTGGATGCCAAACACCAGCGCCCCGCTCCCCACGAACGCGTACCCCAAGCACGTCTTCCAGGCCGCAAGGTCGCCAACGAGGTAGCCGTACGTCTCCCCCAGGGGCGAGTGGCGGTACGTCAGGCCCTGCTGAAGCCACGCCAGACCCAGTTCCGCCTCCGCCACCACGAGCGGGTTGGCGTGGACCGCCCACCGGACGAGCTGCTCGAGGGCGGCCCCTTCGAGAAGTCCCGCTGCCGCCCCCGCCAGGAACGCGCTTCCGATGAGCATCCAGCCGGCCAGCGCGGCCAGGGCCTGCCCCGCCCGTTCTCCCAGCAGCCGCTGCCCCAGCACGGCCAGGCCGGCCACGAGCAGCGCGAAGGCCAGGGCCACGCCCTGCGACCACAAGACGCCGACCACCCCCGCGGGGGCCCCGACGGCCGTCAGAACCACCAAGGCCCCGCCCACGAGAACCACCGGCCCCGGCACCTTCAACAGTCGTCCAACCAACCGCGCCGGCGGTCCGACCGCCGCCGCGGCCGCCCAAGCGGGAATCACCAGCATCTCGACGGCCACGATGGCCCACAGAAGGTCGGTCACGTCGCCCTCCTCACGGGCCGCATGGTACCGGTCCGGCCGGACCGGGGCACCGAAAAAAACCGGGGAGGCCGAATCGATCGGCCTCCCCGCATACACATCCGCGATGGCGGCGTCTACAGATTATCGTAGCCGAGCTTGTGCTCCTCCTCGGCCTGGATGATGATCTTCG
>CAYWVR010000069.1:0-8123 GCA_964461715.1 uncultured Anaerolineales bacterium
CCCCGAGCCGGAGCCCGAGCCGTCTCCGCCCGAGCCCGAATCGGAACCCGAGCCCGAGCCGGAACCTCTGCCCGAACCCGAACCCGAACCCGAGCCCGAGCCCGATCCGGCACCGGAGCCGTTCATGCGGGACGTGCCGCCTTCGGAGCTGACGGGCCCGATCGAGCCTCTCATTCCGGGAGTTCCGCCGCAGCCGGAGCCCCCGCCGCCCGAGCCGGAGCCGGCGGGCCCGACCATGCCGCCGATGCGTCCGCTGTCGTCCGAGGCGCTGGCCCAGTGGCCCGAGGCGCCGCCTACGGGGCTGGTGGAGCGGGTCCAACTGGACGTCCTCCCGGCCCGGCTGGGCGGATTCCATCATTTGACCGTTCCGCGTCGCTACACCCGCGCGGCCGAGTGGCCGGTGGTTGTGGTCCTCCACGGCGAGCATCGACAAGGCCCGGACCAAGTGCTCAAGTACTTCGAGCCGGTGCTCGACAAGCACGGGGCCATCGGGGTGTACCCGAAGGTCCTGAAAACCGAGCCGCATGCCTGGAACGCCCCGCACGAGATCGCCTACGTCATGCACATCATCCGCCAGGTCGGCGACACGTACCGTATCGACCCACGGCGCGTGTACGTGGTGGGCTATTGGATGGGCGGGCAGGGGGCCTGGGTCCAAGGGGCGGTGCTCGGGAACATGCTCGCGGGGTTCGGGTCGATTGCGGGCGACTTCGAGTTCGAGGGCTGGCCGGGGGATGACTGGTTCAAAGGCAAGGCCGTTTACTTCATCCACGGCGACAAGGACGAGCAGGCCTCGAGGAAGAAGGCTCAAGATGCCTACAAACGGGCCTCCAAGGGCAACAAAGAGCGGCGACGGTTCGTCGAGCTGAAGGGCGTGCGGCACATGGTGCTGAACACGAAGAAGGGACGTGAGGCCCTGGACGAGATGATCGCGTTCCTGCTGGCCCATCCCCGCCGCGATTCGCCGAAGTTGGAGGACGTGGTGGGGCCCCTGGCGAACTGGGGCAAGCAGTACTTCTGGGAGCCGGAAGGCAGTCCCCTCGGCCGCTACGATCACCGCTACCGGCGGTAGGCGTCCCTCTCTCCAGACCATGCCGCGGTCCGGTTGCAGCCCCGGCAGCGAGCCGCTAGAATGCCCTTTCCGATCGGCCGCGGGGGCCGGGCCGAGATGGGAAGGGCGGTGATCGCCGATGAGCCGGGATGCCGACACCGCGTCGAACCCGGAGTCCGGCGTCCTGGCCGAACCCCCGCAACCGGCCTCGACGCGGAACTATGCCTTCGGCACGCTCAACGGCGTCGTCGGGGCCGTCTCGATGGATTTTATGCACCCGGAGCTGATCCTCGCGGGCCTCGTAATGGCCCTGACGGGGTCGTACTGGCTCGTGGCCTTCGTCTCGATCATCAACAAGGCCGGGGCCCTCCTGCCCCAGCTCCAGGTCTCCAGCTACCTCGAGCATAGACCCCGCAAGAAGCCGTTCTACGCCGGGATCATACTCGTGCGGACGGCGGCGGTGGCCGTGCTGCTGGTCTCGATCCGCCACATGGTGGGCGGGTCGACGGGGGCGTTCGCGGCGTTCTACGCGGCGTATCTGGTGTGGTGCGTGGGCTGGGGGAGCGCGCACGTCATCTTCATGGACATGGTAGGGCGCCTGATCCCCTTCAAGCGGGTGGGGGCGTTTCTGGGGGGACGCGAGTTCCTGGGCGGCATCCTGTCGCTGGCGGCGGGGTGGCTGATTATCCAGCCTATCCTCGACTCGAACCGGGACGTCCTGAGCGAGGCCGCCGAGGCCCGGGCCGTGGCCGAGGCCCCCGCCGAGGCGCCGGCACCCCCCGCCGCGCGCGGCGTGCCGCGCACCCGCGTCACGGCGCCGGAGGCCCGGCGCGAGGTCACCGAGAACTACTTCGCGCTGGCCGTCGTCGGCGGGACCCTCGGAGTTCTGGCCATGGGATTCCTCGCCCTGTGCCGCGAGGAACCCGGATCGCGGGCGCGGCATCCGACGACGCTGGCGGAGTCGTTGAGGCGGGGGTACCGGTGGCTCCGCGAGGACCGGGATTATCGGACGTACCTGTGGCTGCGGATCTCGTTCCGGATCACGTTCCTGGCCCTGGTGTTCTTCGTTCCGTTCGGGGTCGAGCGGATCGAGTACACGGCCCACCCGCTGGGCACGGTAGCCTTGGGCGGGGTGATGATCGCCGTGATAAAGCTGGCCCGGGTGCTTTCGAGCGCCGTGTGGAGCCGGGTGGCAGACACGCTGGGCGACCGGCGGTGCCTGGTGGGGGCGGGGGCGTGCTTCGCCGTCGGGCCGACGCTGATGCTCCTGGCGCCCCACGTGCCGCAGGTCGGGGCGGTGCCCATCCCGCTGACGAAGGTGGTGTTGGACCTGCCGCTGATCGTCTACCTGGTGGCGCTGGTGGCGGTGGGGACGGCGTTCCAGGGCTCGATCATCGGGGGGAACCGGTTCCTGATCGGGCACGCCCCGCCGCACCGGCGGATCTCGTACGTTGGGTTTCTGAATACGGTGACGAGCCCGCTGACGCTGCTGCCGGCCGTGGGGGCGTGGGTGGCCGGGTCGCCGAGTCTGGGCTTGACGCCGCTCTTTGTGGGGATCGCCGGAGGCGGGGTGATGTTCCTCGTCTGGGCCCTGCGCCTCTCGCCGGACAGCCCGAGCGGCGGCGCCTCCCGCTAACGGTTCGGGTACCGGCCCCAGCCGCGGTGCGAGATCACGCCGCGCGGCTCGATCTTGTCCTTCGTGCCCTCGTAGTACTGATAGTCTTCGAGGGTGGCGACGAGGTTGCTGCGGTCGGATTCGCTGAACGTGCTTCCGAGGCCGTGACGGGTCGAGAGGGCCGAGAGGTTCTGGAGGGCGTCGAGGGCCGCCCGGCGGCGCTCATCGTAGAGTTTGAGGCGCTTGTTGAAGGCCTCGGCCCGCTGGCGCCCGGCCATGCTGATCATCCGGTGCTCGGTCAGCCAGGCCCGCTCCGACCCGGCCCACTGGACGGTCTTGCGGCCGGCCGCCACGATGTTCTCCGTCAGGCCCGCGAAGGCCTCGACGAGATGGCGGCGGCTGTAGCCGGGCACGTAAGCGTCGGCCTCCTGGAGCTTCCGCCGGATGCCCTCCAGGCTCTTCTCGCACCGCTCCATCTTGTAGAGAAGGCGGCATCGGAGACCGACGATGCGGGCCTCCTGGAGAATCTGGTCGGCTTTCCACTTGGCCCCCGCTTCGAGGGCGTCGTCCCAGCCCTTGACGACGGTATCGTCGATGCGCGGCCCGTCGGCCTGGCGGAGGGCCTCGGCCGTCGCGACCATGCGGGGCTTGGCGGCCACGTTGTTGCTGAAGCCGGCGGCTCGGACGAAGTTGCGGGCCGCCCCGGCCGGGTCGATGTTGCGGAGGTGGCAGACGGCGGCGGCCTTGGCGCAGCCGAGCTTCCGGGTCCGGTCGAAGTCCTCGTCCGGCAGGCCGAGGAGGCCCTCAAAGAGCGCCCCCGCCTGGCGCCACTGCCCGTCCTTGTAGGCGGCCAGGGCCTCGGCCAGGGCCTCGTCGGCCCGCTCCGCGAAGACTGGGGCGGCGACGATGGGGACGGGACGATCGCTCCCGGTGTCCTCGCCTTCCCGGAGCGACTCGATGTTCTCGCGCGTCACGGTCACGCGCCGCCCGTCCTCGGTCTCGATGACCACCTTGAACGGGTCCTGCCGGACGATGCGGCCGGTGAAGGTCGTCCCGGTGCGGGTGACGATGCGGTCGGCGGCTGCGAGGGGACCGGCGCAGGGGACGAGCGTCAGGGCGGCGAGTGCGGCGACGGCAACGAGGCGTCGAGCCATGGCGTCCCTTTCCCGGAGGTCGGCGGAGGCCGCCTCAAGGGTCCGTCCGCCTCCCCCCCTATGTACGAGCCCAGGGCGGCGGGCCGCGACGGCTTTCATCGGGCCGGACGATCAGTCCTCGTTTGTGCCCTCGAGTTCGTCGAGGCACTCCAGGACGTAGGCCGTGTAGGTGTAGCCGGGCCCGCCCCCCATGGCGACGGCCACGCCGCACACCTCGAGAATCTCCTGGCGCGAGGCCCCCGCCCGGAGGCACGCGTCGAGGTGGGCTGCGATGCAGAAATCGCAACGGATGGCGATGGCGATGCCCAGTGTTACGAGCTCCTTGATCTTGTGCGAAAGCTCCCCGTCGGACTCGGCGGCCTTAAGACAGCCGAAGAATCCGTCCATGACGCCGGGGATGCGCTCCTTCATCTCCGGGCGATGTTTCTTGAACATCTCGAGAGTGGCTTTGACGGTGTCGGCCATGGCGTCTCCTTGGTTTGGGGTTCGCCCTACTATAGACGCGGGTCCCCCGCCGGGCAAGCGGGCATTGGCGGGGGTGCGGCAACATGGGTCCGGGGGTCGGGCGACCGCGAATCCATCCTTGCATCGGGGGGGCGGCGTCCTTACCATGGGCGGAATTGCGAGAGGGCGGAAGGGCGGTGCGCCGGCATCGCGCGGCGCGACCGAGGAGCTCGAGATGAGATTGTACGACCTGCTCGACGAGTCCGTCATCAAGGTTCCCCTGGAGAGTCTCGACAAGGAAGAGTGCTTCGAGGAGTTGATCGACCTCCTCGTCCGCGCCGGCCGCATCCCCGATCGGCAGGCCGCGCTCGACGCCGTCGAGGCCCGGGAGGCCAAAGGCACGACCGGTATCGGCCAGGGCGTGGCCATCCCCCACGGTAAGCACGAGACGGTGCCGAAGCTCACGGCCGCCCTCGGCATCTCCGAGGAGGGGCTCGAGTTCGACGCCGTCGACGAAGAGCCCGTCCACGTCGTCTTCCTGCTGATGGCCCGGACCGACGACCCCGGCCCCCATGTGCGGGCCCTGGCCGAGATCGCCCGGCTGATCCAGACCCCTGGCTTCTACCGCAAGCTCACCGAGGCCGGGTCGGCCGAAAAAGTCCTCGAGGTTCTCGACGCTGAGGAATGAGCCTGCCCACCGGAAGGGCGCCATGCGCGACGTGATCGAGAAGATGCTGCTGGCCGAGGCCGAGGCCAAGCGCTTGGTGGCCGAGGCCGAGGCTCAGGCCGAGGAAATCCGGGCTCACGCCCGACGTGAGGTCGCCGACATCACCCAGACGGTCCGGTCCGAGACCCGCGACGAGGTCGAACGGAGCCTCGAGCAGGCCAAGGAGGAGGCGGCCGCCGAGAGGCAGGCCCGCCTCCAGCAGGCCGCACGCGACCTCGAAGGCGAGCTTCAGATGGATGACGAGTTCCGGGCGAGGGCTGTCGAAGCCGTCCTCCGGGAGGTACGCGGCACATCCTAGGGCGGCGGGGTCGGGTGGGGGCGGCGCCGCCGGCAACGGGTCCATGGAGAAGCAGGCGTCATACGACCTCGACTTCCTGGCCGCCAACATCCACGGGCGGCGGAGCCGGCTCGCCGAAGCCGACCGGCTCGATGAGTTGGTGCGCCTGAGGGGTCTGCCCGACCTGGCCCGGGCCCTCTTTCCCGAGGGCAAGTTCCTGAGCCCCGCCCGGCTCCAGAAGGTCCTCGTCCTCGACCACATCGAGGAGATCTCGGACCTCGCCGGACGCATCGGCGGCTCCTCTGGCCGGTTCCTCGACTGGCTCCGCCTCCGGTTCCGCATGGAGAACGTGAAGGTGCTGGCCCGAGGCCTGACGAGCGGCCTGCCGCTGGAGGCCCTGCGGCCCCATCTCGTGCCCCTGCCGGATGACCTGGCCGTGCCGGCCGAGGCGCTGGCCTCGGCGGGGACGGTGGAGGCGTTCGTGGCGGTCCTGCCCGAGGGCCCCTTGAGGGACGGGGCGGAGCTTGGCATCGACCTTTTCAACGCCCGCCCCCGGCCCTTCTTCATCGAGGCGGGCCTCGACCACGGGTACCTCGCGGAGCTCCTGAGGCGGGCCCGCGCCCTGCCGCGCGCCAGCCGCGACGACGTCCTCGAGATCGCCCGCCAGGAGGCCGACACGTTCCACCTGATGATGGCGGCCCGGGGCAAGTTCCACTTCGAGCTGAAGCCTGCGGCCATCACGAGGTTCCATGTGGAGGGGGCGGGCCTGGCGCGGCCGGAGTTCGCCCGGATGGCGGGGGCGGAAGGCTTGGTCGAGGTCGGTCGTATCGCCGTCGGTCTGGCCGTCGACAGCCTCCCCCAGGATGAGAAGATCGTCACGGCCGCGACGCTCGAGGCCCTCGCCTGGAACCGGCACTATCGCCTCGCGAACCGGACCTTCCGCCGCAGCCACATGGGTCTCGGGGCCATCGTGGCGTACGCGGCGATCAAGCGGGTGGAGCTGGCGAACCTCATTCGCCTGATCGAGGGCATTCGCATGGGGTTCGACCCGCGGCAGATCCGGCGCCGTCTCATCCCGCGGACCGACGTGGAGAGTTGACCGTGTTCAGTACCGTCCCCATGAAGCGCCTGAGCGTCGTCGTGCTGGGGCACGACGAGCGGACGGTACTGCGCGCCCTCGGGGCCATGGGGGCGGTGCACCTCGTGAGAACGGCGGCGGGGCCGGATACGGCCCCGAACGACCCACCCGACCGGAGCGAGGAGCTGCGGCGGTGCGACGCGCTGCTCACGCGCATCGACCGCGTTGCGCGGAACCTGGAGATCGAGGATCTGTCCGACCCTGGCCACGACCTGCCCCCCATGACCCTCGAGGAGGTGGAGCGGATACTCGCGCCCATCGAGGCCCGGAGCGCCGAGGTCCTCCAGGCCCGCTCCGAGGCCCTCCAGGCCTGGGGCCAGGTCACTCACCTTCTGGACCAGGTCGAGCCCTACGCGGGCCTGGACGTCTCGTTCGACCAGTTGGGGCGGTTCTCGTTCCTGCACTTCGCCATCGGCAGCCTCCCGGCCGAGCAACTCGAGGCCGTGAGCCGCGGGACGGGCGAGAACGTCGTCCTCCTGCCGATGACCGAGGAGGGTGGGCGACAGCGGCTCGTGGCCATCACCAGTCGCAAGGGCCGCTTTGCCCTGGAGACGGCCCTGGAGAACGCGGGCTTCCGGCACGAGGAGATCGCCGAGCCCGAGCCGGGTACGATGCATGAGATTCTCGAGCGGGCTCGCCACCGCAAGGAGCAGCTCGCCGAGGAGCTTCGCCATCCGCGCGAGGCGATCCAGCGGATGCGGGACGAGGTGGCCCGGCCTTTGGGCGAGCTGCGGGCCTCGGTCACCGTCGAGCGGAAGATCTACGAGGCCGAGGAATCGTTCCCGCGGACCGATTCGACGGTTCTTCTCACGGGCTGGATTCCGGAGGACGACGTGCCCCGCCTGCGCGAGGGCATCAAGGAGCGCGTCGGCGGCCGGTTCGTCCTCGAGACCGAGGAGGTCGGCGACGTACCCGAGGAGGAAGTGCCGGTGCTGGTGCGGCACCCGCGTCTGCTGCGGCCGTTCGGCTTACTGGTGGCCGGGTACGGCCTGCCGGGGTACCGGGAGCTGGAGCCGACGCTGTTCGTGGCCGTGACATTCCTGGTGATGTTCGGCATGATGTTCGGAGACCTGGGGCACGGGGCGGTGCTGCTCCTGGGCGGCCTGGGCGCACTCATCTGGGGGAAGAGGGAGAAGGTCAAGGACGCCGGCGTCCTGCTCCTGTTCGCAGGGCTTTCGAGCGTGGCGTTCGGCCTTATCTATGGCGAGGTGTTCGGGGCGGCGCTCTACGGCCACGCGGGCCTGCTGTACAAGCCCGAGATTCTGACGCCGGAGGGCACCAAGGGCCTCATCCGCAACGCCATTATCATCGGGGTCATCGTTCTTTCGATCGGCCTGGTGCTCAACATCATCAACCGTTTTCGCAAGGGCGACGTGGTCGGGGGGTTCCTCGACAAGTTCGGCCTCTTCGGGGCGGTCTTCTACTGGGGCGTCCTGGCCCTGGGTATCAAGTGGGCCGTCCGTGAGGACAAGACGCTCCATTGGCTGGAGGTCGTGCTCCTGATCATACTGCCGCTGGTGGCCCTGGCCCTGAAGGAGCCGATCCAGTACGCCCTGGCGGCCCGGGCCGGACGCAAACCGCATTCCGAGAACCTCCTCATGGCCTTCGTCGAATCGGCCATCGAGATGTTCGAGGCGGTCCTTTCGTACATGGCCAACACGATCTCGTTCGTGCGACTGGCGGCCTACGCGATGAGCCATGCGGCGATCCTGATGGC
>CAYWVR010000070.1:0-7686 GCA_964461715.1 uncultured Anaerolineales bacterium
GGTACCCCCCCAGTACCCCCCGAAAACGTGCAAAAAGTGTGTCGTTTAGGGATAAACCGTTTATCGATTTGCGTCAAGTGGGGAAAATCGCGCGGCTTTGTGGCGGAAACGGAGAAGGCGCGTATCGAAGTGCGTCAGGTGGAGGAAACCCCGTATGTATCGCGTAGACTATCGACGGCCTGAAATAGTCAGCGCGGGGGAAGGTGGTCCAGAAGCTGCGAGAGCGAGCGGATGGCCAGGTCCGGGCCGTCCGGCGAGGGGTCGGGGAAGGGCGGGTCGCGCTGGATGAGAATCGCCTTCAGGCCTGCCGTCCGGGCCCCCGCAACGTCGAAAACGGGGCTGTCGCCCACGTAGACGGCCTCGTCTGCGCCGGCTTCGAGGGCCCGCAAACCGGCCTGGAAGATGCGTGGATCGGGTTTTCGGTACCCGATGCCGCTCGAAAAGAGCCGCGCGGCAAAGTAGTCGGTCAAGCCGAATCGCCGCAGTTGCTTCTCCCAGAGGTAGTCGGGGGTTCCCCAGGGAGTGTTGGAGATGAGTCCAAGGCGATAGCCGCGATCGCGGAGGGCCTCCAGAACGGGCACCGTGTCCCCGTAGAGGCGTCCGGCGGCCACCAGCGGCCTTGCACAGGCCTCCGCCATGCGCGGCAAGGTGCGGCCGCTCGCCCCGCGCACCATCCGCCTCAGGGCCACCGTCAGACGGTGGGGCAGGGCCGTATCGGGCGGGGCGGGGCTGCGACGGGCGGCGGCCTGGTCGGGGTGGGGCACGTCCGCCGCCGGGGGCGGAAGGGCCTCCTCGGGCCGCACCAGGTGGGCGTAGACGGCGTCGAGACACTGGCCGATCAGGCGGGGCCAGCCGGGCAGGGGGTACTCGATCAGGGTGCCGCCGAGGTCGAAAAGGACCGCCCTGGTGTCGGCGAACACGGCCCGCACGTCTCCCCGCGAAGGAACGTAAAGCCCTCTGCTAAAAGAGATTATACTCGTAGTCCGGGTTATCCGGATCGAAGTCGTCGTTGGTCAGGCCCGGGTTCATCTCGAAGTCGGTGTATCGATAGTCGCTGATGAGCCTGCCCTGCCAGTCGTACGCCTCGGTCCGAACGGGCACGAGGAACTGCTGATCGATGTAGATGAAGCACTGGAACGCCGTATACCCCTTCCCGTCGGGCAGAATGCGGTTGAAGACGTAGGTGGGGCGTCCCGCCTCGGTCCGGACGCCGAGGTACTCCAGGCGAAGGTCCCCGTTGGTCTGGGCCTCCTGGCACTGGGGGATGATGACCCGGAGCATGTTGGCCATGCCCGCGTGGCGGAGGCTGCGGCGGCTGTGCTTGAGGGCCGTCTTGCCCTCCGGGTCCAGCGACACCTTGCGGAAAATGATGCCGATCAGGCCGTCCGGGTGGACGACGGCCTTGTCGTCGTACTTGCCGTCCCAATAGATGACCTCGCGGCCCTTTCCGGGGTTCCGGGTCCACTTCAGGTAGACGCGGAAGGGATTCTCGCAGAACTTCATGGCCATCGTCTCGATCTTCTGGAGCTTGCCGTCGACGACTTCCTGCTTCTGGAAGGTGCAGCGATAGCCCGAAACGGTCTTCTCGTACCACTGGAGGCTGGTTCGGAGGAAATCGAGGGGATCCGTGCGAGCGAGCGTCTCCATCTCAGCCGCGGGGGTCGGATGGATTACCGTGCGGGCCCCATGGGAGAGATTCTCGGGCTTCGAGACCTGTCCGGCCTGTAGTCCATGCGCCGCCAGGGCCGCCAGGGCCGCGACGACGGCCAGAACGGCCGTACACCCCGTGAAACGAATCTGGAGAGGGCGGGAGAGGGGTTGGGGCATGGTTTTCTTCCGGTGGCGGGCGGGCCCGGTTCAGGCTCCGGGGGCCGAGCCGATGGTCAGCAGGATCGGGAACGGGCTGTGGATGCGTTTTTGGACCACTTCCTTGAACCCGACCCGTCCGAACATGGCCCGGATCTCGTTCGATTCGCAGTGGCGGACGTTACCGCCCTCGGCGCGGGTAATCACCAAGTCATAGATGATGCGTCCGAGGAAGTGGTCGGGCCATCCGTCGGCCAGGAAGAGCTTCCCGCCGGGGGCCAAAACCCGCCGCATCTCCCTCAGAACGGCCTCCTGGTGGGGATAATGGTGGAAGGAGTTGGCACACGTGATCGCCCCGAAGGTGCCGCCGGCGAAGGGCAGATGCTCGCTGTCGCCGACGGTGAGGCGCACGCGGGCGGCCTCGCCGTTGAGCTTCCGCTTGGCCCGGTGGAGCATGGGCTCGCAGAGGTCGAGGCCGATGGTCTGCCACCCGCGGCGGGCCAGGCGCGTGGCCAGCTCGCCCGTTCCGCAGCCGATGTCGAGCGACCGGCCCACGGGCAGGCCCTTGAGCTCCTTCAGGAGCATGCCGTGGCTCGGCTCGAACAGTACGTGGTTGAGCCAATGGTTGTCGTACGTCTCGGCCCACTCGCTGAACTCCGTGTGGGCCTGCTTCTTGGTATGATGCTTCACGGCGTCCCTCGCTGGCAGGGGGGGCGCGCTTCGTCTCCCGCCCTTAGTATCGGACGCGGCATTGTAGTCATGCCACTGAAAAAAACCAAGCCCCCATCCGCCGACGGACGGCGGCCCGCCCGGACGGGCCACCCCGGGGCCTTGCGGCGGGACGTAAGCATCTGGTATGACGGAAGATACGCGGGCCGGCGCGTGACGCGCGGTCCGGCGTCGGAGGAGCGAACCGTTGGAGAAGTTGGCGGGTATTGCGGCGGCGAGCTTCGTGGTGGCCCTCTCGGGCGCCGTCGCCCCGGGGCCCGTTCTGGCAGTCACCATCGCCGGAACGCGGGCTCGCGGATTCTGGTTCGGGCCGCTCGTTATTCTGGGGCATGCCTTGGTGGAGTTGCCCGTGGTGGCCCTGTTGGCTCTCGGCCTGGGGACGATGCTCCACCGGCCGGGCGTCTTGGCCGCGATCGGCCTGGCGGGCGGGGCGGCCATGGCCTGGATGGGCCTGGGGCTCGTCCGGCAGGCGTTTCGCTCCGGCCCGGAACAGGCCGCCGGGGCTCTGGCCCGGATGGGCGGCGTGCGGTCGGGGGCCCTGACGAGCGCCCTCAACCCCTATTGGTACGTCTGGTGGGTGACGGCGGGGGCGGCGATGCTGACGAGCGCGGCACTGGCCGGGTGGCTGGGCGTAGCGGTCTTTTTCGCGGGCCACATCACCGCTGACCTGGCCTGGTACACCCTCGTCGCGGCCACCGTGACGGGAGGCCGAAAACTCCTCCAGGGACGCCTCTATCGGGGCCTTCTGATGGTTTGCGGCGTGACGCTGGTGGTGATGGCGGGGTTGTTCGGGTACCTGGGGGTGACGAAGGTGCTGGAGGCGACGTCCGGGGCCCCGCCGCGCGAAGAAACCCGCCTGGTGCCGAATCAAAAGATTTCAGGCCGGTTGATCCTCGGCAGCAGCTCGGGGACGTTCTCGTAGGTCAGATCGTCGCTCAGCCGCTCCATTCCTTCGCCGAAGGCCGCGGCCTCGCGGTGGAACCTTTCATAGACCTCCTGAAGCTGCTCCGGAACCTCGCCGGGGCCCCAGCGGGCGATCTGGCCGGCCCATTCGCGACGGGCCCATTCCCAGGCGTCGACGGTGTCCGGAAGCAGCGTCCGGGCCCGGTCGTAGGCCTCCCGGGCGGCGGTCTCGTCCCCGTCCTCACGGAGGCGGGCCGACTCGGCCAATGCGTCGTAGGCGTCCTGCGTCAGCTCCGCGGCGTAGTACGTCACGCTGTGGCACGCCTGGCTGTAGACGACCGGGTCGGCGATGGCCGAACGGAGCGTGTCGTACATGTCGTGGGCGGTGCGGGCCCGGTCGTACCACTCGTAGGCGGCCAGGAAGACGCTGCGACCCTCCTCCTCGCGGAATCGGCGGCGATAGAACTCGGCCTCCTGGCTACGGCCGAGCTTGTCGAGGTAGACGTCGCCGAGGGCGGCCATGAGGGTGGCGCTCTTGGGGTTGAGGCGCACCCCCTCCCGGCCGAAGTCGATGGCCCGCCGGATCCACTGGTACTTGTGCTCCAGGGAGTGCCACTGGACGCTGATGTTCCACGCGAGGTTCCAGATGTGGAAGGCGATGACGTCCGGGTAGTCCGGCTGGAGCCGCATGATCATGGTGTAGCGATCGATGAGGTCGAAGTGGATTCTAAGTCGTTTCTCCTCCTCGACTTGCATCCAGAGCCAGACGACATACGGTCCGCGGAACCCGCCCAGCACCAGGACGGCGGCCTCGGACGAAAGGTCCTCGACTCCCGCCGCCGGGGCCCCCGGCACCCGCCGCGCCGCCGTCCCCGAGATCGTCGCGAAGGCGTACTGGGAGGCCAGGGCCAGGCGTCGCCCCGGCCCGGCCGTCTCGCCCAGCAGCTTTTGCCGCTTGCCCTCCACATGACGGCGGAGGGGATGGAGAACCCCCGCCACCAGGACCATGAGGGCCAAGGCGTAAAGGGCCGTCCGTGCCGCGCCGCGTCCACCGAGACGCCTCATGCCGCCACCTCCCGCCGCCGATAGAGTAGCCAACCGACCAGCCCCAGCACGAGGACCGTTCCCAGGGCCCACGCCCCTGTCCCGCCGAGCGCCGCCAAGGCCAAGGCCTCGCCGCGATGGAGGCTCTCGGGCGGCAAGAGACCCGCCAAGTCCGGCACGGGAATGATGTACCGGGCCGCCTCACGGGCGATTTCGGTGGGCAATACTGCGTCGAGCCGCTTGGCCACCGCGACCACGGCGCCGCCGACGGGGGTCGTGGAAATCACGAAGCCCCGGGCCACCGACACGATGAAGACCAGGATGACGATCAGGATGCTGACGAACCACGAGAACCGGGCGCTTGCCGCCACGCCCGTCGTCGCCAGGACCGCCCCGAAGAGCCACACGCACAGGCCCCCCTTGGCCAGATTCCACGCAAACGGCCCCGCCGGCGTCCGCAGTCGCACACTCTCGGGCAGAAGGCCCAGGAAGTCGTCATCCGTGTGACATTCGAGACGCACGTCGACCGGGCCGCCCTCCCAGATCGCCCGGTCGACGTAGATGAGGCTCGGATGGTACAGCTCGGGCGTGAATTGCACCGTTTGCCGTCGCCCGGTCGCCCGATTTACGAAGGCGGCCTCGCAGACCGTCTCGACATTGGCATCGCCCCAGGCGTTCAGCGTGAAGCCCGCCTCGACGGCGACGTCCCGCTCCCCGAGCACGCCGGGCGGCATCGCCTCGAAGCGAAAGACCGCCGCCTGGCGCGGCAAAGTCGCTTGGCCGACGAGCCACGTCTTCTCGCGGAACCGTTCGGGACGAACCTGAAGCCCCTCCAGACGGTGCTCGTCGCCTCGCGCGTCGGTCAGGACAACTGAGCCGGCGTGCGCGCCGAAGAGCCAGCCGGTCCCGATCTTCTTCGAGCGAGCAAGCGAAAGCTCGAGCCGCACGGGACCTTCGAGCGGTACGCCGAGGCGGCCCTCCCGGGCGACAGGCTCGCCCGGGGCCATAGGGATCGACAGAACGCCCATCTCCGAGGGGGTCAGCACGACGCGATTGGCGTCCTCCTCGTCGCGATTTCGCCGTCGACGCGCCTCGGGGCCCGTTTCGACGATCTCGGCGGCCCAGCGGACGGGCGGCGCCTCGTTGCCCTCCGGCGCGGCCCCGGCGGGGGAACGAACCTCGACGGGCACCCGGATCGCCGCCGGCCCCGCGGCCAACCACTCGCGCACCGGGACCGCCTCCAGGTCCCACGCCAGCCGCATCCCCGTCTCGGCCAGGGCCCAGCGAATTTCGCTTTCGGGGACCGGGTCGGCATGGTGGATGACGATGTCGGGCCCGGAAGCCGGACTGCGGTACGCGTGGACCCCTAGGGGACCGTTTCGAGCCACGCCCTGGAGGGCGTTCAGATCGGCGGCAAAGCGGGCCCGGGCTTCGTCCGCCGCGAGCCGCGAGGCCGCCTGTTCCCGCACATTCGCCGCCCGCACGCGGATATGGACGTACGCGCCCGCGAGGACAACGCCCAGAAGGGCCGCCAGCAGGACCCCGACGCCCAGGATCTTGCCGGCGATGAACTCGCATCGGCTCGCGGGCTTGGTGGCCACGGTGTAGGCGACGCGGGTATCGATCTCCGAGGGCACCGAGTACGTGGCGAAGAAGAGGCCGACGATCATCGCCACGCCCGCCGTCACCAGCAGGGCCGTCCCCACGGCCCCCGGAACGGTATCGAACACCGGGTCGAACCGCTCGCTGGAGAGGTCCGCGGCCACGATCACGAGAATGGCCAGCGGGGCCAGAAGCCAGAGCCGCATCCGCAGGCCCTGCCGTAGCGTCACCAGGGCCAGCGCCCATACCCGCCGCGTCGGCCACGGCGAGCGGCGCGGGGGCGCGGCGGCGACGATGGGGGCCTCGTCACTCATCGGAGGAGGTATCGGCGGGTGCAGAAGGGGTTTCGGCGGCCTCGGCGGGAGCCGGGCGACGATCCGGGCTCTCCCGCACGACCCGCAGGAATAGATCCTCCAGCGACGTCGTCGGGTGCTCGGCCGAGAGGACCTCGGCCCCGGCCCGCTCGGCGGCGGACTTGAGGGTCGCGGCGGCTTCGTCCGAGACGTTCCGGGCCCGAAGCTGGTACACGTCCCGCACGAGCAGCAGGTCGCGAACCCGGCCGCACTCCCGCAGCTCGCCCCGGGCCAGGATGCCAATCCGGTCGCACACGTCCTGAACGTCCGCCAGGAGGTGCGAGGAGAGCAGGATCGTCTTGCCCTCGTCTCGCAGCCGCAGGATAAGGTCCTTCATCTCCCGCGTGCCGATGGGGTCGAGGCCCGTCGTCGGCTCGTCCAGGAGGAGAAGCTCCGGATCGTTGACGAGGGCCTGAGCCAGACCGATGCGGCGGCTCATGCCCTTGGAGTACTCCTTGAGCCGGCGCATGCGGGCGCGCCGATCGAGGCCGACCATGTCCAGGAGCTCGGCCGTGCGGCGTCGTCGCAGGCGGCGCTTGAGGCCGAAGAGGCGGCCGTAGAAGTCGACCGTCTCCTCGCCCGTCAGGAACCGGTGGAGGTACGATTCCTCCGGCAGGTACCCGACGCGCTGGTTGACGGTGGGGTGGCCGGGTTCGCGGCCAAGGACGCGGGCCGTGCCGTCGGTGGGAAAAAGAAGCCCCAGGAGGAGCTTGATGGTCGTGCTCTTGCCGGACCCGTTCGGGCCGAGGAGTCCGAAGATTTCGCCGGATTCGAGCGCGAGATCCAGACCGACCAAAGCGTGGACCTTGGGACGTCCCCAAAAATCCCGGTAGACCTTGGTGAGCCCTTCGGTGACGACGGGCTGAGGCTGCCCCATGGCGTTCCTCGCCAAGCGTGGCCCTCCCCGTCCGGCCCCGTTCGGGGCAGGGGGGTCAGCGTTTGGCGCGTTGCTTACGCAGCGCCTGCCGCTCGGCCTTGCGTAGCTGGCGCCGGCGGCGTTCGCTCGGCTTTTCGTAGTAGCTGTTGCGCTTGATTTCCTTCGTCAAGCCTTCCTTCTCGCAGAGCTTCTTGAACCGCCGGAGCATCTGTTCGACGCTTTCGTTGCCTCGGGCCCGAATCTTCAGCATGTCGGTCTCACCACTCCTTGTCGCTCGCGCCCATGGAATCTCCTTTATCGCGTCCGCCAAGACCCTAAACCTACCATGTTGTGTGCGCGAAGGCAAGGACTTTCGCGGTCGAACAGCCGGAA
>CAYWVR010000071.1:0-6972 GCA_964461715.1 uncultured Anaerolineales bacterium
GGGGTAGATTATACAGGTCTCTCGGCCGGGTGGCCGCTCGCTCAGTTCCGCGGCATCCGCTGGGGGCTTTGGCTCACGCGGGTTCTCCCCGCCGATGCACAGGGCATCCAGGGAATCCCGCAAAACGCTCGGAAGGAGGGGTTTCATGCTCAACAAGGTCACGAAGTTCGCAATCACTTGTCTGACGGTCGCTCTGTTCGCAATGGGGTCGGAGGTACTTGCAGCTCCGCTGGTTTCGGATGGATTTGAGTCGTATGGCTTGGGCACCATTCACAATCAGGGCACGACTTGGAATGTCGGTTCGTATTGCGATGGGGATGTCGTATCTGATCTTGCGCGTACGGGTAGCAAGAGTCTGCATATCATGGAAGGACCTGTCGCTGCCACGAAGAACGTTACCTGGTACGATGATGTTGGACTGCACGGGGGCAACCTTGAACTCTCTTGGTGAATCTACCCGACACAAACTGGTGGGGAGGATAATAGATGGGGTGTTGGTGTGTATGGTTGGAATGGTCAGCAGGTCGCCTACGTTCAGAACTCTGCTATTGGTTCCAACGCGGCGATTGACATACTGAAGGGGGATGGCACATGGGAAGAGGTCCCTTCGCTGGTGCCCGTCAATGTCTGGACGCAGCTGACTTTGGCCTTGGATTTGCAGTCGGCCACGGACAGGTGCCGCGTGCGCGCGGGCAGCGGTCCCTGGTCGGGTTGGCAGTCGCTCGGTAGCCAGGAAAACTACCTGCGCCATGTCACGTTCTATACATACGGCACGGGAAGCGACTCGCATGATTACTATATTGACGATATGATGTTAGTCCCAGAGCCCGCGAGCATGGGAGTTCTTGCCTTCGGCGGCTTGGCCCTCCTTCGTCGACGCCGGACCGCATAGTCATAACCGGTTCTGAACTGATCAACGCCCCGTGGAATACCTCTGCGGGGCGTTGTCATGCGCCTACGCCACGGCCGTGACCTCGCCCCGGTGCCAGGTGAAGGCCACTTCCAGACGGGTACCGCTCTGGTCCTGCTCGCGGACGCCGAAGTCGATGTAGCCGCGGAACTGGATGCCGAGGGTGTTGAAGTCGGCGTCGGTCTTCTCGACGGTCGGCCGGTCCACGCCGTTCAGGAACGCGACCTCGACGGCCGGCAGCCGGTTCGGGTCGGCGAAGAGATACCACGCCTTCGCCGAGGCGCCCGTGAAGCCGGCGCTGGCGAGGTAGACGCTGGAGGCGACCTCGAACTTCCCGACGTGCGGGTTCGTGGCGGGCTTGCCCTTGTTGGCGGTGGTCGTCTCGTTGAGCAGGAGCGACTTCATCAGGAGCTCGGCCGGCACCTTGAGGGCCGTGGGCACCAGCAGGATCGACGCCGGGATGCCCAGCGGCCGGCCGCCGGGCCGGGTCTGCTCGCCGAACAGCACCTCGGCCGCCGTCAGGCCGTCGACCGTCAGGGCCGTGTCGGACCCCTCGAAGTAGTTGGCGTGGTCGGCCTTGAAGAAGGCCGCGTTGCTGAGGAAGACGCCCCAGAAGACGTCGTTGATCTTGAGGCCGCTTCCCCGCCCGAGCTTGCGGGGCACACGCGTGACGGCCCCGAGGTCGTCGTTGATGATGTCCCGCTGGTCGATGGCAAGGAGCAGGCCGTAGGTGTCGGCCTTGTTGGTGTACTGCTCGCCGCCCAGGGCCCCGTGCTTCAGTTCCCCACCGGGGGCGACCAGTTCATACTGGTCCTTGCCGATGAGGCGGTAGGAGGTGACGGTCTTGAAGTCCGAGACGTCCCGGACCGCACAGACGGCCCGCCAGGTCCGCTCGACGCCGAAGAAGCCCTCCAGGAGGAACTTGTTCACGACGTTCGAGAGGATCCCGCCGATGTCCACGTTCGAGAAGCCGGCCGCGCCAACAGCCCGAACACCCGGGCCCACTGGGCCCGCCCCAGCCAGACGACCGCAAGCGTGCTCGCCACCGCCGCGCCCGACCGGTGGGCCGTCACCGTCTGCCAGTGGTGCGGGGGAAAGTAGGACGGCACGAACGTCTGGTATAGGGCGTAGCCAACGACGAAGAACCAGATCGAGAACCCGATCCGGCTGGGCATGAAGAAGGCCACGCCGACGAACATGAAGTAGAGGCGATTGTTATAGATGTAGCCCGGCAGGTTCCGAAGCGGCCCCTCCGCTCAGAGCCGCCCCAGCTTCCAGTCGAGGGGAATCGCCGGGACGCTCTCCGGGTAGTACTCCTCCAAGCCCGCCAGGACGTAGGGGAGCTGGCGCAGGAGGCCCGACGACGGCACGACCGACGCCACCAGCCAGATGCCCAGCACCAGTGCCGGGGCACGCATCCCCAGGGCCCACCCCGCCGGCCGCAAAAGCGGGTTCACCACGAGCACGAGCACCAGCAGCAGGAAAAGGGCCGCCACCGGAAGGTAGGAGTCGGAGAGGTACGCGTTGCCGAGGATAAAGTTGTTGAGGGGGGTCCAGACCCAGATGACGACCGCCCCGACGAAGGCGACGGCCAGGGCCGCCCACATGCGGCACGGGCCGCCCTCGCGCGTGTCGTCGTGCGCGTCGCTCAGCATGCGGCCTACCCCGTGGCCCCAGCGTCGGTCGTGTCCATGGTGCGGGAGGCGGGAATCGAACCCGCATGTCCCGAAGGACACAGGGACCTAAACCCTGCGCGTCTGCCGTTCCGCCACTCCCGCGCCCGGCGTCGGTATCATAGCGGCGGCCGGGGCCGAGCTCAAGAGCACCGCGGGGCCGCTAGGCGAGTATGCCCGCGAAGCACGCCGTCATGAATGCCGCCAGGGTCCCGGACACCAGTGCCCGCAGGGCCAGCCGCGCGATAAGCCCCTTGCGGTCCGGGTCGAGCGTGCCCAGCCCACCGATCAGGATGGCCACGGACCCGAAGTTCGCGAAGCCGCACAAGGCGTAGGTCGAGATGACGATGCTCCGCGGGCCGAGCTTCCCTTCGGCCACCAGGGCCTGGAGGTTCTGGTAGGCGAGGAACTCGTTGAGGACCGTCTTCGTGCCGAGGAGCCGGCCGACCGTCGTGGCGTCGCCCCAGTCGACGCCCATGACGACGGCCAGCGGGCTGAAGACCCACCCGAAGATGCGCTGGAGCTTCAGGGGCTCGTCCATCCATGCACCGGTCGCGGCCCGGAGTACGAGGTTCACCAGGGCCACCAGGGCCACAAACGCGATGAGCATGGCCCCGATCTGAAGCGCCAGCCGCAGCCCCTGCCCGGCCCCGCGGGCGGCGGCATCGATGACGTTGGCGGCCTCGCGCGGCGGGCGGAACACCACGGCCCCGCGCGTCAGCGGCGCCTCGGTCTCGGGCACCATGATCTTGGCGATCACGATGGCCGCCGGCGCGCTCATGACGCTCGCCGCCAGAAGGTGCCCGGCGTTCTCCTTCCCGATGAAAAGGACATAGGCCCCCATGACGCTCCCGGCGATGGTCGCCATGAACCCGGTCATCAGCGTGAAGAGCTCCGAGCGGGTCATCCGCCGGACGTACGCCGCCAGCGCCGTCGTCGCCTCAATGCCCAGGAAAACAAACAGCGCGCACGCCAGGCTCTCCGCCCCGCTCGTGTTCATCACCTTCTGCATCACCCGCGCCATGCCGCGCACCACCAACTGCACCAGGCCCACGTGATAGAGCATCCCCGCCAGGGCCGAGACGAAGATCACGATGGGCAGGACCCTGAACGCGACCACCGCCCCGAAGCTCGGGTCGAGGCTGAGCTTGCCGAAAAGAAACGCGGCGCCCGCGTCGCTCGCCTTCAGCAGGAGGTCGAAGCCGAGTCTGACCGTATCGAAGAACTTGAGACCCACCCACGTCCGCAGCACGAGCAGCGCGAAGACGAACTGGAGCACGAGCCCCGCCAGCACCAGCCTCGCGCTGATCCGCCGCCGCGCTTCGCTCATCGCGAAGGCCAGGCCCAGCATGACCATCAGTCCACCCGCGCTCGTCAGCCGCGCGCCCACGTCGCCCATGCCCGTGCCTCCTTCTTCCCCTCGGAGGCGATTGTCGCCGCGCGCGGGCGAGGAGCGAAGGAAAAACCGGGCCAGCGCCAAGCGCAATAAGATGGGCGTCCCTGGCCCTGCGGGGACGCCCGGAGGGGCCGCGTACGCGACGGATATCCCAGGCCCCGAGGGGACATCCCTTCCGCCTCTTCGCAACACGGGCGGGCAGACTTCCCTTCCACCCGATTATTCGCTCGTGCGCGGGTGTCCGGCAAGGGACCGGCACACATTTTTCCATCGCCGTCGCGCCCGCCCGCGGTACGATGAGAGCCATGGCCCTCGCCCCCTACAACGACGCCCTCGCGTGGCTTTTCTCGGTCACCGACTACGAGAAGATGCGCCGGGTCCGCTACAACGCCGACACGTTCAGCCTGGGCCGGATGCGAGCCCTGCTCGTGCATCTCGGCTCGCCGGAGCGCGGCCTTCGGGCGATCCACGTGGCGGGCACGAAGGGCAAGGGCTCGACGGCGGCCATGGCCGCGGCGATCGCCGGGGGGGCGGGCCTTCGGACCGGCCTCTACACCTCGCCCCACCTCGTGGACCTGCGCGAACGGATCCGCGTGGGCGGGGCGATGATCACCCGGGAGGACCTGGCGCGGCTCGTGGCGGAGGCGCGGTTGATCGTCGAGACGATACGCGACGCGGGCGACCCGCCCACCTTCTTCGAGATTCTGACGGCCCTGGCCTTCGTCCACTTCGTCCGCCGGACGGTGGACGTGGCGGTCGTCGAGGTCGGCCTCGGGGGGCGGCTCGACGCGACCAACGTCCTCGACCCCGAGGTCTGCGCGATCACGGCCGTCAGCCTCGACCACACGTTCCAGCTCGGCTCGACGCTCGCGGCCATCGCCGCCGAAAAGGCGGGCATCGTCAAAACGGGCGTGCCCGTCGTCTGCCAGCCGCAGCCCCAGCAGGCGATGAAGGTCATCGAATGGACCTGCCGCGAGCGCGAGGCCCCGCTCCTTCTCATCGGCCGGGACGTGACGTTCGACTGGCGACCGGCGGGGCGGACCGGGCGGCTTACCGTCCGCACGCCGCGCGCGACCTACGACGACTTGGTCCTCCCGCTCATGGGCCGCCACCAGGCCGTGAACGCGGCAACGGCGATCGCGCTCGTCGAGGAGGCACCGACCATCGCCGCCCGGCTCTCGGCGAAGACGGTGCGCGAGGCACTAGCAGCACTCGACTGGCCCGGGCGCATGGAGGTCCGACCCGATCGACCCGAGGTGATCCTCGACGGGGCCCACAACCGGGCGAGCGTCGAGGCGCTGCTCGCGGCCCTGGCCGACCATGTCCCCGGCCGCCGGGCCACGGTCGTCTTTGCGTGCGCCGTCGACAAGGACGTCGACGGGATGCTTGCCGCCTTGGCCGCCTCCGACATCGTGGAGACGGTCGTCTTCACGCAGACCTCGAGCCCCCGGGCCGCCGCGCCCGAGAATCTCGCGGCGCGATGGACGGGCCGCGAGGCCCACGTCGCCGCGACGGTCGAGGAGGCGCTGGCCAAGGCCAAGGCGCACGCCAGAGGCGAAGGGCTCGTCGTGGTCTGCGGGTCGCTCTACCTCGTGGGCGAGGCCTCGCCGAAGACCTCGGCCTCGAACCGGTAGACCGTGACGTCCGGCCGGGCCCACGCGTCGGGCGGCAGGCCTGCCTTGCCTGCCGCGCAGTGCGACAGGAACTCCTCGATCGTCCAGCCCGTCTCGTCGGCGACCTGCGGCAGAAAGCATCCCGCCCCGAAGGGGCTCTCGATCGAAATCCCGTGCCGTCCCAGCTCGATCTCCTCGAGCGGGTTCTCAACGGGCTCGAGGGGCGTCAGGGCCGAGATCTCAAGCTCCAAGTCCTCCAGCTCCCGAAGCGTGACGGGGTTCGAGAGGAATCGCGGGTCGCGAAGGGCCGCCCCGGCCATCCGCTGGACGGTCCGCCACAGCGGCTCGTCGGCGGCGAACGTGCCGATGCACCCGCGGAGCCGGCCGCGACTCTTCAGCGTCACGAACGCCCCGCGCGTCTCGCCGAGGGCCGGGCTCTCGACCGTGACGTGCGGCGGGGGCGTCCCCGAGAGCGTCGCCCGGATCGTGTCGCGGGCGATCCGAAGGAGCAGCGTCCTGTCCGAATCCGACAACATGGCGCGTTCCCTCATCTCCGAAGCAGCTTGACGGCAACGACCACCCCGATCACCAGGACCATGAAGAGGATCGTCGCCAGGTTGAAGTACTTGTCGATAAACCGCTTGGCGCGCGGCCCGAAGACATACACGATGCCCGCCACCGTGAAGAACCGAAGCGATCGGAAGATGACCGATGCCAGCACAAACTGCCAAAGGGCGATCTCCGCGAACCCCGCCACCCACGAGAAGACCATGTACGGCACGGGCGTCAGGGCCGCCGCCGCCACCGCCCAGAAGCCGTAGGCGTGGAAGGTGCCGAGGGCGAGGTCGGCCTTCTCCCCCAGGCCCACCGCCCCCATCGCGCCGACCACCCGCGCCTCGCCGATGGCCAGCCCGAGAAGCATCGCCGTCGTCCCGCCGAGGATGCTCCAGAGGGTGCAGAGGAAGGCCCAGTGGAAGCTACGCTTCGGCCGCCCGAGGCAAAGGGCGCCCAGCAGCAGGTCTGCCGGCACCGGGAAGAAGATCGCCTCTGTGTACGCCAGCAGCGCCATCGCCCGCCCCGCGTGCCGCGTCTCCGCCCACGAAAGGACCCACTCGTACAGCCGCCGCACCGGCCCGACGCGCTTCGCCAGACGGTGCGCCTTGACCTCCTCGGCGATGATCTCGTCCGTGACGCCGGTCGGCGGCGGGGATTCGTTCGGAGGGTCGGGTGTCGGCATGGGATCGGGACTCGCTCCATCGGACCGGATCGCGGCGGGGGAAGTGTAATCCGCCGCCGGGGGCGCGGCAAGGCAAAAGGCATGTCTGCGGTACCGCGTCGTCTGCTTTTGCCATTCACCCCTTTCCGAGGGCCGCGTATAAT
>CAYWVR010000072.1:0-6857 GCA_964461715.1 uncultured Anaerolineales bacterium
GTGCACGAACGTCTTCCAGTAGTTCACGTCCACCTGCACGTGGGGGAACTCGGGGGGACGCTTCACGTACACCGTCTTCATCGCCCATGCCGTCTGCCGCGCCCTGCACGAGTTCTCCGGCCTCAACGCCTCCTGGACCGACGAGGGCATCCTCATCCGCTATCGTATCCACCTGGGGCTGGCCGTCTCGGTCGAGGACGGGCTCGTCGTCCCGGTGATCCAGGACGCCGACAAGATGGACCTCCGGGAGCTGGCCGAGGCCGTCGGCCGCGTGGCCGAGAAGACGCGGGCCGGCAAGGTCAGCCCACAGGACCTCGGGGAGGGGACCTTCACCATCACGAACCCGGGCGTCTTCGGGGCGGTCCTCTCGCCGCCGATCATCCACCCGCCCCAGGCCGCCATCCTCGCCACCGGCCGCATCGCCGACACCGCCGCCGTCGTCGAGGGCGGCCTGGCGGTTCGCAAGCGCATGTACCTGTCGCTCTCCTACGACCACCGCATCGTCGACGGGGCCGCCGCCGTCCGCTTCCTCCAGCACGTGCGCGGGATTCTTGAGGACGTGGACTTCGAGGGGGAGTGAGGGTTCAGTTGCCGTCGAACTCGCCCAGCGCCTTCTCGGCGTACTGGCGGACCTGCGGGGCGTGGTCGGTCGTGAGCCGCTCCAGCGATTCCTTCGCCAGCACCAGCGCCTGCTGCCGCGCCGTCGAGGCGATCCGGACCGAGCGGGCGACCTTCCCCAAGGCGCTCGCGGCGAGGCGGCGGACATGGACGATCTCGCTGTCGGCGGCCCGGGCCAGCAGCGCGAGGCCGTGCTCCCCGCACAGTTCCCCGGCGGCCCAGGCGATGCGGGCCAGGGCTCGCGGGTCGCCGTTCGAATCGAAGTGCGCGCCCAGACGCTGGGCAATGAGCGCCGGGTGGTAGTGCCGCAGCGCGTCGACCCGCTCCTGCGCCCCCTCGCGATCCGCCCCGAGCATCCCGTCGATGAGGCCCGCGATCGCCGCCGCGGGGCCCTCGGCCGGGACCGGGGGCGGCGGAGGCGGCGTCTCGGCTTGGGCGGCGCCGCTCTCGGAAACCCGGCCCGGCGATCGGGACGCCGTCGGCCGCCTCGTTTCCATCGGCGGCAGGGACCCCGGCGCGGGCGTCGCCTGGTCGGCCTGTTCGAGCGTCTCTTCTCCAAGCGGCGAGAGCGCCAGCACCGGCCGCCCGCGCTCGCCTTCCTGCGCGAGGTACCCGTCCTCGAGCATGCGGCGGAGGAGCCCCTTGGCCTCGTCCTGGCGGGCATGGAGGGCCGCGTAGGCGGGGTTGCGGTGCAGGTCCCACTTGTAGACATTCTTCTCGCGCGATCCCGTCAGGACCTTGGCGACCATCGTCACGCCGAGCGGGAACCGAAGGGCCGCCACGCACTCGAGTGCCAACCGCACGGCGTCCGGCCGCCGCCCGGCCACGTCGCCCCGCCCGGCGGCGCCCCTCGTTCCGGCCGCGCACACGTCGCACGTCCCGCATACGAGGTCCGTCTGGTCGCCGAAGTAGCGGAGGATGTGGGCCCGGCGGCAGCGCCGGCCACGGATGTAGTCCTCGATGGCTTCGAGCTTCTCGAGCTCCAAGCCCCGCAGAAAGCCCTGCCTCTCCCAGTCGATGGGCGCCTCGTCAAAGGGCGGCGGTTCCTCCATGAGCTTCTCGACGCCGCGCCCCCGGAAGGGCGGCTCGTAATCCAGGTGTCCGCCCTCGTCCAGGGCCGCCAGCGCCCGCCGCACCTGCTCCATCGAAAGGTCCGCCGCGTGGGCCACGCCTTGAAGGTCCAGCGGGTATCGTCCGGACCGCTCCAGGTCGATGCGGTCGCCGAGGGCCGTGAAGACCCGTCGCTGGACCTGGCCGCGGACGCCCGGGAGGACCTCGGCCCCGGGGCGAAGGAGGGTGACGTAAGCCGCGGCGTCGCCGCCCATCGCCCGCGTCAAGCCCGCCCCGTCGAGCAGGCGGAGGGCCGAAGCCACCTGCCCGTCCTTCAGGCCGTCGCCCGTCATGTCGGCGATCTGGGCGTAGGTCATCAGGACGGGGTTGGCATCGGTGCTCCAGAGCGTCTGGAACACGCTCCGCACCTGTTCCCTGGTCGGGTACGAGAGGTCGATGAAGAACTCTCGCAGGTGCCGGTCCTTCGGGGCGAACAGGAGCACGCATCGGCTGGGTTCGCCGTCGCGTCCCGCGCGGCCGATCTCCTGGTAATACTGCTCGACGCTGCCCGGGTAATGGTAGTGGCAGACGAAGCGGATGTCGGGCTTGTCGATGCCCATGCCGAAGGCGACGGTCGCCAGGGCCACCCGGGCGTCGCCCGCGAGGAATGCCTCCTGGGCCCGGACCCGCTCCTCGGGCTCGAGGCCCGCGTGGTAGACGACGTGGCGGGGCTCGAGGTCGGCGATGGCGTCGGCCAGTTCCTCGGCCGCCCGCCGCGTCCCCACGTAGACGATCCCCGCGCCCGTCTCCGACGCCACCAGATCGCGCACCAGGTCGTCCTTGACGGCACGAGTGGCCGCATGGACGCACGAGAGCTCGAGGTTCGGCCGGTCGAACCCGTGGACGTGGACGTCCACTTCGCTCGGGTCCAGGCCCAGGCTCTCGACGATGTCCTTCTGGACGCGCGGGGTGGCGGTGGCTGTGAGGGCCGTGACGGGCGGGTCGCCGAGGCGGCGGCGGAAGGTCTTGAGGCGGCGGTAGTCAGGCCGGAAGTCGTGGCCCCACTCGCTGATGCAATGGGCCTCGTCGACGGCCATTCGCACCACCGTCACCTCCGCCAGCATCGCCAGGAACGCCGCGCTCTGGAACCGCTCCGGCGCGACGTAAAGGAGCCGCACCTCGTCCGCGAGGCACCGGCGGATCCGCTCCCGCTGCTCCTCGGGCCCGAGGCTCGAATTGATGAACGTCGCGGCCACCCCCCGCCGCACCAGCTCGTCCACCTGGTCCTTCATGAGAGCGATCAGGGGCGAGACCACAAGCGTCAGCCCGCCCTCGACGAGGGCCGGAAGCTGGTAGAGGAGGCTCTTGCCGCTCCCCGTGGGCATGACCACCAGCAGGCTGCGGCCCGCCAGGGCGCTTCGGACCGCGTCCTCCTGCCCGGCCCGGAACGCCGCATGCCCGAACGGACCCCGCAGAATCTCGCGGGCCCGCGAGAGACGGAGGGCAACATCCGTGGATGCGTCCGCGGAAGGCATGACGGCGACAGACTATCGCCGCGCCCCGAAGGCGTCAAGGCACACTTGGCCGCCGCGCCCCGAGACGGTATATTCATTCCGCCGGGGCGCATCCTCCTTTCAAGCGCGCCTTGCTTTCCTGCTTACCCTCGCGCTCCTCCTGGCCGCGGGGGCGTTCGGCGGCGCCGCTCGCCACGCCGACGACTTCGCGGACGAATGAGCACGTCGCCGATGGGCCGCGTCACCGGGGTTTCGCCTCGCGGGCGCGCCTCTCGAACGCGAGCGACACGACCAGGACCGGGCACGCCGCCTTCCGCGTGATCGTCTCCGTCACGTTGCCGAAGAGGACCGTCTCCAGCGCCGTGTGCCCGTGGCGGGCCGGGACGATCCGGTCGACGTCGTGGGCGCGTGCGGCGCAAGCGGCTCATGCGGAGGCGGATTTCGACGGTGGGTGCCTCGCGGAGACGGCGGCGGCCGGCTGCGGAGGGAGGCGGAACGCCATCTCGGCCGGACCGAACGCTTGGCCGCGGCCTTGACCAACCCCCGGCCCCCGAGACCGTGACCCATCCGAGAGGAAAAGGACCGGCACGATACAGGGCCCGAGGCGTTCAAATTGCGGGGCGGGGAATTGTCGGTTGCAGAGGTTGCGCCCCTCCGGTTGTCTCGTTTGGACTCAGACGAAGTTGGAGGTTGCCAACAGGAGGCTTGGATGGCTGAGTCGGTGCGGCAGAATGGCGAGCGGCTAAATCCGGCCAAGCGACCGATCGCACGGGCCACGGTAGCGATCGTGCTGATCCTTGGGGTATCCACGCTCCAAGCCGGAAACGAGGGGTCCCCGAAGGCGGCTGACGCTTGGCAGATTGACGCCGCGCGGCTACGGAGGGCCTGGGAGGATGAGTACGCCAACCTCCAGTGGCACATCGAGCATTTCACAGACCAGGCTCCCGACCGGCGGCGGCGGCTCGAGGCGGAGGTCTACCACCCAGAGGCGCTGATCCACCCGACGGACGCGGACCCGCTCGACGTCATCCTGCGCCGCACGCGGGCCCTGGCGGCGTATCTGACCCCCAAGGCGCCCGAGAAGTTGGCGGCCCCCACTGCGGAGCGGGAGCGGATTGCGAAGGCGGCCGAAGGGGCGTCGAAGGACGAGCGACGGGCCCTTTACTTCGAGGCCCGCAAGGTCCAACGCCGCATCGCGCTGACCAACCCGCTGATCGATTTCGACAAGGTGCTGTGCAACAGGCTCCAAGTCGAAGGCGGCTCCCACATGTGTAACCAGTACCTGAAGGGGTCGCGCCAGGACCGGGTCGTGGTGGTCTCCGCCCCCTTTGCCGAGGAGACCTCCGCCCGCGACCTGCTGGCCAACGCCGTGTGCGAAAACGGGGAGTACGAGGGCAAGACCTTGCCGCCCGGTGCGTTCCTTCAGCCGGACCTCGATTTCGACGGCCGGCGGATCGCCTTCGCCTATGAGCGCAACCTCTACGTCGCGAACACCGACGGAACCGGGCTGCGGCAACTGACCTTCGAGGGCAAGGACTGGGACCCCTGCTGGTTGCCGAACGGCCGGCTTGTGTTCGTGTCGCTCCGGCGCGGCGGGAGCGGACGGTGCCACACCAAACCCACCTTCACCATGTACGGGATGAAGGCCGACGGGACGGACCTCTTCCCGATCAGCTTCCACGAAACGAACGAGTGGCACCCCAGCGTGGACAACGACGGCATGCTGGTCTATTCGCGCTGGGACTACGTCGACCGCGACTCCGATATCGCCCACCACATCTGGTTCTGCTACCCGGACGGCCGCAACCCCCGCGCCCCGCACGGGAACTACCCGCACCCGCTGACGACGATCCCGGAGGTGTCGTGGTACGACAACCCGGGGGCCGGGCGGGGAAGCCGACCGTGGATGGAGATGAACATCCGGGCGATCCCCGGCTCCCAGCTCTACCTCGGCACGGCCGCGCCGCACCACGGCCGGGCGTTCGGGTCGCTGGTGATGATCGATCCGGCGGCGGCGGACGACAATATCATGTCGCAGCTCAAGCGGATCACGCCCGAAGTGCCCTTCCCCGAGGCCGAGGTGCATGGTCTGGCGGGGCCTTACGGACCGGCCTGGCCGCTCAGCGAGGACGTATATCTCTGCGGCTGGGACCCGCGGGCCTTCCCCACGTACTGGGATATCACCGCACGGCGCGACCGCAAGACGGGCGAGGTCAACAGGCACTGGTACAAACGCAAGGAGAAGGGCTACCCCCGGGCGATGGACCTGTATCTACTCGACAAGTTCGGCAATGCCGTGTTCCTGTTCGGTTTCGACGACGGCACGTCCTGCGTCGACCCGATGCCCCTCCGCCCGCGCCCGAAACCGCCCGTCATTCCCACGGCCACGTGGCAGGGTGAGCGCAAGGGAACCGAAGGGCACACGCGAGCCACCATCTCCATCGCCGACGTGTACGTCTCGGATATGCCCTGGCCGGAAGGCACGTCCATCGAGCGGCTGCGGATCGTCCAGTTGTTCCCGTGCATTGAAAGCGTCGGCGCGCCCAGGACCTCCGCGGGAGAGGGCTCCAACGTGCGTATGTCGCTCGGCACGGTCCCCGTGGAGGACGACGGCAGCGCGTATTTCCAGGCGCCCGTGGGCAAGGCCATCTACTTCCAGGCCCTCGACGCCGACGGCGCTGCCGTGCATTCCATGCGGTCCAACACGTTTGTGCATCCGGGCGAGAACCTCTCCTGTGTCGGTTGCCACGAGGCGACCGACGGGCCCCCGCCGCCCAGGGGACAGCCAAAGGCCTTCCGCCGGGCGCCATCGATGCCCGAGCCGGAAGCGCTCGGACTCGAGCCGATCAGCTACTATCGCCACATCAAGCCCGTCTTCGAGAAGAGCTGCATTCCCTGCCACCGCAAGGCCGGCAAGGGACCGCAGGACATGAGCTACGATGCCTTGGCTTGGCGCGGCAAAGAATACAAAGACGTTCGCAAGCAGCACACGAAGGACGGCGGACCTCGGATGCTGTTTTACTTCCACGGCACCGGAAACGGGGCCATCGGCGACGCGTATGCGGGCGGCTCACGGACCATCCCCGGCTACGTTGGGGCCCGGTTCTCGAAGCTGGGCCGGGCGCTTCTGACCAACCACCGGAACAAGGCGTCCGAAGAGGACATTCGTAAGGTCACGCTGTGGTTGGACCTGAACTCGCACGAGTACGGGTCCTACGGAAAGGAAAACCACGAGCGTGAGCGTCAGGGCGAGCTGATCTGGCCCAAGTACGACGCCACGCCGCAGAACCCCCAAGGCCTCGAACTCGACCGCCCGACCCTCCCCGGCCACGAGGCGCCGGCCGGCGGGGATGCGGAATGAGCATGCGGCGGTTGGCCGAGCGCCGGCTCCAGGCGCCTCGGCGCCCCGGCTTGCGGCGCGGCAAGTCTCCGACCTGCGCGACCCCCGCCCGAGCATGACGCATACGCAACCGTCCATGCTTCCAGGCGGCCCCTCCCGTTTTCCCGGCCGGACGCTCCGAATCGCCCCTGGCGGGACCCTCGGGGCGGTTCGCGCGGTAAGATAGGCAAGCTGCGCGCGGCGCATTCGGTCCCCCCCGCGCCAAAGCCTGTACGAATCCTCATCTTCAAGGGTACAAGTCACACGAAACCGACCCCTTTTTGCCCCCTTTTGCC
>CAYWVR010000073.1:0-6790 GCA_964461715.1 uncultured Anaerolineales bacterium
GGGGGGTAGCGGGGGGGTACTTGGGCTTTCCTGACCCCCTTCGGAGGGCATTCCCCGCCGAGGACGGGCTGTCTCCTCGGGGCTTGGTGGGGCGGGGCTTGTCGCAAGGGCGTAAAGGGCGTACGCACCGGAGGTGGTGACGCAGATGCATAGGTTGTCAAGTCCCGCCTCGCCGAGCGGGTGGTGGCCAGGCAAGGGGCCCCGCGCAAGTAGTAGGCGCATATATATATACGGCATAGAATTCAGAGGCCGTGCCTGCGAGCGGGAAGAGGTGCACGAAGTCTCGGCCTTTTCACTTGACAGCGGACGCCTGGATGTCGGTCCGGGCATGGAAACCAGCGAACCGCGGTAAGCCCCGGGGCGTGTTCGCGACGCGCTCCTCGAAGTCCTGTCCGATGCCCGCGATGGGTTTTCTGTGAAGGAGACAGGGGCTCGCATCCGCCAGGTCGTCGGGCCGACGCGAAGTCCTCGGTACGCTCCTATCTCCGACTCAACACCCCCCGGCCTTTTCTCGCGTGAGGGCCGGGGCATTTGGCGTTGGAGCGCCGTGGCCTCGCCTCCCCCCGCTTCTTGACGCCGCACCCTCGCGACGGATACAGTGGCGTTCGGGTGGACGGGGAACGGGACGGGCAAGGCGGGTTATGCAGATTCTCTATCGCTACATTCTCGGCGAGATGCTCAAGGCGTTCGCGCTGGCGTTGGCGGCGGTGACGGCGGTGGTGTGTCTGGGCATGGTGTTGAAGGCCCTTCAGGAGCATGGGCTCGGGCCGATCTCGTCGGCCCTCTACATGGTCCTCTCGATCCCCTTCGCCATGCATCTGGCGACGGCGCTGGCGGCGGTGCTGGCTGCGTCGCTGGTGTACGGGCGGCTGACGCACGACCGCGAGGTTCTCGCCTGCCGCGCGAGCGGCATCCCGGTCAGCCATCTCCTGTGGCCCGCGGTGGTGCTGGCGACAGGCGGGGCGGTCCTGGTGCTGCTCTTGGGGGCGTGGCCGCTGCCGGCGAGCGCGTATGCGGCCAAGCGGCTGGCCCTGGCGGACATCGAGAACATCTTCTTCAACGAGCTGGCCGACGCCGGACGCGTCCGCGACCGGGACCGCGGGTACACCCTGACCGTGGACCAGGTCGAGGGCGACGTCGTCTACGGGCCGACCGTCAAGATGCCGGGCGAGGGCGGGCCGGCCTACGTCTACGCGCCCATCGGAAAGGTCCAGTTCGACCGGGCGGCGAACGAGGCGCGGCTGACGTTGTGGGGGTCGACCTATGTGCACGTTGACGAAACCGGTCGCACCCGGGTCCGGGCCGGGGCCCACCTGTTCGCCTTCGACGTGCCCACCGACGTGCCGCGCAAGATCGGGGACCTCGCGATGTGGGAGCTTCGGGCGGCCCAGACGCGGCCGGAGCTCTTTTCGGAGGTGATCCGGCGGCTCGATCCCGACGAGCGCACGCCGCAGATTCTGCGACTTTACGGCAACAAGACCCGGGCCGAGGCCACCGCCGAGCTGCACGCCCGGCTCGCGACGGCCGTCGGGTGCGGGGCCCTCGTAATGCTCGGGGCGGCGCTGGGGATGCTCTTCCACAGCGGGCACCTGCTCTCGGCGTTCGGGGTGGCGTTCGTCCCGTGGCTGTTGACGACGGTGCTGACGCGGACGGGCGTCGACGTCGTCGGCTCCGCAACCGAGGACCCCGGGTCGGCCCTCTGGCTCGTCTGGACGCCGTACGGGGCGCTGGCGGCGTTGGCATGGGCGCTGGCGGCGTACGTGGCGTGGGGCTGGACGAGCCCGCGGCGGCCTTTCGGGCGGAGGCGCGGGGCGTGAAAATCCTCGACCGGTACATCGTGTGGACGTTCCTCGTGTCGCTGGCCATCGTGCTCGTGGCGATGGTGGGGTTGGCGCTCGTGCTGGACCTTTTCATCAACGTTGCGGAGTTCATGGAGGAGAAGGGGCCGGCGGCGGGGCGCGGGTTCGGCGACGTGCTCGGGGCGATCCTCGACTACTATTTTTACAAGATATTCGAATATTTTCAACTCATCGTCGGGCCGGGGCTCCTGGTGGCGGCGGCGTCGTCGCTGGCGCGGTTCAACCGGACGAAGGAGCTGACGGCCATGAAGGCCGCGGGCATCAGCCTGTACCGCGTGCTCTGGCCGATGATCGCGGTGGCCCTGACGGTGGCGGCGTTCTACGTCGTGAACCAGGAGGCGCTCCTTCCGCGGTTCGCCGAGAAGCTCGTGCGCGACCCGGACGACGTCGCCGCCCGCGACGCCTTCGCCGTCGAGTTCATCCGCGACGAGCACAACAACATCCTCTACGCCCCCGTCTACGACCCGACGACCGGCGAGATGCGGTCCGAGGCCCGGCCGGTCGCGGGCGGGGGGGGGCCGCCCGTGCCCGTCTACGTCCGCATTTTTCTCCGCGACGCCGAGTACCGCCCCGTCGGGACGATCGAGGCCGAGCGGGCCGCCTGGCACGCACAGACGGGCGAGTGGGAGCTGGCGGGCGGGCGGCGGTACCTGGCGCGCCCGGCCGGCGCGACCGGCGAGGTCGAGGAGGACGAGGGCGTCCCCGTCCGGTGGTACGCGACGAACGTGACGCCGGCGGTGATCGAGCGGCACCGGAGCCGCGACTACTATCGCTACGTCTCGTACGGCGCGCTGGAGAAGCTGCTGCGCGACCCCCTGCGGGGGAACCGGCGAAAGATTCACGTAGCGATGCATGAGCACGTGACCGCGCCGATCATGCTCGTGCTCGTGTTCCTGTTGGGCTCGCCCTTCGTCGCCGGCCGCGAGGAGAAGAGCTATTTCGTAAGCATCGGGGTGGCGATCTCGCTGTGGGTCGGCGTGTTCGTCCTGACGTTCGTCAGCCGGGCGTACGGCAACGCCGGGCACATCGACCCGCTCCTGGCCGCGTGGCTCCCGGTGTTCGTGGTGCTCCCGGCGAGCGTGCTGGCGTTGGAGAGCGTGCGGACGTAGGGGGCCTATTCCGCGCCGAGCCATCGGGCCAGGGGCGAGGCCCGCCAAGCGGCGGCGAGGGACCCGTCGGCGGCCATCCAGGCGAGGCGCACGAACCACCACGCGACCGCCGCCACGGCCAGGGCCGCGAGCGCCCGTCCGGCCCGGCGCGTGAGCCGCGTGAGCCGGCGTCGCCCGGTGATCGCGATGTCGCCCGAGCGGAGTGCCGCCGCCGCCATCGCCACGAACGCGACCGGCCCGAGCGGATGGTGCCGCGCCGCCGCCACCACGTCGCCGCGCCCCATCGCCACGAACGCCCGCGTCATGCCGCACGTCGGACAGGGGACGCCGGTCATGCGCCGCAGCAGGCAGAGGGTGGAGGGCGGGGCGCCTTCTGGGTGCGGCCCATCGTCGACCATCGCCACACTCGCGACGATCACCGCCATCGCCGCCCCGGCGGCCAGTGCGTGCGGCAGGCGGTCGGGATGGGCGCGGGGCGGCACGGGGGCCCTCACGGTCATCGGCCTCTCCTTGGGTTGAAGATGTCGCGTGCGGCGTTTGCGTGGGGCACTGTACCTTGGCGCGGAGCGGCGGGCAAACGGAAACGCAGGCGCCGGGGCGCGCCCACGGGACGGTGGCTCGGGCAGGCAAGCTTCCCGTGGCACCATTCTATGGCGCTCCGTCACGGCCGCTCGAAGCGCAACCGCCAGTAGTCCGTGCCGGTGGCGGGTTCGCGGACGAGGCGATAGGTGCCTCGCGCTTGGGCGCCACAGAGGCGGAGGCGGATCTCGGGCTCGAAGTCGATGGGTGGGCCGGCGGGGGCGAGCCACTCGAACGTGCCTCGGTCGTGGATGGCGCACCAGCCCCGGCCGCGGCTGATCGCGCCCTCGTATTGCAGGTAGTCGAGGCGATGGTCGGGCAACTGGCGGACGAGGGCGGGGAGAGCGTCGGTCCGGTCGGGCGGCTCGCCGCACTGGAAGGTCAACAGGGCCTCGCCCGCTTCGAGCATGAGGTCAAAGTGGGAATCGGCGTCGCTCTGGAAGTGTTGCTGGACGACGAAGCGGGGCATGGGCACAAGACGGAGACGAAGGGACGCGGGGACCAAGTGACCGGGGAACGGCCACGGCAAAAAGAGGCGCGGCAAGCCGTGATCGCCCGCCGCGCCTTTGCCTCTTCCCTGGTTCCCTCGTCCCCCGGTGCCCCGGTCCCCTTCCTTCAGGAACTCCCGTGTTTCAGAATGAGCTCCGCGCCGTAGGAGGCGTTCAGGTCGAGTCCGCCGAGGGCCTCTCCGGCGGCGTTTCGGAGGTCGTCGTCGGGGTTGGCGGCGAGTTCCTGGAGGGCGTCGATCTGCTCGGGCCGCAGGTCGTTGCCGATGAAGCGGGCGGCCTGGGCGAGGCTTTCGAGGGCCTGGACGCGGACGTCCTTGGAGCGGGCCTCGTCGACGGCCACGTTGGCCATGGCTCGTGTGATGGCCCCGTCGGGAATCTCGGCCAGGGCCTGGAGCACGGCGATGGTCAGCTCGTCGGGCCGGTCCGCGAGGGCTTCCATCAGGGCCCCGCGGGCGCGGCGGGCGGAGTAGACCGGGCTGGCCATGGCGACGGCCTGGAGCGACCGGGCGGCCTTGAGGCTGGCGGTCCGGCTGGCCTCCGCATCGAGAACCAGCGACCCGGCCTCCTGCTTGAGCTCCCGGATGATGCCCTCGAGCGCTTCGACCGTCACGTCGGGCTCGACGCCCGCCAGGTACGAGATTCGCTCCTCGAGCCATGCGGCCTTGACCGGGTCGTCCGGCCAGGAGAGGGCGACGATGGGCGTCATGGCCGTCTGGTAATCGCTCCGGAGGATGCTGATGACGTCGGCGTAGGCGATGTTCCGGATGCGGCTGGAGATGATGAGGGCGTCGATGCGCGGCATGGCGCGGGCGAGGCGGATGGCGTCGTTTCCGTTGGCGGCGGCGGTGACGTTCCAGCCGGCTTCCTTCAGCTCGCTCATCAGCCGGTTCCGGTTATCCGGCTCGGCCTCCACCAGGAGGATGGCCTTGTGGGCCTCGAGGTTCAGGGCCTCCGTCAGGACCGGCACGACCTTCCCCGCCCCTGTGAAGGGGGTGGTGGGCCGGATGGCCTGGAGGGCGAAGGCCGCCGAGAACCGGACCCGCTGGTCCGGGTACGTCAGGGCCATCACCAGTGGCGACCCGACGTCGGCCTGGCCGTAGAGGAGGAGGAACTCCTCGTTGGCCACGTCCTCGAGGGCCCGCCCGGCGCGGCTGGCCACGGCGGGCTTGCGGTCCCTGAGGGCCCGGTCGAGCACCTTGTACAGGTGCTGCTGGCCGACGGCCCGGGCGAAGAAGTCGACGGTGGGCATGTCGTCCGGCAGGAACGGGTCGGCCTCGCGGGCGGTCATGCCGTCCAGCTCGGCCTCCATCTGCATCAGCGATGCCACCCACAGGCTCACCGCCGCCAGCGCCTCCGGGTCGGCCCGCAGGGCGTCGGCGCAGGCCCGGGCGGCCAGAATCTCGTTGACGGCCTTGCTGGGGGCGGCCCGGTACAGGAGGCCCGTCCCCTCGACCCACTCGAACACGTCTGTCGTGGCGAGCCGCGTGTCGGCGACGATGATGCGGCCGTAGTAGTACTTCTCGGCCAGCTCGACGTAGAGCGTCTTGGCGGGGACACGCAGGACGGCTTCGTCGGCGATCTGGATGATGGCGTCGGTGGCGGCGGTCTTGACGGCGGGGCCGTCGGAGGTGTTCTCGACCACGGCCTTCAGGTGGGGCAGGGCGACCGCGTAGCCGATGCGGCCCAGGACCCGCACGATCTTTTCCTTCAACGGCGCGCTATCCGTATCCAGCGACGCCAGCAGCGGAAGGACGACCGGGCGGCCGATCTCCTCCAGGGCCCGAAGGACCAACGGGTGCAGGTCCGTCTTCGAGGGGGCCTGGAGCACCGCCAGGGCGTAGGGCACGACGTAGGGGCCACTGTACTTGAGCTCGCGCATGGCGTAGAAGTAGGCCCGCGGGTTTTCGCCGAGGCGCAGCAGGTTGGCCTGGATGCGTTCCTTGTCGGTCCGCTTCATGCGCATGCCCTCGTCGGCCAGCGCGAGCAGCCGGGCGGGCACGTCGCCCATGTCCTCGACCGTCACCATCTTGACGAGGAGGCTGTAGCCGGTCGAGAGCGACTCGGCCAGCGCCAGGACGGTGCGCGGCTCGGGATTGGCCGCGAGCACCTTCTCGCCGTACTCGCGGGCCAAGTCGAAGCGGGCGAGTTTGAAGTAGTGGACCAGGAGGCGCCAGTCGTTCTGGAGCCGGGCCCCGGCCACCGTCACGGGTAGTCCGGCGTCGCCGTAGCCGGTGGCGGTGATTTCGTCCTCGGTCTCGGGGGCGGGCGGCGCGACGGGACCCGCCTCGATGGGCGGGGCCTCGGTGGGCGGCGCTTCGGTGGGCAGCGCCTCGGCCGGGGCCTCCTCCGGCGGGGCCTCGGGCGGCGCCTCCGCCGGTTCCTCGGGCGTCAGACCGAACAGCTCCTCCAGCTCGTCCGTCACGCCCTGGGCCTCGGTGCGGGCCGCCGGAACGACCGCCAGAACCAACGCCAGGGCGAGCCAACCCATCCAACCGGCCGCACGCGTCCCCCGGCGCGGAGGAATCCGCATCAGCATCGGGCGTCTCCTACTTGAGCCACGGTGAATACGGTATGGGAACTCGGCGGACCGACCACCGCGCGATCGGCCGCCGTCCGACCCCTGGTCCGCCCCCCGTTCCGGGCGCAAACGCCTCCGGCACCTGAACATAGAGCGAGCGCGATTATAGGACGGCCCGGGGGGGTGTCAACTAAAATTGAAGCCGCCCCGAAGCCA
>CAYWVR010000074.1:0-6720 GCA_964461715.1 uncultured Anaerolineales bacterium
GCGGCGACCGCCCACCCCGCCGCCGGCTTCCCCTGACCTCGGCACCCCGGTCTTCGCCCGCCCCCGCGGCTCCCCCGGCCGTGGGGGAAAGGGGGCCCTCTGCACGCCGGCCACCCTCCCGCTCCCTTCACCCTTCCGGAGGGCCTCTTAAGAGGTCAAATGCCTAAATCACGATGCGGCGATGCAACACCCGGGCTAGCGACGAAAGTCCGGGCACCCCGGGCGGCAGCGGCCGCCGCTCGGGGGAAGCGGGATGCGGACCGGCGGGGGACGGTTGGTGAACTGGACGTGGTAGATCGGAATCTGCGTGAAGAAGTGCGGATCCGGACCGCCCGTGCCGAAGTCGGCCGGCGAGATGAAAAACGGCGTCCGCACCGGCACGAACCCCGTCCGATCGTTGCACGTCTGGTTCAGGAGGTTCATCTGGGCCATGTGGTCGGCGTGACCCTGCGCGGCGGAATCGAAGGCCGGGTCCACGCCGTAGGCGTTGACGTAGTTGCCGGCGGCGCTTCCGACGACGGCCGAGCCCAGCAGAATGATCCACCCGCCCGGCCCGGAGAGCACCTCGGTGCCGATGATGGCCACGGTCAGGGCCTGGGCGGCCAGCCCCCCGCCGATGCTGACGCCCGTCTTGACGCCGGCGCGGGTGCCTTCGATAACGATGGATCCGGGGTCGGCCTGGCCGGAGCTGAGGTGGCCGGCGAACTCGGACGCGGGTCCGACGGCGCCGAGCCACGGCGAGTACCGTTCCGCCCCCTCCTCGCCGATGATGACGATGAGGCCCTGCTTGACGCCCTCCCCCGACACGGCTCCGTCCGGCCCGACGATGGCCGAGGCCGCCGGGTCCAGCGCGGGCGGCAGGGGCTCGGAGTCCCGGGCCATGGGCCCGAGCCCCATCTGGGCGCTCTCGGCATAGTAGTACGGGCTCATGGCCAAGACCGGCTGGGCCGCGAGCGCGCCGCCCGCCGCCCACACCGCCGCCACGAGCATCCACCGGCTCATCCGTCGCGTGCGTGACATGGTCCTGTCTCCCTAAGACGCGGCTCCATCGCTTCCAAGCCTGCGGGGATCGGCCCCGCGGCGGGCTCGTCTCTTACCGGGCGCTCGCCCGGGCCGTGCCGCCCGCCTGCTCGGAACGGATGCGGGCGTAGCCGCGGCAACTGACGTAGTCGATCCGGGCCGGGGTCCACGTGCCCGCGGCCTTGTCGGGCGTGAAACTGATGCAGACGAACGCGTTCTGCTCCCGCCAGTCCGCCGTGAAGACGAACGCGGACGTGCCGTCCGGCGCGAGGCCGTAGGCGACCACCCCGTGGCCCTCCCAGCTCTTGCGGTCGCGTTCGCGGATGTAGCCGGCCACCCGGGGCGGCGTGTCGGCGGCCCGGGCCAGGACGGCGTCGGCGCGGCCGGCGGCCAAGGTCTGGATCACGCGGGCGGCGGCGTCGCGCAGGGCGGCCCGGTCGGTGGCGTTCGCCAGCAGGTCCAGGGCCAGCAGATTCAGCCGCAACCGCATCCCCGCCACGAGCCGATGGCCCGACCGGGTCGTCTCCCGGTCCAGGCCGGGGGCATGGGCCCGCCAATCCGCCTGCCGCGCCAGCATCGCCTCGACCTCGGCCTTGTCCATCGCCTGGACCTTCTCAGGCGTCGGGGGCCGGAGCCCCGCGAAGGTGCGGCCGAAACCTTCCATCGTCTCGTAGGTCGTCTCGGCCACCGCCGCCGCCGCCAGGCCCTCCCGCGTCCGCCACCCGGCTATGGGCGGATAGGGCGGGCGGCGCTTTCCGCGGAGCCAGTCGCCCCCCATGAGCTCGGCGTCGCCGATGCAAAGGCCCTCGGCCGTCTCGTCCCACCTCAGGAGCGCCGCCGCGTCCGTGTACGGATTGTAGAAGAGGACCAGCGCGCTCTTCGGGCCCGGATAATGGATCATGTAGATAGACGTATCGAAGAAGAAACGCCAGACGCGGCGGGCCATCTCGGGGGGCACGCGGCCGTCTTGGTAGGACGGGCCGTAGGCCGCGTCGACCGCCTCCTGGAAGACCGCGGCGACCTCCGGCGTCATGCGGTCCGGGATGGCCTGGACCGGGTCGGCGTGGACGCATGCCCGGAAGTGCTCGACGTTCGCCAGGAGCGCCTTCGGCTGGAGCGTCCAGGTGGCATACCGGGCCTGCTGCTGGCACCCGAGGCCCCCCATCGCCGCGACCGCCGCCAGCCCCAGGAGCACCCCTGCTCGCCGCCGAATCCGCCTCGCTGCCGCGCTCGCCATGGTCGCCGCCTCCCCTGCCCCTCGTTCTCGCTTGTCGCCGCGCGCGGGCACGGCCGGAGACGTGTCCCCGAAGCCGAAAAGATGGCCGCAGGCCCATCTCCCGCCTGTCTTCTGCACCGGTCCCTCGGCCCCTCTCCATTCTAATCGCATCCCCGCCCGCCGCAAGCGCGAAGACGGAACGAAGAGCCCGCCGCATGCGACCGCCGACGGGACGTTACGCCTTCTCGACCGTGTGCGTGACGGCGGCGGAGGCCCGACGGCGTCGCTCGTGAGGCATCCGCCGTCCGGATCGGCCTCGATGCGGCGTCGAGAAAGACTGGAAAAGGAGCGCGTCTCTCGGGTACACTCGGTCCGCGCGGTGGCCTTTCTCGGGCAGGACAGGTTCTTTCGCAAGTCCTTATCCTACAAGCCGTTAGGCCATCGCGCCAATCTCAAGTCGATGAACGGCGTAAAGAATCCGCAGGCAAAGGCGCATCCGACCGATTCGAAGAGAAGAAAGGACAGGAAATGAGAAGCGACACGGCATCGAACATGACGAGGCGCAACTTCCTCGGCGCGGCGGTGGCGACGGGGGCCGCCGGGGTCTTGGCGGCCCAGGAGGCGCGCGGCGAGGCGCCGGCCCCGGGGACGGTCAAGATCATCGGCCTGGCGACCAGTCCGCGGCCGGGCAAGACCACCGCGGCGGCCGTGGAAGTGGCCCTGGACGCCGCCAAAGCGGCCGACCCGGCCATCGAGACCGAACTCGTCGAACTGGCCGGTCTCATGATCCCCGTCTTCGATCCGGCCGCGCCGGGATCGGCCGACTTCGAGCAGGTCGCCGCCAAACTCGCCGACCCGAAGGTCGCCGGGATCATCATCGGGACGCCCGTCTACTTCAGCGGCATGTCGAGCCTCTGCAAGGCGTTCCTCGACCAGTGCATGGTCTTGCGCCAGAAGAAGTTCGCCCTGGGCGGCAAGGTGGCGGGCGTCCTGGCTGTCGGCGGCGTGCGGAACGGCGGGCAGGAACTCGCCATCGCGGGCGTCCAGGCCGCCCTCATGTGCCAGGAGATGGTCCTGGTGGGCGACGGCCGACCCACGGCCCACACGGGGGCCACCCTCTGGAACCAGGGCGACGACATCTCGAAGGACCAGTTCGGCCTCTCGACGACCCGGAACCTCGGGCGGCACGTGGCCAAGACCGCACTCAAGGTGCGGCGCACGGCCGGATGAGGCGCCGCCCGTCAGGGCGGCGACCGCGCGAGGAGGACCGCCGCGGCGATTGCCTCGGCCCTTGACGCCAGGGCCGACGGTGGGTAGGATTACTTCGATGGTTCGCGAAGTAACGCATCGAGGAGGGGGGGCCTGCCGGCGTGCCCCGCGGCGTCGCCGTCTCGAAGCGACAGGGCAGGGTCAAGCCCGACGGGGGGCCGCGTGCACCGACGGCGAGCCCGATCGCAACGGCTGCGACCCGGGCATGGCCAGGCTCTTGCCGGGCATGGCCCTCGGGCAGCGAATATGAGGTGGACCATGCGAGAGTTCCTGGCCATCGCGAAGGCGCTGTCGGACGAGAGTCGCGTGCGAGCGCTCATGGCCCTCTCGGGCGGAGAACTGTGCGTCTGCCAGATCATCGAGCTGTTGGGGTTGGCCCCCTCGACGGTGTCCAAGCATTTGGCCGTCCTCCACCAGGCCGGGCTGGTCGAGACGCGCAAGGACGGGCGCTGGATCTACTATCGCCTGGCCGAGGAGCCGACGCGGCCGTGCGCAAGACAGGCTTTGGCGATGACGGTGGAATGTCTGGCCAAAGAGGTCCGCGTTCAAGCCGACGCCAAGAGGCTGAATCGAATTCGCGCGATGGGGCGCAACGTATTGTGCGTTCACTATCACCCGAGACAGAGTTGACGTGCCTCATGCCTCCGCAACGAGCTACGGAACCGGAGAAGCTCGATCATCCGAACGCGGACATGCGGGAGGTCGCACGGAGTCTGCGTCTGTGCGCGATAGTGAACCGTGTCTTGGGAGGAACACGAGTCGTCCGAAAATTTCTGGAAACCGAATTCAGGCGAGCCCCGGCGCGTCGGACCCTGCGCATTCTGGACATTGGGTCGGGCAATTGCAGCATCCCGCTTGCCATCAACCGATGGGCCATGAAACAGGGGCGCCCTGTGGAATGGACCTGCCTGGAGCGTAGTGTTCATGCGGGCCGTCTTGCCAGGCGGGCCGTGAAGGCTGCCCATGATCTGCAGATTCAGGTCGTCGAAGAAGACGTCTTCGACCACAAGCCGGAAGAACCGTATGACCATGCAATTGGCTCGATGTTCTTTCATCATCTGTCCGACGAGGAGATCCTGGCGCTGTTGGACCGGCTTCGCATGTACGTTCGCGGAAGCGTGCTTATCAACGACCTTGAACGATGCGGCGTTTGCTATCATGGATTCGCCGCCATGGCGTGGTTGTTTTCGCCCGCCGTGAGGCACGATGCTCTGCTTTCGATTCGCCGCGGTTTCCGGCCCGGGGGGTTGCGCAGCCTGCTCGCCCGCGCTGAAGGAGCCTCCTCCGTATCCACCGCACGCTATTGGTTCTGTCGTCTGGCCGGCGTAGTCCGATTTGATGCCGTGGGCAAAGCGAGCAGGGAACGACCGCGATGACCGAGGAAGAGGCACTCGGCCACGATCGCCGCGTCCGGAACGAAATCCGCGCGTTCGTCGAGACGCGGTCGGAGTCGCCGGAAAGGAAAGGATAGCCCGCCATGGCCACGGAAGCCTGCGTCGTCAAACAGCCGAAGGGCCTGAGTGTCTTCGAGCGATACCTGACGCTGTGGGTTCTCCTGTGCATCGCCGGCGGCATCGTGCTGGGCAAGTTCGCCCCCGGCTTCGCCAAGTCGCTGGACGCCATGGCGATCTACGTGGATTCCGCGCCGGTGGTCTCGATCCCCATCGCGATCTGCCTGTTCCTGATGATGTACCCGATCATGGTGAAGATCGATTTCGCCGAGGTCATCCAGGCCGGCAAGAGCATCAAGCCCGCCGGGCTGACGCTGTTCGTCAACTGGGCCGTCAAGCCCTTCACCATGTACGCCATCGCGCTGCTGTTCCTGGGCACGTTGTTCTACGGGTTCATCGGCCCGGATGCCGTGGACCACGTCAAGATGCCCCTGGGCCTGCACGACATGCCGGTCGGCGCGACGCACGGAGCGGGAACCGTGGTCCTGCACGAAGGCGCCAAGATGCTCCAGGTTCCCTTGTGGCGGAGTTACCTGGCGGGATGCATCCTGCTGGGCATCGCGCCTTGCACGGCGATGGTGCTGGTCTGGGGGTACCTCGCCAAAGGCAACGACGGCCACACGCTGGTGATGGTGGCGATCAACTCGCTGACCATGCTGCTGCTCTACGGTCCGCTGGGCGGGTTCCTGCTGGGCATCGGTTCTCTGCCTGTTCCGTGGCAGGCGCTGCTGCTGAGCATTGCGATCTACGTGGCCTTGCCCCTCGCCGCGGGTTTTGTCTCCCGCCAATGGATCATCAAGGCCAAGGGCCGCGAGTGGTTCGAGCAGAAGTTCCTGCACGTCCTGACGCCGATCACCATCGTGGCGCTTCTGGCGACGCTGGTGCTGCTGTTCAGCTTCAAGGGCGAGACGATCCTGGCCGACCCGCTGACAATCCTCTGGATCGCCATCCCGCTTTTCATCCAGACGACCTTGATTTTCGGCCTGGGCTACGGTCTCGCAAAGCTGCTGAACCTGAGCTATCAGGACGCGGCGCCCTCGGCCATGATCGGGGCGAGCAACCACTTCGAGGTGGCCATCGCCACCGCGACGATCCTGTTCGGCCTGTCCAGCGGCGCGGCCCTGGCGACGGTCGTCGGCGTCCTGATTGAGGTGCCGGTCATGCTTCTTCTGGTCAGAGTCTGCCTGAAGACCCGACACTGGTTCGCGCCCGCCTCGGCAACCGCGCCCGCGAAATAGAGGGCGGGTGGCGGGCGAGGCTGTAAGGGTCGGAGGGGAACCGGATCATCTTCGCGCGCCTCGCCGGCGGCGAAAGGTACGGAGTCACCGTTGTCGGGCCGCGTCGGCTGGGCCATCCGTTTGCGGATCATGCCGCGAGACCCGCCCGTCTCCACCCACCGCTCCGACCGGGCGACATGCTCGCCAAGGAGGGCAGGGCCGGCCTTTCTCGTCCCGCAAAGGCAGATGCCGCCGTGGTCCGACAGGGCCGCCGCCGGGCCCGAGTGGACGGCCGCGAGGACTCCGGACGCGCCGCGCTTGTGCGGCGCCTGTGCAGCGCGCCGGAACCCCGCAAGGCCACCAATGGCCCTGGACGGTCATGGTCGGGGGCGGGTGGGGAGAGGCCGATCCGGCGACGTAAGCCGCGTTTTTGCCGCCCCTTACGTTCACCCGGCACGGGAAAGCATTGGAGCCACCTCCGGGATTCGAACCCGGGACCCCCGCTTTACGAAAGCGGTGCTCTACCGCTGAGCTAAGGTGGCTCGCC
>CAYWVR010000075.1:0-6417 GCA_964461715.1 uncultured Anaerolineales bacterium
TGCCACCCGCTGCCTGGTATGACCCGCCACCCCGGCGCGTGGCCATGCCACCCGCCTGCAAGCTAGGGCTCGGCGACGAGCAGCGCGGGGCGAAGGAGGACGGTGGGGCGGCCGGAGGGGGGTTCGCGGACCCAGAGGAGGAGGCGGGGGAACTCGCCAAGCTGGCGATGGTCGGTCCACCACGCGAGGCTGCGGCCGGTGAAGGCCCGGGCCGGGTCGGCGTCGGCCTTCCAGGCGCTCGCCCACGCCCCGACCGGCCGGGCGTCGCCCCCGGCAGCCGGCTTCGCCAGGGCCCCTTCGACCCGGAGCGACGCGATTCGCGGGTCGCGGGCCGCGGGGCCGGCTCCGGGCGGGGCGGACCGCTCGTACACGTGAAGCAGGGCCGTCGGCCGGGCACTCTGGAAGCGCACGGCGTCGCCGACGTGTAGGGTCCCGACCGTCTCGAAAAGGCCCGTCCCGCCGCCGACGAGAGCCACCGGCAGCGGTCCGTCGGCGGGGAACTCGACCTCGGCCACCACCCCGCCCCGGGCCTGGAGCAGGACGAACCGTTCGGCGGCCTGTGGCCCCGGCCCTTCGGAGACGAAGAAGACGCGAGCCTCGATCCGCCGCGCGCCCCGCACGCCGCCGAACCACGCGAAGACGGCCGTCGCCCCGGCCGCGACGAGGATCAGCGCCCCCGCCGCGACGATCGCCCGCCGCCGCACTGTCAGCGCCCCCGCCGCCAGCGCCGCCCCGGCCACGAGCGCCAGGCCCAGCCACAGGCTCCGCCGGTGGCCCGCAGGCCAGAGCGGCGCGTCGAAGAGGTCCGCCGCCCCCGGCTGCACGACCTCGCCCGTCCCGGGTGGATAGGGCGATGGCCGGACCGTCAGTTTTCCGTTTTCATCGCGTCTCACGCGGGCATAGTCCCCCGCGGGCAGGTCCGTCTTCTCGGGGAAAACGACCGCCTCCACCATCCCGCAGCGGACGAGCCTCCCAAGCGCCTCCCGCCCGAGCGTCATCACCCGCACCTCGTCCGCGTCCAGCGCCTCGGCGAGCCGCGCCCGCTCCCCCTCGGACGGCTGGACCGCCATCGCGGGAGCCGCGACCAGGGCCACGTCGTCCGGCAGGCGTCGGACCTCGACAGGCCCCGTCCGCCCGGTCGCGCGGACCGCCCCGCCCGCAAGGCCCTCGACCGTCAGCTCCAGGTCGCCGCCCGGATAGAAGACGGGCACGGTGACGGACCGGGTGGCGGCGGGCTCGATGCGGACGGGCGCGACGACGCGCACCGGCCCGCCCGAGTCGACGCGGACGGCGTCGAGCGCATGGTCGACGCGATTGGTAATGGTGAGCGTGACGGGGACGTAGCGGCCCGCGCGGGCCCACCCGCCGGTCGTCTCGAGGGCGGCCGAGGTGTCCAAGGCAAGGGCCAGGGCGAGGGCCAGAATCATGGCTGCGGTCCGTTCTGCCGCTCGGGGAGCGGTTCGAGCAGGCGCCACAGGTGCACGGCCGCGGCCACACTCCACGCCTGGGCGATGCAGCCACGGGGCCGGTGCGGCGGGTCGCCGTCGAAGATCTCGCTGATGTGCCCGAGACCCGCTTCCTCCATCGAATCGAGGAGCCCCTCCAGGAGGCCCTTCACCTCCCCGCGGGCACACTCGGCCGGCTCGACCGCCATGACGGCGTCGCCGTACGGCCCGAGGAGCCATGCCCAGGCGGTGCCCTGGTGGTAGGCGGCGTCGCGCTCTTCGGGGCCGCCCGTGTAGGTCGGGCAGTACGCCGGGTCGCCGGGGGCGAGGGTCCGCAGGCCGCGCGGCGTGAGGAGCTGGTCGCGCACGACGTCAACGACGCTTCGGGCCTTCTCGCCCACGAGGGGCGCGTGGGGCAGGCCGACGGCGAAGACCTGGTTCGGTCGGACGCGCGGGTCGGGTCGTCCGTCCGGGAAGACGTTGTCGTAGAGGCAACCGGTTTCGTCATTCCAGTAGGCGCCCTCGAAGCTTCGGCGGGCGAGCTCCACCAAGGCGCACGCCCCCGGCGGATCAACGCTCAGGACCTCGGCCATCTCCCGCACGAGGGCGAGCCCCGAGGCCCACAGGGCGTTGATCTCGACGGGCTTTCCGTAGCGGGGCGTGACGGGTCGGCCGCCGCTCGTCGCGTCCATCCAGGTGAGCTGCGTCTCCTCCGACCCGGCGGAAAGGAGCCCGTCGGCACCCGCGACGATGCCGAATCGCGTGCCCGTGCAGTAGTGCGAGACGACGGCGCAGGCCGCCGGCCAGAGCCGCGCGCGGACCCGCTCGGCGTCGCCGCCCGCCCGGACGTAGGCGGCCAGGGCCTGGAGGAACCAGAGGCTGGCGTCGACGGTGTTGTACTCGGGGTGGCCGCTCTCCTCGGCGAACCGGTTGGGGAGCATGCCCTCGCTGACCTCGGCGGCGAAAGCTTCGAGGACCGGGCCCGCCTCCTCCGGCCGCCCGGCCTCGATCGTCAGGCCCGGGAGGGCGATCATCGCATCCCGGCCCCAGTCGGCGAACCAGGGGTACCCCGCGATGACCGAGCGCAGCGTCTCGCGCCCCGACGGCCGCGCGACGAGAAAGTCCGCCGCCGCACACGCGAGCCGCGCGAGGCGGGCGTCCTCCGGCGACCCCACCGCCTCGACGAGCGTGCGGCGGCGGTCGACATATTCGGCGCGACGGGCGTCGTAGTCGATCTCGCGCGGCGGATCGAAGGAGGCGAAGACGGTGAAGGCGGCGTCGCCTTCGCCTCGGACGGCCCAGACGCCGGGCGTCAGGAGGTCTTCGGTGGCGGGGAAGCCGCGGTCGCGCTCCGCGCGTCGGAGGAGCTGGTTATACCAGACGGGCCCGGGGCGGACCTCGGCGTCGGCGTCGGTCCAGAGGAACACGCCGGGCAGGTCCTCCGTCAGGCACCGCCACCCGGCGGCCTTCGGGGCCAACTCGATGCGGTACTGTTCGTGCCGCGCCGCCAGCGCGTGGAACGACCGCATCGCCAGGAACGGCCTCAGCTCGAGCGTCCAGGGACGGGCCGCCGTAACGGTGTAGCGGACGGCGACGCCCTGCCCCTTCTCAAGGAGCAGAATCTCGCGCGTGACGCGGACCCCGTCGGCCTCGCTCCCGAGGCGGGGGAGCGGGTCGAGATCGAACCCCCGAACCCATCCCGTGCCGTCGGGATAGAAGCCGGAGGGGTACTCGCAGGTGCTGAGGAAATGCTCGCCGTCGGGCGAGACGAGCTTTTCCTCGAGGTGCGCGAGGATCACCTGCCGGTCCACGGGCGGCTTCAGGGCCGGGACCCAAAGGCCGTGGTAGCGGCGGGTGCCCGCGAGGAGAACGGTCATCGAGGCGTAGCCGCCCGTGCCGTCGGTGAGGAGCCACTCGTCGGCGAGGGCCCGGTCGAGGTCTCGGAGGTAATCGGCGTCTCGGTGCATGGTCGCCCGCCGTGCTTGGGTCTGGTGAAGCGGCCTGTCGGCCGCCCCGCTTACGTCTTGGGCTCTTCGGCCTCGGCCGCCGGGGCCGCATCAACCGGCTCGACGGTCACGCTGATGACGCGGATGGGGCAATGGATTTCGCACTCGCGGCACAGGGTGCAGGTGGCGAGCCGCTGGAGGTTGAGGTAGGACTTATCGTTGCACATCTCGAAAATCTTCGGCCGGCACTTCGCCACGCACACGCCGCATCCCACGCAGTCCCGCGTGTTGACGGAAACGGTGACGCGGCGTCCGTCGTCGGGGAACATGCCTACCGCGACGAGGTCGGGCGTCTGCTCGTCCTTCTCGGAGACCTCGTGGGCCCCGATCCAGGAGTGGCTCCGGATCTGGTGTCGCCCCGCCCGGTCCATCCGGAAGATGCCCCGCCCGCAGGTCGGGCACCGGTGCAGGTCCTCCAGCTTCCGGAGGTACTCGAGCACGGTCATGATGAACGTTCCGTGGCTCCACGTCAGGGGGCTGACCGACAGGGGTTTCGCGGTGTACGGGTCGACCTGCTCGGCCAGGACGCCGCTCGGGAGGGCATGGCTCGCGACCCAGTCGAGGATGGGCACGGCCTCGCGGAGCTCGTCGACGGTGGCGGCCCGCTCGATGCGGTAATCGGCCAGCCAGATCGTGCACACGAACCAGGGGTTCCCCGGCACGCCGCGCGCATCGCTCGAGACGCGGTGGTACGTGTCGTTCTCATAGCGCGCCAGGCCCCCGATGGGCGTGTGGACCCAGAGGGCCTTGGCGAGCTGTTCCATGGTGGAAGCGACGCGCGGGTCGCCGGCCTCGAAGGCGTGGAACTTAAAGACCGCGAAGAGGCTGGCGTCGATGGCGTCGTCGATCTCGTAGCCGCCCTCGGCCGTCTCGTCGGGGACGAGGCGGCGGAGGAACCGGCCCCTCTCCTCGCTCCAGAGGTGCTCGGCCATCGCCTCGCGGACCTCCTCGGCCGCGTCGTGGTAGCGGCGGGACCGGTCGGCGTCGCCGAAGACCTGGGCGAAGTTCCGGGCCGCCACCAGTCCGCCGTACACCGCCCCCACCGTGAACGTGTGGACGCCGTACCGCTCCTCCCACAGGTCGTAGCTTGACCACGGGAGGCGCGTCTCCGGGTCGCGGAACTCGATCATGAAGTCGGCGGCGCGGCAGATGAGGGAGTGGTAGAGCGGCCGCACGTACTCGACGTCCCGGTACAGCCAGTAGTGCCGCCACAGCGCCCAAAGCACCAGGGCCGTCTGGTCCTCCTGGATGGGGAGACGGACCTTCCCGTCCACGACCCAGGGGTGCCAGCTCGAGGCGGGCGTGCCGTCCGGGTTGTACTTGTGGAGGAGGTAGCCCTCCTTCGTAAGGAGGTCGCGGCAGAGGTTGTAGAAGCGGCGGGTGACGTCCGGGAAACCCGCCAGATCGAGGGCATGGCAGACGAGGGCCGCGTCGCGGGGCCACATGTACGAGTAGGTGTCGCGGGAGAACTGCATGACGTCGGAGTCGTTGGCGGCGATGACGGCCCCGCGGTTGTCGATCTGGCTCCGCACGAGGAGCAGGCTCCGTTTGGTGAGCCGCCGGACCGCCTCGGGGAGATTGCCGAAGTTGTGGCTCGGCCCGTTGACCCAGGCCCGCCAGTAGCCGATGGTCCGTTCGACCATGCCGTCGGGGGTGCGGCTTCGGAGGACGCCGTGCAGGTCGGCCAGCGCATCGTAGGAGAAGGCCGCGGCGAGGTAATAGTAGACCGTCTCGCCGGCCCCGCCCTCGAGCTCGAGGTTCAGGCCGATGGTCGAGTCGACCGCCCCCTGGCTGATGGGATTCCCGCCCAGGCGGCCGTCCTCGGCGTCGCGCCACGTGCCTTCGGCCCCGCGGAACCCGCACGTGCCCGTGGCGAACTGGTCGACGCCGTGATGGACGCGGCCGTCGGGGCCGGTGCGGGCGAAACTCGCCAGCAGGTACCGGTCGCCCCGGTAATGGACCACCGCCTGGAGCCGCGGATCGAAATAGGCCGTGTCGCCGACCTTCGTCCCGAACATCGAGAGGTCCTGCTGGAGGAAGACGCGGACCTCGCGGCGGGTCTGGGCCCGGTTGGTGACGGTGAGGCGGCGGATGAAGATGTCGCGGTTGAAGTCGACGACGTCGGTCGAGTGCAGGGCGACGCCGAGCTCCTCGTGCTCGAGGGTGACGTCCGTGGCGAGGGTCTCGTCGAGGTAGCGGAGGGTCCGGTCCCACCCGGCGCCGCTCGTCCACTCGAGCCGCCCGCCGACCCAGACGCCGAAGCGGCACGGGCCCCAGCCGGCGTGGTTCTCCTGGCCGACGTGGGGAAAATAGACGTCACGAATCTGGTAGTCGGAATCGAACGCGATGAGGAAGCTGCCGTTTCCGACCGGGATATCGCGCGGCACGAATGGCTCCCGCCGAGGGCCCCCCCCACAAGGCGCCGGATTATACGGGAGGCGCCGAGACGATTCAAGAAACGGCGCTAACGCTTCCCAATTGCGTAGAGCATACTGTGCCCGCGAATGTAGACCCGGTCGCCGGCGATCCCCATCAAGTGCCACGTCTCGGGCACCGCGTACTCCCGCCGCCGAAGGCCCGTCGTGCCGCCGATCATCGTGCCCGCGTCGACGTCGAATTCAAGGGGCGGGCTGCCGCCCTCGACGACGCACGTCCCGTCGCCGCGGTAGCCGAGGCCGGTGTCGGCCTTGGCGCCTGCGCCGAGGGAGGCCGAGGCGGCAAGAACGAGGACACACCGTGTGAAACAGGCGGCACGCACGGGTCGTGGGACTCCTTTGCGCGAGATGGGACCTGTGAGGAGGCGAAGGGTTGCGGTAACAGGGCCGGCCTCACCCCCTCGAGCGGCTGCGGATGTTGTCGAGGACGTTCATGAAGTTGATGTAGGAATCGTAGGGCGACTCGTACGGATTGAAGTACTTGTGCACGTCGCCGTCGGCGAACCACTTCGTGCACATGTAGTAGAAGTG
>CAYWVR010000076.1:0-6230 GCA_964461715.1 uncultured Anaerolineales bacterium
AGCGTGAGCATGCCACCCGAGGGGGCGAGGGGCGGGGCCGAAGGGATACGCATGCGCACGCGATGAAGCGTGAGCATGCCACCCGAGGGGGGCGAGGGGCGAGGGCCCGGTAGGGTTACATGAGGAACCCGAGCGCGACGATCTTGAGGCTTCGGAACTCGACCCTGGAGCGCTCGTCGTGGTTCTGGAGGCCGACGTACCCCTCCAGGAGCCGGTCGCCGGTGTAGCGGGTGACGGCGCGGCCGTTGATCTGGACGGTCAGGTCGTGGCCGACGGCGATGACGGTCATCGAGTTCCACTGGCCGGCGGGCTTGAGCTTCATCTCGCCGGTGGGGGCGGCAAGTTGGTCGATGGCGGCCATGCTGCGGGTGGAGTCGACGAGGACGGGTCCGATCTCGACCTGGTAGCCCTTCTCGACGGGGACGGACGCGTCGCCCGCCGGGTCGGGAAAGCGGAGGAGGACGCCGGAATCGTCGTCGGCTTCGGTCCGGCGGAACTCCAGGCGCAGGTAGAAGTCCGCGAACGGCCGGGCCGCATAGTAAGAGACGCCCGGCCCGCCGCGCGTCCGGGCGACGCCGTCCGCGACGTCCAGGCCGCCCGCGCCGACGTGTTTCCACTCGCCGAGGTGGTCGGGGGCGAGCAGATCGATCTCTCGTCCGAAGACGCGTTTCATGCCGGCCTCGATCTCGCCCATGCCGGTGGTCATTTCCTGGTTGCAGCCCGCCGGCGCGAGGGCTGCGAGCAGTGCCACGGCCCCCGCCGCCCGGATCGCGTCTTGTCGCATGCGCAAGCTCCTCGCCGAGTCCCTTGCCGGAAGTCAATGATAAGGTCGGGCCTGGCGGAGGGCGAGAAGAATCCCAAGGCGCGCCGGGCGGGGGCGGTCTCACACAGACCGTTGCCGCAATGCGGCGTGGCCGGTATGATGCCCTCTTCGCGCACCCAAAGAGGAATGGAGCGACCTATGGCCACGTGCAAGCAACGAACCCGCTATGCCGTCGTCGGCGTCGGCGGACGCAGCCGCATGTACACCCGGGCCATCCTCGGGCCGTATGCCGACGTGGCCGAGCTGGTGGCGGCGTGCGACGTGAACCGGGGGCGGCTCGACCTCCTGAATGCCGAGTTGGCCGAGGCCGGACACGCCGAGATTCCGACCTACTCCGACCGGCGGTTCGACCGGATGATCGAGGAGCAGAAGGTCGACCGCGTCATCGTCACCACCAAGGACTCGTTCCACGACAAGTACATCTGCCGCGCCATGCAGTTGGGGTGCGACGTGGTCACCGAGAAGCCGATGACCACCGACGAGAAGAAGTGCCGCCGCATCATCAAGACCGCCGCCGAAACGGGCCGCGACGTCCGCGTCACGTTCAACTACCGCTACGCGCCGAGCCGCACCCAGATCAAGGACCTCCTGATGAAGGGGACCATCGGCCGGGTCCTCTCGGTTGATTTTCACTGGCTGCTGGACACGCGGCACGGGGCGGACTACTTCCGTCGCTGGCACCGGTACAAGAAGAACTCGGGGACGCTGCTGGTGCACAAGGCGACGCACCACTTCGACCTGGTGAACTGGTGGCTCTCGGCCGTGCCGGTCGAGGTCAAGGCCGCCGGGGCCCGCGAGTTCTACACGCCCGAGACCGCCGACCGCTACGGCCTGAAGCGCCGCACGGACCGATGCCTGACGTGCCCGGAGAAGCGAAAGTGCAAGTTCCACCTGGACCTGGCGGGCAACGAGCGGCTGAAGGCCATGTACCTGGACTGCGAACAGTACGACGGCTACCACCGCGACCAGTGCGTCTTCGGCGAGGACATCACCATCTACGATACGATGGCCCTGGCGGTCCGCTATTCGAGCGGCGCGGCGATGAGCTTCTCCCTGAACGCCTTCTGCCCGAAGGAAGGGTACGAGATTCGCTTTAACGGCACGAAGGGCCGCCTGGAGTACACGACCCTCGAGGCGAGCTATGTCTCCGGGGCCGGCGACCCCAAGAAGCAGCACGAGACGATCAAGACGGCCACCGCCCTGACGGTCTGGCCGCACTTCAAGGAGGCCTACTCGGTCGACGTCTGGCACGGGACGGGCGGGCACGGGGGCGGCGACAATCCGCTGCTGGATTCGGTCTTCCTTCCCAAGCCGCCGAAGGACCCGTACAAACGGGCCGCCGGCATCGGCGAGGGCGCCTACTCGATCCTCACCGGCGTCGCCGCCTCGAAGTCCATCGAGAAGGGCCGCCCCGTCCGTGTCGCGCGGCTGGTCGAGGACATCCCGGCGACCGACTTTCCGTCGATGCCCGCGTGGTGATTGCGCGGCCGGCCGCGCGGCACGCGCGGCACGCGCCGCGGCTGACGTTTCCGGAGCCTACGGCTCGACGACCGAGGTTTCGGCGCTCATTTGCTCGATGAACGCGTTCGCCTCGGCGATGGAGACCTCCATCTCTTCGAGGAGCCGGGCGACGTCGGATTCGAGGCTCGCGGCGACGCCTTCGAGGCCCGCGACGGCCCGGGCATTGAGGTTGTGCTTCAGGAACAGGACCTGGTCGCGAAACGCCGCGAGGACCGGCTCCATCTTCGATTCCGCCCGCCGCATGGCCCGCATCAGCCGCGCGAACCGCATCTGCGTCTGGCGCAGCTTGATCTCCGAGGAGAGCCGCAGCTCGTCGTCGGTGTACTTCGCCAGCTCTTCCTCCCACTCGTCGAAGAGGTCGCCGGCGACGGTATCGACGGCCTCGATGCGCTTCCGGACGGCCTCGGCCTTCCCCTCGCTCAGGTCGAGGGCCCCCTTCAGGTCCTTGTAGAGGAGCTCGAGATCGCCGCCGTCGAACTCGACGACGGCGCGGAACTTCTGGAGGGCCGTGCGGAAGTCCTGCTTGGCCTCCTCCTGGGCGTCGCGGGCCCCCTCGACGTTCTCGACCAGGAGGTCCCGCTTGTGCTTCCCGAGCATCTCCATCGTGCGGTAGTAGACCGGATTGCACCCCGCCGCCAGCGCCGCCGCCAAGGCCACCGCCGGTCCCACCCGAATCATGCGTGCGTTCATCGTGAACCCTCCTCGGGTCGGTTCGCCACATTATACCGTGAGACGGGGCGGGTTATTCGGTATTCCGTGCGTCCCCGGCGGAGCCCTGCCTCTCATTGCGTGTCAAGCGGCCGGCTTTGCGTGGAACTGGCCCGGGGAGCGATCCCCGCCGCGTACCCCTTGCATCAGCCTTTCGCGCATCTCGCGCAGAAGCCGAAGGCTTACTCGCCACTTATTCTAGCTTTCGGCCTCAGCGCCGATTAGGGGGACCGGCCACGCGCGCCAAGCCGCATATGGTCGAGAATGCGCCTTCGCTTCGTCGTCTCGAGCCGCTTGCGCCCCGATTTCCATGGCTTGCGTACGGACCCGGCCAAGCCCATGCTCAGGGCGCTGAAGGCGCCGCGCAAGCGGGGCGCCGAAACGGGCCCATTCAGAGGTGAGCAGAAATCACAGCTTATACGCCCGACCGATCTGGCGGGCGGCCTGCTTCAAGCGCTGCTCGTTCTCGACGAGGGCGAGGCGGAGGTATCCTTCGCCGTTCGGGCCGAAGGCACGGCCCGGGGCGGCGGCGACGTTCGCCTTCTCCATCATCTCGATCGCAAAGTCGATCGTGTCGCGGCCCTCCAGCAGCGCGGGCGGGACCTTGGCCCAGACGAACATCCCCGCCTTCGGGGCCTCGACCTCCGACCAACCCACCCGGTGCAGCGCCTCCACCAGCGCGTCCCGCCGCTTCTTGTACACGCGGGCCTGGTGCAGGACATCCGCGTCGCAGTGCCGGAGGGCCACAATCGAGGCGATCTGGATCGCCTGGAACACGCCGTAGTCGTAGTAGCCCTTGACCTTCGCCAGGGCCCGGAGCATCTCGGCGTTGCCGACGCCGTAGCCGATCCGCCACCCGGCCATGTTGTAGGGCTTGGAGAGGGTGGCGAACTCGACGCCCACATCCTTCGCCCCGGGCGCCTCCAGGAAGGAGGGGGCCCGGTACCCGTCGAAGCACGTCTCGCCGTAGGCGAAGTCGTGGATCACCAGGAAGCCGAACCGCTTCGCCAGGGCCACGACCTCCTCGAAGAACCGGACGTCCTCGACGACCATCGTCGTCGGGTTGTTCGGGTAGTTGAGGATCAGCACCTTCGGCTTCGGGAAGAGGTGCTCGGCGACGTAGGTGATGCGCTTGAGGAACTCGGCGTCGCTCCCGAGGCGGACGCTGATGACGTTCGCGTCGGCCAGCGCGACCCCGTAGACGTGGATGGGGAAGGCCGGGTCGGGCACGATGGCCGTGTCCCCCGCGTTCAGCAGCGCGAGGCACAGGTGGCTGAACCCCTCCTTCGAGCCGACCGTCACGACGCACTCGGTCTCCGGGTCGACCTCCACGGAGCGGGTCTTGGCGTAGCGGCGAGTGATCTCGCGCCTCAGGTTGTGGATGCCCACCGAGACGCTGTACCGCTGGTTGCGGACGTCGTGGGCGGCCTCGCAGAGCTTCTCGACGATGGGGCGCGGCGTGGGGTCGGAGGGGTTGCCCATGCCGAGGTCGATGACGTCGATGCCCGCCCGGCGCTTCCGATGTTTGGCCGCGTTCAGCCGACCGAACAGGTAGGGAGGCAGACGCAAGAGCCGTGTGCTGACCGGAATGCCGTATTCGTTATCATCCATGGCTTGGCGTCCTGAGGGCATCCATGACGCTCGGGTCAAACCGTTTCACGCGTCCGTCGCGGCCCACCAGGGCCCCGGTCACGCGGCCCTCGGCGATGAGCGTCTCGGTGCCGTCGGCCTCGGGCCGGACGACGCGGTTGGCGAACTCGATCCGGGCCCCGCGAATCCGCTCGACCTGCGTCTCCACGACGAGTTCTTCGTCATAGTACGCCGCGGCGTGGTACCGGAGCTCCAGCCGGGCAATGGCCAGCAACTCCCCCCGCCGCTCCATCTCGGCGTACGCCAGGCCCCGCTCTCGCAACAGCTCCGTCCGCCCCATCTCGAAGTAGACCGCGAAGACGCCGTGGTGGCAGCGGCCCATGGGGTCGGCCTCGGGGTAACGGACCCGGACCGGAAGGCGGTGAGGGGCGCTCATGTCAGGCCTCGCGCGCCAGGTGGGCCTCGATCTGCCGCGCGAACGCCGGGCGCGGCTCCGATTCCCACAGGCCGACGATGCGGCGCTCCCGCTCGGCATTGGCGCAGGAGTCGGAGGCGTGGGCGGCATTGCGCATGAGGTCGCGGCCGAAGTCGGAGCGGACCGTGCCGGGGTCGGCCTTCTCCGGGTTCGTCGCGCCCTGCCAGCGGCGGATCTTCTCGATGGCGTCCTCGCCCCGGTACAGCATCGCCAGGCATCGCACCGGCCCCGGCTCGTGCCGCGCCGACTCCGAGGGCACCCTCTGCGGGTCGATGCCCGTCATGTACTGGACGATCTTGGCGAACTCGGTCCGGGCGTTCAGGTCCGCGAGCATCCGGTTGGCGGTGGCGAAGAACTCGTCGGGCAGCGCGAAGTCGAAGGCCCCGTCCAGCCGCTGGCGCATCGTCTTCTCGATGAGGAACTGGAGCTTCTCCCGGAAAACGTCCAGCAGAGGCCCGTAGAACTCCTCGCCCTGGACGCACGTCATCGACAAAAGCTTCGCCCCGACAATGTAGAGGCCCGTGCGGCTGAAAACGTCGATGATGTAGCCCGGGCGGCGGGAACGGCGCTCGAAGTTCTCCGGCTTCAGGATCACCAGCCCCGTCTCGACGCTCCCGGACTCGGGCCCGAACCGGACGGAGTCCTCGATCACCCCGCCGTCGGTGGCCGCCGTCTCGGCGAGGAACGCGAGCTCCTCGCGCTGCGTCGCCGGGTCCGGGCCGCAAATGACGGCCGGCTCGAAGTACTTGATGGTCCCGTCCGCGGCGTTCTGGAAGTCGCCGTACGTGCCGCGAACCGTCTGTCCGGTCACCCTCGGACTGGCCTTGCCGACAACGTCGTCCATGAGGTGCTCGAAGGCATTCTCGCCGCGAAAGAGGAGCACCATGCACCGGTTGGAGAGGCCCAGGACGTTGTCGCGCCGCAGGTGGCTGTCAACGTAATGGAAAAAGGCCTCGCGGACAGGGTTGTCGAGGTCGCTCTTTCGGAGGAGGTCCAGGTACCGGTCGACCCAGGCGTCGCCGGGGGCGTACATGTGGACGCCCACCAAATCCAGTCGCGCCAGGCTGATGAGCCGCCCGATGATGCCGCCCGTGCGGCTCTTGTGGAGGCTGT
>CAYWVR010000077.1:0-6017 GCA_964461715.1 uncultured Anaerolineales bacterium
GCGCCCGCCGAGGAGGAAGTGGAGACCGAGGAGGAGCCTGAGGCCGAGGCGCCTGCCGAGGAGGAGGCGGAGGTGGTCGAGCAGAGCGCTGAGGACAAGGACGAGGTCGAGGAGAAGCCTGAAGAAGCGTCGTGACGCCGGATGGGGCGGGAAAAATCCCTTGCCTCCTCGCGGCGGCGAGGCTTAGAATTGGGCGCACATCCGGTCCTTCTTCGACCGGGAGTTTGACCGTCTCGGACTGTCGAAAAGCCGCCATGCGGCACAGGTCCGCGGCCGGGGGGCGGACGGCGACGTCGGGCACTCTCGCGACGCGCCGCATGACCCACAGCCACGAGGGGTGACCGTATGGATTCGGGCCTGCAGCTCTATCTGCGGGAGATCAACCAGACGCAGCTGCTGACCCCGGACGCAGAGATCGCGCTGGCCCGGCGCATCCGCAAGGGCGACCTCCAGGCACGCGATGAGATGATCCGCTCCAACCTGCGGCTTGTCGTCTCCATCGCCAAGAATTACACTCGACGCGGCCTCAGCCTCCTGGATCTTATCGAGGAGGGGAACCTGGGCCTCCTCAGGGCCGTCGAGAAGTTCGACCCTGCCCAGGGCTGTCGATTCTCCACCTACGCCTCCTGGTGGATCCGCCAGTCCATCAAGCGGAGCCTCATCAACGCCGTCAAGCCCGTCGAAATCCCCGCCTACATGGTCGAGATGATCAACAAGTGGCGGCGGACGGCCTCGAACCTCGAATGCGACCAGGGCCGTCCTCCCTCCCAGGAGGAGATCGCCAAGGCGATGGGCCTGTCGCGCAAGAAGGTCCGCGTCATTGCCCGGGCTGCCCGGGCCTTCTCCTCGCCCTTCCAGGCCGTCTCCGACGACAGCGAGTGGAGCCTGTCGGAGATGCTCGCCGACGAGAACACCCGCTCCCCCGCCGACGTCCTCCTCGAAAACCGCCGCACCGAAGCCGTCATGAACCAGCTCAACTCCATCGACGAACGGGCTGCCACCATCCTTCGCATGCGGTTCGGCCTCGAGGGCAACGAGCCGATGACGCTCAAGGAGATCGGCGAGAAGGTCGGCCTGACGCGCGAGCGCATCCGCCAGATCGAGCGCGACACCCTGAAGCGCATGGAAGAAGCCATCCACAGCCAGGAAGAGAGCGTCGGCACGGGGGCCGTCAGCCTCGGATGATCCCCCGGCCGCGCCCCCTGCGCCGAACCCCAGCCGAGGAGACGCCCATGACCGACCCCGCCGAGACGCTCAACCTTCGCTGCTACATCCGCTCCATCCCGGACTTCCCCAAGCCGGGCATCATGTTCCGCGACATCACGCCGCTGCTGCTCGCGCCCGAGGCCTTCCGCGAGGCCGTCCGACGCATGGCCGAGCCCTACGCCAAGGGCGACGTTGACGTCGTCGTCGGGGCCGAGGCCCGCGGGTTCATCTTCGGGGCGGCGGTGGCCCTGGAGCTCGAAGCCGGGTTCATTCCCGTCCGCAAGCCCGGCAAGCTGCCCCACGCCACGACGAGCGTCACCTACGAGCTGGAGTACGGGACGGATACCCTCCAGATGCACACCGACGCGGTGGCCGAGGGGGCCCGAATCCTGCTGGTCGACGACCTGCTGGCCACGGGCGGGACGATGGCCGCCTGCTGCGAAATGGTCGAGAAGGTGGGCGGCCGGGTGGCGGGGGTGGAGTTCCTCATCGAGTTGGCGTTTCTTGCCGGCCGCAAGCGCCTTGGGACCTACCCCGTCCGCACACAGATTCTCTACGACAGCGAGGCGCCGTGAGGGAGGGCGTGCGACCGCGTCCTACCGATGCGAGGCGTTGTAGAGGGCCTGGAGCCGGACTTTCATGTTGTTGAGGTACTCCCGGGGGACGTTGACGTCGTTCGTGGGGTCCTGGGCCAGCTTCTCGATCTCCACGAGGGCCTTCGCGCAGGCTTGGAGCACCGCCCGCCGCTTTCGAGGGTCCGGGGTCATCTGGGCCTGCTGGATGAGCGTGTTGTAGGCCGTGCGGAGCTTCTCGAAACGGTCCTTGGACTCCTGGCTCTCCTTCTCGACCCACGCGGTGAGCCACTCGGCGTCCTTGGCCGTGTGCTTCTCGTAACCGAGGGCCGCGACCAGCTCCTCGAGCGTCGAGGCTTGACCCTCCGAGACGCCGAACTCCTCGGCCTCCGAGCTCGTCAGCGTCACGATCTTGCCGGGTTTCGAGACGATCTTGCCAACTTTGAACGTCCCGTCCTTCTTGTGCTCGCCCTCCAGCCGTTTGGCCTCCTCCAGGGTCACAAGCTTCGGCTTCCCGTCGAGGAAGACCTGGACCACGCTGACCGTGTGATCGACCATGGCGTCAGCCACGGCCACCGGGTGGCCCCGCGACTCCGCGAGGCTCCGGAACCGGGCCCGGAAGGCGCTGCGGAACTTCTCATCCACGGCCGCCGACCCGGAGGAATTCTTCGTGAAGGGGGTGGCGGCCCCGATGGTCGAGCCGGGCGTCATGTAGATGGCGTGCGTCGCGAGGCACAGGTACGCCCCGGCCGAGAGGGCTTGCTTGTCCGGGCCGTGGACCCAGGCAACCGTCCGGGCCCAGTCGATGCCCTCGATCATGCGGATGATCTTGTCGGCCAGGTCCACCCGCCCGCCGGGCGTGTTCAGGCGCCAGACGACGATGTCGGCCTTGAACTCCTTGGCCTGGACGAGGGCCTTCTCCAGGGCCTCCAGAAGCGGGGCCCGCATGATCGGACCGTCGACGGGGATGACGAAAACGCGGACCGACTCGACGGGGGCGTCGGCGGCCACCGCCCCTGCGCTCAGCGCGACGGCCAGGGCGAGGATGGCAAGGCACAGGCAGATTCGCATGGCAGTCTCCTCGTTCGCGGGCCACTCTATTCATACGGCCGGGGAGCCCCGGAGGCAAGCGAATTGGCCGTCAGCCTTTGGCGGCCGGCTTGCGGGCGCGTTTCCGCGACGTCCCGCTCCGGCGCTTCTTCTTGCCGACGGAGACGCCCGGATGGCCGTTCGTCAGCGCAAGCGGCAGGACCTCGTCCATGGCGTGGACGTAGTGGACCTCGACGTCGGCGCGGATGTCTTTGGGAATCTCCTCGAAGTCCTTGCGATTCCGCTCCGGCAGGATGACCACGTCGATGCCGGCGCGCTTCGCGGCCAGGACCTTCTCCTTGATGCCGCCGACGGGCAAGACGAGCCCGCGGAGGGTGATCTCGCCTGTCATGGCCACGTTGCTCTTGACGCTGTCGCCGAGGAGGAGGCTCATCAGGGAGCTGAAGATCGTGACCCCCGCGCTCGGGCCGTCCTTGGGGATCGCCCCGGCGGGGACGTGGATGTGCAGATCGCGCTCCCGGAAGGTCTTCGGATCGATCTCCCATTCCTCGGCCCGGCTTCGGATGAAGGAGAGGGCGGCATGGGCGGACTCCTTCATCACGTCGCCCAGCTGGCCCGTCAGGTGGAGCTTGCCCGTGCCGGGCATGCTCGTGGCCTCGATGAAGAGGATGTCGCCGCCCGCCGGCGTCCAGCCCAGGCCCGTGGCTACGCCCGGCGTCGAGGTCCGCAGCTTGACCTCGGGCAGGTGCTTCGGCGGGCCGAGGTAGTCGGCCACCTTCTTCGCCGAGACGGTGACGCGTTTGCGGCGGCCCTCGCTGACCTGGCGGGCGATCCCCCGGCAGACCCCCGCCACGGCCCGTTCCAGGTTCCGTACCCCCGCCTCGTGGGTGTAGTAGCGGACGATCTGCCGCAGGCCCGCCTTCGTGAACCGCACCCGGGAGGCCTTCAGGCCGTGCTCCTGGCGCTGGCGCGGCACGAGGTAGCGGTGGGCGATGGCGATCTTCTCCTGCTCCACGTACCCCGCCAGCGGGATGACCTCCATCCGGTCCCGCAGGGCCGCCGGGACCGGGTCCAGCAGGTTCGCCGTCGCGATGAAGAGCACCCGCGAGAGATCGAACGGGACGTCCAGGTAATGGTCCGTGAACGTCGAGTTCTGCTCCGGGTCGAGCACCTCCAGCAGCGCGCTCGTCGGGTCGCCCCGCCAGTCCGCTCCCAGCTTGTCCACCTCGTCGAGCATGAAAACGGGGTTCCGCACGCCGCACTTGCGGAGCTCCTGGATGATCCGGCCGGGCAGGGCCCCGACGTAGGTGCGACGGTGGCCGCGGATTTCGGCTTCGTCCCGCATGCCGCCCAGGCTCATGCGGACGAACTTGCGGCCCATGGCCCGGGCGATGCTCCGGCCCAGGCTGGTCTTGCCGACGCCGGGGGGGCCGACGAAGCACAGGATCGGCCCCCGCAGGTCCTTGCGGAGCTTTCGGACGGCCAGGTACTCGACGATTCGCTTCTTCGGGTCCTGCAAGCCGTAATGGTCGTCGTCGAGAATCTCGCGGGCCCGGTCGAGGTCCAGCCGGTCCTCCGACGCCTTCGCCCACGGCAGCTCGGCCAGATACTCCAGGTACGTGCGGACGACGTTGAAGTCCGGGGCGTGGACGGGCATCGCCTCCAGCCGCCGCAGCTCCCGGTCCGCCTCCGGCTGGATCTCCTCGGGCAGCTCGGCGGCCTCGAGGTCCTCGCGGAGCTGCTCGATGAGGCGGCTCTTCTCGTCCGTCTCGCCCAGCTCCCGCTGGATGGCCTTGAGCTGCTCCCGCAAATAATATTCTTTCTGCGTCTCCTCGATCTTGCCGCGGGCGGAGGTCTGGATTTGGTTCGCCAGCTCCAGGACGTCGATCTCCTGCTGCATCAGGTCGGCGACGCGGCGGAGACGCTCGTCGACGCGGGGCTCCTTCAGCAGCGACTGCTTCTCCTCCGTGGAGATCGAGAGGTTGACGGCGATGAAGTCCGCCAGGTGCCCCGGCGACTCGATCGACGAGACCACCGCTGCCGCCTCCTGCGGGATGCGGGGCGAAAGCTCGATGATGCTCGTGATCATGTCCTGGGCCGTGCGGTAGAGCGCCTGGAGCTCGCGCGACTCCGCCACCTCGTCCGGCACGACCTCCAGCGTCGCTTTCAGGTACGGCTCCGTCTGGAGGGTCTCGCCCAGCCGCACCCGGGCCACCGCCTGGATGATGACCGTCTGGTTGTCGTCCGGCATGCGGGCCAGCTTCAGGACCCGCACGGCACACCCAACGCGGTATAGCTCCGCGAAGCCGGGGTCCTCGACCGTCCCGTCTTTCTGGGCGACGGCGGCAAAGAGGCGGTCCCCCACGACCACGTCCTGCACCAGGGCCAGGCTCTTCGCCCGGCCGACGGTCAGCGGCTGGATCGTGCCCGGAAAGAGAACCAGCTCCCTCAGCGGCATGACCGGAAGGGCCGAGGGCAGTTCGGGGCCCCCTTCGCCCTCCTCGGGCGGGGGCGGCGGCTTGCGGATTTCGATCTGGTCAGGCACCGACTCCCTCCTTCTCCGATCCGTTGCGCTTCGGAACTCGGATGCGCAGCATGCCGTCCCGGTACCGCGCGCTGACCGCCGCCTCGTCGGCGTCCGGCGGGAGACGCACCGCCCGAAGGAACCGCCCCTCCTCGATCTCGATCTGATGCATCGTCACCCGCGACCGCGAGCACGGGTCCGGACGGCAGCCCGTCACCACCATCCGCCCGTTCTCCGTGTACACCTCGATCTCCTCCCGCTGCATCCCCGCCAGCTCGACGATGACCTCGTACCCGTCGGCCACCTCGCAGATGTCCACCGCGGGCGTCCAGTCCGGGGCCTTCGACCCCGGCGAGAACCCGGACTTCATCAGCTTGTCCATGAGGCGGCCCATGTGATGGGCGAGGTGCGAGATTTCATCCTCGCGGCGAGGGGTGGCAACGTCCAGCATCGCGGGACTCCTTCGTGACGGGGCCGACCGGCGACTCCCGCTGCTATGGTAGCCGATGACGCGGCCGCGGAGCAAGTCCTGCGCAAACCGCGCCGGCTCCAGGCGCCCCGGCTTGCGGCGCGGCAAGTCTCCGACCTGCGCGACCCCTGCCCCGAAAGTATGACGCATACGCAACCGTCCATGCTTCCCGGCGGCCCCTCCCGTTTTCCCGGCC
>CAYWVR010000078.1:0-5981 GCA_964461715.1 uncultured Anaerolineales bacterium
GTGCGGGACGGCCCTTTGGGCTTGAAAGGCCCCCTCCCGTGGACTACCATCATCTCTTGTGCCCGCCACCGTTCGGTCCCGGCGGGCCGTTGAGTTTCCGGCATGGCCCAGACACGCCTGATCGAGCGCGGGGGGCGCCGGTGGCACGTCCGTGCCGCCGAGGCCCACGTCCTGGCCGAGGAGGCGGGACCCCTGGAGCGACCCGAGACGCTCAACGTCGTCAAGCGCGGGCGCGGGCGCACGGTTCGCCGGTTCGAGATCGCGGGACGGGCCTACTTCCTCAAGGACTACGCGAGTGGCGGCCCCGTGCGCGCGCTTCGTGCCCGGTTGGGGCACGGTCCGGCCCGGCGGGAATGGGCGAACCTCCGGACGGCCCGCGAGGCGGGCGTCGACGTCCCCGAACCGGTCGCGTGGGCCGAAGGGCCTCGCGAGGCCCTCGTCACGGCCGCTGTGCCGGACGCCGCGCGGCTCGATGAGTACCTTTTTGAGCAGTACTTCGAGCCCGTGCCGGGCGGGCCGCCCGATCCGCCGTACCCCGGGGCCCGTCCGCCCGAGCTGGTCAAGGTCTTCCGCCGCCGTCGCGAGCCGCCGCCCGGGGCGATCGACCCCAAGGCGCTGGCGATCCTCCTGGCCGAGACCGTGGCGCACCTTTGGGACGCCGGCCTGTATCTTCCGGACTTGCACCCGGGCAACCTGCTCCTGGCGTCGGAGGAGGGCGGCCGGTTCCGGCTGGTGGTCGTGGACTTGGCGGAGGCCCGGTCGGATCCGCCGCCGGCGGCCCCGGTGCAGCATCTGGCGGTTCTGGAGCATTTCTTCGAGCCTCTGGCCACCCCCGCCGAACGGGTGCGGTGCCTGGAGCGGACCGCCCAGCTCATCGGCGTGCCACTCGACGCCCGCGTGATTGCCGCCGAGACGGCCTCCCATCGCCGGAGCTTCTACGGGCGGCGGGACCGGCGGACGCACCGCACGTCGAAGTACTTCACGCCGATGGTCGTAGGCCCATGGTCGGGGCGTGCGGCGACGGACTGGGCCGAGCCCGTGCGGGCAATGCTCGAGGCAGGCGACCCGACCGAGGGGCTCTCGGCCGAGGTGCTCAAGAACGGGCGGTCGGCGGGTGTCTGGCGGGTGACGCTCGAGGACGGCCGGAGCCTGGTCGTCAAGCGCCGGCGTCGGATCCGGGCGCGGCCCTTGGCGGGGTTGGGGACCTCGCGCTCCGAGGAGGCTTTCCACGCGGGACACGCGCTCCTGGTGCGGAGCATCGCTACGGCCCGCCCCGCGGCTGCGGTCGATCGGCGGCGGGGTGCGAGGCTGGAGGATACGCTGCTCCTCACCGAATTGATCGACGGCCCCGCCCTGCCGGTTTGGCTCGCGTCGGACCCGGCCGCGGGAGCGCGGCACGCGCTGGCCCGGCGCATGGCGGCGATGGTCGCGCGGTTGCACGAGGCGGGCTTCTCGCACCGCGACCTCAAGGCTCCCAACATCCTCGTCGTTCCGGGGGACGACCCGCGGCCTTACTTGGTGGACCTCGACGGTCTCAGGCGGGCCGACCCGGTGCCTGAGCGGCGGCGGGTCAAGGACCTGATGCGTCTGGCGGTAAGCCTCGAGGAGTGGGGCGTGGCCCGGGCGACGGACCGGCTGCGGTTCCTCCGGGCGTACCTCTGGCCGGGGGGTCGCCCGCAGCCGGTCACCGTCCGCGGGCGGGGGCGGGGCTCGGACGCCCCCGGCCGGACGCTCGCCCGATGGTGGCGGGCCATCGAGCACGAGTGCCGCGCGAAGCGCCAAGCCCTTGTCCGAAAGGCCCGGGGGGCGGCCGCGCCATGAACCTCGAGCGCACCCTCATCATCAAGCCCTCCTCCATGGGCGACATCGTCCAGGCCCTGCCGGTGCTGACGGCCCTCGTGGAGCAGCGCCCCTCGGCCCGGGTGTCGTGGGTGGTGGCCGCCCCGTTCGCGCCGCTGTTGGCGGGTCACCCGCGTCTGGCCGAGACGATCGTCTTCGACCGCCGCCGCTATGCCCACATCGGCCGTAACGTCACGGTGACGCGGGACTTCCTCGCATTCCTGGGGTCGCTCCGGCGGCGTCGGTTCACCACGGTGCTCGACCTTCAGGGCCTCTTCCGGAGCGGCCTGCTGGCCCTGGCGACCGGAGCCCCGAACCGGGTGGGTTTTCGCGAGGCGCGGGAGCTGGCGCCCCTTTTCTACACGGCGGAGGTCTCCGCTCCCGATCCGGACATGCATGCGGTGGACCGGTACCTGAAACTCGCGAGGACGGTGGGTCTGGCCCCGCCGAAGGGGCGGGACCATCTCCCCGTCGAGCCCGCCGCGCGGAAGGCCGCGCGGGCAAAGCTCGCGGAGGCGGGGTTGGAAGCGGACGCCCCCGTGCTCGTCATCTGCGCCTACGCCCGGTGGGAAACCAAACAGTGGCCGGCCGATCGGTTTGCCGCCGTCGCGGACCGGGCGGCCGAGATGCTTGGGGCCCGGGCCGTTGTCGTCGGCAGCCGCGAGGCCGGCCCGTCCGCCCGGGCCGTTGTCGCCGCCGCCTCCTGGCCGGTCCTTGACCTTACGGGTCGCACGACGTTAAAAGAGTTGGTCGCGGTCATCGCCGAAGCGCGCGTGATGCTGACGAACGACTCGGGCCCGATGCACGTCGCCGCGGCCGTGGGGACCCCGGCGGTGGCCGTCTTCGGGCCGACCGATCCGCGACGGACGGGCCCCTTCGGGCCGGGCCATCGGGTGCTGGCGGGGCGGGCCGCGTGCGCCCCCTGCTATCGGCGGCAGTGCCTCCTCGGTGGAACCGAGGCCATCCGGTGCATGCGGAACGTCGGGGCCGGCGAGGTGGCCGAGCACGTGGCCGAGGCCTGGAGGGACCGGGGGCGAACCCCGTAAGAGCGCGCCGGGGGCCGGGCCGGGGGTCGGCCGAGATCGAGGGAAGAGGAGACGCACGTGCCGTTTCGGGCCTCATGGCATCGGCTTCAAAGGTGGTTCGTCCACCTGCTCCATCTGGACGAAACGGCCCACCAGATCGCCCTGGGGGCGGCCATCGGGACCTTTGTCTCCTTCACGCCCACCGTCGGCCTCCAGATGCTCCTGATCTTCTTCATTACGGGCCTCTTCCGGGCCAACCGCGTCGCGGGCGTGCCCATGGCCTGGGTGACCAATCCCGTGACCATCGTCCCGATCTACAGCTTCAACTACCTGCTCGGGCACAGGATCGTCGGGGGAGCGGACCTGTCGGTCGAGGGCTTCGAGCGGGCCGTTCGCGAGTTGGTCATGGCCGACCCCGAGTGGTGGACCCTCGTCAAGGGATGGTGGGACCTGGCGATGCAGGTGGCCGCGCCCCTGTGGGTGGGGAGCGTTGTGGTCGGCATGGTGGCGGGCGGGGCCGCCTATGGTATTATGTACGGGCTGATCAGCTTCTACCGGCGGGTCCATCGGCGGCGGCGGGCGGCCGCCGAAGCGCGCGCTCGAGACGAGTCGGCATCGGATGAGTGAGCATTTCGTCATCATCGGCGACGGCGCGGCCGGCTTCCGGGCCGCCAAGGCCCTTCGCCGCGCCGATTCGGCCGCCCAAGTCACGATCTTCTCCGACGAGCCCTACCCGTTCTACCTTCGTCGCCAGATTGGCGAGCTGTTGGCCGGGACGGCCACGGTTGGCGAACTGGTCTTCCAGGGCCGCAACGCCTACCGGCGCGAACGGCTTGACCTGTTTCTTGCGACGAAAGTGGCCGCCCTCGATCCGGCACACCACGAGATCGTGCTCGGCTCGGGCGAACGCGTCCGCTACGACCGGCTGCTTCTGGCGACCGGGACCACGGCCGCGCCGCCGGTCCTTCCGGGGGCCTCGCTCGGATGCGTCGTCCGCTTCGACACGCTGGCCCGTGCCCTGGAGGCGCGGCAGTGCCTTCAGGGGGTCGGCCGGGCGGTCCTGCTGGGCGAGGGCGTCGTCGCGCAGATGGCGGCGGAGTGCCTCTCGGGGTGCGACGTCCACGTCACTCAGCTGATCCTCGGCGACCGGCTCTGGCCCGCGATGCTCGACGAGGGCACCAGCGCCGTTATCGAGGGGCTCCTCGAGGACCACGGCGTCGCCTTGCTGCGGAACGCGAAGGTCCACAGTCTGGTCGGCGCCGGCGGGCGCGTCATCGGCGTCCAGACGGAACAGGGCGACCTGCTCCCGGCCGAGCTGGTCGTTTGCGGATCAGAGCGGAGAGCGCACGTCGAGCTGGCTCGCGAGGCGGGCATCGAGACCGGACACGGCATCCGTGTCGATGCCCGATTCCAGACCAGCCGGGCGGACATCTTTGCCGCCGGCGACGTCGCCGAGCCGGTCTCCGGCACGGTCTACGACGACGCGTTCTTCTGCTGGCAACGGGCCTGGACCCACGGCCACCGGGCCGGTCTGGGGATGCTGGACCGCGGCGGGGAGCCGCTCTTTGACGTCCTGCGCCTCCGAACGACCGTCTTCGGCCGCGAGCTGGCCGTCATCGGGGCCGGGCACCTGCCGGAGGGCGACGACGTGGGGGCGATGGTTCTCCGGGACGGGCCCGACGTCTTCCGGCGGCTCGTCTTCAAGGACGGACGATTGGCCGGAGCCATCATCTTCGGCACGGGACAGCACGTCTTCGAGCTTTCGCGGATGGTGGCCGAGGGGGTCGCCCGCGAGACGGTCGAGGCGGCCCTGGGGCCCGTCCGCAGTGACCGCCGCACCGACCTTCGCGTCGAGACCTTCGCTTGCCACTGCCCGATCTGCGCGGCCGAGCTGGTCGTGCACCGGGGGACGCCGGTCGGGGCGACGCTCCGGTGCCGCGCATGCAGCACCGACCTCGTCGTCTCCTGGGACGGTCGCCGCGGGTGGTTGGAGGTCGTCCAGCCGTGAGAATGCCTGCGGTTGACGGTTGCGGCGGAAGCGAGACGGAGCTGGTCCTCGCGTCGGCGTCGCCGAGGCGGCGCGACCTGCTGCGGGAAGCCGGGTACCGGTTCCGCACGGCCGTGGCCGACTGGGACGACGCGGAGGCCGAAGCGGCCGCCGAGGTCGAGACGGCCGAGAACCTCGTCGAGCGCTTGGCGGTGCACAAGGCCCGGGCGGCGATCGAGGCCCACGACCTCCGGGCCGAGCTCGTGCTGGGGGCCGACACGGCCGTCGAGCTCGAAGGCGACCTGCTCGGAAAGCCCGCCGACGAGGCCGACGCCCGCCGCATCCTCGGCCGCCTCTCGGGCACGAAACACCGGGTGCTGACGGGTCTGGCCCTGGTGGATGCGGGGTCGGAAACCGAATGGGTGGGACACGCGGCGACGGTCGTTCGGATGCGGACGATGGCCGAGGCTGAGATCGACGCCTACGTCACGAGCGGCGAAGCCATGGGCAAGGCCGGCGCTTACGCCATCCAGGAGACGGGCGACCGGTACGTCGACGGGATCGAAGGCAGCTTCACGAACGTCGTGGGGCTGCCCATGGAGCTTCTCGAACGGATGCTGAGGACGGCGGGCCATGATCCGGCGGCGTTTCGCCAGGCTTGAGCGGACGGGACTGCTGGTTGTCACGGCCGCGCTTCTGGCCGGCTGCGAGGAGCCGGTCCCGCCTGCGCCTCCGCCGCCCCCCGAGGGACGCCCGAAGCAGCTGCCCACCGCCACGATCCTCATCGGTCCGGAAGCCGTCGAAGTCGAGGTGGCCGACACCGAGACCGAGCGACGGACAGGCATGATGTGGCGGCGCGACCTCGGGCCGGACGAGCTGATGCTTTTCGTCTTTCCCGAGGCGCGGCGGCTGGCGTTCTGGATGAAGAATTGCTTCGTGGACCTGGACCTGGCGTACATCGGCGCCGACGGCCGGATCTCGGAGATCAAGCGGCTGCGGGCCCACGACGCGAGGCAGATCTCGAGCCGCGAGCCGGTCCGTTTCGCCCTGGAAGCGCCGGCCGGATGGTTTGCCGCCCACGGTTTCGGGCCCGGCACGGTTGTCTCAATCCCGCCGAAGGTGGCCCGCGG
>CAYWVR010000079.1:0-5894 GCA_964461715.1 uncultured Anaerolineales bacterium
ATCGGAGTGCATGGCCTGGGCGCGGATGCGTCCGCCCTTGGCCAGGGACCGGGCCAGACGGTCGGCCCCGCGCTTCGTCCGCGCGAAGACCAGCGCCCGCGTCACGGGCTCGTTCTCAAGAAGATGCTCCAGCAAGGCCCGCTTGTCGCCGCGCTCCACGAAGTAGGCCCGCTGGTCGACGGTGTCGGCCTCGGGCGACTCGGTCGCGATGCGGATCTCCACCGGATCGGTGCAGACCGAATCGGCGATGCGGCGGATGTGGGGCGGGATGGTGGCCGAGAACATCATGCTCTGGCGCTTCTCGGGGAGCTTGCCGAGAATGCGCCGAACGTCGGGCATGAAGCCCATGTCGAGCATGCGGTCGGCCTCGTCGAGGACGAAGATCTCGACCCGGTCGAGCCGCAGGTGCCCCTGCCCCTCCAGGTCCAGGAGCCGCCCGGGCGTGGCCACCAGGACGTCGACACCGGCACAAAGCTGCTTGACTTGGCGGCCCTGCTTGACGCCGCCGAAGACGACGGTCGAGCGGACGCCGGTGTGGCGGCCGTAGGTGCGGAAGCTCTCGCCGACTTGGGCGGCCAGCTCGCGCGTGGGGGCGAGGACGAGGGCCCGGATAGGGCGGCTCGGCTTCCCCTTCTTCCCGCACCGGCGGCCGTTGGGCGGACGGTCCTCGCCTTGAGGCCGGTCGACGCTCAGCTTCTGGATCATCGGCAGGGCGAACGCCGCAGTCTTCCCCGTGCCCGTCTGGGCACAGCCGAGGAGGTCGCGGCCCTCGAGGAGCGGGGGAATCGCCTGCTGCTGGATGGGAGTGGGTTCGGTATAGCCGTCTTCACGAACAGCACGCCGCAGGGGCTCGATAAGCCCCAGATGGTCAAAGCTCATGCAGAATCACGCCTTCTTATGTCGACAATCGGTGCCAAGCACGATGCCGGGCAAGCCACACAGTATACGCCACAATCGAAGGATTGGCAATCAGGAATCCCCCGCCCAGCTGGAAAGCGCCCTGGGAGGGGCCCTCCCGGAACTGTTGCGCCACGCTCAAAGGAAAAGCCGCGGAGCCACGCCGAAGTGCTCGGCTAGCGTCTTGACGTGGCCTTGCTCAGCGTGCGACGGCCCCGAAGGACGGCCGAGCCGAGAGAGCGATGCCTTCGCGTCGGGGCGTCGCAACCCGTACAGCACGAGTCGCTTACAGACCGTGGTCCTCATCCCCCGCCCGAGTACATTGTGTACTCACCGTCCGCGAAGTCAAACCGGGAATCCCCCGGGATCCCCCGCAAGGCGCGCCAGCGCCAGCCCGTGGGCCTCGTCGTAGTGCGGGGCAAGGTTGCTCCAGTCGAAGTGCCCGGCGAGGGACTCGACGCGGTTCCGCTGGTCGATCCGCTCCCGCCGGTCCATGGCCAGGAACTCGAGGAGCGCCTCGGTCAGCGCTGCGGCCGAAGCGTCGAAGGACCGGTGCCGCCTCGCCAGCACCGTCAAGCCCCGCTCGGCGTGGTCCGGCACGTGCTCCAGCAGATACGTCCCGAACCCGGCCAGGTCGCTCGTCACCGCCGGCACGCCCGAGGCCACGCACTCCAGCGGCGTGTACCCCCACGGCTCGTAATACGACGGGAAGATGCCCAGATGGCACCCGCGGACGAACTGGTCGTAGTCCATACCGAACAGCGGGTTCGAGCTGGTGATAAAATCGGGGTGGTAGACGACCTTAACGGCGTGGTCCTCGGTGTTGAAGAGCAGGCACGCGTGCATCTGCCGCAGGACCTCGTCGCCCGTCGGGTCCGCCAGCTCGTGCGTCACGAGAAGCGGCCGCCGGTGGGTCTTCCACGCGTGGGCGACGCGCCGGAGGCGCAACATCCAGTAATCGTCCACGAGCCGATCCAGGGCTGGCCGCTCGCCCATCGCAGTGGCCGCGAACAGTCGTCCACCCACCTGGTCTTTGATCGCCTCGCATGTCGTCCGCATCTGGTCCATGACGGCCCGGCTGCCAAGGGCCTCGGCGTTAATCGAGGTGAAGGGGCGTTGCGTCACGAGGAAGAAGACGACCGTCCGGTCGAGCTTCGCCTCGCGCAGGCGAGCGTTCAGCCGGGCCAGGGCCTCGATCACGAGGTCATAGCCCTTGTTGTGGTACTCCCAGCGGCCGGCGCTGAAGAAGTAGACCGTCCGATCGAGGTCGAACGTGTAGCTGGGGAAGAAATGGGCCATCACGAACTGATGAATCTGCTCCTTGTACAGGCGGTGCAAGTTCTGGAACTCGTGGACGGCCGTGAACCGCTCGATGTTGAGGCCGTTCGGAAGCAGGACCTCCGGCCGGCGGCCCAAGAGGTGCTCGCACTCGAACGCCGTGATGCCGCTGACGGTCGTGAAGACGTGGGCCCCATGGGCGGCCGCACGCTCCAGGCGCACCTTCGCCTCGACGCCATAGTGCCGCGCGGCCCCGAGCCAGTCGATCTCCGGCAGGTGATCGTAGAAATCGCTCCCGGCGGCGGCGAGCATCCGCCCGAGCTGGGTGGCGTGGGTCGTGAAAACGAGGCCGACGCGCGGCCCGAGGCGACGAATCTCCGGGATCGCCGTCCCGGCCATCCATTCGTGGAAATGGGCCAGCACCGGCGTCCCCGCCGGCTCCGCCGCCACGAGCGCCGCCACGAACCGCCGCACCAGGTCGCCGAACGCGATCACCCGGTCCACCAGATCGTCGCCGCCCGGCGGGCTGATGCCATGATGCTCCCAGAGGGCGTACTTGGCGTCGGCCACCCGGTCGATGGCACTTCGCGGATCCAGGAGCACGACGCGCGGCCGCCCGGTGATAAGCCACGTCCCGTGCCGCGCGTCGAACCCCTCATCTCGCAGGGCTTCGAGCGCGGCAGCGACGGGGCCCTCGGCGGGCGTCTCCTCGAACTCGGCGTTCGCGGCGTGGGCGTCGAAGGGCCCGACGGCCAGGTACCGCGCCCCCCACCGCTCGACCATGGCCGGGGCCTTCGAACGCATGACCGTGTAGATGCCCCCGAGTTGCTGGCAGACCTCCCACGCAATCTCACAGAGGATGGCTCGACCCTCGAGCCCGGCGGGGCGCGCTTCGCTTGATGTCATCGTTGACCCGTTGCTGGATGAAGGACAAGCCGCGAGCGGTCCTGGTGGGCGAGGAGGGATTTGAACCCTCATGGCCCGAAGGCCAGGGGATTTTAAGTCCCCAGCGTCTTCCGTTCCGCCACTCGCCCAAGTGCTTCTTTTAAAAGGATTTACGCCCTTCCTCGCCTTCGGCCGCCTCGTCCGGCCTCACCATATTCTCACCAAACTTGGCAACGTCGCCTAGCCCGGATATTTCACGCCGTTCATGGAGATAAAAGTAGCGCGATGGCCTAACGCGTTGTAGGATAGGGACTTGCAAGAGAACCTGTCCTGCAAGAGAAAGGCCATCGCGATGACAGAGTGTAGCCGAGAGGCCCTGACCTTTTCCAGTCTTTCTCGACGCCGCGTCGAGGCCGATTTTGACGGCGGATGCCTCACGAGCGACGCCGGCGGGTTGCTGCTGCGGGAGGTCGACCGGCGCCTCGGGCTGATGGCCCGGCTCGCCATGGTAACCCTCCTTCGGACACGTCCGCGCGCAGGATAAGGCCATCGAAGGGTCCACGTCAAGGCAGGATGGCCACCGTCTCGACCGGGGTCTCAAAGGACAGAAGCGCAAGGCCGACCTCCTTTACGAACACCCCCAGGAGGCCCAAACAGAAATGTTCTCTGTCTCATGATGTTGCCCAAGGAATTTGTAAACCTTTCGGGTCCGGTGCCTCAGGAGACGTCCAGCCACGTCAGCAGTGCGACCTCCGGAGAAGCCGTCCGTCCCTGATCTTCCACCGCCCTCCGGCAGGCCTCCACGGCCTCGGGGGACGCCGCGTTGAGGACCACGCGGTCGAAGTCGCCCTTGGCCGGCTGCGGGACCTCACGCAGCTCAAGGGCCGCGACAATCGGAACCTCCGCGACGCCGCGCAGGCCGCCGCCGAGAAGATCGCCGAGCCCCCGCCGGTCGACTTCGAGCACTTCGACGCAGGGCCGTAGCCGACACGGTCAGTCTGGATTTGAATCCAGGCCCACGAGCCGACGAGCCACGTCGGCGGCCTGGCCGATGGTGGCGCCGGTGGCGTCGGCGCCGAGCCGCTCGCCGAGATCGGGCGCGGGCGAGAGGGCCCCGCCCCCGACCAGCACCCGGACCCCCAGGGCCGCGGCCCGCACCGCTTCTAGCCTCCGCGCGAGCGTCCGCACGTGCGTGACCAGGGCCGCCGAGAGGGCCAGGGCATCCGCTCCGAAATCGCCGACCGCCCGGGCCACGTCCGCAGGCGGCACGTCGGCCCCAAGCCGGATCACCCGCCAACCGTCGATCTCCAGAAGGTTCGACAGGGCGTGGACCGCCAGGTCGTGCCGATTCCCCGCGACGGTCGCCGTGACGATCGTCTTGCCGTGCGGCGGGGCGGCCGGGACGGCCGCGCGTCCAGCGAGATTCAGCCGCCGGGCTCCAGCGGCGCCATGAGCCGCTTGACGACCTCCGGGTGCGCCGCCGCGGTGTTCTGCGTTTCGCCGGGGTCGGTCTGGTGGTCCCAGAGGATGACGTCGTCGGCGTCGCCGTTGCGGCCTTTTCTGCCCCCCCAGCCGGTGACGAGTTTGAAGCGGCCGTCGTAGGCGATGCGCCAGCGCCCGAGGGCGCTGGTGACGACCTCGCGGGGTGGCCCCTATTCGCCCTCCAGGGCGGGCCGGAGCGATTCGCTGTCCGTGCCCTCCGGCCCCCGCAGGCGGGCGTACGACAGGAACGTGGCCGTCAGGTCCAGCGTCGTGACGGGCGCCTGGCAGACCAGGCGGCCCAGGGTGCCGGGTCCGGCGATGGCCAGCGGCACGTGGACCGAGGGGTGATGCGGCTTGGACTTGCCCCAGAGGCCGTGGTCGCCGAGCATCTCGCCGTGGTCGCTGGAGTAGACGACGAGGGTGTCGTCGGTCTCGCCGCGGGCCTGGACGGCCTCCAGGAACCGGCCGACCCAGCGGTCGATGTTCTCGACCATGGCGGTGTAGTTCTGTCGGACGGCCAGGTGCTGCGGGTCGAGGTCGTCCTGCCCCACGGGCGGGGGGTAGCGTGTGCGGCCTCGCACGCGCTCCGCCATCGCCTCCGTGATGTCCCACGGGGCGTGCGGGCCGGGGAAGTTCACCTGGAGGAACCACGGCCGGTCCTTGGCGAACTCGCGGAGAAGCCGCTCGGCGTGCCCACCCACCCAGTTGTCGCCGTACGCCTCCTCGGGCAGCGGCGTGGCGTGGGCGGCGAACCTGTTTCGGCGCTTCTGCATGTCCTGGACGTGCACCTCGAGCAGGCCGCGCTCCTTCAGATAATGCATGTACGGGTCCTGGGGCTCCTTGGCGCCGGAGGCGATGGCGTCCCACTTGCCGGCCGAGTCCAGGCCGTGCGTAAAGCCCCACTCGGCCAGCAGGTGCTGGCCGTCGGTGCCCCAGTTCTTCGAGGCCTTGTGCAGGTCGAACTTGCCGCAACCGCCTACCTGGTACCCGGCGTCGCGCAGCACCTGGTACACGGTGGGCTGGTCCAGGGGGTAGTTGACGGCGTTGGAGGCGACGCCGCACCGGTCGTAGCGGCGTCCGGAGGCGAGGCAGGCGCGGCTGGGGGCGCACAGCGGCGAGGGGCAGAGCGCCCGCACAAACCGCGTGCCGCGCGCGGCAATGGCGTCGATGTTGGGGGTGCGCACGTCGATGCCGGCGGCGCCGCCCAGCCAGTCGCCGCGATGCTGGTCGGGGAAGACGAGCAGGATGTTCGGCCCCGCGGGGCGGCGCGGGGCAGCCCGGGCGGACGGGAGGCCGGGGGCGAGCAGGGCGGCGCCGGCCATCGAGCCGGCCGTCTGCAGGAACCTGCGGCG
>CAYWVR010000080.1:0-5778 GCA_964461715.1 uncultured Anaerolineales bacterium
GGGCGCATGGCCACGCGATAAAGCGTGGCCATGCCACCCGAAGGGTGTGGGCCTGTTCGCGCCTTGGGCGTTCGTGGGCGCATGGCCACGCGATAAAGCGTGGCCATGCCACCCGAAGGGTGTGGGCCTGTTCGCGAAGGGTGTGGGCATGCCATCGGATGGCCTGAACGCGGGCTGCAACCAACCCGGCGAAACAGGCCCGGGGGCTGACGAGAGCCCAAGGCATTGGCCTTCATTTCTCCGGTCACATCGACAACGCCGAGCGTTCGGGTTTGGGGCGGCGGCTCATGAGGTCGGCCACGGCGTCCGGGGCGGGCTTGCCGCCGAAGAGCACCTGGTGGACCTCCCGGGTGATCGGCATCTCGACTTCGTGCCGCTCGGCCAAGGCCAGGACGCCGCGCGTCGTCTCGACGCCCTCGGGCTCGACCATGCCGAGGTCCTCGAGGATGTGGCGCAGGGCCCGTCCCTTGCCGATTTCCTCGCCGACGCGATGGTTTCGGCTGAGGCGGCTCGTGCAGGTGGTGACCAGGTCCCCGAGGCCGGCCAGCCCCGCGAACGTCTCGGCCTTCGCGCCCATGGCGACGCCGAGGCGGGTCATCTCCACGAGGCCCCGCGTCACGAGGGCGGCCATGGCGTTGGCCCCGAGTTCGAGGCCGTCGGAGATGCCGGCCGCGATGGCGATGACGTTCTTCAAGGGTCCGCAGAGCTCGACGCCGAGCGGGTCGTCGTTCGTGTAGACGCGGAACCAGGGGGTCGTGAAGGCCGCCTGGGCCGCCTTCGCCACCTCCGGGTCCCGGCCCGCCACGACGACGGTCGCGGGGAGTCGCTGGGCCACCTCCCGCGAGAGACACGGGCCGGAAAGGACGGCCAGCCGCTGCGCGCCGGCGACCTCGTGGATCATCTCGCTTGCCCGGGCCAGCGTCCCGGTCTCGATGCCCTTGACGACGGAGACGTAGACGGGGTCGGCGGGGAGGTCGCCCGAGATCCGCTCCAGCACCCCCCGCAAGTGCCGCGAGGGAACCGCGATGACCACCAGGTCGGCCCCGTCGCAGACCTCGGCGGCGTCGCCGGAGACGCGGAGGTCCCGGGGGAGCTGGAAGCCGGGGAAGAATCGCTTGTTTTCGCCGTCGCGCCGGAGGGCCTCGACGTGGTCCGGGAAGGCGGACCAGAGGCGGCATCGGGCCCCCTTGGCGGAAAGGAGGATCGAGGTCAGGGAGCCCATGGCCCCGTCGCCGATGATGGCTGCGCGTCGCATCATACTCCTCTTTTACCGCGTCTCGACCGGCGCGTCCAGTAGATGATAAAGGGTATCGCGGCGAACGGGGGTGCGTCCCGCGCGGCGAATGGCGTCGGTCATGGCCTCGAGGGTCAGCGATTCGCCGTGTGTGCCGCCCGCCGAGCGGGTGATGCTCTCCGAAAGGAGCGTGCCCCCGAGGTCGTTGACGCCCCGGGCGAAGGCCGCCGTCGCGGCTTCCAGGCCCAGCTTGCACCAGGAGGACTGGATGTTCGGGATGAGCCGCCCGAAAAAGAGCCGCGCGACCGCGTAATGGTGCAGGACGTCCTCGGTGGCGATCATCCGCGTGACGCCGTGGGTGCGGGCGAGCGGCGTCCGGTAGGGGACGAAGGGCAGGGCGATGTACTCGGTGAAGCCGCCCGTTGCGGCCTGGAGGTCGCGGAGGACGCCGAGGTGGCGAGCCGTGTGCTCGGGCGTCTCGATGTGGCCGAAGAGCATCGTCGAGGTGCTCCGGAGGCCCATCGCGTGGGCTGTCCGGACGACCTCGACCCACCGGGCGGTCGAGAGCTTCGCCGGGCAGATGACGCGGCGGACCTCGTCGACGAGGACCTCGGCGGCGGTCCCGCACAGGCTCCCGTATCCCGCCTCGACGAGCTTCGCGAACGCCTCGCGGATCGAGAGCCCCGCCCGCGATGCGTAGTAGTCGATCTCCATGGGGCTGAGGGCGTGGACGTGGACCTCCGGCAGGGCGTCGTGGATCGCCGCGATGAGGGCGAGGACCTGGTCGAACGTGACCCGCGGGTTCAGCCCCCCGACCATGCAGACCTCGTCGATGCCGGGCGTGGCGGTGGCGAGCCGGACCACGTCCTCGGGCGTCATGACGGTTTCGTCCGGCGACCCCGGCTCGACCCGGTACGCGCAGAAAAGGCACGCCGAGGTGCAGGCGTTCGTGAAGTTGATGTTGCGGTTGAAGACGTAGGTGACGCGGTCGCCGACGAGGTCGGCCCGGAGACGGTCGGCGGCGTCCCGGACGGGCTCGCGCTGTGCGGGCGGGAGGCGCAGCAGGAGCGTGGCCTCCTCTTCGGTGAGGAGGCGGCCGTCAATCGACTTCGCGAGGATCGGCTCGAGGTCCATCGACGAAAACGCCCCGCACGCGTCGCGGGGCTCCTCCGCAGGGCCGGGCGGCACAGGTCTCTCTCTCCTATCCCTGAGTATAGCGGCGGGGGAGGGGGGGGTCAATGGCGGCGGCCGGCGCGATCTCGCGCCATTCCTCGGCGTTGAACTTGCACCCCGGATCGGCCCGCCGCAGGTCGCCGAAGTACCCCCAGCTCCGCGCGCGGCAGCCGCCGCAGTGATATTTATAGTCGCACGTGAGGCAGTGGCCGGAGCGGTCGTCACGGTCCCGCAGCAGGGCCATCACCGGATGGCTCCAGAAACGCTCGAACGGGTCGTGCCGCATCGACCCGACCGTGATCGGAAGGAACACGCAGGGCGTGACGTCGCCGTTCGGCTGGACGGCCATGTAGCACCGGCCCGCGCCGCAGCCGCCCACGTAGCGGGCGAACGTCCGCGTCATCCGCCCGCCGCCATGCCCGTAATGGCCCGTGTTGACGGGCCCGTCGGGGTTGCCGAGCTCGAGGCACGCGCGGCCGTACTGCGGGGCGCTGGACATGATGCTGATCCGCCCGTCCGTGAGGTACCGCTGGAGGACGCGGAGCATCCGCTCGCGCTCCTCGGGCGAAAGGTCCGCCTCCACGATGCCGCGCGCCCGCCCCGTGGGGATGAAGTTGAAGGCGTAGAAGGTGTCGACGCCCTCGGCGATGCACCACTCGATCATCGCCTCCATCTCGGCGAGGTTCCCGCGGGTCACGGTCATCGCCACGCCGCACTTGATCCCCGGATGGCGGACCACCTCCCGGATGCCGCGCACCGCTCCCTCCCAATACCCGGAGCGTCCGCGGAAGGCGTCGTGGCGGGCGGGGTCGACCGAATCGAGGCTGATCTCGGCGTAGCGGATGCCCGAATCGACCATCGCCGCGACCTTGTCCGCGTCGAGCCGCGTCCCGTTCGTCGCGACCGTAAGGTGCAGGCCGAACGTGCGGGCGTACCGGGCGATGGGGAGAAACGTCGGGCTCATCAGCGGCTCGCCGCCCGAGAAGGCGATCATGGCGACGTTCCGGTCCGCCAGGTCACGGACGACCCGTTTCTGCTCCTCGAAGGTGAGCTCGTCCGGGGCCCGGGCCCCGGCGTTCTGATAGCAATGGCGGCACTGGAGGTTACAGGCCTGGGTGAAGTTCCAAACGACCATGAGCGGCGCGACGAAGCGCTGCGGCTGCGCCAGGCCCAGTTCGCCGACGCTCCGGACCGTCGCGACGAGGCCGTGGCGGGTGGCGGGGTTGCCGAGGACGCGGCCGGCGATCGTCTCGCGCTTCACGCCGGTCGCGCGGCGAATGTACTCGGTCAGGAGCCAGGGCAGGACGAACTCGAGGTGCCAGGGCCGGATCGTCCCGGCGGCATACGCCTCGAAGAAGCGTTCGAGCCAGCACCGCCGGCCCGGGCGTTTGGCCGTCATCACCCGAAACAGCCGCCGCACCTCCGGCCGCCCCAGCAGCCGCTCGATCTTCGCCGCCTCCGACATGGTGGTATCTTAGGTGGGGTTCAAGGGGTGGGCAAGGGGCAAGGGCTCATGCGCGCCCAAGAGGCAGCGCAAGCCTCCTACCCCTGGAGCTTGGCCCGCACAATCAACGTATTGCCGCCCATCAGGATCGCGTCGGAGTTGACCACGTCGAGCCAGTACTTCTCGCGCGTCCTCTTGCCGCCCAGGAGGCCGGCGAGACGGATGAGCCAGGCCAGGGGATACAGGAGGAGCTGCTTGCGCTTCACGCGGTCGCGCTCCAGCCGCTCGATCCGAAATCCCGCCGTCTCCAGGAAAAACCGGAGCTGGCCGTAGACCAGGGGCATGATATGCAGCATGGCCGGGTCCCCGCCGAACTGGTTGCGCAGGCGCTCCTTCGAGACGGCCTTCTCGAACGCCCCGAACAGGACCATCCGCAGCCGCTTCTCCAGGCTCCCGTAGTTCGGCAGCGTCGTGACGAGCCGCCCGCCGGGCACGAGCACCCGGGCGAACTCGCGGAACGCGTGCAGCGGGTCGGCCGCATGCTCGGGGCCCTCGACGAACGTCGCGTAATCGAACGTCGCGTCGTCGAAGGGGAATCGCCCGCCCAGGTCCCCCGCCACGCACGGAATCTCGGGCGGCTGGAAGTGCTCCGGCCGAAGGTCACACGCACGGACCTCGAATCCCTCCTTGTGAAGCCGGTACGAGAGCGCCCCGCTCCCGGCGGGCATGTCCAGGAGCCGGCCGCGCGGTAAGTCGGCCAGCACCTCGCTGACCTTCGGATGGACCTCGACCCGGGAGAACTGGCGGAACGTGCGGTCGTAGACGCGGACGGTCTTGGTCACGGTGCGCGTATCTTAGGACGCGCCATGGGCGCAGGCAAGCCGGAAGCGCCCCATGCGCCTCCGGGCACGAGAACCAACAAACCCTTGCATTGTATGCTCGCCCGGCTATGCTTGGGGGCCATGATCCCCTCGTGGCAATTCGCCCCCGACGTCTCGCCGGAGATGGCGACGGCCCTTCAGGAGGCGTTCCGGCCCGAGGCCCTCGACCCCGTGCCGGGCGCGCCCGAGGCGGCCGTGGCCCATCGGACGTGCGGCCTCGTGCCGGGGGCGCCGTCGCTGCCGGTCGACCTCTTCGTCAAGGTGTTCGGGTACGGGCCGCCGGGCGGATTCGTGCGGCGGCTGGTGGCACGGGCCGACGCACGCCGCGAGTTCGCCTGCGCCGTCCGCCTCTACGAGACCGGCCTCCCCGTGCCGCGCCCCCTCGCCTGCGCCGAGAGGCCCGAGGCCGCCTACGTCCTCTCACAGCACGTCGACAACGTGCCCCTGGCCGATTACCTCGCCGTCTACGGGCCCCGCGAGATGCGGCCGATGGGGGAGCGGGTCGGGGCGTTGGCGGCACGGCTGGCGGCCCTGGGGCTCCATCATCCCGAGTTCACCGCCCGCCACATCCTCGTCCGCCGCGACGCCGACGGGAGGCCCGCCGAGCTGGTTGTCACCGAGGCCGGCCGCGCCGAGATCGGCCCGCGGCCGGACCCTTCGGCCCTGGCGCCGATGCTGGCGACGGTGGCCGGGTCGCTCTTGGCCGAGAAGACGCGAGAGGTCGACGTGCGGCGGTTCCTCGAAGGGGCGGCCGCCGGCGCCGCCGATCTCGGCGACGCCTCCCCCGAGGCCCTGCTCGAACAGGCACACTCCGAGGCCGAGGAAATGCTTACGCGCATCGTCCGACGCCGGCGCGAGCAAGCAAGTCCGCAACGTTCCGCAAAATAGCATCTCCGCCCTGCGGCCGCCATGCGGCGACCCCCGATGTCCGTGGCATCGGGCGCGGCGTCGGGCGCCCACTGGGCGTCGTTGCTCCAATCTTCGTTGCCCCCGCCCCCCTCGGGTGGCATGCTCACGCTTCATCGCGTGAGCATGCGTATCCCTTC
>CAYWVR010000081.1:0-4879 GCA_964461715.1 uncultured Anaerolineales bacterium
GGCCGATACGCCCATCGGCGACCGAAGCAACATGGTCTGGATGTCCACGAGCATCACCGGCGGTCGCGGTCGGGCCGTGGTTGTCGAAACCGGCATGCAGACGGAGATGGGCGAGATTGCCGACGAGGTCCGCGCGACCGGGCGCGAGAGCACCCCGCTCCAGAAACGCATGCACAAGCTGGGGATCATTCTCGGCGTGCTGGGAATCGTGCTGGCCGGTGTGGTCTTCGGCCTGGGACTGCTGCGGGGCTACCAAACGCTGGAGATGCTTCTGTTTGCTGTAGCGGTGGCTGTTTCGGCCATCCCGGAAGGTCTGCCTGCGGTCATCACCGTGACGCTGGCTCTGGGAATTCGGCGGATGGCCGACCGCCACGCGATCATCCGTCGCCTGCCGGCCGTCGAGACCTTGGGCTCGACCACGGTGATCTGCTCGGACAAGACCGGGACGCTCACCGAGAACCAGATGACCGTGCGAAAGATCTGGGCCGGCGGCCGAACCTTCGAGGTCACCGGCGAGGGCTACCGCCCCGAAGGCGAGATTCGGTCCGATCAGGGCCGGCCGCTGGAGGAAATTCCCGCCGCGCTGGAGCGCCTCCTTCGGATCGGCGCCCTGGCCAGCAACGCCGACATCCGCCAGGACGAAGACGGCGGCTGGCAGGCCACAGGCAACCCAAGCGAGGCGGCGCTGCGGGTCGCGGCCCGCAAGGCGGCGATGAAGCCGGACGTCGTGCGGGAGGAGTCCGAGCGGATCGCCGAGATCCCGTTCTCGTCCGACCGCAAGTACATGGCCATCCTGGCCTGCGAGCAGGACCAGAACCGCCATGCCTTGGTCAAGGGTGCTCCGGACCGCATCCTGAAATTCTGCTCGCACGTACTCCTTGACGGTGAGCGAGTGGAACTGGACGACGAGAAGCGCCAACAAATCCAAGACGCGAACGAGCAGTTTGCCAAGGACGCGCTCCGAGTGATGGCCGGCGCATATCGCGAGTTCCCCGCTGACAAGCAGGGCTTGGAGGAGCCTGAGGTCCAGCAGGACCTGACCTTCGCCGGACTGTGGGGCATGATCGACCCGCCCCGCGAGCAGAGCGCCCCGGCCGTCGCCGAGGCCAGAGAGGCCGGCATCCGGCCGGTGCTGATCACCGGCGACTACGCCGCCACGGCCCTGGCCATCGCCCGGCAGGTCGGCATCACCGACCACGGCAAAGCCCTCTCGGCCAAGGACGTCGAACAGATGGACAAGCGAGAACTGGCGGAGGCCACGCTTGAGGCCGGCGTGTTTGCCCGCGTCTCGCCCGCACATAAGCTCAAGATCATGGAGGCCCTCAAAGACCAGGGCCAGGTGGTGGCCATGACGGGCGACGGCGTCAATGACGCGCCCGCTCTGAAGGGGGCCGACATCGGCGTGGCCATGGGCCAGAGCGGCACGGAGGTCGCCCGCGAGGCGGCCGACATGGTGCTGACCGACGACAACTTCGCCACGATTGTTGATGCCGTCGAGGAAGGCCGAACGATCTATGCGAACCTGCGGCGGGTCATTTTCTTCCTGCTGGCGACCAACCTCGGCGAAATTCTCACGCTGACCGGCGCTTTGCTGCTCGGGCTCGACCTGCCGCTGACGGCGGTGATGGTCCTGTGGGTGAACCTGGTCACCGACGGAGCCTGCACGATCCCGTTGGGCGTCGAGCCGCGGCACTGGGACGTGCTCAAACAGCCTCCGCGTGACCCCGGCGAGCCCATCGTCAACGTGGCGATGATCCGGCGGATGGCGATCCTGACCCCGATCATGGCCATCGGCACGCTGGGCCTGTTCTACTGGCACAACCAGGCCAATGGCCCGGCCTACGCCCGCACCGTGGCCTTCTCGACGCTGGCCGCCTTCCAGTGGTTCCAGGCCTTCAACGCCCGCTCGCAATTCCAGTCGGTCTTCTCGATCGGCCTGCGGAGCAACCGCTGGCTGCTGCTGGGGCTGGGCATCGCGATCGCCCTGCAGGTGACGGTGATTCAGACGCCCGTGGGCGGCTGGCTCTTCGGCACCGAGCCCTTGGCCGCTCCGGATTGGCTGTGGATCGTGCTGGCCTCCAGTTCCATCTGGATCGCCGACGAGGTCCTCAAGCGACTCGGCGTACACGGGCGAAAGCCGGGCAGGAAGGAATGAACCCATCAGGAGTACGGCCGACCTGATCCGATGCCCTCGGCCGAGGCGGATACCCGCGATGGCTTTCCGTGTTGCGTTGACCGATCCACACGTTCTGATTCTTAAGCTTCCCAAGCTCCCCGCCCGTGCAAGCGTCCGTCCGCCGCCGAAAGATGCGGCCGGGCCGCCGCCCGGGCGGGTTCAAGCCGCCAGAGGAGGTGTCCGATGAGAGCCGCCGTCGCTGCCCTGGTCGTCCTGGGTCTGACCTTCGCCGCATCCGCCGCCGAGCCCGCGCGGCCGGACCTGGAGCTGGAGGTGCGGCTCCTTCACGCGCTGGCGGCCCCGCCGACGGCGGAGGACGAGGAGGCGCCGCCCTACAACCCCGCCCCGTCGCTCCTTCTGGACCTCGCCCGCGCGGGCGAGCGATGGGAGAAGGTCTGGGGACTCGACAGCTCGAACCGCAAGCCGCAGGTCACGAACGGTCGCGTCGACGCCGCCGAGGTGACCGCCGACCGCGTCGTCCTCGAGATGCGTCTGCTCCTGGCGGGCGTCTCGCCGCTTCGGGTGGAGTTCGCGCGCGACGGCGATGCCCTCGAAGGCGCCTACACGCTGACGCGCGACGGCCGCGCCGTCACCGGCCGGGCCGTCGGCCGCGTCAAACCGCCTCGCCCGCCGCTTCCCAAGGGGTTCGAACCGGTCCGACCGGGCGAGCGTCCGCGCATCCTCTTTCGCGCATCCGACCTCCCTGCCCTCCGGGCGAAGGCCAAGACGCCTCTCGGAAAAGTCCTCGTCGAACACATGGGCCGCGAGGACCATCTCGACGCCATCGGCGCCGGCGTCCGGTACCAGCTTAGCGGCGACGCGGCCTGGGCCGACCGGGCCCGGCAGTTTGCCGCCGACCACATGGCCGGCAAGGGCCGCTACTCGCACCGCACCGCCTGGGGCCGCCACCCGGAACAGGTGGCCATCGCCTTCGACCTCTGCCGGGACGCGTGGCCGGCGGCGTTTCGCGAGGAGGTCCTCACCTATCTTCGCGCCACGGGCGAGACCTACGTCAACTGCGCGGTCGCCTCGGGCGGGATGAACTGGCACGTCTCCTCGAACTGGGCCGCCAAGCCGTTCAGCGGGGCCGGCTTCCTCGGCCTGGCCCTCTGGGGCGAGAAGGGCCCGAAGCCGCCGAAGCCCGCCGGCCCGAACGCCGACGCCCTCCTCGACTTCTGGAAGGACGAGGCGGCCCTGCACGAGCGATTGGGCGGGGCCGACATGGCCGACCAGCGAATCTTCGAGCGGAGCCGATACTTCCTCTACCTCCACGCCCGCGAGGGCGCGGGGACGGGCGGCTTCCGCGGCGAGTGCTCGCACTACGGCCTCAAGGCCACCGAGATGGTCCTCGAATATGCCGCCTGCTACCGGCGGATGTTCGGCCACGACGTCTCGCCCTGGCCGGACCTGACGCACGTCGTCCCGCGCCAGACCTTCGGCCACGTCTTCCCGGAGGACCTCGAAGCCAAGCCGATCCCCGTCGACATTAACGGATTTAGCGACACGTGGGGAAATTTTATGAGCTACGGCTTCCCGATCGCCCCCGAGCGGTGGCGGCCGGCCCTCCTCTGGGCCTGGAACCGAAAGTTCGGCGTCGCGGATGCCGACGGCATGGCCGCCCACCTGGCCGAGCGCGACAAGTTCGACGAGCACGGGACGGGCGAGCCCACGTGGTTCTTCTTGAGCTATCCCCTGGATGCCGCCCCGAAGCCCCCGGGCGAGGCGATGCCCCTCACCTGGGGCGCCCCCGACTTCGGCTACTACGGGTTCCGGAACGGGTGGACGGGGACGCGGGACGTCCTGCTCCAGACCTATGCCAAGGCCCGGTGGGTGGGCGGATGGAACGGACCGAACGCCGGAACGTTCCACCTCTGGGGCCTCGGCGGCTTCTGGAACCACGACACGGCCCACCGCGAGATCATCCCCTGGGAAACGAACCGCGTCGTCCTGCCCGACGACGAGACGTTCGACAGCGGCTCGGGACGCGTCGTACACGTCGAGACCGAACCCGACGGATCCGGATGCGTCTCCATCGACATGACCGACGTCTATGCCGCACCCTCCAAGGGCATGTACTCGAAGTACGGCGGTTTGCGCTACGCGGACCGCCGCAAGGGAAGCGGCATCCGGGCCCTCCGTTCCATCGCGGTCGATTACAGCGGGGCCTGCGGGGCCCCGTGCCTCTTCGTCCTCGTCGACCGGTTCGAGGGCGGCGGGCGCAAGGTCTGGACCTGGAACCTCGGCAAGGCCGAGGCCGTCGGGCAGACCGTCGTCGAGGGGAACACGGTCACGCGGACCCGGGGCGATGCCGTCATGCGCGGCACATTCATCGCCCCGGCGGGCGTCGAGGTCGAGGCGAAGGTGAACGCGGTCACCATGCGCGGCCGCAAGGGCGAGCGGGTCCGCCGCATCCCCTCGATCCTCGCCACCGGCGGCGACTCGTTTTTCTTCGTCGCCACGATCGGCCCCGCCGAGGCCGCCCCTGCGCAGATCAAGGTCCAAGGCGCCGGCCTCGCCGCCCGCATCACCGTCGGCGAGCAAACCGTCCGCTTCGACGGGACGAAGGTGGCGTTCGGGGAGCGGAAGTGAGAGAACCGTCGGATATTCTACGGCCACATCGGCAGCCGTACAATCTTGACCAAGAAGGGGGGCAAAAGGTGCAAGAAACCCCCCGGTACCCCCCCGGTACCCCCCCCGTACCCC
>CAYWVR010000082.1:0-4834 GCA_964461715.1 uncultured Anaerolineales bacterium
CCGCGCGCCGCTTGCCTATCTTACCGCGCGAACCGCCCCGACGGTCCCGCCAGGGGCGATTCGGAGCGTCCGGCCGGGAAAACGGGAGGGGCCGCCGGGAAGCATGGACGGTTGCGTATGCGTCAGGCTTTCGGGGGTCGCTCGATCACCCGGACGCCGTGCCCCTCGAGCTCGATGTGGCCGGTGAGCCGCGCGCCGGTGAGGAGGTCGGTGCCGATGCTGTCGGCCAGGTCGACGGTGCGCGGGGCGGGGGCGTGGTTGAGGAGGAAGAGGATGCGGCGGCGGTGGCCCTCCCGTTCGAGGATCTCGACCTGGTCGGTCGGCGGGACGGCCGGTTCGATGCCCTTGGCGGTCGCCAGGGCGGCGTAGAAGTCCTCGAGGAACGCGTTCTCGGGGTCGGAGGCGACGAAGTAGGCCCGGCCCTCGCCGAACGGGTTCTCCGTCAGGCACGGCCGCCCGGCGTACCAGTTGGCGCCGTAGGCGGCCAGGACGCGAGCCGATTCGGCGTGAATCAGCTCGAAATAGCCGTCGCAGGCGTACTGCGGCCGCATCCCGTCGGGCCCGCGCTCGGCCATGACGATGCGGTTGGGTGCCTCGCCGTCGGGCCGATGGTCGATTTCCTCGCTCCAGAGGCCGAGGACCCGGCTCAGGGGCCCCGGCCAGCCGCCCTCGTAGACGAGGTCCGACTCGTTGACGAGCCCTGAGAGGTATGTCGCGACGAACGTGCCGCCGGCGCGGACGAAGTCCTCGATCTTGGCCCCCTCGTCGAGGCGTCGGGCGAGCTCGTCGGGGGTCCCGTCCAGGGGGAACCGCCCCTGACGGACCATGTACATCTGGGGCGCGATGAGGAGGTCGTAGGGGGTCCAGTCGGCGTCGCGGCGGGCCACGTCAACGGCGATTCCGCGTTGCCAGAGTGCCCGATAGTGTTTGACGAGGGTCTCGATGACCCGTTTGTTCCGCCCGGGGCCGACGCTTCCCTGTAGGGCCCACCGGTTTTCCTGATCCCAGAGCAGGGCTGCCCGGGCCCGGATGGGCCGTGTACCGGCGATTTTCGGGCCGATACGGTCCATTTCCTCGCCGAGGGCGGCCACCTCCCGGAAGACGCGGGGCGTCTCGTCGCCGCGGTGGGCGACGACGGCCCCGTGGAACTTCTCGTTCCCGCCCCGCGACCGCCGCCACTGGAAGTACATGGCCGCGTCGGAGCCGTGGGCGATGGCCTGCCAGGACGTCAGTCGCAGGAGCCCGGGCGGCTGGAGACGGTGAAATTCTTTCCAGTTGGTGGAGCTGGGGGTCTGCTCCATGAGGAGCCAGGGGCGGCGGCCCTTGAGGCCCCGCATCATGGCGTGGGTGGCTGCCGTGTGGGCCGGATCGCCGCCCACGTCGGGGTAGGAATCCCAGGAGATGACGTCCATGACGTCGGCGAAGGGGGCGTAATCGAGCCCGCCGAACCATCCCATGAGGTTGTTCGTGACGGGCACGTCGGGCGTCCGTTCGCGGAGAACGTCGACCTCCGCCTTGAAGAAATCACAGACCTCGTGCGTGACGTAGCGTTTCCAGTCGAGCCCCGCCGTCGTCGGCATCGGCCCGCAATCGGCCCAGGGCGGCTGGATTTGGGCCCAGTCCGTGAACGTCTGACTCCAGAATCGGGCCCACCACTCGCGGTTCAGCGTCTCCAGGTCCCCGTATCGTCGCCTCAGGAAGGCCCGAAACCGCTCCACGCACCTCTCGCAGAAGCATACCGTCCCGCCGTACTCGTTCGAGACGTGCCAGAGGACGAGGGCCGGGTGGTCGCCGTACCGCTCGGCCAGGGCCCGGTTGATGCGGGCGACGTGCTCGCGGTAGAGCGGCGAGCTGGGGCAGAACCGCTGCCGCGACCCATGATGCACCCGCACGCCGTGGTCGTTGACGCGGAGGATCTCCGGGTGAGCGGCCGTGAGCCGGCGCGGCGGGGCCGCCGAGGGGGTTGCGAGGGCCACACAGGCGCCCGCCGCGTGGAGCCGCTCGAATGTCTCGTCGAGCCAGTTCCAGTCGTATGTGCCCGGTTTCGGCTCGATCTGGGCCCAGGAGAAGACCGCCACGCTCATGACGTTGGCGTGGGCCAGCCGCATGAGGCGCACGTCCTCGCGGCGGAGGTCGTCGGGCCACTGATCGGGGTTATAGTCGCCTCCGTGCCAGAGGGTGGGCAGGCGGGGGTTGATGCCCGGGAACTGAGCCATCTTCCGTCCTTTCGTTTCGGCTGTGAAATCGCCTCGGAAGGCCGTCTACGGGCCCGTCGCCGCCCGTCGCCGCCCGTCGCCGTAGCAACCGAGGTGGTCGGGCCGGACGGTATCCAGAGCGCGACAGACGACGGACATGGGCCAATCCTACACGCCCGACCCCCGCGGTGCCATTGCCCTCGGTGGGATTTTTTTCTTCTGGTCCCCGCCGAAACGCCCCGGAAGGTAGCATGATGTGGGGAGCGCGGGATGGTCCAGCCTCTTCTTTTTTCGCTTTTTTGACCCGGGTCAAGGAACGCCCGGCCCCCGGCCCGTACCCTCGGGTCGGACGTACCGAACGGTTCCACGAACCCTGATCCAGCGAGGAAGGAGAATGCGATGACCGACGCACCGGTCGGCCGCCCCGCCATGTTCTGCTATCAGTGCGAGCAGACGGCCCAGGGCACCGGATGCACGGCGTTTGGCGTGTGTGGCAAGGATCCCGACACGGCGGCCATGCAGGACCTGCTGGTCCACGCCGTCACAGGACTCTCGATGTATGCCCACCGGGCCGCCCAATTGGGGGCCCGCGACGACGAAATCGACGTTTTCACCGTCGAGGCCTTATTCGCCACCCTGACGAACGTTAATTTCGACGCCGAGAAGCTCGGCGAGTTCGTCCGGCGGGCCGCCCGTCTCCGCGATCGTGCCCGCGAAATGTACGAAAAGGCCGCCACCGATGCCGGCCAAAAGCCCGAGCCCCTCGCCGGTGCGGCCGCCTTCGAGCCCGCCGACGCCCTCGACGACCTCATCCGCCAAGGCGAGGAGGTCTCGATCTACAAGCGCTTCCAGGACCGGGGGGAGGTCCTGACGGGCCTCGAGGAGCTGGCCGTCTACGGCCTCAAGGGGGCCGCCGCCTACCTCGACCACGCCCATCTCCTGGGCCGGGAGGACGCCGACGCCTATGCCGCCGTCCACCAGGTCCTGGATCGCCTGGCGGACTGCGAGGCCGACGCGGACGAGCTGCTGGGCCTCGGGCTGAAGGTCGGCGAGATCAACCTCCGGGCCATGGAGCTCCTCGATGCGGCCCATACGCGGGCCTACGGCCATCCCGAGCCCACCGAGGTCCGGGTTACGCCCGTTTCCGGCAGGTGCATCGCCGTCTCCGGGCACGATCTCAAGGACCTCAAGGCCGTCCTCGAGCAGACCGAGGGCAAGGGCATCAACGTCTACACCCACGGCGAGATGCTCATGGCGAATGCCTACCCCGAGCTCAAGAAGCACCCGCACCTCGTCGGGAACTTCGGCGGCGCCTGGCAGGACCAGCGGAAGGACTTCGACGCGTTCCCCGGCGCCATCCTCATGACCACCAATTGCCTCCAGAAGCCCAAGGAAAGCTACAAGGACCGCATTTTCACGAGCGGTGTCACCGGCTGGCCCGGCGTCCGCCACATCACGGGCGGCGACTTTACGCCCGTCATCGAGGCCGCCCTCGCCCAGCCCGGATTCCGCGAGGATGGGCCCGCCAAGACCCTTATGACGGGCTTTGCGCGGCACGCGGTGCTGGACGTGGCCGACCAGGTCATCGAGGCCGTCAAGGCGGGCAAGATTCGCCATTTCTTCCTCGTCGGCGGGTGCGACGGAGCCACCCCTGGACGCAACTACTACACCGACTTCGCCCGAGCCGTCCCCGACGACTGCGTCATCCTGACCTTGGCGTGCGGCAAGTACCGGTTCAACAAGCTGGAGTTCGGCGACATCGGGGGCATTCCGCGGCTCCTGGACGTGGGCCAGTGTAACGACGCCTACTCCGCCATCCAGATCGCCCTGGCCCTGGCGGGGGCGTTCGATTGCGGCGTTAACGATCTGCCGCTCTCGATGGTCCTGTCCTGGTTCGAGCAGAAGGCCGTCGCGATCCTCTTGACGCTGCTGCACGTAGGTGTCACGGACATCCGCATCGGCCCGAGCCTGCCGGCGTTCATCAAGCCCGCCGCCCTCCAGGTGCTCGTCGATAAGTACAACCTCGCCCCGATCTCCGACCCGAAGGTCGATCTCGAGGCGTGCTTGGCCCGGTAACCCCGTTTGCCGCAGGCGAGGGATGGGGCGCGGCATCGGACGCGTGAGAACCTCTCCCGCGAGAGCGAGGGAGACGAGACGGCCCTGTCGGCAGGGATCGCCGAGAGGGGGAGAGGGCTGGAAGAGGGGCAGAGGGGTAGAAAAGAGGGGTGCAGGAGGCGAGCCCGGGGCCCTCGCGCCCCGGGCTTGGCTATCGGGGGCGCGCTCTGGCGCGCGCCCCGACCGGCCATAATCCCGACCCCCAATTTCCGAAATTCCCCCCTCCGGATTACCGGTCTCGACGAACCCTTCCGGACTCCTCGATTGCTTGGTAAGAATTTGGGTAAGCTGGGCGCTGTGGGTGCACCCTTTCGCGCTGTTTGGCGGGATTCGTGAAACGCTTTATCCCTAAGCGACACACTTTTTGCGACTTTTCGGGGGGTACCGGGGGGGAAGTCGCCCCTTTTGCCCCCCTTCTTGCACGAACTTGGCCCCCTTTGCACGACCAGCAAAGGCGGACCGCTTGTCCGCCGAAGCCTCGCGCGGACTCGGGCGTGGCGCGTTTGGGGCGTGGCGCGTTTGGG
>CAYWVR010000083.1:0-4556 GCA_964461715.1 uncultured Anaerolineales bacterium
CATGCACCCGCGACCTTGCAAACCCGCGGACCGACGCGTACAGTTGCCCCGAACCAAGGAGACCGCCGTGTCCCGACCCGTTGCCGCCCTCGCCCTGATCGCCCTCCTCGTCTCGCTCAGTCCCGCCGCCGACTGGCCCCAGTGGCGCGGCCCGACGCGCAGCGGCGCGGCCGAGGGAGGCCCCGCCCTTCTCGGCGCCTGGCCCGAGGAGGGACCGCCGAAGCTCTGGCAGAGCGAGCCGATCCCGGGCGGCGGGCCCGCCGGCTACGCCAGCCCCATCGTCGCGGACGGACGCGTTCTCGTGTACGTCTCGTGGCCGTTCTCGGCGCCCTTCCCCACGCGGACCCTCTCCGAGAACGCCCTCAAGAAGCTCGGCTGGCGCCCGGAGGGTCTTCCTGCGCGTCTCGTCGAGGCCGTCGAGACCGCCCGCACCGGACGGGAGCGCGCCGACCTGGGCCGCGCCGAGCGCAACGCGTGGATCGACGCTTGGATCAAGAAGCACCTGACGCCCGAGGAGCGCGAGACCTACGCAAAGGCCGTGGAGGATCGCCTGAAGCGCGGCGCCGGCGCGGTCGCTTGGGCCAAGCTCGTCAAGCTCGCCGAGATCAAGGACCACACCTTCGACACCCGGGACGCCCTCGACGCGTGGCTCGACGAGGCGAGCATCACCGGCAAGCTGCGCGAGGACGTGACGAAGCTCGTGCCGACCGCCGAGGAGAAGGCGAACGACGTCGTCCTGGCCCTCGATGCCAAGGACGGGCGGACCCTCTGGAAGGCCGCCTTCCCCGGCCGCCGCTCGGCCAACGGCACGAGCGCGACGCCGTGCGCGGGCGAGGGACGCGTCTTCGCTTTCGGAAGCGACGGGACCCTCTACGCCCTCGACGCATCGGACGGCGCGCTGCTCTGGAAGGCGGCGATCGGCACGGGGTCGAACGCGTCCCCCGTGCTCGTCGACGACCGCCTGATCGTCGCCGCCGGCCGCCTCCTCGCCCTGAGCGTCTCCGACGGCTCGGTCCTCTGGGAGCAGAAGGACGCGGGCAGCGGACACGCCTCGCCCGCCGTCTGGCGCGTCGACACGCGCGCGGTCCTCCTCTCGCTTCGCGACAAGAAGCTCGTCGCCGTCGATGCCGCCTCCGGCGAGGTCCTCTGGGCCGAGCCCGCCGGCAAAGGCCACGCAAGTCCCGTCGTGGCGGGCGACGTCGCCCTGGTCCAGACGAACGAGAAGGAGCAGGGGCTGATCGGGTACCGCCTGTCGCTCGGCGGCGCGGAGCGGGCGTTCACGGTCGACCACGCCGTCCGCGCCTCGGGGCCGGTCATCCAGAACGAGCACGCGTACGTTGCCGCGGACAAACGGGCCTTCTGCGTCGCCCTCGGCTCCGGCCAGGTCCTTTGGGAGACGGGGCTCCCGGCCGAGAGGTACGCCTCGCCGCTGCTGGCCGACGGCAAGCTCATCGTGCACGGCGGCAAGCGGGTCCTGCTCGTCCAGGCCGACCCCAAGGCGGAGCCGGCGGTCCTCGGCCAGGCGGACGTCGAGCCGCTCACCTGCGCGAGCTTCGCCCTCTCCGGCGGTCGCCTCTACATCCGCCTCAAGGACGGCGTCGCGTGCTACAACCTGCGGGCGGCGCCGTAGCAGGGATTCCCAACCCCCTGTTGCACAGAGCACCTTCGGGCACGATACTGGGACAGAGGCCCGTCGTCGGAGGTGCCCGTCATGCGCTTCATCCCCGCCCTGCTGATCGCCCTTCTCATGGCCCCCGCGCCGTGCGGCTGCGCCGAAAGCGACCCGCCGCCCGAGCCGGCCTCCGCGGCCGAGGAACCCGAGCCCGAGACGCCGACCACAAAGGCCGAGTCCGAGCACGAGGAGGGGCCCGACGCGGGCCCGCCCGAGAACTGGCCGCCCCCGCGCTCCGACGAGCGCCAGGCCGACCGCAACCGCATGGTCCGCACCATCCAGGACTACGGCCTCGAGGCTCCGAGGGTTCTCGACGTCATGCGAGCCGTACCGCGCCACGAGTTCGTCCCCCCGAAGCTCCGGCGCTCCGCCTACCGCGACTCGCCGCTGCCCATCGGCCACGGCCAGACCATCTCGCAGCCCTACATGGTGGCCGAGATGACGCGGCTGTTGGAGCTCGAGCGTGACTCAAAGGTCCTCGAAATCGGCACCGGCTCGGGCTACCAGGCCGCCGTCCTCGCCCACTTCACCCCGCACGTCTACACGATCGAAATCGTCAAGCCCCTGGCCGAGGCCGCCGCCCAGCGCCTCGATCGTCCGGGCTATGCAACCGTCGAGACGAAGCGCGGCGACGGATACGACGGGTGGCCGGAGCACGCCCCGTTCGACGCCATCATCGTCACCGCCGCCGCCGGCCAGATCCCGCCGCCCCTTCTGAAGCAGCTCAAGCCCGGTGGCCGCATGGTCATTCCCTTGGGCGGACGGTTCGCCACGCAGCACCTGATGCTGGTGACGAAGGACGCCGAGGGCAAGGTGCGGAGCCGGTCGCTGATGGCCGTCCGCTTCGTGCCGCTCGTCCGGAAGGACGTCTCCGAGAAGTGATGCCCCTTGCGCGAACCCGGGTCGCGGTGGCCCTTGTCTCGGCCGCCCTCCTCGGCCTGGAGCTGGCCCTGATGCGGTCGCTCTCGGTCCGGTGGTGGCAGCACGTCGCGTACATGGTCATCAGCGTGGCGCTGCTGGGGTTCGGGGCGAGCGGGACGGCGCTGGCGCTGGTGGGGGCGCGGCTCAAGGGGCGCAAGCACGCGGCGCTGTACGGGGCGGCCCTGGCATTCGCGCTGTCGATTCCGCTGGCGCCGGCGGCGGCCCACGTCCTGCCCGTCAACGTCCAGTTCCTGGCGTGGGACCCGGGCCAGGCCGCTTGGATCCTGGTGCTGGAGCTCGTGCTCGCGGTCCCGTTCTTCGCGGCGGCCCTGGTCGTGGGCATCGCCCTGACGGACCGGCCCGAGCGCGTCGGGGGGCACTATGCGGCCAACCTGGTGGCCTCGGGCGTCGGGTCGGTGGCGACGGTCGGCCTGATGTACGTGCTCTCGACGGGGGCGCTGTTCGTCGTGATAACGGCGGCGGCGCTCGGGGCGGCCCTTGTGCTCACGCCGTCAAAGCGGGCCGTGGGGGTGACCGTCCTCGCGAGCGGCGCCGTCGCGGCACTCGTCGCCTTCCTGCCCTACCGACCCACGATGAGCCAGTACAAGATGCTCCCCCAAGTCCTCGCGACGCCGGGGGCCGAGACGATCGCGCGGGCCTCCGGTCCCCTCGGTCGGATCGACGTCGTCGCGGGGCCGGCCGTCCGGCACGCCCCGGGCCTCAGTCTCCAGTGGCACGAGCCGCCCCCGCCCCACGCCCTCCTCATCATCGACGGCGACGCTTCGAGCGCCGTCTACGACCCGGCCGCGCACGAGGACTGGGCCTTCCTCGACTGGACCACCGCCGCGGCCCCGTACGCCCTGATCGAGGACCCCGAGGTGCTCGTCCTCGGTGCCGGCGGCGGGAGCGACATCGGTCTTGCCCGCTACCACAGCGCCGAGCAGGTCACCGCTCTCGAGATCCACCCCGACGTCGTCGGCCTGATGCGCGGGCCGCTCGCCGGGCGCGGAGGCGAGATCTACGACGCCCCCGGCGTCCGCATCCTGGAGGCCGAGGCCCGCGGGTACCTCGCCTCCACCGACGCGCGGTTCGACCTGGTGCAGTTCCCGCCTGCCCAGGCCTTCGGGGCCTCCGGCGCGGGGCTCTATGCCACGCAGGAATCGTATCTCTATACGGTCGAGGCCGTCGGCACGATGATCGACCGGCTCACGGACCGGGGCATCCTGGCCCTGACCCGTTGGTCGCGCACCCCGCCGCGCGACGGGCTCCGCCTCTTCGACACGGCCGTCCGGGCGCTCGAGCGGCGGGGGCTCGAGCCGGCGGCGCACCTGGCGATGATCCGGAGCTGGGCCACGATCACGGTCCTTGTCTCCGCCCGGCCCGTCACGGACGCCCGGGCCGACGCCCTCCGCGCGTTCGCCGAAGCGCGGAGCTTCGACCTCGCGTACCTGCCGGACATGCGGCCGGAGGAGGCGAACCGGTTCCATGTCCTCGACCGGCCCTACTACTACGAGGCGACCCGGGCCCTGGTCGGACCGGGGCGCGAGCCCTTCCTGGAGGACTACCTCTTCCGCGTCCGCGCGACGACCGACGACCGCCCCTACTTCGGACACTTCCTCCGCCTCGGGGCGATCGACGCGCTCCGCGAGCAACTCGGGCGGCGGGCCCGGGCGTACCTGGAGGTCGGGACGCTGATGCTGCTGGCGGCCCTCGTGCAGGCGGTCATCCTCGGGGCCGCGCTCATCGTCCTACCCCTGGCCGTGCGGGCCCGGTCGCTGCAAGGCACGGGCGGCAAGGCCGTGACCCTCGCCTACTTCCTCGCCCTCGGCACCGGCTTCATGCTCCTGGAGATGGGCTTCCTGCAACGGTTCATCCTGTACCTGGCGGACCCGGTCCATGCGGCGGCAGCGGTGATCGCGGCGTTCCTGGCCTTTGGCGGCGCGGGGAGCCTCGCCAGCGGACG
>CAYWVR010000084.1:0-4408 GCA_964461715.1 uncultured Anaerolineales bacterium
GCCCACGATCACCGTGAAAGGCTCAAGGTTCACGCACACGCTCTGCAGGCTCTTGAAGTTCTTGATGGCGACGTGCTTGATCACGGCTTCCTCCCGTCTGGTCTGGTCGGCGCCATATTGACGAAGTGCATCCGCGGCTGCAAACGCATTCCACGCGGTGTGGCCACACGGTAAGCCCGATGTCACGACAGGGGCAGGGCCCTACCCCTCGATCCCCCCGCGCCGCGCCAGAATCTCGAATGGAATGCCGCGCACCAGCGCCGCGTCCTTGCAGGCGGTCTGGGCGAAGCCCTTGGCCTTGATCGACCGCATCTCGGGGGAGAACAGGCCCGTGTCGGACTCGCGCCCGAGGATCGTGATGTTGCCCTTGTACAGGCCCAGGGTGTAGGCGCCCTTGACGAATCGCTGGCTCTCGGCGACGAAGGCGTCCAGCTCGCGTTTCAGCGGATGGTACCACATGCCGTGGTACGTCAGGTATCCCCACTTCTGGTCCACGCCGGCCTTGAAGTGCAGCTCGTCCTTGGTCAGGCACCAGTGTTCCAGGTCCCGGTGGGCCTTGAGGATGACGTGGGCGGCGGGGGCTTCGTAAATCTCGCGGCTCTTCATGTCCATGATTCCGTCTTCGAAGATGTCGATCAGGCCGATGCCGTTGCGTCCGGCGATCGTGTTGAGTTGCGGGATCAGCTCGCCGAGGGGAAGGGCCTTGCCGTTGAGCTTCGTGGGGATGCCCTCCTCGAACGTGAGGGTGACCTTCTCGACCTTGTCGGGGGCTTTCTCGGGCGGCGTGAGCCACATCCAGACCCAGTCGGGGATCTCCTGGTTCAGGTCGATGGCCCCGCTGGCGATGGAGCGGCACCACATGGTCTTGTCGTCGCCGCCCTCGATCTGCTCATCGACCGGCACGCCCCAGGCCTCACACAGGGCCCGTTCTTCGGCCCGCGTCAGGTCGAAGTCGCGGACCGGCACCAGAATCCGGCACTGGGGGGCGAACATCTTGAAGACGTTGTGCATGCGGTACTGGTCGTTGCCCTTGCCGGTGGAGCCCTCCATGAGGGCGTCGCAGCCCAGCTCCTTGGCCCGCAGCGCCACCTCCCGGGCCACCAGCTGCCGCGTCATCGACGTCGAGACGGGATACCCGCCGTAGTCGGAGTTGGCCCGGATGGCTTTGGCGAGCCAGTTCTCCGTGAACTCCTTCCGCAGATCGAGCAGGATCGGCTCGACGCCGAGCTGGGCGGCCTTGGCGTTGCCGGTGGCGATCTCCTCCTCGCCCTGGCCGACGTCACAGGTGATGGCGACGACGTCCGCCTTGTAGACGCGGCGGATGAGCTCGAGGGCGAGGCTCGAATCCAGCCCGCCGGAATAGGCGAGTCCGATTTTGCCGACCTCGGGCACGGGCGTTCCAAAGACACGTTCTTCGACGGCTTTGACGTCCATGGTCTTTTCTCCTCGGGTGAAACCGGATGGAATAGGGTTCAACGACCTTCTCAGCCCGGTTCTTGTACCGCAAACGCGGGGCCGTGTCAATGGCGAGGGGAAGTGGGCGGCCTACAGGCGGCGGGCGCCCGGTCCCGGCGCTCGCGGGGGACCGTGCGGCCGGCGGACCAGGCGTCGCGTCCGCGCTCGAAGCAGCCGAGGCCCGGGGACTCGCCGACGGTCTCGTGGGGGACGCCTTCGATGGGCACGCCGGCGTCGACGCAGGGGGAATCCCGGGGGAGGCGGAAGTCGGCCTCGGGCCGGCCGTCGCCCTCGAGCGGGACGGTGGACTTCTCGCCCTGGACGGGGAGGGTGGCGGGGTCCCACGGACCGCCGTCTTGGCGCGGACGCCCCGCGGCGGTAAGCTGAAGGAAAGCGCCGCTTCCGACGTCCAAGCGCGGCCGACCTGAGAGCAAGGAGTCCCGCATGCGTCTTGCCTGTGTCCACCTCATCCCGCTTCTGCTCGCCGGCATCGCGGTCGGCGTCCGGGCCGAAGGTCCGCGCCTCTTCGCCACGCCCGACCGCCTCGCTGCCGTCCGGGCCGCCGTCCAGGCGCCCGGCTCGCACCACGCCGAGGCCTTTGCGGCCATGAAGGCCCGCGTCGAGAAGAACGATTTCACCGTCTACGGCGGCGACGCGAAGAACTCGAACTACGCCCGGAGCTGGCTCGTTCGGGAGGCGGCCCTGGCGTACCTGATCACCGGCGACGCCCGCTATGCCGCCCAGGCCCACCGGGTCATCGTCGACATGTACGAGAAGCCGGGCGGCGACAATCGCCTGCCCCATCGCGGGTACGGCCTCTCGCGGGCCATGACCGGCCTGGCCCTGGCCTTCGGCCACGACTGGTGCGGCGGGGCATGGACCGAGGCCCAGCGGGCCTTCGTCCAGGCCAAGGCCGACGAGGCCCTCCAGGCCTGGACGAAGTACGGCCACGCCAACCTCGGCGACGCCAAGGCCTCCAACTGGGTGGCCGTCTGTCGCGGCGGCGAGCTCCTGCTGATGCTCGGCGTCGGCGAGGAGAAGGCCCGGGCCGACCGCTACCAGCGCTTGAAGCGCGACCTCCGGGTGCATATGCGGAACGGCTTCGGCGACCTGGGCGTCAGCCAGGAGGGCATCGGCTACACCGAGTATCCCGGCGCCTTTCTGCTGCCGGCCTGCTACGCGGCGGCCGACCTGGGCGACACGGAGCTGATGGAGGAGGCCCGGAAGCACGCGTGGTGGAAGCTGGCCATGTATACCCATAACTTTCAGCCGCACGACCGGAAGGTCCTTCAGACGGGCGTCGCCCACTCCTCGAACTACGACGAGGGCTGGGCCAGCCTGCTCCTGAACCACGCCCCCCCCGACCGCATGCCCTACGTCCTCTGGTGGTACGACCGCCACATGGGCCGCCTGGCCCCCGGCGCGCCCCGGGACAAGTTTGACGCCGACCGCGCCGGCACCACCTGGTCTCTCCTCTATTACCCGACGGACGTCCAGCCGAAGGACCCGACGGGCGTCTTCCCCGTCGGCGTCGCCGACCAGCGCGGCTACTACTTCTTCCGCAACCGCTGGAAGGATGCGAACGATCTCCAGGCCTCCCTCATGGCCGACACCGTTCACCACGGCCACGCCTGGGACCAGCCCGAGGTCTTCGCCCTGAACCTGATGGGCTTCCATACCCGCTTCATCGGCGGCCCCGGCAAGAGCCGCGACGACGCCCTCTACTCGACCCTCCTCGTCGACGGGAAGTACAACATCAAGGATTCCGTCAAGAAGCCCGGCAGAAAGGTCCACTTCGAGGCGGGCCCGGGCGAGGCCTACGCCTTGGTCGGCGGCGGGGCCCTGTACGAGGCCCTCGGGTGCGCCCAGGCCGAACGGCACATGTTCGTGAAGATGAGCCCCGCGGTCGGACTCCTCGCGACCCTCGACCGCGCCGCCTCCGACGGCCCGAGCCGCACCTGGACCTGGCAGGCCAACCTCGGAAGCGAGAAGGACGACGGCGGCGTGACCGTCACGGCGGCGACCGAGAGCGGCCGGCCCACCTTCCTCATCAAGGGCCGCGACGGATGGGTCAAGGGCTGGGTCCTCTCGCCCGCGGACGCCGAGATCAAGACGGGCGACCCCTTCCGCATCGAGACGAAGGGCCCGAAGGCCGAGATCTGGGTCGTCCTCCTCGCCGGCCAGGGCGCGCCCCCCGCCGCCAGGATCGCCGGCGACGGTCTCGACTCGACCCTCACCGTCGGCGGCGGCACGGTCCGCTATGACGCCGCGTCGAACCGGATCAAGGCCGAGTAGACGGGCCCCCCCGAATCGTGGCGCGGCGGGTTTCCGACCCGCCACGCCTCCTTCGGCTCTTCGGTCGGCCCATGCGCCGGGTAGCCGAGGTCCTCCGCAGCCCAAGCCGCATGCTCGGCTCGCGCCCGAGCGCGTCGCGGTCGCCGTCTCCGCTCTCCCATTCCCGTGCTGATCCATTGGGCGTCATCTGGCCTCGCCTATTCGACCTTGATCCGCAGCGAGACGTCTGTCTCAACTTCCTCCAGCCGTCGGCTATAGGCCGCCACAATGCCCTGCAGGATACAAAAGAACCCTTCCTTTTGCCCCGTTGAGAGTTCGATGATGTTGCTTGAGAGTGTACCTTGGCCGTCTTTCGAGGTGATTGGGGTGACAAAAGGCATGCCGACGACCCGATGTGATTGGTGCTCAGGCCATCATGCGGGAGATCGGCATGGAATGACCTGCATCTCCAACTTTGCTGCGTGTTCACGGAGCCGACGGCCGCGGTCCGGCGGCAGATCGTCCTCGGCTGGGTCCTGCACCGCGGGCCCGCCACCGTCACGGGCATCGTCTGCGCCCTCGGGTGGCATGCCCACGCTTCATCGCGTGCGCATGCGTATCCCTTCGGCCCCGCCCCCCTCGGGTGGCATGCTCACGCTTCATCGCGTGAGCATGCGTA
>CAYWVR010000085.1:0-3970 GCA_964461715.1 uncultured Anaerolineales bacterium
AGTACTTGTGCACGTCGCCGTCGGCGAACCACTTCGTGCACATGTAGTAGAAGTGATCGGAGGTCTGGAGGCGGCGCCAGTCGTGAAGGAGCTGCGGGTCGCCCGCCCCCTCGACCGCCTCGCCCAGCCGGTACAACTCGTGCAGGGCGTTGGATTGCATGGCGTTGCCGAGCCAAGCCGAGAGGTCCCGCTCCATGTCGGCCCACGAAACCATGTGGGGGATGTCCAGCTCGCCCACGGGGGCGTACGTCCCCACGGCCCGCGAGAGGGTCATGAAGTTGTTGTCCGGGTGCCGCAGCACCTCCTTCGGCAGATGGTACATGAAGTCGAAGATGCCCGTCTCGGCCCACTGGTGCTCGCCGAACGTCTCGTAGTCCATGAAGAGATTGACGACGAAGCCGTTCCCGTTGACCTGGTCGACCCATCGGGAGAACTTCTCGGCCGTCAGCGGCCACTCCTTCCAGTCGCGGTTCGAGAACCGGAACGCCACGTCGTCCGAGAGGCGATAGTTCTTCAAGAGGAGCGCGATCCGGTCGCACCCGATCGGCCGGTACAGGTAGTTCGGGCTGCGGTAACCGAGGACGTGGTCCGCCCCCTCGGCAAGGATGCCCCGGTACCCGAGGTCCTGGACGAAGTGGGCGAGGTCGTTGTTGTAGATCAGCTCGGTGTTCCGGAAGACCGACGGGCGAACCCCGAACATCTCCTCCATCTTGGCCGCGTGGGCCTGGACCTGGGCCCGGAACTCGTCCCGCGAGTAGAGGAACGCGAGGCTGTGATAGTAGGTCTCGCCCAGGAGCTCGACGCGGCCGGTATCCACGAGGGCCCGGAACGAATCGATCACCTCCGGCGCCCACGCCGCGAACTGGTCGACCGCCACGCCCGTAATGGAGTAGCTGCACGAGAAGTCCTCGCCGTACTCCCGCAAGAGGTCGAGCATCAGCCGATTCGTCGGAAGATAGCACTTCTGGGCCACCTTGCGGCAAATCTCGGCGTTCTTGTAATCGTCGAAGTAGTTCGCGTCGGAATCGAAGACGCTGTAGCGGCGGAGGCGGTAGGGCTGGTGGACTTGGAAGTAGAAGCAAACGCTTGCCATGAATCATCGCCCCGCTGGCCGGTTACGAACGCGGATTTCAGACGACCCGGGGCCCGCGCCGCGAGCCCCCCTCGGGCCGTCCGAAATCCGCAATCCCAAATCCCGAATCCCCGGCTACTGCCCGTTACTGGCAAGGATCTCCTGGTAGACGTCCACACACCCCTTCGCGCTGTCGGTCCAGGAGAACTTCCGGGCCTCGAACGCCCCGTGCTCGCGGAGCGTCTTCTGGAGCGGCGGGTGCCGAAGGACCGCGATGATCTTGTTGGCCATCTCGTGGATGTCCCAGAAGTCGACCTTCAGGGCGTGAGTCAGCACCTCCGAGACGCCGCTCTGCTTCGAAATGAGGACCGGCACGTCGTGCGACAGAGCCTCCAACGGCGCCAGCCCGAACGGCTCCGACACGCTCGGCATCACATAAAGGTCCGCCATCTCGAAGACCCGCTCGACATCCGGGCCCCGCAGGAAGCCCGTGAACGTGACCCGGTGCCCGATCCCCAGGGCCGCCGACAACTCGATCATTCGCTTGATCATGTCCCCGGACCCGGCCATGACGAACTTGACGTTGTCCATGACCTCCAGCACCTTCTTCGCCGCCGCCAGGAAGTACTCCGGGCCCTTCTGCATGGTGATGCGGCCGAGGAAGAGGACGATCTTGTCGGTCGACTCGATCCGCTGGATCGGGTGGTGCATCGGATCGCCGTTGAGGGTCAGGGCGTTATAGACGACGCGGCACTTGGCATCGGGCACGCCGTAGCGGGTCGTGACGATGCTCTTGGTGAGGCGGCTGACGCAGACGACGCGGTCGGCCCCGTGCAGGCCCGCCCGCTCGATGTCGTAGACCCGCTGGTTGACGTTCGTGCCGCTCCGGTCGAATTCCGTCGAGTGGATGTGCACCACCAGCGGCTTGCCCGTCAGGGCCGCCACCGAAAGGGCCGCCGGATACGTCATCCAGTCGTGGGCGTGGACCACGTCGAACGTGCTTTGGCGGGCCACCTCCGCCGCCAACCGGGCGTAACGGTGGACCTCGGCCAGGAGGTCGCCGGCATAGTGGCCCGGGCCCCCGACGATGCCCGCGCTCGTGGGCCGGTATGCCGGGCTGGGGGCGGGCTGGGCCGGGGCAGGCTCGGTGACCGTCTCGCCGTGGGCGATCTCGGCCGGCTCGCGCTCCGTCCGGTGCGTCTTGGCGTACTCGGCCTCGGTCAGGTACGGCGAGAGGCCCGAGCCGATGGGCACGAGTCGCACCCGCTCCAGACCCTCGACCGTCCAGTAGGTCTGGCTCCGCCCGGCCTGCTCCTCATTGACCGAAAAGACGCGGACGCGACCCACCTGCTGTTCGGCGCTGCCGCGCGGAAGGACAAACAGCACATCCGTCCCGAGCTCCGAGAGGGCCTTGGTCAGCCCGTAGCACGCGGTGCCGAGCCCACCGCTGATAAAGGGCGGAAACTCCCACCCCAACATGAAGACGCGCATAGCCGGTTGTCCGATCCCCCCCCTCGGGTCCCCCTGAGAGATGGGGCACCCTCCGCGTTGACCCCTCTGGACGTTGACGGAGATCGGCTGGACCTGCGAACCCCCGTTGTCGTCTTCTATTCTAAATCGCGCCCGCCGCGACTGTCAACCGATTTGGGGGAAGGGTCGCCCGTATTCTTCCCTCGGACGCCGCCCGACACGCATCGAGCTCAACGCCCCAGATCAGGAGCCACCTCGCGGGCCCAGTAGGTCACGATCAGGTCCGCCCCGGCCCGCCGGAGCGAGAGCAGCACCTCGCGGATGACCCCTTCCCGGTCGATCCAGCCCTGCGCGGCGGCGGCCTCGACCATGGCGTACTCGCCGCTCACCGAATACGCCCCGACCGGGGCCGCGAAGGCCTCCTTGACGCGGCGAATGACGTCGCCGTAGGCCAGGGCGGGCTTGACGAGCAGAACGTCGGCCCCCTCCTCCAGGTCCGTCGCCGCCTCCACCAGGGCCTCTTCGGCATTCCCCGGGTCCATCTGGTAGCCGCGACGGTCGCCGAACTGCGGGGGGCTCTCGGCCGCGTCGCGGAACGGACCGTAGAAGCTCGAGGCGTACTTGACGGCGTAGCTCATGATCGGCAGGTCCGGCCGACCCGCCTCGTCCAGGGCCTCGCGGATCGCCCCCACCCGGCCGTCCATCATGTCCGAGGGGGCAACCATGTCGGCCCCCGCCTCCGCCGCCGCCACCGCCGCCGACGCCAGACGCCGCAACGTCCCGTCGTTGTCGATGGTCCGACGGCCCGCCACGTCGGTCAACACCCCGCAGTGCCCATGATCCGTGTACTCGCACAGGCACACGTCGACGATCACCGCGAGATGCGGCACATCCTTCTTGAGGCGCCGCACCGCCCGCTGGACGATGCCCTCGGGATCGCTGGCCGCCGAGCCGACCGCGTCCTTCGTCGCGGGGATCCCGAAAAGGATGACGGCCCCGACGCCCGCGTCCGCGACGGCCCGCGCCTCCTCCACGAGCGCCTCCAGGCCCAACTGCGCCTGGCCCGGCATGCTCGCGATCTCCGCGCGGCCCGAGAGACCCTCCTTGACGAACAGCGGCTGAATGAGGCGGCGGGCCTCGAGCCTCGTCTCCGAGACCATCGCCCGAAAGACCGGATGATCGCGAAGCCGTCGGCCCCGCGTGTCGGGGTAGGCCATGGCGGAGTCTCCCGGTGCCGGGGTCCAGACCGGACCTGCCCCGTACCCTACCGCCCCGCCCCGCCCGCCGCAACCCCTCGTTTCCGGACGAACGGAGTGACCGAGTAACGAGGGGACGCCGGGACGCGAGACCCAGACGGACCCTCGGGCACCCGACCGCCCCCGGGCCCGGTTCGACGGATGCCGGACCGGGCGGCACGGGCGGCTTGAC
>CAYWVR010000086.1:0-3318 GCA_964461715.1 uncultured Anaerolineales bacterium
AAAGTGTGTCGCTTAGGGATAAACCGTTTCACGAATCCCGCCAAACGGGGCGAAAGGGTTGCCCAAGTTGCCTAAGTTAACAGGGCGCACGGGGGCGCGGGAAAAGGGAGGCATGAGCGGGGGTCGGGAGGGGGGCTTTTTTGGTTGCATCGCGGAAACGGGACGTTATGGTGGGGGGTCTCGAATGGCCCAGTGAGGAACGCCCGTATGCGCGAAATTCGCATTGCCACCGACAAGATCGAGATGCTCGCCAGCCTCAACGATACCCCCACCGCCGAGCGGATCTGGGAGGCGTTGCCCTTCGAGAGCACCGTCAACACCTGGGGACAGGAGATCTACTTCTCCATCCCCGTCCAGGACGACCTGGGCCCCGAGAGCCGCGATCGCATGGAGATCGGCGAGCTGGGGTACTGGCCCACGGGCAGCGCGTTCTGCATCTTCTTCGGCAAGACCCCGGCCTCCAAGGGCGACGAGCCCCGGGCCGCCAGCCCCTTGAACCCCATCGGACGGGTCGAAGGGGACGTGAAGGTCTTCCGGCAGGTCCGCGACGGCGAGACGATCAGCGTCGAGCAGATTCCCGAGGAACAGCAGTCCTGAGGCGGCAAAGGGGCGCCGGCGGGGGAGCCGGAAGGGGCGTCAGCGGGTCCCGGAAGGGGTTGTAGACCCTTGACGCGGGCTCCGGCTGGCGATATGCTTGCCGGGTGCTCGCCTGTCGGAGGCGGGTCCGGGAGCGGCTTGTTCGGAAAAAGCCATGGCCAACGTAACGCTCGAAAACGTGACGAAGGTGTTCCCCGGCGGCACGGTGGCCGTCAGCGAGTTCTCTCTGGACATCGAGAACCAGGAATTCGTGGTGCTGGTGGGGCCCTCCGGGTGCGGCAAATCGACCACGCTGCGCATGATCGCGGGCCTGGAAGAGGTGACGGCGGGGACGATCCGCATCGGCGACCGCGTCGTCAACGACGTGCCGCCCAAGGACCGCGACATCGCCATGGTCTTCCAGAACTACGCCCTGTACCCGCACATGACGGTCTACAAGAACATGGCGTTCGGTCTGAAGTTGCGGCGTTTCAAGAAGGACGTGATCCACAAGCGGGTGGTGGAGGCGGCCAAGATTTTGGGCATCGAGAGCCTCCTGGAGCGCAAGCCGAAGCAACTTTCGGGTGGCCAGCGTCAGCGCGTGGCGGTGGGTCGGGCCATCGTCCGCCAGCCGCAGGCGTTCCTTTTTGACGAGCCCCTCTCGAACCTCGACGCCAAGCTCCGCGTGGAGATGCGGGCCGAGCTCAAGAGGCTGCATCATCGGCTCCAGACCACGGTGATCTACGTCACCCACGACCAGGCCGAGGCCATGACCCTCGGCGACCGGGTCGTGGTGATGAAGGACGGGGAAATCCAGCAGGTGGCCCCGCCGCTTCGCATCTACGATTTCCCCGCGAATCGCTTCGTCGCAGGCTTTTTGGGCACGCCGGCGATGAATTTCGTGGGCGGGCGCCTGGAGGGCGAGGGCGAGCGGCTGGAGATCGTCCTGGACGAGACGCGCATTCGTCTGCCCGAGGCCATGGCCCGCCGCGTCGCCGAGTACGCGGGGCGGGAGGTGACCCTGGGGGTCCGTCCCGAGGACATGGGCCCCGAGGCCACGGGAAAGTTCGCCGGCGAGGGCAACGTGATGCCGGGTGTCGTACGGGTCGTCGAGCCGCTGGGCGACGAGCAGATCGTCCACCTGAGCGGTCCGACCGGGGCAACGCTCGTCGGCAAGATGGATTCGCACGTGCGGGTGGACGTGGACCAGGAAATCGACGTGAATCTGGCCATGAAGCGCGTCCACCTTTTCGACGACGAGACCGGCGCGAACATCAGCTTGGAGCCTGAGCATGTAGCACAGGCCGTCTAAACGTCGATCGAGTCGCAGACCGCCGCAGTCGGGCGGGGAAGTGGGGTCGGGAGCGGGTCCCACTTTTTTGTTTCGATGAACCGGCCGCGGCCCTTCGGGGCCGGGGCCCGCATGGCATAGCGCAAAACGGGACGCAAAAGGAGCCGCAAGAGGCATGAACGGGGAATTGCTGAGGATCGTCGACGCTATCCGGCGCGAGAAGAACATCGATGCCGAGATCGTCTTCCAGGGCATCGAGCTGGCCCTCCTTTCGGCGGCCCGCAAGCATTTCGGCGAGACCGAGGACATCCGGATCATCATCGATCGGACCTCCGGCAACATCTCGGCCACCCTCGACGGCGAGCAAATGGACCCGTCGGACCTCGGGCGCATCGCCGCCCAGACGGCCAAACAGGTCATGATCCAGAAAATTCGCGAGGCCGAGCGGGCCAGCCTTATGAAGGACTACGCCGACCAGGTCGGCACGATCATCTCCGGCCAGGTCACCCGTGTCGAACACGGCAACGCCCTGGTGAATCTGGGCCGCGGGGAGGGGTTCCTGCCCCGATCGGAGCAGATTCCCGGCGAGACGCTCCACATCGCCGACCGCATCCGGGCCCTCATCATCGAGGTCCGCGAGTCGGGGGCCGGGGTCAAGATCGTCCTCTCGCGGGTCCACCCGGAGTTGATCGTGCGCCTCTTTGAGCTGGAAGTGCCCGAGGTCGCCGACCGCGTCATCACCATCGACGCCATCGCCCGCGAGCCGGGGCACCGGACGAAGGTGGCCGTCAGCTCGATCGACAGCCGCGTCGACGCCGTCGGGGCCTGCGTGGGCATCCGCGGGAGCCGCATCAAGAACATCGTCGAGGAGGTGGCGGGCGAGAAGATCGACATCGTCCGCTACAACGACTCGCCGCAGGTCTTCATCGCCAATGCCCTGAAGCCCGCCGAGGTCAAAGAGATCCTCCTCAATCGCGACATCGGTCGGGCCACGGTCCTGGTGGCCGAGGACCAGCTCTCACTGGCCATCGGAAAGAAGGGCCAGAACGTCCGTCTGGCGGCCCGGCTGTCGGGCTGGAGCATCGACATCATGACGCCCGCCGAGTTCGACCAGCAGCGGGCCACCGCCTACGAGCAGCTCTCGGAGCTGGACGAGGTCTCCACCGAGCTGGCCGCCGAGTTGGTGGCCACCGGCTACATCAGCATCGCCGACGTGGCGGAGGTGGGGCCGGAGACGCTCGCAACCCTGACGGAGGGGTCGCTGGAGACGGCCGAGCGGATCATCGAGCAGGCCTCGGGGCTCGTCTCGGAGCTCGAGACGCGGGCCCTCCGCCGCCCCGACCGCACCGTTGAGGAAGAGCCCGCCGAGGGGGAAGAGCCCGCCGAGGGGGAAGAACCCGCCGAGGGGGAAGAGCCCGCCGAGGGGGAAGAGCCCGCCGAGGGGGAAGAGC
>CAYWVR010000087.1:0-2776 GCA_964461715.1 uncultured Anaerolineales bacterium
CGCCCGCGACGAGGTGGCCCTGGCCGTTCGCCTCGACGCCACCGACCCGGAGGCCCTCCGCTCGCAGCACATCGAGAAGTGCGACGCGGCGGTGGTCTCCATCGGCGAGCACTTCGAGGCCAACGCCCTGACCACGGCCACCCTCAAGTCCCTCGGCGTTCCCCGGGTCATCAGCCGCGCCTCGACCGAAATCCAGCGCCGCATCCTCGTGCGCATCGGCGCCGACCAGATCATCAACCCCGAGGAGGAGATGGCCGTGCGCCTGGCGAACCAGCTCGCCAACCCGAACGTCCTCGAACACCTGGAACTGGCCGTCGGCCACGGGCTTATCCAGATGCGGGCCCCCGAAGCCTGGGTCGGCCGCACCCTCGGCGACATCGACCTTCGCCGCAAACACGAGGTCAACCTTATCGCCATCAAGCGGCCCGTCGAGACGAAGACGAAGGAGGGGGCGGCCGAGGTCGAGGAGGAGGTCATCGATCTACCCATGGCCCACACCATGATCCGCGCCGGCGACATCCTCGTCCTCGTCGGCTCCACCGAAAGCCTCGACGCGTTGCCGACGTGAGAGGCGCAGCGTCCCGGCCAGCTACCTGCGCGTCATGGTCCGAACCGGGCAGCTCTTGGCCGGCCTCGCCTCCTCGCTCGGCTACGAGCTGACGGGCTTCGACCTCTTTCGCACGCGCGCCGCCACCGCGACCCGCAAGCAACTCCGCAAGGAGATCGGGCTCCTGCGCCGGCCCGGGGGGGAATCCGTCACTCGGACAACAAGAACCGTTACGAGGCCATCCTCCAGAAGGTCTTCCTCGCGTACGGGCACGAGGGCGACCCGGAAGTCCCCTTCACCCGCGACGACCTCGTGACGGCGGCGGCCGAGCCGGGCCTCCGCTTGCCGAAGGACCTCGGCGACGTCCTCTATGCGCTCCGCTACCACCGCCGGCTCGTTACGCCTTCGGAGCTTGCGCAGGAGGAGCTTCAGGCGTATCGCCGGCGGCAGATGGACGAGCCGACGACCGTGCCCTGGGATGGGCCCGCTACGCCTTCTTCCCTGCCTTCTTCCCCTCGCCCGGGCAGAACCGCTTCTCGATCTCGGTGATCTTCCTCACGCGGCGGGCGTGGCGGCCGGCCTCGAACGGCGTCTCCAGCCACACGTCGATCATCCGCCGCACCACCTCGTCCGACAACAGGTCCGCCGGAAGGCACAGCACGTTCGCGTCATTGTGCCGGCGGCTCATCTCCGCCGTCAGCTCGTCGTGGCACAGGGCCGCCCGGATGCCCGGGATCTTGTTCGCCACGATCGTCATCCCGATGCCCGACCCGCACGTCAGAATCGCCCGGTCGGCCTTCTCCTCGACGACCATCTCGCAGGCGGGGACCGTGTAGTCGGGATAGTCCGCGGACTTCTCGCTCGGGGCGCCGCAATCCGCGACCTCGTGCCCGAGCTCCGCCAGATGAGCCACGAGCCGCGTCTTGACCTGGTAGCCGCGATGGTCCGCGCCGAGCGCAATGCGCATTAGACGATCTCCGTCACACGGGAAGTCAACGCTTCGTCGAGGCGGCGGGCACAGGCTCGATACGTTTCGAGGTCGCCGCCGATCGGGTCCGGGATGTCCGCGCCGGTCGGGTCGAGCAGCGCGACCCGATCGGCCACCTCGGGCGCGAGCCGCCGGATCGCGGCGAGGTGGGTCCGCGTCAGGACGTAAATATAGTCCGCCGCCCGCACCGCGTCAACCGTCACCGGCCGGCTTCGGTGACCCCGCAGGTCCAGGCCCCGCTCCGCCATCGCCTCCATGGCGTGGGCCGAGGCCCGCTGACCCCCGGCCGCCCCCGTCCCCGCGCTCGAAACCTCCATGCCCTCGGCGGCCAGCAGCTCCGGGTCGCACCCGACCCGCTCGGCCAGCTTCGCCCGGGCCAGGGCCTCGGCCATGGGACTGCGGCAGAGGTTCCCGGTGCAGACGAAAAGGACCCGCGTCGTCGCCAGACGCTCGATCCGCCGGGCCGTCACGGCCCCTTCGCGCAGCACCTCCACGGCGCCGTCGGCGCTCACGCGCACCAGCGTCGATGGCCGGGCGTAGATCGTGGCCCCCGAATCGACGAGGAGCGGCACCTTGCCCTCCAGATCCCGCAGGGCTTCCTCGGCCTTGCGCGGGGGAGGGCGGCCGGCCAGGTTCGCGCTCGAAGCGACCACCGGCACCCCGGCCCCCCGAAGGATCGCCCGGGCCACGTCGTGATCCGGACACCGCAGGCCCACCGTGCCCTCGCAGTAGACGCTGCGTTCCACGAGGCCCGCCGGCCCCAACCCCGGGTCGCGCCGGTCCGGCACGACGAACGTCACGGGGCCCGGCCAGAGCCTGGCCATCAGCCGACGCACGGTTCGGGGCAGCGGACCCGCGTACCGCTCGGCCTCGTCGGGGTCCGCCACGTGCAGCGAAAAGGGCTTCTCAGGCGGCCGGTCCTTCAGGGCGTGGATCGCCCGCATCGCCTCCTCGTCGGCCGCATTCGCCCCGAGGCCGTAGACCGTCTCGGTCGCAAAGACGACCAGCTCGCCGCGCGCAAGTCGCTCGGCGGCCTCGCGCACGGCCGCGGCGCCCGAGTCGGGATCGCTCGCCCGCAGGATGGTCGTCTTCATCGTCGGCCTCGTTCAGCCCGCGCGCCTCCCGCAGGCCGCCCCATAATGCACCGGGACGGGGAGAGAAGTCAAGGAAGGTTCTCGCGCGGCACAGCTCGGCCATCCGGTCGAGGTAGGCCTCGTAATCGTCGTCCGAAAAGAACGTCG
>CAYWVR010000088.1:0-2683 GCA_964461715.1 uncultured Anaerolineales bacterium
TCCTCTCGGGCCTCGATGCCCTGCGGAACGAGCGCGGCATGTGCGTCATCCTCCTGGCCCACGCCAGGGTCGAGAAGTTCGAGGACCCCGAGTCGGCGGCCTACGACCGCTACTCGCCGCGCCTCCACAAGCACGCGACGGCCTTGGTGACCGAGTGGGCCGACGCGGTGCTCTTTGCCACCCGGAAGTTCCGCACCGAGACCGAGGACGCCGGTTTCAACCGCACGCGCAGCATCGCTGTGGCCCTCGGCGCAGGCGGCGGCGAGCGCATCCTGCGCTGTGTCGGCGGGCCCTCCTGCATCGCGAAGAATCGTTACTCCCTGCCGGCCGAACTGCCGCTCTCGTGGGCGGCCCTGATGCAGGCGCTGGCCGGCGCCCTTGCGGACAACGAATCTGAGGAGGATTAGCTTATGACCACTGATGCAAACGTGGACACAAACGATGTTGATGCAGCCCGGCCACCGCCGGGACAGTACGGACGCCCCATCCTGGCTACGGTGCCGTAGACCTGGAACTCGAACTCTCGGACGTGAGGATAAACCTATGGCAATCCGCGTAACCATCGAACACCAAGGCCAGTACTGTCGCGTTGAAGACAAAGATAACGGCATCGACGCCGCGCTCGAAGCCTGCTTGCGAGCCTTAGTGGGCGTGACGTTTTCCGAAGCGGTTGTCCGACGTGCCGTAGTCAAGCTGACGCTAGCCTACCTGGCCGAAGAAATGGAGGTTTGACCCATGGCTAACCTCAACGGATTCAACGCCCACGAAGTCGAGCCGACCACGGCATTCGAACCGCTGCCCGCTGGCAAGTACGTCGCGGCCATTACCGGCAGCGAAATGAAGGCCACCAAGCGCGGAGACGGCAACTACCTCCAGCTGGAATTCACCGTGCTTGACGGCGACTGCCAGGGGCGCAAGGTCTGGGATCGGCTGTGCATCAATCACCCCAACGACCTGACGCAGAAGATCGCCCGGGGCAACCTGTCGGCTCTCTGCCGGGCGGTCGGCGTCATGCAGCCGAAGGACTCGGTGGAGCTACACAACCTGCCGCTCCTCGTCACGGTCAAGTGTAAGAAGCGGGACGACACCGGCGAGATGACCAACGAGGTCCGCGGCTACGCCAGGAAGGAGGCCGCCGCGGGTCAGCCCCAGCAGGCCGCGCCGACCGACTCGACGCCACCGTGGAGGAGGTGAGCCATGCGTCGCGGCAGCTTCTTCGACAACTCCAAGCGGTGCGTCGTCTGCGAGATGCCCCTCACGGGCGGGCGACACGAGTGTCCGAAACCGGTCCTTGCCGCGATGGAGGCGGCGGAACGACGGGCGGACATGGAAGACGACCCGGAAGCGCCGTCGCCGCGCCATCGATCCGGCGACGAGCGGCGGGCCTACGGCGAACGGCTGAGCCTCGGCTTCGCCATGATGCGGGGGGAGTGGTGCTCGTGATCACGTTGCCCTGGCCACCCAGCGTGAACCATTACTGGCGGCGCGTGGGGCCGCGCACGCTCATCTCCCGGGAGGGCCGGACGTTCCGCCGGAACGTCTGCGCCCTCCTGGCAGGAAACGGGCCGCGAAAACCCCCGGCCGGCGGCCGCGTGGCCCTTGCGATGGACGCCTTCCCGCCGGACCGCCGACGTCGCGACCCTTGGAGAGAGAACTGGCGATGGAACTGACGTGTGCAGAATGCGGAAAGAAGACACCCCGAACCGGGACCGTGCAGAGGTACTGTCCCTCCTGCTCAGAGAAGAGGGACCTAAGGCGGAAGCGGCTCTGGGCCCGCAGACATCCTCGTTCGCCAGAGCAGGCTGCGAGGCAGGTTGCGGGGCGCAAGGCGCGCAAGGAGCAGGCCAAGGAGGCCGGCGCCGTAGCGAGCAAAGCCGCGGCCAGCAGCATCGCATGGTTCGACCCGGTGGGGCCGGATCTTGCCTGGTACGTTCGCATCGGCGTGCCATTCAGTTACGCCGCGTCCAAGAATCACATCTACACTATGCGACGCAACGGCCATCGGGCGCTGCGACGAGAGGCGCGCGCGTTCCGCCGTGAGGTCGTGCTGGCGCTGCGCGGTGGTCTCCACTGCGCTCCCGTTGTTCACAACAAAGTCTGGGTCGACATCCTTGTCCAAAAACCCGACCACAGGGGCGATGCGGTGAACGTCATCGACCTCGTGTGTGATGCGGTCAAGGATGCGGTCGGCGTTGACGACCGTTGGTTCTCAATCCGTAGACTGGACTGGGAGGTCGTCAAGGTCAACCCGCGGCTCTTCGTCGGCGTCGGCCAGGAGAGCGATGTGGACTGCCAGGTCTGCTCGTATTGCGGACAGATCAAGCCCTTCTCTGAATTCGATCGGCGCAAAGGGACTCGGCTCGGCATCGGACGCGAGTGCCGCCAGTGCAGACGAGAGGGGCGGCGCCTCGCGAAATCGAAACGCCGCGCCGCGGGCGCCACGTCCGAGAAGGCGTCTGCTGAACTCCTTGTAGAAGCGTGACCCCCGGCCGCGCTGCCCCGTCTGCAGCCACGCCATGAATCCGGAGACCAACTGAATGACGAAGCAGACGAAGCGGATCTACATCTCGGGGCCGATGACCGGCCAGCCGGACCTCAACTTCCCCGCCTTCCACGCCGCCGCTGACAGGTTCCGCAAGGCCGGATGGGACGTCGCCAACCCGGCCGAGAACTTCGGTGGCCG
>CAYWVR010000089.1:0-2578 GCA_964461715.1 uncultured Anaerolineales bacterium
CCGCGCGCAGCTTGCCTATCTTACCGCGCGAACCGCCCTGGCGGTCCCGCCAGGGCCGATTCGGAGCGTCCGGCCGGGAAAACGGGAGGGGCCGCCGGGAAGCATGGACGGTTGCGTATGCGTCATGCTTTCGGGGCGGGGGTCGCGGCCTCCGTACCGCGGCACGGCTCAGCCCTCCCGGTCGAGGTCGCGGGCGAAATAGGTGACGTGGCGAGGGAACTCGCCGGGCGGTTTCGTCTCGGTGACCTCGAAGCCCAGGCGCATGTACCAGGCGCCGAGCTCCTCGACCGCCGTGACGATGGCGAGGCGGGCCCGCGCGGCGCCGAGGCGTCGGCCCTCGGCGAGGGCGTGTTCGAGAAGCCGTCGCCCGTGGCCCTGCCCCCGATGCTCGGGGAGCACGGCGAGGCGGCAGAGGTAGACGCTGCCGTCGTCGCGCTTCTGGAGGCCAATGCATCCGACGGCCGCGCCCCCCGCGCTGAGAAGGAAATAGCGGACGCCCTCGTCCATCCGCTCGCGGACCCACTCGGGCCGCGTCCAGGCGGAGTAACGGGGCGCCAGGTCGGGGGTCAGGTCGAGCCGCTCCGCCGTCTCCGCGAAGCTCGCGCGGACGATCTGCGCGACTTGGTCGGCCTCCTCGGGCCTGGCTTCGCGGATGGCGGGGTCGGGCATGGGTTCCCGTCCAATGCTAAGAGCGTATCCGGATAACCCTCTGGCTTCGGCCGGCTACGGCGTCCGCAGGCGGCGTCGGGCTGCATCACCAGCCCGAACGCGGCGCACCGGAAGTCGCGAGTTCTTCACTTCGCGACGATGTTCACGAGGCGGCCGGGGACGACGATGATCTTCTTGACCTCGGCCTCGGCCAGCAGCTCCTTGATGCGGTCCGTGGCCAGGGCCCGGGCCTTGATCTCGTCCTCCGGGGCATCGGCGGCCACGGTGATCCGGTCGCGCAGGCGCCCGTTGACCTGGATGGGGACCTCGATCTCGTCCTCGCGGCAGGCGTCCTCGTCATACTCGGGCCATCCGGAGGACAGGACGCTCGGTTCGTGCCCGAGGGCCTGCCAGAGCTCCTCCGCGACGTGCGGAACGAAGGGTGCGAGGAGGCGGACCATGGATTCCAGGACCTGCCGCCCCACCGCGGGAGACGTCTTGGCCGCCTCCGGCGCGTACGCGTTCGAGAGCTCCATGACGGCGGCGATGGCCGTGTTGAACTGCCACGACTCCTCGATGTCCTCCGTGACCTTGCGAATGGTCTGGTGGGTCTTTCGCCAGAGGTCCTTGGCGGGTCCCTCCAGGTCACCGCCGTCCCCATCGTAGGGCTCGGCCTCGGCGATCGTCTCCAGGGTCTCGTCCACGGCCCGCCAGAGCCGGTCCAGGAACCGCCGCGCCCCGACCACGGCCCCGTCCTGCCACTCGGCGTCCTTTTGGGGCGGGCCGATGAACAGGGTGTAGAGGCGCTGGGTGTCGGCCCCGTACTCGGCGATGACGGCGTCGGGCGAGACGACGTTGCCTTTGGACTTCGACATCTTCTCCAGCCGTCCGGTGATCGAGGATTGCTTGCAAATCATGCCCTGTGTGAAGAGGGCCCGGAAAGGCTCATGGAAACCGACGTGCCCCGCGTCATACAGCACCTTGCAGATGAACCGCGTGTACAACAGGTGCAGCACCGCGTGCTCGATGCCGCCGATGTACTGGTCGACGGGCATCCAGTGGTCGACCTTCTCCCGGTCGAAGGGCCTATCGTTGGGCTCGCGCTCTTCGTGCGTCAACGTGTAGCGAAGGAAGTACCAGCACGAGCAGAGCCACTGGGCCAGCGTGTCGGTCTCGCGCTTGGCGGGCCCTGCGCACGCGGGGCACGCGGTGTGGACCCAGTCGTCGACCTTCGCCAGGGGGCTCTCGCCCTTCGGGGGGAACTCGACCGCCGTCTCGGGCGGCAGTTGGACGGGCAGCTGGTCTACCGGCACGGGCACGACCCCGCACGCGGGACAATGGACGATGGGGATGGGGGCGCCCCAGTACCGCTGGCGGCTGATGAGCCAGTCGCGGATGCGGTAATGGACGGCGCCCTGGCCCATCCCGTGCGTCTCGATGTACCGGATGACGTCGGGGATGCCCGAGGGCGTGGGCGTGCCGGAGAGGTCGCCGGAGTTCGTCATGACGCCCGCCTCGACATACGCCTCGTCGAGGTCGTCGGCCGCGAGGTCGGAGCCCTCCGGCTGGATGACGACGCGGATGGGGATGTCATATTTCCTGGCGAACTCGAAGTCCCGTTGGTCGTGGGCGGGAACGGCCATCACGGCCCCGGTCCCGTATTCCATCAGGGCGTAGTTGGCGACCCAGAGGGGCACGCGCTCGCCGCTCACGGGGTTGACGACGTAGGCCCCCGTAAAGACGCCCTCCTTCTCGACGTCCACGTCGCCGCGCGCGGCCACGCCCTGGCGCTTGCACTTTTCACAGAAGGCCAGGACCTCGGCCTCGCGCTCGGTGCCGGCGACGAGTTGGGGGATCCGGGGATGCTCGGGGGCGAGGCTCATGAACGTGACGCCCCAGAGCGTGTCCGGCCGCGTGGTGAAGCACGGCA
>CAYWVR010000090.1:0-2489 GCA_964461715.1 uncultured Anaerolineales bacterium
CCACGGTCGGACTCCTTTCGGCTGATCGTTCGCCCGCGCACGCGGGGAGCGCGGGCCGGGTCAATCGGGCATCTTAAACCTGCGCCCGGGGCGTTCAAGCGAAAAATCACAGCCTCACCCGAACAGCCTCACCGCCAGCTCGGCGATGGAGCGGCCCAGCTTCTCGCACTCGCCGACGGCGCGGTCGTCGGGCTTGCCGAGGGCGACGGGACCGTAGTGGTCCTTCTGGGCGGTGCCTTTGACGATCATCCCGTGGATGAGCATCGCTTCGAGGATCGAGATGATCGTCGTCTCGTTCCCGCCGCCCAGGTTCGCGGCGCTCGTGAACGCCCCGCCGGCCTTGCCGTCGAGCTTGCCGTGGATGGCGACGGAGTCGTCGAACAGCTTCTTGATCTCGGCGGCCATGAGGCCGTAGTAGGTCGGGCTGCCGATGAGGAGGGCGTCGTAGGCGGCCAAGCCCTTCGCGTCCACCTCCCCGACCTCCTTCAGCTCGACCTCCGCTCCCTCCACGCCGCGCGCGGCGTGGGCGACGATCTCAGCCATCTTGGCGGTCGAACCGCTGCGGCTGTACCACGTGACGAGGATGCGGGCCATCCGGTGTCTCCTTTCGAAGGCAGAAGAGCGAGGGTTGCTTGATTCACATCCTCACGGGCAGGCAAACGGCCCGTGCCACCCGGCGCGCGATCTGCGGGATCGAACGCCTGCCGGTACCACCTCTCGGCCATGGGCAGGCCCAGAAGCGGACCGTACATGAAGAGGCCGAAGGCGGCCTGGAACCAACGGCGAATCGTGTCCTCCCAGACCATGCCCAGCGGGTTCGCAAGCTGGTGCACGGCCCAGAGGAACGCCGGCACCATGGCGATGACGGCCCCGAGGCTCCACCCGATCGCCAGCCGCCGCCGCGTCATCACCAGGTAGACGGCCATGCCCGCCCCAAGCGCCGTCGCAGCCATGCCCAGGAGACCCACCCCCGGCGATCGCCACGCGGGGTCGCACAGCATCGCGTAGAAGTCCCCCGCGAACGTCAGGTTGCACGCCAGGTAGACGCTCGTGAGGATGAGGGCAACGGCGCGCGGCACGCCCACGAGCGGCGGCTCGCGTCGCCGCCCGACCGTCGCATACGCCGCCGCCACGAGCGGCACGGGCGCAAGCACGATCAGCAACCACATGCGGCGTCTCCCTGAAGCGGGGCCCCGGGTCTCTGAACATAGCCGCCCGCGCGCTCCCGCTGCAACCCCAAAGGCCCTGCCATCCTGGCAGCGATCGGATACCGAGGAGGCGCATTTTGGCACGCACGAAGGTCGCGCCGAAGGGATGCGACTTCCGCTGCGCCGGATCAAAGCAATGCAAGCCTTTGCCGCATAATGACTTACGCACCTTGTCCCGGGAGTCCCCTCCTTTGGCATACCGGTTGCACCCTAGTTCTTGCCGCAACGAGTCTAGCGAGAGCGAGCCATGGTCGCGCAACCTGCCTGCATCAGCGACGAGCCGTCGGTCCTCGTGACCGACGACAGCGACGCCTGGCGCGAGGCCGTCCGCGAGGTCCTTGCCCGCGAGGGGCTGCGCACCTTCGAGGCGGCATGCGGCGAGGAAGCCATCGAGCTGGTCCGAACGCGGCACTTGGACCTCGTGCTCATGGACTTCCACATGCCGCGCCTCGACGGTCTCGAAACCATCCGCCGCATCCGACGCGAGGGTGCCGACGCCCCGGCCGTCCTCATGACGGGGCGCCCCAAGGACGTCCCGCGGGTGGACCTGGCGCGCCTCAGGATCACGACGATCCTGGCCAAGCCCGCCGACCGGCGCCGCATCGTGACGGTGGTGATGAGCGTGGTCCGGCACCGGCCGTAGGCGACCGGCCGGACCCGTGTTTTCCGAATAAGAACGACCGGACTCAGCGAAAGGAGAGCAGACTGTGAAACTGACACCTATTGGCGATCGCATCGTCGTCAAGCGCCTCGAAGCCGAGGCGACGACCAAGGGCGGCATCGTGCTGCCGGACACGGCGAAGGAGAAGCCGAAGCGCGGCACGGTGGTCGCGGTCGGCGAGGGCAAGGTCCTCGATAGCGGCGAGGTCGCCAAGCCGTCCGTCAAGAAGGGCGACCAGGTCATCTTCTCCAGCTACGCCGGTACCGACGTCACCGTCGAAGGCGACGAGCTGCTCATCATGGGCCAGGACGACATCCTCGCCGTCCTCAAGTGAGCCCGTTCCCCGCGCATCCCCAAAGGAGACTGAACCGTGCCAGCCAAAAAGATCGCATTTGACCAGGAAGCCCGCGAAGCCCTCCGCCGCGGCGTCGCCAAGCTCGCCAAGGCCGTCCGCGTCACCCTCGGCCCCAGCGGCCGCAACGTCATCCTCGAGAAGAGTTTCGGCGGCCCGACCGTCACCAAGGACGGCGTGACCGTCGCCAAGGAGATCGAGCTCGAAGACCCGTGGGAGAACATGGGCGCCCAGATGGTCCGCGAGGTCGCCTCCAAGACCAGCGACG
>CAYWVR010000091.1:0-2365 GCA_964461715.1 uncultured Anaerolineales bacterium
ATGAGTATAACCATCGTCGGCCGCACTCGTCGCTGGGGTATCGGACCCCGGCGGCTTATGCGGCGACGCTTGCCGGGCCTGCGGTCGGGGCTGCGCCCCTCCCTCCGGCCCGGCAAGCGGGGGAACCTGTGGAGGCCCTGACTCTCATAACGGCTGGTACATAAAATGGGGGCAGGTCACGGAAATGCCTGGGCTACCGAACGCCCCATGAGGTGCTGCGAGAGTGAATCTCACCCCTGTTGCGTTTCAGAGTTGAATCCTTACGCATTTTCGTCTGGAGTGCGGGGGGCTTGCCGCCACCTTCCCTGCCGCGTCACACCGCCGACCTCATGCTCAGAGGGGCGGCGCGCGGCGATGGATGGCGCCGCGAGTCGGCGCGGCGGCGAAGCGGACCCCAGGAGCGGCCGGGGGCCAGGGGGAGAGGCACGGGTGTGTCCCGGCGCGGGGGTTCAGGCGCGGCCTGCGTCGTCTTCGGTGAAAGCGGCGCGGGCGGCGCGGAGGGCGGCGGCCTGTGACTCGGTGAAGGGGACGGCGGTTCCGGGCGGGGGCGGGGCGAAGGCGAGACGGTGCCGGATGGCTTCGATCAGGGCGTCGATCCCGTCGCCGGTGGCGGCAGAGACGGGCTGGTAGCCGGCGGGGGGCGGGGCGAGGTCGGACTTGGCGGCAAGGGGGAGGGCCCGGGGGCCGAGGGCGGCCAGGGCCCGGGCGTCGGAAAGGTCGGGGCCGGAAGCGGCATCGATGAGATAGAGGACGAGGTCGGCCTCGGCGATGCGGCTTTCGGCTCGCTCGATGCCGAGGCGCTCGATCTCATCGACCGCGTCCCGGAGGCCTGCCGTGTCGACGAGGACAACGGGCAGCCCGCCGAGCGACGCCTCGGCCTCGACGGCGTCGCGGGTCGTGCCGGGGGCCGGGTGGGTAAGGACGCGGTCGGCCCCGACGAGGCGGTTGACGAGGGTGCTTTTGCCCGCGTTCGGTGGCCCGGCGACGGCGATCACCGGCGGCCGGGCCAGGAACCGGCCGCATGTCCGCCAGCGGTCCAGGAGGGCCTCCACGGCCGCCACGTCTGCTGCGCCCTGAATCGCCCGTTCCAGGGCGCCGTTCAACTGGTCCAGCAGGATCCGGGCGGCCAACGTGGTCCGGGTCCGGGGGAGCCTGTGGAGGGCGTCGCGGGCGACGGGGCCGATGCCCTCGCGGGCGGCAAGGGCGTCGGGATCGGCGCGCCTAAGGCCCGCCGCCTCGAGCCGCCCGGCGAGGGCCTCGACCGCCGCGGGGCCGCCGTGGCCGTTGATCTCGAACGTCTCGTCGGCGGCCCGGTAGAGGATGACCTCGTCCAGCGGCCTCCCCTGGTCATCCACGACGTGGCCGTAGGCAAGACGGCCGGCTTCGGGCAGGCGACCGCGAAAGAGGGTCTCGACGGCGCGGGCGGCCCCGTGGCCCGAGCATCGCAGGACGGCGATGCCGCCCCGGCCGGGCGGGGTGAGGACGGCGAAGCAGGCCGTGGGCGTCATCGCTCCTGCCACTGACGATACGCGATCACAAGACCTTCGAGTACGAGGTCCGGGACGCGGCGGACGAAGGGGTCGCCGGGGTGATCGGGGTCGGCGCCCCGGGACCGGGCGACGAGGTCCTCGAGGAGCCGCTCGACGTCGTCGGCCCCGCCGCCGGTGAGGAAAACGGTCGGGCGGGCCGCGTCCGGGTAACGGTGGATGAGGGCCCCGGCGGTGGCGGCGGCGACGTACGAGACGCCTCCCTGGACGCCCCAGCCGACGCCGGAGCGGATCGCCTCCTCGGTGTCGCGTCCGATGACCGCGTCGGGCGGGCGGTACGCGATCTCGGGCAACCCCACCGTGCCGCGCGACAGCGCGACCGTCTGGAGCCGGGCGCCCGGCAGGATGGCCCCGCCGAGGAACGTGCCCTCGGGGTCGACGGCGTTGACGGTAACGGCGGTGCCGGCGTCGACGACGACGCACGGTCCGCCGGCCCGGCGGTACGCGGCGAGGCACGCCAGGAGCCGGTCGGGCCCGACGCGGGCGGGCTCGTCGACGTCGGCGGCGACGGGGATGGGGAAGTCGACGCCCGCGACCTCGGGCAGCTTCTGGGCGACGTTGGCGGCGAGGCGCCGGAACCGTTCGAGGGCCGGCGGGTGGACGGAGACGACGACGATCGGCACCTCGGCCCCGCCGTCTCCGGGGGCGACGCGGGCGAAGCCGTCCTTCAGGTCCTCGATCTCGGCGATGGGAACGCGCAGCACCTCGCCCGGGCGGGTCCCCTGGACGGCCGCGAGGGCGGCCGAGGTGTTGCCGAGGGCGGCCGCGACGAGGTCGGTCATGACGGCCTCCGCCACGGGGGTGCGGCGGGGGCGGCG
>CAYWVR010000092.1:0-1623 GCA_964461715.1 uncultured Anaerolineales bacterium
TTGAGCTACCGGGGATCGTGGGTACGTCGTCTTCTCGACCAAGCATCCGCACGGGCTTGAGCCCGCGGGGTAGCCAAGGCCACGGACTATACGTCATTCTCGCCCCATCGTCAAGGCTTCGACGCGCGTTTCCCGCTTGGACAGCCGGTCGGTCCGGGGGGCCTTGGCGCCCCACGGCCAGCACACGGCTGAACGTGCGGAAGAAGATGCGGCCGCCGGAGATGGCGGGGGTGGCGTGGGTGCCTTCGCCGAGAGGGTTGGCGCCGAGGAGCTCGAACGTGTCGGCGGCGCGGACGACGAAGACGATCCCCCGGCGCGAGACGGCGAAGAGGCGGTCACCGACCGCGACGGGCGAGCTGTAGAACTTCGCGCCCAGGTCCTGCGTCCAGACGACCTCACCCGTCTCCGCCCGCAGGCACCGGACCGTGCCCTTGTCGGTCCAGAGGAAGGCGAGCCCCTTGCGCACCAGAGGCGTTGGGACGTAGGGCACGTCGCGCCCGCCGCGCTCGGTGTAGAGGACCGTCGGCTCGACGCCAGGCGCCGCCCGGGCGGCGACGAGGTGCGTCCCGCCACCGCCCACGCCGCACGTTGCCAGCACCCGCTCCCCTGCCGTTACCGGCGAGGAGACGCAGCGGTCGGGCAGGACGTTGGGCAGTTGCCACGCCACCGTGCCGCTCGCGAGGTCGAGGCCCGCGAGGCCGTTCCTATCGCTCGCCAGGACGAGCTCCGGGCCCTGGCCGGGGAGCCGCCGCACGGCGGGGGTCCCGTAGGCGGTCCGGCCGCCCTTGCGCTCGGTCTGCCACTTCACGTCCCCGGTTGCGGCGTCGAGCGCGACGACGGACGACTCGCCGCGCTGATCGTTCGCGAGGATCACCAGGCCCCCGGCCGCCAGGGGCGAGGTCCCCGGCCCGTGCTGGCTCGAGAAGGGCCCGAGGTCAGCCGCCCACCGGTCGCGGCCGTCGTGGTCGAGGGCGACGAGGCGGATCCGTTTCGGGCCGGTCCAGAGGATGTAGACGCCGGCGGCATCGGCGCAGGGCGTGGCGACGGCGGGGCTGTTCTGGCGGTGCATGCCCGCCTTCTCGAGGTCGAAGGCCCGCGTCCAGCGGGGGCGGCCGGTCGCGGCGTCGAGGCAGGCGATGTGGCCCGTCGTGTCGGCATCGTCGGCGGCCGTGGTGTAGACGCGCCCGTCCCAGACGATGGAGCTCGCGTGACCCTTGCCGGGGAGGTCGGTCTTCCATGCCAGATCCGTCTCGGTCCACGTGCTGGGAATCCGGTCGTCGGCGGGGGCCAAGCCCGTCCCGTCCGGTCCGCGGAAGCGCGGCCAGGCGTCGTCGGCGAGGGAGGGCAGGGCGAGTGCGGCGATCAGCGTCAGGACCATGAGCGGCTTCATGGATGTCCTCCGGGGAGCGCCCTGTTCAACCGGGCAAAAACCTGCCGGTTTCGGTTCTGCGGCGTCACAGGCCACGTTTCGCCGGGCCGCAAGCGGCCCGCGTTCTTCGGGGTGAACGTGGGAATGCCTACCGGTGGTCATGGCGCCGAAAGCGCCTCACAAGCGGGGCGGCGAAACGGGCCCGGGGGCCGGCGCGCGCCCAAGGACAGCACCACGACATCAGCAGGCCCCTA
>CAYWVR010000093.1:0-1525 GCA_964461715.1 uncultured Anaerolineales bacterium
GGGTGCGCCAAAATCTTCTGGCGCGCCGAAAAGGCGGTTGTAGAGTATCTCCTGCAGGCAATGACGCCTGGAGGAGGTGGAAGCGATGGGGAAGTCTGCGCGGGTGAGCAGGGGACGGTTGAAGGCGGCGTTGCGGGAAGACTTTGAGCGGTTGGTGGAGGAGGTGGCGGGGGCGGTCAACGAGGCCCCGGACGGGGCGGTGATCGCGGGGAGCGAGTTTCAGGTGCGGGACCTGTTGGCGACGTTCCGGGAGACGGTTTACCAGAAGGCCATCCAGTTGCGTTCGGAGGCCGCGGAAGCGGCTTTTCCCCCCTCCGAAGCGAGCGGAGGGAAGCCGGGCCCGTAACAAGGGGTCGCAGGGGGTGTCGCATCTGACGGTGAACGGGTCGATCCGGATCACGCGTCGGGTGTGGTGGAGTCCGGAGACGGGAACGATGCGTCCGGTCGATGTGTGGCTGGGGATCGAGGACGGGACGGTCAGCGTGGGGGCCCGGGAGTTGTGTTGCTGGGTGGGGCTGTCGGAGGAGGGGTTCCGTCGTGGGGCCGAGACGCTGGCGAAGCTGGGTCAAATCCGGGTCAGCGACGAGCACCTTCGGGAGGTGACCGAGTCGCAAGGGCGTGACCTTCTGGCGGGGGTGCGGTCGGGCCGGTGGGGTCCGGACTGGGACGTGGAGGCGTGCCGTGTGGGGCCGGAAGGCCCGACGCGGCTGATGGTGGGAATGGACGGGGTGATGGTGCCGGTAGTGACGGCGGCGGAGAAGGCGAAGCGTCGGGCGAACCGCCGCCGTGGCCGGAAGGTCGGGCGTCGATCGCGTCTGGCGCGGCGTTTTGCGGGGGCGTCGGGTCCGTGGAAGGAGTTCAAGATCGCGGCGTTCTACGACGCCTCGGGCGAGCACCAGTACGCCTTGGGCGTCTCGGGGGGCCCGGACGAGTTGGGCCGGCGGGCGCGTCGAGCGGCGGGGCGTTTGCGGTTGGGCGCGGCCGAGGAGAAGGTGGCGGTGGTGGACGGGGCGCCGTGGATCCGCCGGCAACTCTCGACGCGGCTGCCGATGCTCGACGCCCAGATCCTGGACTACTACCACGTGATGGAGCACGTGGCGGGGGCGGCGTGGTCGTGCTTCGGAGAGGGAACGGCCGAGGCGCGGGCCTGGTGCGAGTCGGCCTCGAGGGCCTTGCACGAGCAGGGCGCTGCGGGCCTCCTGGCGGTAGTGCGGGATCGGCTGAAGGCCACCCGTTCGCGGGCGAAACGCGATACGCTGCGGGCCCTGGAGCAGTACGTGGCGAGGCGGGGGGACATGCTGGATTACCCGACGTTCCTGGCGCGGGGCTGGGACGTGGGGAGCGGCCCGACCGAGGCGTTCTGCAAGACGCTGACACGCCGGCTGAAAGGCAGCGGGATGCGTTGGAACACGCCCAATGCCGAGGCCATGATGGCCCTCGGGGCCCTTTACCACTCGAACCTGTGGAAACGCTATTGGACCCAACAACGCCAGGCCGCATAGTGCCACAAACGTCGGGCACACCC